>NZ_JAMBNQ010000039.1 GCF_023715155.1 Neobacillus mesonae
ATTATTGGAGTCCTCCTTGGTTAACTAAGTTAGGGGTCATCTCGCCACGATTTGACACCCCGTATCATACCAAGAGGGCTCCTTTTTGTTCAAGTCCCCGAAAATCCTTCTAACAGGAATGCTCCTTATATACCATGCGGTAATTTACTGAAAGTAAAATAATGTATTAAACCATTACTGGTATGGGTATATTTTAGTGTCAAAAAAATTATCCTTTTTTAATCCAAAACTTTAATACCGCATTTTCTTCATCATATTTCAATAACTCATGTCCAGCTGATTTAGCCCAGGCTGCAAGATCATTTTTTGCACCCTTATCAGTGGTATGGATTTCTACTACTTGACTAGATTCAAGTTCATCCATCGCCTTTTTTGTTTTTACAATCGGCATTGGACATGCTAATCCTTTTGCATCTAATACCTTATCAATACTCATCATGAAATCTTCTCCTCTCCCGTTTGATTACCCCAATGGGTATAATAGTAAGCAAAAGTATAAAAGGTGTCAACGTTTTTTTACTATTTAAAATGATTTTCTCCCTCATTATCTTATCATTAGGTGTATTTTTATGAAGAAAATAGTATACCCTCCAAGATTTTTATATCACCTTATTGGGTATAGTATTTTCTTAAAAAATCATCGGCTTTTTACAAGCAAATTGACAGCTTCTTTAACAATTTCCTCCATGCTTCTATCCTCTTGGTCATTCGCTTTTTGTACACATTCTACCAAATTGGAACTTACAATAACACCAATTGTACGATCGATGGCAGTTCTGGATGCAGACAACTGAGTGATTACTTCTTTGCAATCCTGTTTTTCTTCCATCATTCTTAAAATTCCTCTTAACTGTCCTTCAATCCGTTTTACTCTATTTTTAATTTGATCAGTGTAATCCATAAATTTTTCTCCTTTAACAACAATTATTTTCTATATTTAAAGAATTTTTCTTTAATGAATTTTTGTTATGGTTAGAAATGGAATATCCGACAACCCGGAAACCTTTTTTTCTAAGAAAACGAATTCCAACATTTTTTTCAAGTGAACTTGATGTGACGATATATAAATCATTATCAGGAATTTCTTCAATACTTCTATTTAGGTAGGCGATCGGGATATTTATTGAACCCTTGATAGGATCCTTGTAGGACACATTATAGTCTCTAATATCTATGATCTTTATTTTCTCTACTTCTAAATCCTTTAAATGAATAAAATGAACACCAAGAACCGGAAAATATCTTTTATATAGTATAAATGATATAATTAATGTTATCAAAATTAGTATGATCATTTTAGCCTCCTTCAATGGATGAATCTCATTGATAAGCTTTATAATATACCCCTATAGGTATAAAGTCAATAGTATTATAAAATTTTTTTCAGTATGCAAAAAAGAGTGCTTATGAACTTTGCTGTCAAGACCAAACTAAAATTTTGTTATGATTCATAACTATTTATTTCTGTTTTCATTTTTACAATCGGTATGAGTAAGCTGCGTCCAGCACCTTATTTACTGTAATCTCCTATAATACTTTCCCTTTCAAATTTATTATCTTTCTAGGTCATCTTTTGATTCTAACTTATTATCCTCCATATTTTCCCGTGTCGTTTATGAGAAAAGAATTGTCTACAAAATCAGATCATGCAATTTTTAATAAAATTTATTTAGTTTAAATTGTAATTAATAATATTGGTATAAAAGGTTAAGACATTCTTTTGGAGTCCCTGCACAGGATCATGCAAGTATAAAAGTTGTTCAACTTGAATCACATTGCTTTTTATTGTTTTGAGTAAATATACGGTAATAGTAATGAAGAAGCTTATTTTACTAATGGGGGGAGCTTTAGTTAAAAAATTTTATTCCTTGCAAACTATTTCTAAACATGCTATTCTAAAGAAGAATTATTTTTGTTCGGTGTAAAGGATAGTATTAGTAAAAACTTTTCGTCTTGATGATCACTGAGAGCAAGGATAGTAATACATTGTGTGTTCTATCACACTAGGAGGCAACAAACATGGAAAAAGGTAAAGTAAAATGGTTTAATGGCGAAAAAGGCTTCGGATTCATCGAACGTGAAGGTGGAGAAGATGTATTCGTTCATTTCTCAGCTATCCAAGGCGAAGGGTACAAGACATTAGAAGAAGGTCAAGATGTGACTTTTGATGTTGAGCAAGGTCAACGTGGAGCACAAGCAGCTAACGTTCAAAAAGCTTAATAATATGCCAAACATGGACAGACTCTTTTTTAGAGTCTGTTTTTTTATTCCCTCTCCAGTCACTTCGCTTTCCGGGGGCGGTTTGGGGAGCCTTCCTCGGTGCTTTGGCGCCTGCGGGGTCTTTCCCCCCTTTCCCTTACTCCCGCAGGACAAATTTGCAACTATAAAAACATTGGATTTTACTTCCATGTTAACCATCCAAATATCTAAAAACCCTACTATACTAATAAAAAAGCAAAGCGAATTCATGTGAATGAACTGCCTTGCTTTTCTACTATCTTTTATTGTTGTGGGTACCTCAATAGAAAACGTCTTACTAAAAGGTTACACTCACTTAGTTTTTTTCAATCCAAAATTTGATTAGATTTTTTTCGATTTCCGTTTTTAGGATCGTATGACCTGCATTTTTTGCCCAAGCCGGCAGATCGTTTAGAGCTCCCTTATCTGTGACATACAGCTCTAATATTTGTCCGCTTTTCAATGTATCTAAACCTTTTTTCAATTTGATGACTGGCATTGGGCAAGTTAAGCCGCTTACATCTAAAACCGAATCGGCTTTTATAATATTTGCATTATTTACAACGGTTTCCCCAAGTTCGTTAGTTGAGGTTACAACATTTTTGTTTACATTGCTTCCGAACACGGAGGAATATGTTTTCCACCCGCCATCCACATTTTTAACATGATAGCCGTTGTTTTTTAAAATTCTGCTTGCCAAATATCCTCTTAATCCGACTTGGCAGCTGACATAAATGGTCTGGTTCTTTGGCAGCTCTTCTAATCTGTTTCTTAAATCATTTAAAGGAATATTAATGGAACCTTCGATAAAACCAAATTCCCGCTCCATTGGCTCACGAACGTCGATGACAAGTCCTCCGTCTGCAACGATTTTGTCAATTTCGTGCCACTGAACCATTTCCACTTCGTTCTCCATAATATTGGAAGCCACATAACCAGCCATATTAACCGGATCTTTTGCAGATGAATAAGGAGGGGCATATGACAATTCCAGGTTTGTTAAGTCTTCTGCTGTCAATCCACCTATTATGGCAGTTGCAATTACGTCAATGCGCTTATCCACCCCGTCTGCCCCGACGGCTTGGGCGCCGAAAATTTTTCCGGTTTCTTTATCAAAAATTAATTTTAAGGCAATCGGAGCTGCTCCCGGAAAGTATCCTGCATGTGAACTTGGGTGAATATGAACAACTTCATATGGCACCTCTAAGCGTTTCAATGTTTTCTCATTGTTTCCTGTTGCCGCAACAGTCAAATCAAATACCTTGGCAATCGAAGTACCCATTGTTCCTTGATACTTCTCTTTTTTGCCCATCATATTGTTTGCCGCAATCCGTCCTTGGCTGTTGGCAGGTCCTGCTAACGGGATCATCGCCTTTGTTCCGCTAATATAATCGACAACCTCGACCGCATCACCAACAGCATAAATATCTTCATTTGAGGTTTGAAGGTATTCATTAACAATAATTCCCCCTCTCTCTCCCATTTCCAATCCTGCTGTCTTGGCTAATTCATTTTCTGGTCTGACTCCGATTGATAAAATGGTCATATCGGTTTCGATTACTGTTCCATCGGAAAGGATAACCTTGTTTCCTTGCTCAGCAAATGATTGCACACCATTTTCTAAGACTAAAGTTACGCCTTTTTCTTTTAAATGAGTGTGTAAAATACTGGCCATTTCAAAATCGATGGGTGCCATAACTTGATTAGCCATTTCAATAATGGTAACGTCGATTCCCCTGTCCACTAAGTTTTCAGCCATTTCTATACCAATAAATCCACCGCCAATAACAACTGCCTTTTTAGGAAACTTGGCATCAACATAACTTTTGATTTTGTCAGTATCTGGAATATTCCTTAGTGTAAATAAGGACTTGGTTTCATTTAATCCAGGGATAGGTGGTACGATTGGTCTAGCTCCTGGTGAAAGTAATAACTTATCATAGGATTCTTCGTACACTTCTCCATTTTGTAAATTCTTGATCATTACTTTCTTACTTTCAGGTTCAATACTTACTACCTCACTTAAATTACGGATATCAAGATTAAACCGTTCTGACATTCCTTTTACGGTTTGTACTAATAATTTGCTTCGATCCTGGATGGTTTCACCAATAAAGTAGGGAAGTCCGCAATTTGCAAATGAAATATGTTCCCCGCGTTCTACAAGAATGATTTCTACTTCTTCACTTAATCTTCTTAATCTGGCAGCAGCAGTAGCTCCGCCAGCAACTCCGCCTACGATGATTACTTTCTGTGTCATGTTTTTCCCTCCAAGCATTTTTGTTAACAGTCTATCAGATATACCCCAATGGGTTTTATACCTATATGGGTATTATAGAGCTTAATAAAAAAATGTGAAGCTTCTTCATGTGTTTTTCACATTTTCTTCACATATAATTTTCACTATTTATTCACATTTTAGATAAAAGGCATAATCCCGTATAATTTAAGCGAAAAGCATCCCTAACATACATCACTGTTGGGGCTGCTTTTCGTATTCTATTATTACAAAACAGCAGCCAATTCAATTTGTACTCTAAAACCTTTTCTAAAGTTTGTTAAAGTAGTATGTCCTGCTGGCCCGTCATGATCATTTACCTTTAAAACATCTCAAAAATTATATGAAAGTGATTTATTTAAGGAATATAGGAGTCAGCCGAAATACGATTAAAAAGGCATTATTGCAATTACAACAGGAACATTTAGTGGATATAGAAGAGAATAAATGAGCCAATGTTAAAGCTTACAGTGAACATAAAAAGCGGGTAAACGTTGAATGGCTTAGAATGTTTCAATACATGATTTTGTACTTCTGGTTCCACCTTACATGACAATAGGAAACTGAATGATTAAAAAAGCGGGATGAAAGTCGGACTATACACGGATTCCTTTAAATATGATCTTTCAAGTCATCCGCCCTTTATTGCCTTTTTCGGAACAAGTTAACCATCTATCCAATAAAATAAACTAGCTCAAAATTTTTTAATGGCCCAAATTAAGGGGTGGTTATATGGGAGCCATTAGCGGAAAAGAATTTATTGAACGGATTGATCGGCTTAATCCAAACATCTGGCTGGATGGTAAAAAAATAGAAGGAAGGATTTCAGAACATCCTGCATTTAAAGGAATTATTAAAAGTAAGGCATCTCTTTATGATTTGCAGCATGACCCCCTCCTGCACAGGAAACTTACCTATTTATCCCCCGAAACAGGAGAACCGATTGGACTTTCTTATTTACAGCCAAAAACACATGAAGATTTGTTAAATAGAAGGACAATGATGGAAATTTGGGCAAACCACACACATGGGATGATGGGAAGAAGCCCTGATTATATGAATTCTGTCATCATGGCTTTTGCCTCCTCGGCAGCTATTTTAGAAGGCAGAGAAAATTGTTTCCCCGAAAATATTCGTTCTCTATATAACAGGGCGAAGGAAAACGATCTTTCCTTTACACATACATTTATCACCCCGCAGGTAAATCGCTCACAGCTAAATATCGATTTTTCAAAAGAGCCGATTGCAGCACGCGTGATTGATCATAATGAAAAAGGAATCATTGTAAAAGGGGCACGCCTTTTAGCCACTCAAGGCGGACTGACGGATGAGGTATTGGTTTATTCTGCCGGAGGAGTTTATATGGACGCAGATGCCTACGCTTTCTCGATTCCTTCTAATACAAAGGGGTTAAAATTTATCTGCCGGGAATCATTTGTCGGCGGAGACTCTGCCTATAATTCTCCGCTTAGTTCGCAATATGAGGAAATGGACACCATTTTAGTGTTTGATCATGTACTCGTTCCATGGGATTGTGTCTTTTTCTATAATAATGTTGAGGCTGCGAATGAATTTATCTCGCTCAGTTCTTTCCATAATTATGCCACCCATCAGGCGGTGACGAGACAAATTGCAAAAACAGAATTCGTTCTAGGTGTCGCTGGACTCCTTGTCGAAACGATTAATGTAAGCAGTTATCAGCACATCCAGGAGAAATTATCAGAAATTATCATAGGTCTTGAAACGATGAAGGCATTGTTAATTAAATCAGAGGTAGAAGCAGAAATAGATGAATGGGGATATTTAAGACCCAATATGGCTCCACTCCAAACTGCCACTAATATTTTCCCGCGAATATACCCTCGTTTTAGTGAAATTATCCAATTGGTAGGAGCAAGCGGTATGGTGACCTTACCAACCGAGGAAGATTTCAAATCGGCAATAAAACCTGATTTGGACCAATACCTTCAAGGTGCCTCGAGGACGGCAGAAGACCGGGTAAAAATCTTTCGGCTGGCATGGGAACTGACAATGAGTTCGTTTGGCACAAGGCAGACTCAATATGAGAGGTATTTCTTCGGGGACCCGATACGGTTATCTAGTCTATTATATAAATCCTATCCAATTGATGAATATACAAAAATGGTTTCAGACTTTTTAAATATAACATAGCTCAACCTCAAAAAATATTTGGGTTTAAAATGGCTGCACCAGGTTAACCCTGATGCAGCATTTTCATTTGCCAGCAAAGCCTTTTTTCTCGTTATACAGAATTTTGATTTTCGAATGTTATAAATTTTGTAAATTCTAGTTGTTTGAAATAAAATTATATGTATAATAAACTTAAAATAAATTACAAAGTTAGGACTGGATTTTTTATGGAACATAGCAGATTATTAGATGTTTTTAATAAGTTACAAGACCAGGTTCAAGAGCAGCTGGAATCTCAAGCTCCCCCCCTTAAAATTGATTTAAGGAAAGTTCCAGATTTTATTGATAATACTATAAAAGTACTTTTACCAGAATACTATTTTTCAAATCAGGACATTGACTTTACTTTAAACAATTTAACCAAACTACATATACAAGTGCAGCAGTTATTATCTTATACTGGGAATAAACAGCTGATAAACCAAAACTCTCTTGCATTTATCGAAAAAATACCTGAATTAAGAGCCATTATTCTACAGGATATTAAAGCAGCTTATCAAAAGGATCCTGCAGCTAAAAGTTACCAAGAAATTGTGCTAACTTATCCTGGAGTTTTCTCTATTATTGTCCATAGGATATCCCATGAATTTTATAAAATGGGCTATACTTTAATAGCTCGTGTAATATCGGAATACTCACATAGTAAAACAGGCATAGATATTCATCCAGGTGCCACTATTGGACATAGTTTTTTTATGGACCACGGTACTGGAATTGTTATTGGAGAAACAACCATTATTGGTAATAACGTAACAGTTTACCAAGGTGTAACACTTGGTGCATTCTCATTTCAAAGAGATCATAATGGAGAGATTATTAAAGGCGGAAATAGACGTCACCCTGTCCTTGAGGATGATGTAACTGTATATGCCGGCGCTACCATACTAGGCGGTGAGACCGTTATAGGTAAAGGCTCAGTAGTAGGAGGAAATGTATGGCTTACCAAAAGTCTTCCTCCACGAAGTAAAGTAATTACAAAAATCCAGAATAAAATGCTCTAAAAATAGAGGAGAAACGTCAGCACCATGGGAATTTTTCACATGGTGCCTGACACTGGCTGCTTTTTTGATAATAATGGCCGATTGTTCTCCCATAATACACTCACCGGCATGTCGAAAAACTTTGTAAGCTGTTCACCTGATAAAATATCTTTTGTATCTCCAGCAGAAAATACATTTCCTTCTTTTAGTAGAAGGGTTTTATTAAAAATAGGTAAAATTTCCTCTACATGGTGGGTAACATAAATGATTGTTGGTGCATTTGTTTTTTCTGCAATGTGTTCAACTGTTTCCAGCAGTTTCTCACGGGCCACAAAATCTAATCCATTTGTCGGTTCATCCAGTATGAGCAGAGCTGGTTCAGCCATTAAAGCCCGGGCAATTTGAACACGTTGTTTTTCACCTTGAGATAATGTTATATACCGCCGGTTAGCATAGTCATTACATCCCAATTCTTCAAGCAGCACGCCAGCCTTTTCCCTCATTTCGTCTGTTGGAGTTTCATATAAACCAATAGACGCAAATGCTCCGCTTAATACGACCTCAAATGCATTGTCACCAGCATGAAATTTTTCCTGCAGTGACGAGGAAACAAACCCGATTTGCTTCCGGAGTTTTTCACCAAGATACGTTTTTCCAAATTCCATCCCAAGAACTGTTATCTTTCCTTTTGTCGGGAAATTATAGGCATTTAATAAATTTAATATCGATGTTTTCCCAGAACCGTTTAAACCAAATAATACCCAATGTTCACCTTGCTCAATATTCCAATTAATATTTTGTAAAATCCAATTTCCATCACGTTTTAACGAAACATCTTCCAGCTGTAAAATCATTTACTTTCTCCTTTCTGCTTTCACTAAAAACTATATCACTATCATATCAAAATTTTCAGATAATAAAAAGGAGAAAGCAACCAACTACTTTGATTACTCTCTTCCTTTCATAAATAATATTTGATTTTAGAAAAGCTATGCAGCAGTATTTCACAATAACTCAACAAATTCTAAACGTAATTTTTTAACACTTCCAGGGCAGCTTCACATACTTGCATGTCTTGAGTATAGTGGCCGCCGCTTACCCCTATACCGCCAATTAATTCACCATTTATACTAATTGGATAGCCTCCGCCAAAAATCACTAATTTTTTAGTATGTACTATTCCATGAAGCAATGGAGGGTCATTTTTGATTCTATCATACCACTCATGGGTAGGCCTGTTGTAGGCGGCAGCAGAAAATGCTTTATTTTGAGCAATTTCTATACTTAGAACCTGGGCTCCATCCTGTGCAGCAAAGGTTTTCAAATTTCCAGTCCGGTCAACAATGGCAATGCTAAATGGCATACCCAGCTCCTCTGCTTTTAATAGAGCGGCTTCAAGCATTTTATTAGCCAATGCCAAACTGATATTTTTAGTTTCAATCGTTGTTTTTATTTTATTTTCATTTTCCATTTTTGCTTCCCCTTTCAACTTTTTAAATATAGCTCTATTATATGTTTTATCTAAGTGTTTGTCCCGAATGCTTCATTTTTCAATTTAAAGAGGGACCTATCAGGGCAGCCAAAGACATCGTTCTCTATTGCTGTTTGTTGTTGTTGTGTAATACAGTTCAGTTAAAAATGATAATATCACATCAGAAGTTACTAAAATGTCCTAATTATTTTTTTGTATTACCCATTTTAAGATGCCAAAATTCTTTATTTTTACCATCATTCCATATACACTGATATATAGAATGTGGAATTGGGGTGAGACAGTGGCTTTTCCTACACTAGAAACAAAAAGACTAAAATTAATTGAAATTACACACCAACATTTAGATAGCATATTCGGTATCTTATCCCTCGAAGAAGTAACAAAATATTATGGAACGGATCCATTCGTATTGCCGGCTGAAGCCACTAAATTAATTGATATGTATCACAAGAATTATCATGAAAAAAGGGGCATTCGCTGGGGCATCAAACTGAAGGAAAATCAAAGAATAATTGGTACGATTGGTTTAAATTCCTTGCAGCTTAATAATAAGCGGGCTGAGATTGGATACGAACTGCATCCGGCATTTTGGGGAAACGGCTTTGCCTCTGAAGCTTTAAAAGAGATTCTTGACTTTAGTTTTCAACAATTGGAGTTATACCGGGTTGGTGCGGTTGTTTACCCTGAAAATGAAGTTTCTTTAAAGCTTCTTAAAAAGCTGGGATTCACAAATGAAGGGCTGCTTCGAGGATACATCTATCAAAATAATCAGTCACACGATACATATGTGTTATCTTTATTAAAACATGAATGGGAGGAAAGCCAAGGGGAATAACCTTGGCTTTCATTCTTCAAAATAATTTTGAAACTCCTTTGGATCTTCCACATCCTTACCTTGGTAATAAGGGTTTTCCTCTGCTACACTCTTTGAATCAAGATTTGTCTTGATTACTAACATGGGTCCAGAAGGTTTTTCGGCAATGATTCGATCATTTAATGTGTCAAAATCGGGCATTCTTTTATTTCCAGGCTGTCTTGGTTCCATCGTGAAGCACCTCCTATCATTAAGGTGCTTCATTTTTTCCTTTGAAATTCAAAATAAAAAAGAAAAAACTAGGAAGTAAAAACCTCCTAGTTATGGTTATTCTTCTTCACCGCCGACTAAGAAATCCGGATTGAGTTCTTCGAATTCCTCGTCGTCTACATCCATTCCCCAATCTTCTTCCTCATCTTTACAGCCGTCTGGATTGACTCTTACACAAACCTTTGTCTCTCCAATGACCTCAACAAGGAATTCTCTTTCGACATGAACGATAATTTTATTGCCATTTGGGGAAATTACTGCTTCACAAGTATTCGGCTGCTGCAGCACTTTGGCTACAATTTCGCTATCATCCATGCAGTCACTGTCACGGTATTTTAACTTGATGACATCTGTGTATTGAACACGTTCGGTCACTACTTCTGTTTTGGTATTGTCATTATAAGAATACCAAGTGTTGATGTCATATGAGCCGTGAATCTCTACTGTTTTACCAACTTTTTTCGCGTTGTATTTATGGTTGATAACCCAACAGCCGAGAATGCTCGATGGATTATGTGCCGGGCTAATCGTATGATTGGACGAGGTATATTTACGTCCTTTCGCGACTACGGCTTTCGCAAATATCTCTCTATATTCTCCCATTTTGCGCGAACCCTCCTCATTTCTTTTCATTTCATCCTATGCGAATGTCTATACTAGTGTGAGTTGAAATTTTTTCAAAAGCAGGATAAAAGTTTAGTCATGACATCTTATGCTGGATGAATGGAGGTGTGCCTGATGTCCGGCTTTTCAAATATATTAGTTCATATGTAAAAAGCCAGGCCCTATATAAGGCCTGGCTTATTATTAATGCTCATGATCGCAATCTGCGTGACCAGCACAATCTGCGCCGCCATTGTTGATGCTGGCGCCTGTTTCACCGCTTAATAAGTCCCCTCCAGTAGAGGTAATCACTTCGTCAGTGACTGTGTTGGAAATAGTTGAAGCGATTAATTGCAGTAATTCATTTACTTCAAGCTGAGACCGTTTAAATTCTTGAACAATTGGAATGGCATCCAATTCTGCTTCAATGGCAGCAATCTTTTCTTCAACCTTTTTCAATGCTTCTGGTTTTCCATAATGTTGAAGATTTACTGCTTGCTTTTGCAATCCTTTGATATCAGAAATCATTGTTTTTACTTTTGGATTTTCGTGAATATGTGCTTCTGCTCTTTTGAAAAAGTCTACTTCATCCGTTTCCGCAATCATCCGTGCTAAATCTGTTGCACGAGAAACAATATCATCTTTTGTATAGTTAGCCACTTTATTTCACCTCTGCCGGTTCGTTTTCTTCCACCATTTCTCCATTTAAAGACCAAGTTTTTGCCTCGTTAATTTTAACCTTTACAATATTACCAATGGCAGATTTTGGTCCTTTAAAGTTTACAAGTTTGTTTTTCGTTGTATACCCTGCAAGGACATCAGGGTTGTTCTTGCTTTCCCCATCGACTAATACTTCGACGATTTGACCTTCATATTTTTTCATAGCCTCGGCGGAAAGCTCATTTACCAGGTTATTTAAACGCTGTAAGCGTTCCTTTTTCACTTCCATAGGAACATTGTCTTCCATTTTTGCGGCAGGTGTTCCTTCCCTTGGTGAATATATAAAGGTATAGGCAGTTTCATAGCCTACTTCACGATATAGGGATAGTGTTTCCTCGAATTGTTCTTCTGTTTCATTTGGATATCCTACAATAATATCTGTTGTCAACGAAACGTTCGGAATTGCTGCTTTAATCTTCCTAACAAGCTCTAAATATTGTTCTCTTGTATATTTTCGAGCCATAATTTTTAAAATATCTGTAGACCCTGATTGTACTGGCAGATGAATATGATCCATTAGATTTCCGCCCTTTGCCAGAACTTCAATCAAATGGTCATCAAAATCACGTGGATGACTTGTTGTAAAGCGGACACGCGGGATATCAATTTTACGGATTTCATCCATTAAATCACCAAGGCCATACTGAATGTCTTCAAAATCCTTCCCGTAAGCATTTACGTTTTGACCCAGAAGAGTGATTTCTTTATATCCTTGTGCTGCCAGATGGCGTACTTCCTGAATAATCTCTTCAGGACGACGGCTGCGCTCTTTTCCGCGTGTGTAAGGTACGATACAATAGGTGCAGAATTTATCACAACCGTACATAATATTAACCCATGCCTTAATTTGGCCTTTACGTTCTTTCGGAAGGTTTTCAATAACGTCCCCTTCCTTTGACCATACTTCAACCACCATTTCTTTAGACATATACGCCTCATTCAAAATATGCGGCAGGCGGTGGATATTATGGGTACCAAAAATCATATCAACATGATGATATGTTTTTAAAATTTTGTTCACAACAGATTCTTCCTGTGACATACAGCCGCAGACACCTAAAAGAAGATCTGGTTTCTCCATTTTTAATGACTTTAAATGGCCAAGTTCACCAAATACTTTATTTTCTGCATTTTCACGAATTGCGCATGTGTTAAGCAGAATCACATTGGCATCTTCAGTATTATCCGTAGGTTCATATCCCAGGGCCAAAAAAATTCCTGCCATTACCTCGGTATCATGTTCATTCATTTGACAGCCGTAAGTACGAATGTAAAACTTACGTCCTTCTCCCATTCCTCTAAATTCTTCGGGAATTCCAAAGTCATCATGATACTGAATCTCGGATTTTCCTCTTTTTTTTGCTTCTTTTAAAGAAGGCGGTGTAATAACTTGTGTAAAGTATTTACTGTAATCCTTTTCGGATTTTTTGTCCGAAGAATTAGCAGTATTCACTTGCTGACCTTCTAAACGTTGTTTCTCATTCATGTATGAAATAACCCCTTTCTTTACAAAATAAAGTAAACTTCATTCTTTATATAATGACCTGCACAGCATAAGAATAGAATAAAAAACCTTTCTCTGCACATTATTATAGTATAAAGGTTTCATCCCTTGAAAACAATAGAAAATCCAGGTGTCCCAAAATTGGACACATATAAGAAAGGTAAGTACCTTTGGAGCAAGGATAGCTTGTCCTTGTGATGATTTCTCAGCAGTTTTTCCTCATTGCCCCAAAATATCCCTGATGGCCTTTTGACTTACAGAATGAAGGTAATTAACCTCAATCTGTTTAAAGAGGCGCTTTATGAATCATTCTTTTATAACTTATTCGAGGAGAAACTAACTTAACTTGGCTCTCCTGGATAAAGCTAACGCCTTTCCTGCGTACAATGCATCTGCTGATGAACCTTGAACCATTCTTAAAGTCAAAACTGATAAACTCATAAAGTATAAAAAAACCCGGGAATAGAGTCCCCGGGCTTTCTTGTATGATCCTTTATTACATAAATTCTGCAACTAATTTATCAAAGTGTTCTTGGTTAAGAGTAAGGTCTGACTTTGTTAATGGTTTTTCATCATAACCATGAACTAACTCTTGATAGGAAGGATGCTCATTGTTTTCGTAAATAAGACCTGTTACAAGACCATTGTATTTCATTAATGTCTGCATAGCCATTTTACGATTTGTTGAATCGTAGCCTTCAACATCACTTAATTTAGTTAAGTTTTCTTTGAACCAGTCATAGGTGTTGATTTTATTATAAGTAACACATGGACTGAATACATTAATTAAAGAAAATCCTTTATGGTTAATTCCTGCTTCAATTAATGCTACAAGATCTTTAAGATCAGTTGAGAAACTTTGTGCAACAAATGTTGCGCCGGCTGTTAAAGCCATTTCCATTGGTGAAATAGCCTGCTCAATTGATCCCATTGGAGTAGATTTTGTTTTGAACCCTACTGCCGATCTTGGTGAAGTTTGGCCTTTTGTCAAACCATAAATTTGGTTATCCATTACAATATAAGTAATATCAATGTTACGGCGGATTGCGTGAATTGTATGAGACATACCAATTGCATATCCGTCTCCGTCACCGCCGGAAGCAATAACAGTTAAGTCACGGTTAGCCATTTTTACCCCTTGGGCGATTGGAAGGGAACGACCGTGGATGCCATGAAAACCATAGGAATTAATATAACCTGAAATACGTCCAGAACAGCCGATACCAGAAACAACAGCAAGATTTTCAGGGTCTAAGCCAACATTAGCTGCTGCACGTTGAATTGCTGCTTGTACAGAGAAGTCACCACAGCCAGGGCACCAGTTCGGTTTTACATCATTTCTAAAGTCTTTAAAAGTGGCCATTTAGAACAACTCCTTACATTTTGAATGAACTTCATGAGGAAGGAATGGATTTCCGTCATATTTAACATACTTAGTTATTTTTTCAGGATAGCCTACATTCATTTTGATAAGGTCAGCTAACTGTCCTGTTGCATTATTTTCAATTACAATGACTTTCTTAGCTGATTGAACAAGCGGACGAAGTTCATCAGCTGGGAATGGATGAACTAAACGCACATGTGCATGGTTTACTTTCAATCCATCTTTTTCAAGACGTCCCATTGCTTCTTCTATAACGCCGCGAGTAGAGTTAAAACCTACGATTAATAAATCAGCCTCTTCGTGTGGCGCATTTTTATAAACAGGTGTATTAAAATGAATATGTTCAATCTTACGAAAACGCTTATCCATTTGTTGAACACGGTTAACTGGTGACTCAGAAGGTTTACCTGTCTCTGCATGTTCAACACCAGTAACATGGTGGATACCGTTCTTCATACCAGGAATGGTACGTGGTGAAATACCATCTTCTGTTACTTCATAACGTTTAAAGTATTCTTTGTTAGGAAGTTCTGGAAGCTCTTCTGTCACAAGCTTACCCCGGCGAATTTCAACTTTAGAGAAATCAAGCGGTTCAACTGTTTGTTTTCCAAGAGATAATTGAAGGTCAGATAGAACGATGACTGGGCATTGATATTCTTCTGCGAGGTTGAATGCCTCAGCAGTATCGTAGAATGCTTCTTCAACAGTACTTGGTGCAATTACGATTTTTGGAATTTCACCATGAGTGCCATAAATCATTGCCATTAAGTCAGAATGCTCTTGTTTTGTTGGTAAACCAGTAGACGGACCACCACGTTGTGTATCCACAATAACAAGCGGTACTTCAGTAATACCAGCAAGGCCGATTGATTCTGTTTTTAATGATAATCCAGGGCCTGAAGATGCTGTCAGGGCACGAACCCCTCCGTATGAGGCGCCGATTGCCATTGTACATGCAGCAATTTCATCTTCTGTTTGGATGACTGCCCCGCCAAGTGCAGGTAATTTCTTAATTAAGTATTCCATAATATCCGATGCTGGCGTAATTGGATATGCAGCCATGAAACGGCATCCGCCTGCAAGTGCACCCATAGCAATAGCATCGTTACCAATCATAAACATGCGGTGCTTTCCATCCGCTTTTTCAAGCTGCATGGTTGGAAGATCTCCATCCATTTTTTCCTGTGTATAGTTATACCCGGCTTTAATAGCTTCCATGTTTTTCGCAACAACCTGGTCGCCCTTCTTGCCAAAAATTTCACGAACAACTTCTTCAAAAACGTGAATATCTAAATCCAATACTGCTGAAGTAGCACCGATAGCTACCATGTTTTTCATTAAAGATGTTCCTAATTCTGTTGCGATTTCTGTAAATGGAACAGCATATAATGAAGCATCAGTGTCTTCAGGTTTTTTCGGTTTAAATTTCGCGTCAGCAAGGATTACCCCATTGCTATGTAATTCTTTGTAATTTAAATCAATAGTTTCTTGGTCAAAAGCCACAAGAATATCTAAATCATCAGAAATGGAACGAACTTGTGTCGTACTTACTCTGATTTTATTATTGGTATGACCGCCTTTAATACGTGATGAAAAGTGACGATAACCATACAGGTAATATCCCAGGCGATTCAGTGCGATAGCAAAGATTTCCCCAGTACTTTCAATACCTTCCCCTTGTTGCCCGCCAACTTTCCACGAAAGTTGATTGATCATTAGTTACACCCCTTTGGATATGTAAAAAATAAGTAGCTAGAATCATGTCTTAGTGTAGCATTTTTCCAGGTAAATCACTAGATAATAGTTCTATTTTTTTTAATCTCTATAGCCTTAAAACTAGCACCAGGAATACTCACTAAACGCTTACAATTCTAGACCTATGTTTGGAAAATTGCAACCCTTTAGAGCAAAATATTATCTAAAATATGTATATTTTTTTATTATTTCAAATCACCACTTTTTTTAAAGGGGAAAACATTAAAAAAACGAAAGAAAACTTGATTTTTTATATAGTTTTTCTTTAAAAATTTCAGTCACGTAATCTTGTAATTTATTCTAATATTTTTATTGTAGAATAATATTTTTCGTAACAATGGAATATTTATACAATTATTGTCATTAATTAACAAGAATGAATTTGCCCATAAGAAAAACCTGCTTGTTTTAAACAACCAGGCAGGTAAGCATGTTCAGATTTTATTACCACTTGTCTCAACTTGAATTTTCTTCTTTTTAACGTGGCTCTACAATTAACTTAATAGCTGTGCGTTCTTCCCCGTCAATTACAATATCAGTAAACGCCGGGATACAAATCAAATCAACTCCGCTAGGTGCTACAAATCCTCGAGCAATGGCTACTGCCTTTACGGCTTGATTTAATGCACCCGCACCAATAGCCTGTATTTCTGCCGCACCTCTTTCACGCAGAACTCCGGCAAGTGCACCAGCAACAGAATTAGGATTAGATTTTGCTGAAACTTTTAATATTTCCATTCCTAGCTCCCCCTTGTAAAAATCCCGATTCCGCATGAGAATATCATGAACAAATCAGGTTATAACATTCCACTGCTACTATATTCGGGAAGCGTAAGACATATTCCGGCTTGGACAAAAAAAGTCAATATAAATGCTTAAATAAAAAAAGGCGTCATTAATTTCTAAAACTGCACATGGAATTTTCATAACCTGTTTTTATGAATAGAATGGGTGATCATCATTGATAAGGATTGGGTCTATTTTTTTCGCTAAACCTGTTTTTTGATCTAAATCAATAAGAACGGCACTTAATTGGTTTCTTCCGCCTGACGGTACTTCAAAACGGACAGGTAAGCTTGTTAGGAACCTTTTCAAGACAGCCGTTCGTTCCATCCCAAGAATTCCGTCATATGGTCCTGTCATTCCTACATCTGACATATAAGCAGTTCCCCCTGGCAGAATTCGATTATCTGCCGTTTGTACATGTGTATGGGTACCAATTACAGCAGAAACTTTTCCGTCTAAATACCAGCCAAGTGCCTGCTTTTCACTTGTTACCTCAGCATGAAAATCAACAAAGATAAATGGGGTTCTAGCCTTTGCGATAGAAATGAGTTCATCCGCTTTTTGAAACGGACAGTCGATTGGGTTCATAAATGTACGACCCTGCAGATTAATAATCGCTGCTTCTAATTGATTTATTTTAATAAAAACCAAGCCTTTACCAGGTATATCTTTTGGAAAATTCGCCGGCCGAACCAAGTATTTCGCTTCATCAATAAATTCAAAGATTTCTCGATTATCCCAAGCATGATTTCCTAAAGTCACTGCCTGTGCTCCTTGCTCCAAAAATTGACGATATATTTTTTCAGTGATTCCTCTTCCACCCGCCGCATTTTCTCCATTTATGATGGTTAATTGAGGACTATACTTTTCTTTCAATTTTGGCAAATATTCCTTTACCATATCTCTTCCTGGAGAACCAACCACATCACCAATAAATAATAATCTCATTTACATATCCTTTCATTAATAAAGATTCATCTGTTAAATTGTATCATAAATATTGATGAATAAATAAAGCGGTGCAATTGCACCGCTTTATTTTGCGTATTCTACAGCCCGTGTTTCACGGATTACTGTCACTTTAATATGTCCTGGATAATCAAGTTCTTCTTCAATTCGTTTACGGATATCCCGTGCTAAGCGATGTGCTGCCAAATCATCAATTGCATCTGGCCGTACAATAATTCGTACTTCACGGCCTGCTTGGATAGCAAATGATTTCTCTACACCTTCATAAGACTCGGAAATCTCTTCAAGTCTTTCAAGACGGCGGATATAGTTTTCCAATGTTTCACTTCGAGCACCTGGTCTTGCAGCTGAAAGAGCATCAGCAGCAGCGACAAGAACTGCAATAATCGAAGTAGGCGGCGTATCACCGTGGTGTGAAGCAATACTGTTGATGACCACTGGGTGTTCCTTATATTTCGTAGCAAGTTCTACCCCGATTTCAACGTGACTGCCTTCAACCTCATGGTCAATCGCCTTGCCAATATCATGGAGCAAGCCAGCTCGTCTAGCAAGTGTTTCATCCTGTCCAAGCTCTGCAGCAAGCAATCCTGAAAGCTGGGCCACTTCCATTGAGTGCTTTAACACATTTTGTCCGTAGCTGGTACGGAATTTTAAGCGGCCAAGAATCTTGATAAGATCTGGATGAAGTCCGTGAACTCCAACTTCAAAGGTTGTTTGTTCTCCAACTTCACGGATGTACTCATCCACTTCCCGACGGGATTTTTCGACCATTTCCTCAATCCGTGCAGGGTGAATCCGGCCATCCTGTACAAGTTTTTCAAGTGCCAATCTTGCCGTTTCACGACGAATTGGATCGAAACCTGATAAAATGACAGCTTCAGGAGTATCATCGATAATTAAGTCAATTCCCGTTAATGTTTCAAGAGTACGAATATTTCGGCCCTCACGTCCAATTATTCGACCTTTCATTTCATCATTAGGAAGGTTGACAACCGAGACAGTAGTTTCCGCAACGTGGTCAGCAGCGCAACGCTGGATTGCAAGCGATAATATTTCTTTCGCTTTTTTATCTGCTTCCTCTTTTGCACGAGTTTCGCTTTCCTTAATCATCATAGCGGTTTCATAGGAAAGTTCTTTTTCCATTTTCTCTATGATGATAGTTTTTGCCTCTTCGCGCGTTAAGCTTGAAATTCGTTCGAGTTCTGTTTGTTGTTTTCTTACTAACTCGTCCACTTTGCTTTCCATCTCTTCAATATGCTGTTGTCTTTGGTTTAGAGAATCATCCTTCTTTTCTAAAAGATTTTCACGCTTATTTAACGTTTCCTCTTTTCGATCTAAATTCTCTTCTTTTTGCAGTAAACGGTTTTCTTGTTTTTGCATTTCATTTCTTCGTTCACGAACCTCACGTTCTGCTTCTGTTCGAAGCTTGTGAATTTCATCCTTTGCTTCCAGCAAAGCTTCTTTTTTCAATGCATCCGCATCACGTTTTGCATCTTCAATAATCTGCTCCGCAGCATTTTTTGCACCAGTAACTTTTGCTTCTGCAATGGATTTATGAACAAAATAGCCAACAACGGCACCGACGATAAGGCCAAGCAAAATGGAGATGATTGTAATTAGGTCCATCGTTACACCTCCTCTTGCTATGAACTTTTTACGTTTTTTAAGTGTCGGCATGTACATTGTTTAGACTCAACATACAGCAAGCACTATGGCTTTTCGCTTTGTAATATTACTAAAAATGTAGAATATACATGTTAATTGTAAAGGTGTATATATTCATTGTCAAGGTCTACTAAATTGGACCTTTTTAAATAATTTGAAATTATACATGCTGCTTTTAAGTAATTATGTATAAATATAAACATTTTGGGATAATTACCCAAAAAATATAATGGGCAAAGCCTTAGAGGATTTGCCCAAATATGTTAATCTAGTAATTCAAATTGGTCATCTTCATCATTGCCTTCAGTGATGGCTTTTTCTCCATCCAATCCGTAGTGCTCACGTATTTTTTGACTAATTTCATTCCGAATATCCGGGTTTTCCTTTAGATAAAGTTTCGCATTTTCGCGTCCTTGTCCAATTCTTATATCATTATAAGAATACCAGGAACCGCTCTTTTGAATGATATCTAATTCTGAACCTATATCAACAATCTCGCCCTCTTTGGAAATCCCTTGTCCATACATAATATCCACTTCTGCAGTACGGAAAGGAGGGGCCACTTTATTCTTAACAACTTTGATTTTTGTCTTGTTCCCCACCATTTCATTTCCTTGTTTTAAGGATTCAGCACGGCGGACTTCAAGGCGAACAGTAGAATAGAATTTTAATGCACGTCCTCCTGGAGTTGTTTCTGGCTTCTTCTATAGATTTACCATTTCTATAGCACGGACTATCTCTTCATCTCTAAAATAGAGAGCCTTGCACTTCCAGCAGCAGCCTATCTTCTGCCGTACGCTACTCGGTTAGCTTCATATGCTCCTTTTGCTAGTCTCTACACCTTCCTTACAAAACTTGTAAGACTTGGCACGGTATTACCCAGTATTATGGGGGGCTTCACCGTTAGCAATGTTTCCATTACACCCCTAGGCAATAGGGTTCACAAGGTATTTTACTTGCTATCGCTAGCAAGGGAAACCCAGTGTATACTCCTTAATCTCTTTTAGAACACCATTTATACCTTATAAACATTGAAACTTAATTCTTTGTATTATGAAATACACAACTTATAAAGAAAAAAGTGTTTATCAAGATTAAGCAACAACAAGTTGATTTCCAAACATTACTCCGACTTTTTCACGGATCTGGTTTATGAAGACAGCAATTGTCTTAGATTTATTGATAGCACCTGATAGTTTACGAAGAGCTTGCGACATGAGGCGGGCTTGAAGACCTACATGGGAGTCTCCCATTTCACCTTCAATTTCAGCTTTTGGTACTAATGCAGCAACAGAGTCGATAACGATGATATCCACTGCTCCGCTTCGTACTAAAGCTTCCGCGATTTCCAGAGCCTGCTCGCCGGTATCTGGCTGGGAAAGTAATAACTCATCAATGTTTACACCTAATTTTTGTGCATAGGAAGGATCGAGCGATAGCGATAGGTAACAGACATCCTCGGCTTACCCGTTAGGAGCTGTTTTCCCCCGCCTCACACCGTACGTGCGAGTTTCCCCGCATACGGCGTTCCATCAATAGCTATGCGATTTGCTTGACTAATTTCTTCCTAAAACTTTCAATCCTTTTAACCACCATAAGTGGTCTCCCTGTTAATTCTTTTTCGTTATGGATTCGATAATGACACGGTTTACACACCGTTGCTAAATTTGCAACCTTATTAATCTCGTTCAGTGGTAAATATGGTTTTACATGGTGAATATTCACCGTTTCTCAAGTGACGAAATCACCGCAACACCTGCATTTTCCCCTATCCCGATTGAAAGTATATCCTCTGTTCATTAAGTATTCAAAATTATATATTTGGCTTTTTGTGTCATAGGCGATTAAAACCGATTGGATGTCATTGAAGATAGAATCAGCCCTATATAAAGCCGCTTTCTTCTTTGACCTTTTTGCGTAATGTTCTCTTCCTTCTTTTGTATATGGCGATTCCGTTAATTTCTTTTTTGGAACCATTTTCCAAGTTGCAAAAGCTATGGAAGTGATACCAACAACTATTTTATCTTTTTCGGTTATATGCTTCTTAGGTATTCGTTTAGGCACTACATATTCAATTGCCGCAATCTGTTCAGTTCTTTCTTCGTGAACTTCTCTCAAATTGTCTGTTTTGTTTGCCGGAGTCCATTTTGCACCATACTTCTTTAATGCTTTATAAGAAGCATATTTCAGTGTTTCTTTGTAATTTCGAAGAACTTCATTTACACCATCTGCCGCAGAGTAATAATTAATTATTCCCCTAATTTGGGAATTGATAAGATTTATATCACTAATTAAAAACTCTTTGTTTTTGGCGTATTTCAATCTCCTGATCGCTTTACGTAATTCTTTTACTTTCAGGTCAACTCGTTCTTCATCCGGCGTTACTTTCGGCAATATTCCATGTGTTGCTCTTCCACGATTACTGAGCATTTTAATCTTGAACCCTAAGAACTTTAGAGGTTTCTTTCTTGCATCGGTTATTAATGTCTTTTCTTCTGAAAGCCGAAGTTCTAATGTATTTCCCAGATATTCTCCTATCCGGTATTTCCACTTTTCAGCATCAGTTTTACTTCGACATATAATAACCCAATCATCGGCATAGCGTACTAAATAAGCTGGCTTCAATGTTGAATGATGTTTTAACGTAGAAATTTTAGACGATTGGCTTACAAAACTTTTCCTCGTCTTCTTGTTATACCACTCTTTTGTTATCCACATATCCATGCGATGTAAGTATACATTAGCTAACAATGGAGAAATAATTCCTCCTTGAGGTGTTCCAAGTTCATTCCTACTACATTCATTCATTATTCCGGCTTTAAGTATTTCTTTGATAATCATCAAGACCCGCTTATCCCTTATTCCCATAGACCATAAGGTCTTCAGAAGAATACGGTGATTAACTTCATCAAAGAATTTGCTTATATCACCTTCGATACACCATGTATACCCTGTACGTCTCATAATATGGTTAAGGTATTCAACCGCCTGTCCCGCTTCTCTCATGGGTCTAAACCCGTAAGAATGGTCATAGAACTGGGCTTCAAGTATTGGCTCTATTACGCCCCTAATTAGTTCTTGTATAACCCTGTCTATGATAGCCGGAATACCAAGTGGTCTGAATTCACCTTTCTTACCTGTCTTCGGAATAAATTTTCTTCTTACAGGTATTGCTTTGTAATTGTCCAATTTCTTTTTGACCCCATCGACTACCTCACGATAATCTTTGACCAAAATATCTTCCATGACAATTCCATCGCTTCCGGGTGTTTTACTACCTTTATTTGCTTTTAGCTTGTGAATTGCTGTCATTATCACTGCATCGCTTTTAACGATTTCGAGAAGCCCTTTAAAACTTGGGTGTTTGTTTCTTTCCAAACATTCTTTTGTTTGGTTATAAAATTTATCTTGCAGGGATTTGTATTCGGCTTCTGTTTTTGGTCTCGACAAGTTCTTGGACCCCCTTCAATCGTGTATTATTACACGTAACGCTTTGAAGGATTGCAGGTTTTAGTCAGTTGTGCTCATTGAAATCGATTCGATTCCTTAACGGCTTCCTTGTCAGTTTAGTCGCAAATCTACTCTTGTAACATAACTACTAACTATGCCCCTTCGGTCCACACCTTATTATCAGTGCTTCATACCTACTACGGGCTGCTGCCACCGAGATTCATCAGCCATTTCCTACTGATTAGTGTCATTGATTCCGCAACCTTAACATCCACTTCTCGGCTTCATTTGTTCCGTATGACTTAGCTTTACATATTCCCTTAGCGTCCAACTCTAACCCGCCAGCAAAGAATTCAACCACTGCGAGAGGTTCAAATTCTCGAATAACCTATAATGGTTAAACACAGATTTTGCAAACACGAATACAAAATCCACTACTGGTCATCCTTTCGGATGTGAGTACCTTCATTTTGGTATCTCCACGCCTTTCGAGCCGTACTTCCGTTGGTTCGTTCTAGTCCAGAGGACTCTCTACGCATAGGAATTTTCTAGCCCCCCGACTACTCCTGTACCATCTCAGGTCAAGTTTCGCCGTCCTCTCCGAGCTTCACACCATGATAAACGCGGATTTATCACAGCATGTCGGGGTATTAGGGTAGGAATGCTCGCATACATCCTAAGCAGGTATTTCACCTGCCAAATTAGTCATACAGTTCGAGTTTTAACCACAGGTTTTCATGGAGGTTTTTATCCTCCGTGGTCTTTACTCGGCTAAGCTTTAGCCCATTGTTTCCAATGGATTTAACTTAGCAACAAATCGCACCATGCTCGGCATCGATAAACGCAGCTTGTCCGCCTATTGCCTGCACTTCTGCGATAGCATGCAAAGCAACCGTGGTCTTACCTGAACTTTCTGGGCCGTATATTTCAATAATTCTTCCCCTAGGATAACCCCCAACCCCAAGTGCAGTGTCAAGTGCTAAGGATCCACTCGGGACGGTCGAAATTTGTGTATCCGTTTGCTCACCCATTTTCATAATGGATCCCTTACCGAATTGTTTTTCTATTTGTTTTAGCGCCATTTCTAACGCTGCCTTACGGTCACTCACAAATAGACCTCCTTTATAAAAAGTTTAATTATTGCCGGAATCTATCAAAACGAAACCTATTAATAATATAACCTCTTTCTGTTCATTTGTCGAGCAAAAACACGAACATTCATTCGACTTGATTGCAATCTATTTTTGTTGGCAATATGACCAAAATTACCCCGAAATGATATTAATCTGAGGTTTCTTTTCTTGAAAGCATCTTTTTCTCATTTTGTCAGAAAACTCTCTAAAACCAAAAACACAGAACGCTTCTTAAGCATTCTGTGCAGTACGCAGCATTTTTAAAATATAGTAACAGCCATATTTAACCGCTCGACCTCTGTTAGCGGTTCTAGTACCGCTGAGTGTTAATTTCTTAACAACCGTCTGCTTTCCTTTAATAGAAATCCCAATATAAACCGTGCCAACCGGTTTTCCTTCGAGTTCTTCGGGCCCAGCTACACCAGTAAAACTAATACCGATATCCGTTCCAAAAATTCTTCCGGCATTCTCCGCTAATTCCTGTGCACATTGCTCACTGACTGCTCCATATTTTTCAAGTGTTTCTTGCTTAACTTGTAAAATTTGATGTTTGACCTCATTGGAATAGCAAACGATGCCGCCTTTGAAAACAGAACTTGCGCCAGAAATAGAAGTAATATTCTGCTGAAACATTCCTCCCGTTAAGCTTTCTGCTGCTGTTATGGTTAATTTCTTTTCTTTTAATAGTTTTGTTAATTCGTTCAAAAGAGAAGATTGATCATAACCATATAGAAATTCTCCAACCCGCTCCCCGATTTTCTTTTCCACTTCATCCAGCATAGATACGGCAACAGCCTCGTCAGAATGTTTGGCGGTTAATCTTAAGGTCACTTCCCCATCTCCTGCAAGAGGCGCAATGGTAGGATTGCTCTGAGCCTCGATTAAATCAATAATTTCCGTTTCCAAAGCAGCTTCACCAATACCAAAAAAGCGCAGCACCCGTGAGACAAGAATAGAGCTTGAATCAGCCTCAGCAGATAATGCCTGTTTTCCGTACTTTGAAAACATCGGCTCCATTTCCTTTGGCGGCCCTGGGAGAAGCATATATAAATGGGCATCTTTTTTTAGCAGCATCCCTGGTGCCATGCCATGATCGTTTGGCAGCACATGTGAACCTTCCAGAATTAATGCCTGCTTTTTGTTATTTTCAGTCATTTCACGGTTTGTCCGTTTGAAATAAAGCTTAATTCCATCCAATGCTGCATCATCCATTACAAGCTGTTTCCCTAAGTGACGCGCAATTGTCTCCTTAGTTAAATCATCCTTAGTAGGTCCGAGACCCCCGGTAAAGATAATAATATCGGAACGCTTTTCTGCAATGGTAATTGCTGCTTTAAGCCTGTCTGGATTATCCCCAACAACCGTATGATAATATACATCAATTCCAAGACCTGCCAGTTCTTGTGAAATAAACCTGGCATTTGTATTGACGATTTGGCCCAGGAGCAATTCTGAACCTACCGCGATTATCTCTGCATTCATTTTCCCTCTCCCCTTTCTCCTACTTTGAATTTTTAAACACATGTCCATTTTTTGCAAAATAATCCAAGCCAGACCAAATCGTAAAAATTAAGGCTACCCAAAGGGCCAAAACATCAAAACGGAAAGATATCATAGCAAAAATAATATTATGTAACAAAATAGATGAAATGGCGATAATTTGTGTCCATGTTTTAATTTTGCCGAGCATATTGGCGGCCACCACTTCTCCTTCGCCGGCAAGCAGCAAGCGCAGACCGGTTACAGCAAACTCACGGCTTATAATGATAATGACAATCCAGGATGGCGCATAAAGATCATTTATTTCTACCAGAACAATTAAGGCAGAAGAAACAAGAAGCTTATCAGCCAGTGGATCAAGAAATTTACCCATGTTAGTTACTAGATTATGCTTTCGGGCATAATGACCATCTATCCAATCTGTTGTGGATGCCAAAATGAAAATTAATGCACCGACAAAATGAGTGAGCGGAATATCTGCCCCAAGCAAATGGATTCGTCCCCAATTAAATGGGACAAGCATAATGATTAGGAAAATTGGGATTAATAAAATTCTTGATACGGTTATTCTATTTGGTATATTCATACAGTTTCCTCCTAAAGCAAACGAAAAAGCCTAATCAACCCAGGCATTTTAAACATAAAGTATAACTTCAATCATGCGAGTTTTCTATCCCCAACTGATTGTTGGTCCCGTTACCTGCGTGCGGGATGGTAAGTGAAAAATAGCCATCACTCGATGACTATTCGTTCTTCGGAACATATTGAATCGTAATGTTCTGCCGAACCATTTTGGATGGATCTACTGCAAACTCCAGCTTCTGATCATTAACAAAAATATCTGTATCGAGGGAATTGCCGACTACAATATAAGCTTCTTTTTCGTCTGAAAAATCAACAGTTTGACTTTCTGTTCCACCTGTTTGTAACATTCCTGAATAAAAAGTCTTGCCTTTTCCATTTCGTATAGTGACCCATGTTTTTCCTTTCGATACTACTTTCAGAACAAATTGATCAGCATTTTTCAAATCAAATGTAGAATTTTTTCCTTGGCTCTTAACAACTGACAATTCCTGTGGATTTGCTTCAGAGGCAGGGGGTGTTGTTTCCTCATTGGTGCCCTTCTTACTATCTTTTCCCCCCTGATTCTTATCCTCAGTCTGAACCTTCTCACTCGTCTTTGCATTCTGGTCAATTTTATTCTCTACCTTTACAGGCTCTGTTTCATTGTTCATCGATTCAGTTGTATCATTACCTGCATGATTATAGAGAAAATAATACAAGATTCCAGCCACGCCTACGACAAACACACCAATTAATATTTTAGGAAGAATATCAAAAATTTTCGAATTCCCTTCTGAAAGGGCCTTATTTGTTTTAACCCGAGATAGCTGCTGCGGCAATTCTTCGTTAAGGGAAGCAGGTATTTCACTTTTATAAGTTTCAAAAATTTCATCCGGATCTAGTCCCAATGCCTCTGTATATTGTTTAATAAAGGCTCGCACATAGAAATTCCCAGGCATGCTTGAATAGTTGCCTTCTTCAATTCCTATTAAATAACGTTTTTGGATTTTTGTTAAGGATTGCAAATCATCCAAACTTAAATTTTTGGCTAAACGGGCTTCTTTTAATCGATTCCCTAATTCAGTCACTAACAAACACCTTCCAATTACTAAAAGTTAAAATCCCCAAAATCAGATCCAGAGAACAGATTATTCTTATCCATTACGTCATATGTAATTACTTCATCAGCATGATTTCTAATTTCAATAATATAATCAAAATCATCAAGTGTATATTCAGAGTGCTGGACAAAAATATCAGGGTGTTCAATCACCTTAACCGCCGGAAGACGCATAATTTCTCTAACCAGCTGCCAATGCCGTTCACTTGCGCGTTTTGTAGAAACGACACCGTCTAAAATAAACAAATTATCAGCGTTATATTCATCCTGAATCAACTGATCACGGATTGTCTGTTTTAAAAGTGTGGAAGAAACAAACAGCCATCTTTTATTGGCACATACACTCGCGGCCACAATAGATTCAGTTTTACCAACACGGGGCATTCCGCGGATTCCAATCAATTTATGACCTTCCTGCTTAAATAATTCTGCCATAAAATCAACTAAAAGGCCAAGTTCATCCCTTACAAATCGGAATGTTTTTTTCTCATCCGCATCCCTTTGAATATATCGGCCATGGCGGACGGCCAGCCGATCTCTGAGTTTCGGTTCTCTTATTTTGATTACTTTTATTGTGTCCATTTTATGTAAAATCGACTCAAGTCGTTTTATTTGGTTATCATCGTTTGCTAAAATCAGCAAACCGCGTCTTCCTTCATCAACACCGTTAATGGTTACAATATTAATAGAAAGCATTCCCAAAAGAGAAGAAATATCGCCTAGCAGACCGGGGCGGTTTTTTTGGATTTCATATTCTAAATACCATTCTTTTTTCATGTTAACCCCCAAAGAAAAATCGACAATATTTTTACGAATCTTTACCTAAACTTTATCATAAATGATTTTACTGGAAGATGAAAGAAAAAACACAGTGAAAAAAATATATTATGAAAAAAAGAGAGGGAGGATACCCTCCGCTCTCTTCTATCCAGCCATAAAACTTAATATTATCCCCCAGCTGGGGGACTTTGTTTAAACCATCAATAAAGGTTGTAAAAACCCTCACTGATGAGTTCTACATTATTGTTTAACAAGCTTTACCATAACGTTAGCAATTGCCTGCTGTTCTTGATCGTCGGCAACAGACCACATGTCTGCAAGAACTCGCTCCTGCTCATTTTTTGGGTCTACATTATCAGCTAAATAATCACCAATTTGATGAGCAAGACTGTTAATTGCGCCCTCACTCATTCCTTGACCTTGTGCTTGAGAAAGGCGATCACCTAAAAAGTCCTGCCATTCCTTCCAATTATCTAAAACAGACATTGTTTAACCTCCTTTTGATTATGGTACAACGTTATTTTGCTATTTTGGAGTTCAAACTATGCATGTAATAAAGTGAATTTTTTACCACATTAACGAATAAGTCCTACGTATCAAGACACAGCACAAGCAGGAAATATAAGCGGGAATAAGTGCTAAATGCACCCGATTGGTGAGATACACCGAAATTTACCAAAGTATCAGCAAAGGTTTACAGCAGGACTAATAATCATTGGGGGGATGGAAAAACCCCGCTGATTTAAGTTACATTTTATGTATACCATCCGCCATTAATAGCGAGGACCTGCCCTGTAATATAATTTGCTTTATCTGATAATAAAAAAGTGACAGCATGTGCGATTTCTTCTGGCAGACCGAGCCTGCCCATTGGAATATCAAAACGGATTTGTTCCAGCTCATCCTCTGTAAAGCCTTCCATCATGTGCGTAGAAATCGCCCCAGGGGCAATGGCATTGACACGAACACCATTTAAGGCAACTTCCTTGCTTAACGCTTTTACAAAAGCAATTTGAGCACCTTTGGCAGCAGAATAAGCCACTTCGCATGCAGCACCTGTCTGACCCCAAATCGATGTAATGACAATAATATTCCCAGAATTTTTCGAAAGGAATTTTGGCATTAATTCTTTTGTTAGCATAACAGGGTTTAATACATGGATATTCATCAAAGCTTCCAGTTCTTCCTGCTTCAGATCAATTAATAAACCATATTGGCTGTTCCCGCCGCAATGGACCATAGCATCCAGTGAAAAAATTTGTGATGTAATTTTTTTATAGCCATCAGGTTCAGCCAAATCAGCAGGAATGGGGATATACTCTCCCCCAAACTTTTTAAGGTCTTCGAGTAATCCCTTAATAGATTTTTCATTTTTATTATAATGTAGATATAAATGATAGCCGCTCTTCGCTAAATGATAAGCAACCGATTGCCCGATTCCACCGCTCGCACCTGTAATTAAGACAAATTTCTTCATTCTTTTCACTCTTTCTAATTCTCTTTAACCGTTGAAGGAAACGCAGGAAAGCGCCGCAAAACGCGACGCTGACCTAAATTTATTTCTTTGGGACAATTTGACAGACAGAAAAGCGTTCCTCTGCAATAACTTCTTCTGCTAATGATTCTACATCTTTTATAGTAATGCCTTCAAGTGTCGGTACAACATCAAACAGGTCCATTTCATTAAAAGCATAACGGGTAAATTGGTTGGCTATATATTCTGGGGAATTGATGGCCCTAAGGAATGCACCAATTTTTTTCTTCTTTGCCCTTTCCAATTGCTCGTCAGTAAATGTCCCTTTACTTTTAGCTGCTATAAGGATTTTTTGAATTCTTTCTGACAGCTGATCAGGATTATTCGTGTCCCCGCCAACCATAGCAAACCCAAAACCCTGTTCCTGTGTATAATCGTATGAAAATGAATCATCCACTAACCCGTCATTATAAAGTTCGTAATAATAGTCAGAGCTTTTACCAAATAAAAGATCAAGCAGAACGTTCATGGTTAATTCATTTTTTAACATTTCCCGTCCTGTCTGATCAACATGAAGTGCCTTAATCCCAACTAAACATTTTGGGGTTTGAACATTCATTTGCATGACTTGTTTCTTCTCTGCAGCTGCTTGCGGTTCATCTTCAAACTTTCGTTTAATTTCTGGCATATCTTTATAATCTTTCGCTGCTTGATTATTCCGGACCTGATTCATTATTTTCTCTGGGTCGACAGGGCCGACAATAAATAACAGCATATTGCTTGGATGATAAAATGTATTATAACATTCATACAACCAGTCTTTTGTAATATGTGAAATGGATTCAATCGTACCAGCGATATCAATTCGAACCGGATGATTTTGATATAGATTTTGAATTAGTCCAAAATAAAGGCGCCAATCTGGATTATCATCATACATTGTTATTTCTTGCCCGATGATTCCTTTTTCTTTCTCTACTGTTTTTTCTGAAAAGTAGGGACTTTGAACAAAATCAATCAGGGTCTCAAGGTTTTTTTCAACATCTGCAGTACTTGAAAATAAATATGCAGTTCTTGTAAAGGAAGTAAAAGCATTTGCTGAAGCTCCCTGTTTACTAAATTGCTGGAAGACATCACCGTCTTCTTTTTCAAAGAGCTTATGCTCCAAAAAGTGGGCGATCCCATCCGGAACCTTGACAAATTCATTTTTCCCAAGCGGAACAAAAGTGTTATCTACTGATCCATACTTTGTTGTAAAAGTTGCATATGTTTTGTTGAAACCTTTTTTTGGTAAAATGTAAACCTCCAGCCCATTTGCCATTTTTTCATGAAAAAGTTCCTCTTTTAGCTGATCAAATGTGATTTGCTCCATTATTCGCCCGCCTCCGATCCGGTTAAGAAGTAAATCGTATCAAGATCAATTTTATTCGCAGTCTGAACGATTTGATCTCTTGTGACTTTCCCCATTTCAGTCAGCCAATCATCAATTTTGATATCCGTTTGGGCCACAACATTATGATAAAGAATTTCCAAAAGCCCCCTTGATGTATCAAGGGTTTCTAAAATCTGATTTCGAATTACGGCTTTTGTCTGCGTCAATTCCTCATCCGTAAAATCTCCCTTTTTCATCGCTTCCATCTGTTCATGAATAATTCCTACTGCTTGATCATAGTTTTTATTGTCAATACCGGACATAACCATCATGAGCCCCTTGTGGCTTTCAAGACGGCTGGCAGCATAATAAGCAAGGCTCGCCTTCTCACGGACATTTATAAATAACTTTGAATGGGAAAAGCCCCCAAAAATCCCGTTAAAGACCTGTAAAGTAAAATAATCAGGGTCTCCATATTTGATATTTGTTCGATAACCTATGTTTAATTTTCCTTGCTTTACATCCTGATGTTCTTTCACTTCATTTACTTCCGACCGCTTTTGAACTTCCTGTTCCGGAGCTTGTTTCGGGGTCCGATTTTCAAATTGCAGCAGCTCAGAAGCTGCCTTTCTTACATCTTCCTCTTTGACATCACCTACCACATATAAATCCATTTCATCTTCTAAAAAGGCTTTTTTATAATAGTCGTATAAATTTTCGGCCGTGATGGCATCAACGTCCTCTAAATCTCCATTTACCTGCAATGCATATGGTTCCCCTTTGCACATTTCCTCAATTAGCCGGGCATTAGAATAACGCATTTTGTCATCATAAACAGATTGGATTCGTTGTTTTAATGTCCTCTTTTCTTTCTCAATTGTTTCCTTGTCAAAACTGCTGCCGGAAACATTCGGTTTGGTCAAAATTTCTGCTAATAATTCAAACCCTTTTTTTAATAATGGTGCGGGATCGCTTAAAAATTTTTCATTAGCAATTTCAATTAAAAAGCTAATGATATGATATTCCCCTTTTTTCGCTAAATCCACGAAAAGGGTTGCACCATATAACTCATCCAGATGGGCCCGCAGTTTAGTGGTGGCAGGGTATTTGGCAGAACTGCTTTGAAGCACTTGCGGAAGTAATGCCCTTTTTGTGACATCTTCCTTCGTCAAAGGGGCCTTCATTCGCCAAACAATTGTATTCGTTTTATATTTATTTGTCTCGATCACATGAAGCTTATATCCTTGCATCTCAATCATTCTTTCTTCAGAAGCATTCATTTGCAATCCTCCTTTAATAAGGCTCTTATTAATGATATGTAAACATTTTTCTTTATATCTTTTCCACTTAAATAAAACCTATACTAATTGAAGTAAAACTTACCACTTCCCTATAAAAAAGAAGAACTCCCAGATTAGCCGAGAGTTCATACTAAGTAATTAACGAGTCCCTTTGATATAGTGTGTTCCGCTTGCCTTCGGCGCATCGGCCCGGCCGATAAATCCTGTTAAGGCTAAGATGGTTAACACATATGGAGCGACTAATAAATATACATTTGGAATTTCTTTTAGGAATGGCAGGCTTGATCCAATGATACTGATACTTTGAGCAAATCCAAAGAAAATACCTGCACCAAGAGCACCCAGAGGATGCCATTTACCGAAAATCATGGCAGCCAACGCCATAAAACCTTGACCACTGATGGTGGCATGACTGAAGTTAGAGGTTATCGATTGTGCATATACAGCTCCCCCGATACCGCCAAGAGCTCCAGATATAATGACACCTAAATAACGCATCTTTGTTACATTAATTCCCATTGTATCAGCTGCCATTGGATGCTCGCCAACTGACCGGAGCCTTAGACCAAATGGTGTTTTATAGACAACATACCATCCAATAATTGCTGCAATTATAGCGACAAATGAGGTCCAATACGTATTTTGAAAAAATATTTCTCCAATTATCGGGATATCTTTTAATACCGGAACATCAATTTTTCTAAATCCTTCACGAATGATGCCTGTTTCCCCTTTTCCATAAATCTGTTTCACAAGAAACAAACAAACCCCAACGGCCAGTAAGTTTATGGCGACACCAGATACAGTATGATCGGCACGAAACGTTATAGAAGCTACAGCATGGAGCATCGAGAATAGTGCGCCTGCCGCCATTGCTACAAGCAATGCAATCCAAGGAGTGGCACTGCCAAAAGTATCAACAAATGTCAGATTAAATACGATAGATGAAAATGCTCCGATTACCATTAAACCTTCTAAACCAATATTAACTACGCCTGAACGCTCTGAGAATATTCCGCCTAACGCAGTGAAGATAAGTGGAGCCGCCCATAAAAGGGTGGATGGAACAACTATTGTTAAAATTTCCATTAAGCTCACTTACTTCACCCCCTTTTTAGTAAATCGGTCAAGAAACACTCTTATGATATAGCTCGATGCTACGAAGAAGACAATCAAAGCAATAATAATATCAACAAGTTCATTAGGAACTCCTGCTTCAAGCGGCATGTTCAATGCTCCTACTTTCAATGCACCGAACAATATAGCTGAGAAAAACACCCCTAAAGAAGTATTTGCACCCAGCAAAGCAACAGCAATTCCATCAAATCCCACACCGGTAAAACCACCATTTACAGTTGCATATCCAAAAGTCCCTAGACCTTCCATAGCACCCGCCAACCCTGCAAATGCACCGGAAATAACCATGGATAAAATAATATTTTTATTCACACTCATCCCGGCATAATGGGCTGCATGCTGGTTAAACCCAACTGATCTCAATTCAAACCCTCTTGTAGTTCTTTCCAGTAAGAACCACATTAAAATACAACAAACAATGGCTATAAGAATTCCCCAATGAAGCCGAGAATAATCTGTTAAACTTTGCAGCCATTCAGACCGCAGTGTAGCTGAATCTTTAATCATGTCGGTTTTATCTTTATGATCGGTAATAACATTTTTAATAATATAGTTAGAAATATGAAGTGCAACATAATTCATCATAATGGTAATAATGACTTCATGAACCCGAAATCTCGCCTTTAATAAACCCGGAATAAATGCCCACAAAGCACCAGCTACTATGCTTGCGATAATGGCCAGTGGTAAATGAATGATTCGCGGGAGATCGAACGAAACCCCCACCCAAACAGCAGCCAGCCAGCCAACAAGGAATTGGCCTTCCACCCCGATATTAAATAGTCCTACGCGAAAAGCAAAGGCAACGGCAAGACCAGCTAATATATATGGTGTAACCTGCCTTATCACTTCCCCAGTATAATAAATATCGCCAAATGCACCATTCCAAAGGGCTGTATAGGCAGCAACTGGATCGTATCCACTTGCCAGCATAATGATTGTCCCTACAATTACGCCCAGTAATACGGCAATAATTGGTGTTAATATACTTGATAAGCGTTTAGACATCTGCACCCGCTTCCTTTCTATTCGATCCAGCCATCAATAAACCTAATTCCTGTTCATCCGTTTCTTTCGGGTTTACGACTGCAACAATTTTCCCCTCAAATATTACTGCAATCCGATCGCTGACATTCATAATTTCATCTAGTTCGAATGAAATAAGCAAGACTGCTTTTCCATGGTCACGCTGTTCAATTAATCGTTTATGAATAAACTCAATTGCCCCGACATCTAAACCGCGGGTCGGCTGTGCTGCAATTAATAAATCAGGGTCCCGGTCTATCTCACGTCCAATAATTGCCTTTTGCTGGTTTCCTCCTGAAAGAGCTCGTGCCAAAGCATATTCACTAGGGGTTCTGACATCAAACTCCTGGATTAACCTTCTGGCCTGATTATAAATTTCTTTAAAGTTTAAAACACCATGTTTGGAGAAAGGTTTTTTATAATAACTTTGAAGAACCATATTTTCCCCCATGGGAAAGTTTAGTACCAAGCCGTGTTTATGGCGGTCCTGTGGAATATGACCTACCCCGGATTCAGTAATTTTCCGAGGTGTATGATTGATTAATTCCTTTCCATTTACCTTTATACTTCCGCTTTCTGATTTACGCAAACCTGTAATTGCTTCAATTAATTCTGATTGCCCATTTCCATCAATACCGGCAATTCCTACAATTTCTCCTGATTGGACGGACAAATTAAGCTCATTTACAACCGTCACACCTCGAACATCCTTGACAACTAAATCCTTTACCTCTAATACATCTTGTTTAGGCGAAGCGGCTTTTTTCTCCGTTTTGAAGACTACTTCACGGCCGACCATAAGACTTGCAAGTTCGTTAGGATTTGTTTCATTCACATTAACTGTACCGATTCCTTTTCCTTTACGAATAACTGTACAGCGGTCAGCAACTTCCATAATTTCTTTTAGTTTGTGGGTAATGAGGATGATAGATTTTCCTTCTTTAATAAGTGTTTTTAAAATATGAATAAGTTCTTTTATTTCTTGAGGTGTTAAAACGGCCGTTGGTTCATCAAAGATTAAAATTTCAGCACCGCGGTAAAGTGTTTTTAAAATCTCCACCCTTTGCTGCATCCCTACTGAAATATCCGATATTTTAGCTTGAGGATCTACAGACAAGCCATACCGTTCAGATATTTGCCGAACTTCCTGTTCCGCCTTCTTTATGTCGATATGTCCCGCCTTGGTTATTTCCCTTCCAAGAATAATATTTTCTGTTACTGTGAATGTATCTACGAGCATAAAGTGCTGATGGACCATTCCAATTCCCAGATCATTTGCAATATTTGGGTTGGTAATTTTAACCAGTTTTCCCTTAACTCGGATTTCACCGCCTTCTGGCTGATATAATCCAAACAAGACATTCATTAACGTTGATTTGCCCGCACCGTTTTCGCCAAGTAATGCATGAATTTCACCTTTCTTTAATTGAAGGGTAATATTATCATTTGCAACAAAGTTGCCAAATTCCTTACGAATATTAAGCATTTCAATCACATAATCCATCTTTCACACTCCCTGTGGTAAGGTAAAAGGAAATTTTGACCAATCGGTGTAAGAGGTCAGACCTTTCGAAATTTATAAAAAAATAGGGAACTCATTCTCCCTGCTATTCAAACCATAAGTGAAATGTGGAAATATCATTCTACACTTCATTTAGGATTTCAATAAGAAGGAATAAGCGGTTTAAAAAAACTCCGCTTATTCCACCATGTATTATTTTGCACTAAAATTTTTCAATTCATCACGGGTACCTGGTACTTTTACAGCGCCCGATTTAATTTTTCCAATCCATTCATTAACAGCTTTTTCAATTGCATCTTTGTTTGGTGCTTTATCATTGATTGGGGCTAAGCCTACGCCGTCTTCATTTAAACCATATAAAACGACTTTACCGCCTTCGAAGCTGCCATCCATAGCCTTCTTCGAGAGGTCTTGTACTGCTACGTCTACACGTTTAAGTGCAGATGTAAGGACAATATCCGGACCCATGTCTGCCTGGTCGCGGTCAACACCAATTACCCAAATTTCTTTTTCAGGATTTTTCTTCTTTCTATCATTTGCTTCTGTAAACATCCCATTACCTGTGTCACCTGCTGCGTGGAAAATTACATCTGCACCGGAAGTAAACATCTTAGATGCAATTGCTTTTCCTGTTTCCGCTTTATCAAACGCACCTGCATAGTCTATATCAACGACAGCTTTTGGATTGGCAGCTTTAACTCCCGCAACAAAACCAGCTTCAAAGCGCTCAATTACAGCACTTTCCATTCCGCCAATAAAACCAATTCTATTGGTTTTTGTTGTCATTGCTGCTGCTATACCTGCAAGAAATGAGGCTTCCTGCTCTTTGAAGAGAACACTTGCCACATTTGGCTGATCTACTTGTTCATCAACAATGGCAAAATGAGCATCTTTTTGTTGTTTTGCAATTTCTTCAATTGCCCCTTTTAATTTAAAACCAACACCAAATACTAAATCAAAATCTTGACGTACAAGAGTATTTAAGTTTGTTACGTAATCAGCATCCGATTTGGATTGAAGATAATCATAACCGCCTTTTCCTTGCTTAAGACCATTGTCTTTGCCGAATTTTTGAATACCTTCCCAAGCAGATTGGTTAAAGGATTTGTCATCAACACCACCTGAGTCAGTAACCATGGCAACTGAAAAAGTATCCCCTTTACCTCCGTCTTTCGATGTGTCAGTTCCTTGATTATCACTCTTTCCGCAAGCACCTAAAAGTGTACCAGCCGCTAGAACTAATGATAGAACTAAACCCATATTACGTTTTTTCAAGAAGTTTACCCCCTATAATTTTGATGAATTAAGCAGAAATGTTTAAAGCAAAAAATAGCTGCATTTTCGCAAATATCAGAAAAATACTACAATCGTTTTCTTAATACATGAAAACGAAACTTGTCTGCTTTAAAATAGTTTACCGAAAAAAGGACTGGTTCATCCAATTCGTCATAATGCATTTGTTTTAATACTAATAAGGCTGTTTCCGGCTCACATTCAAGAATAGGAGAAATTTTCTCGTGATATCCAATTGGTTCAATTTCAGCTACCGCATATGTAATTTTCCTGTGTGCCTCTTCATTTAAAATATGAAAGATGGATTCTTCCTCATGTGAAAAGGTTTCTGGCAGTATGTGGGCGGGTACTTTGTCAATACAATAAACGACAGGTTCCCCATTTGCTGTTCTTACTCTTTCAATCACAACAATTTCTTCCTCTTGCGGGCAGGAAAAATGACGAATATCCTCTTCTACGGCTTCTTGCTTACTTGATCTTAAGAAAATAGTCCCTGGTTTCATGCCAGCCTGTCTAATCATGTCAGTCACACTATTTAATTGCTCGATTCCTGAAGTAAATAATGGTTTTGAATTAACAAAAGTACCAACACCGTGGCGCCTGATAATTACATTTTCTTCTTCAAGTATTCTAAGTGCTTCACGGAGTGTTGCCCTGCTAATTCCAAGCTGTTTAGCCAAATCGAATTCTGAGGGTAATTTTTCTTTTTCTTTATAGACACCTTCCTCAATATCCTGCTTCAGGCGATCAATTACTTGTAAATATAAATGCCGGTTATCTGACTTAATAAACATCTGCATCCTCCAGCCTTTTCCTAAGACATCAGACATCTGATATCATTCCTACTAATCGAGAAATATATTACCATTTTTTCTAGGATAAATAAATAGAATTTTATGCTTTTGTCGAAAAAAGGCGAGAGAAAGCAGCTGTTAAACAGAAATGTGTTCTTAGATACCTGCCTCCAGCTGCAATCTCTTGCCTTTTCTTATTTTATGAGCTTTGTTCCTCATTATTAATTTTACTGATTAATACTGCCCGAGGTTTGCTCCCCTCATATGGGCCCACCACACCACGTGCTTCCATTTCGTCTATCAGGCGTGCAGCCCGGGTATAGCCAATTCTGAAACGTCGCTGAAGCATGGAAACAGAGGCAGTCTGCATTTCAGTAATGAGTTCAACTGCATCATTATATAATTCATCCTCCACAGCCCCTGTTACTTCAGGAATATCATCAGGAATCATTTCCTCCTGATATTGTGCTTTTTGCTGCGAAATAACAAATTCGACAACATCCTCTACCTCTTGATCAGAAAGAAATGCCCCTTGAACACGAACCGGCTTGGATGCACCAACTGGCATAAATAACATATCACCCCGTCCAAGCAGTTTTTCAGCTCCACCCATATCCAGGATAGTCCGTGAATCTGTTGCACTGGATACGGCAAAGGCAATACGGGAAGGGATGTTTGCCTTAATGACCCCTGTGATAACATCAACAGAAGGCCTCTGAGTGGCAATAATTAAATGGATTCCAGCTGCCCTTGCCATTTGCGCAAGACGGGTAATGGAATCTTCCACATCAGATGAGGCAACCATCATTAAATCAGCTAACTCATCGACAATGACAACAATATAGGGTAACAATGGCTGTTTATCATCTTCTTCAAGATTATGTTTTTTAATATGTTCGTTATATCCTTCAATATTTCTTGTACCGGTATACGAGAATAATTCGTATCTTCTTTCCATTTCACTAACAACTTTTTTTAAGGCCTGTGATGCTTTTTTAGGATTGGTCACGACAGGTGCAAGCAAATGGGGAATTCCGTTATATACATTGAGTTCGACCATTTTTGGGTCAATCATCATTAATTTTACCTCATGGGGTTTGGCCCTCATTAATATGCTGGTAATAATTCCATTGATACATACACTTTTCCCGCTTCCTGTTGCACCGGCTACGAGCATGTGCGGCATTTTATTTAATTCAGCATCTACGGCTTCTCCAGTGATATCCCTGCCCAAGCAAATCATAAGTTTAGACTCCGGTTTATCATTTTGAGTTGCTTCTAAAACCTCTCTTAGGGAAACCATTGCTATTTCAGAATTAGGAACTTCAATACCAATTGCTGATTTGCCTGGAATTGGGGCTTCAATTCGTATATCTTTAGCAGCAAGTGCCAATGCCAAATCGTCACTGAGACTTACAATCTTACTTACTTTAACACCAGCATCCGGATGAACTTCATATTTTGTTACGGCAGGGCCTAAATGGACTTGTGTGACCCTTGCTTTAACACCGAAACTTTGGAAAGTTCTTTCCAGCTTGGCGGCATTTGCATGTATTAACTCATATTCTCCAGTTTGGTCTGTTTTCTTAGGCAGTTTCAGCAAATTAAACGGTGGCAGCTCATAGTCGACATTCTCTACCTCAGTAAAGGTAATCGGCGGTGCCAGCTCATCTTCATCTTCGGCATTATTGTTTCTGTCGTTCGTGTCTGCAGGCTGATTTTGTTGTATTTGAGTTTCCTCTGTATAAGCCCGGTCTGCAAAACTAGAAATAATCGGCTCAGGAGACCTAAGCTCCTCAACTGCTGGCTCACTTTGTTCTTCACTCGCATTTAAAGCAGTCTGCTGATTATCCGATGCTTGTCTGCGCCTTTCATTTCTTTGATTTTTCTTCTCCTCCTGCTTTTGTTTCCACTCTTCGAGGTCCCTATTAAAAGCTGCCCATTGGTCTTTCATAAAGGCATACAGGGCAGTTAAAATTTTTGCTACGAGATCTCCAACCGATTTTCCTGTCAGTAAAATAAAACCAATTACGATAAAGATAAAGGCAATAATTTTAGTTCCTGTTTCTGCAAATAGATAATGAAATAATGCATATAATATGGCACCAAGAATCCCTCCACCAAGGTCGGATGTACTGGTTTCCCCCCGGACTTCCATCATAAACATTTCCCATGTATTTTCGATTACACTTGGATTTTTAAACTTTCCTTCGTTTGTCAGCAGACGAAACAAGGTTACATGACTCAATAAGAGGATGGCTGAAATGATAAAATAGCTTCCTATTAATTTGAGGTGAAAGATAAAGGGAATAGCACGTTTCCACATTAAATAAACACTTAACAATACTAAACCAATTAATGAGAGCATATACCATTCTCCCATCCAAAACCGGAAAAATAGAACGGTTGCTCTTCCAACAGCTCCTAGTTTGGCAATGGAAATGATGGCTAAAGCCAGAATGGCTATTGCTGATAATTCATATTGAAGTGTCTGCTTCATTTTATTTTCTCGTCTTTTAGGTTGTCGTCTTTTCTTTTTGGCCATTTAATCACCTTGAAATATAATATCTGGGATTCATCCCCTTATGGCTTGTCCATAATTCCGATTCTTTTATCCCGCATTAACGGGCAGTAAAATCCCCGCTTTAAGGCTTAGCTTAAAGCAGGAAGTATAAGTGGAGGAAGCTTGCGCATGCACCCGATTGGTGAGATACAGCGAAACTTACCGATGCATAAGCAGAGGTGTGCCTGAGCCAACACGGGACTAACAATCAGCGTGGTGAAAGAAAACCGCTGATTAAAATTTCACTTTATGTAAAGGAAGAAAGCAGCCTGTTTGGCTGCTTCTTGTTAATCTAACCTGATTATACCATAATTTTTTACTAGAAGGTGACTTCTCCTTCAAGGCTTGAAAAGGAAATTTTCTCCCCTGGACAAACTCTGGCATCCAAAAAATGCTGCGGGTCACTGCTTAAAATACGAACCACTTGAACATTTTGCTGATCTGATTGCTCGACTAATAATGGGATTCCTTGGTATTTCACCATTTGTTGTTTTCCAAATGCATCTGCGTCTGGGGGAAACACAAGCTCATGAGGCATCATTGTATATAAAATCATTGTATCAATCCTTCTTTATTGTCCTTTCTTAAATCAATTAATTCATTCAACTTCTTCATTGCCTTACCAAGTCCTCCGACTTCATTAATCAAACCATATTTAACCGCTTCTGCGCCAATAACATTTGTCCCGATATCTCTCGTTAAATTGCCTTTTGCAAACATCAAATCTTTAAAAACTTCTTCAGAGACATGTGAATGTTTCGTAACAAAATTGACTACCCTGTCCTGCATTTTATCTAAATATTCAAAGGTCTGCGGCACTCCGATGACAAGACCTGTCAGCCGGACCGGGTGTATCGTCATGGTTGCTGTTTCCACAATAAAAGAATAGTCGCATGAAACCGCAATTGGAACGCCAATTGAATGACCGCCCCCCAAAACCACTGAAACGGTTGGCTTTGATAGAGTTGACAATATTTCTGAAATAGCCAAACCCGCCTCCACATCTCCGCCGACAGTATTTAGGATAATTAGAACCCCTTCAATTTTGGGATTTTGTTCGATGGCTACAAGCTGTGGTATAAGATGTTCATATTTGGTTGTTTTATTTTGCGGTGGAAGTGCCATATGGCCTTCTATTTGTCCGATAATTGTCAGGCAATGTATTTTTGAATCAGAAGACAGCTGAGGTACATTCGTCTGACCAAGCTGCTGGATTTTCTCTATAATGGGCGAAGAAGGATTTTCCTGTTTTTGGGGCTCTTCTCCCTCTGGCTGATTGGCCGAAGTTTTTTGTAAGTCCTGATCCATTCGATTACTCCCTTTCAAAGCATGATATAGTTTAGTATTTACGCCTGCACCAAAATCATGCTCGAAATTTTTTCATCATAAAAAGGCACTTAGAATCTATTTGGATTTTATCCTATAGTTTCTAAGTGCCTATATCTGTGTTAAATTTCCATAATAATTGGCAGAATCATGGGTCTTCTTTTGGTTTGATCATATAAATAACGATTTAAACCATCCCTGATTTCCTGTTTTAAACTTGCCCATTCAAATGTTTCTTTTATAATATTTCGTTCCACTATTTCTTTCACTAATTTTGTAGATTCATCCATTAATTTTTCTGATTCCCGAACATAGACAAAACCTCTTGAAATGATTTCCGGACCAGAGGCAATTTTCTTTTCATGTTTTGTCAATGTTACAACGACAATTAAAATTCCATCTTGTGATAATAATTTTCGATCGCGTAAAACTATATTTCCAACATCGCCGACACCTATACCATCTATCAGCACATTACCAGAAGGGACTTTTCCTGTAATAGCTGCTGTTTCATCCTTCCATTCAACAATATCTCCTCGGTCTGGAATACAGATATGTTCATCATCCAGGCCACAATCTAACGCCAGCTTTCGATGGGCCATCAGCATTCGGTATTCTCCGTGAACAGGTATAAAAAATTCAGGCTGCATTAAGTTCATCATAAATTTTAATTCTTCCTGACTCCCATGGCTTGATACATGCACTGTCCGCTTTCCGGCTATCACATCAGCGCCTGCCTTAAAAAGCATATCGATTGTTTTAGCCAAAAATATCTCATTTCCCATTAGTGGTGATGCGGCAATAAGAACGGTGTCCCCTTCTTGGATGTTCAAAAGTTTATGGGTTTGCTTGGCCATTTTCTGCAGGCCTTCAAATGGTTCGCCCTGACTGCCTGTCATAAGGATTACTAAATCTTTATCTTCGTATTCCTTTATATCACTCACTGGAATAATTAATTCATCATCCACTTCCAAATACCCTAAATCAAGGGCGATATGATAAATCCGTTCAAGACTTTTCCCTACTACAGCCACTTTGCGTTTATTTTCTTTGGCTGAATCAAAAATATGCTGAATCCTGCTGATATCTGACGCGAAACAAGCTGCGATAATTCTTCCTGGGGCATTATAAAAGGCGTTTGACATTTCCCTTGCGACGATAGCCTCAGAGGTGGTATAACCCGGTTTTTCAGCTCCTGTGCTATCTGACAGTAAACATAAAACACCTTGTTCCCCAATTGAAGCCATCTTTCCAATTTCGGGTTTATAAAGTTTTGATGCGGCCTGATCAAACTTAAAGTCACCAGTATAAACAATATTTCCTTTCGATGTATGAATACAAATACCAACTGAATCAGGAATACTATGATTTGTTCTAAAGAAACTTACGTCCGCGGTATCAAACTTAATAACAATATTTGAATCAATTTCAATAAAATTCTTTTTCCCTTTATATTCCCGCTCTTTCAGTTTTGCAGCAGAAAGCGCCAATGTTAACTTTGTACCATAAACGGGCACATTTATATTTTCAAGAACATATGGTAAAGCACCAATATGATCCTCATGGCCATGGGTTAAAAAAATGGCCTTTACTCTGTCCCTATTTTCCTTCAAATAAGTAATATCAGGAATAACCATATCGATGCCAAGCATTTCTTCCTCGGGGAACATTAGACCAGCATCAATCACAAATATGTCCTTGTCCACTTCAACAAGATACATATTCTTACCAATTTCTCCTATGCCACCAAGTCCAATAAACTTAATGGAGTTATTTTTTTTTATTACCACTGCCTGAACTCCTCCTATGCTGTTTTCGAAATATTTTTCTAAAAACACTTTTTTAATTTGTCTGGCTCCGTTTCCTTACTAACTAGAGTGCTAGCACATTTCTAATTGGTCCGATCGAAATCAGTTATGATTATTATACTTGAAATGCGAAATTCTTTACAACTAAAAATCGTAAGCTCTTTCATTTTTACGGTCATAAAAATAGAGTAGGCGCATGAAAAAATTTCATGCGCCTCTCACAGATCCGTACGTGCGGGTCATCGCATACGGCTCCTCCATGCTTATCCCCGCTGGGGATGTAGCTCATTGTAAATGTCTAAAAGA
>NZ_JAMBNQ010000003.1 GCF_023715155.1 Neobacillus mesonae
TGCACGAATCAACCGGTTACAGTAGCCAATCGCCTTGATTAGCTCCCGGAAGAGTTCGAAACAACCAGTTACAGTAGCCAATCGCCTTGATTAGCTCCCGGAAGAGTTCGAAACAGCCAGTTACAGTCGCCAATCGCTTTGATTGTCTCCCGGAGGAGTTCGATATAACCAGTTACAGTAGCCAATCGCTTTGATTGTCTCCCGGAAGAGTTCGATTTAACCAGTTACAGTAGCCAATCGTCTTGATTAGCTCCCGGAAGAGTTCGAAACAACCAGTTACAGTAGCCAATCGCCTAGATTAGCTCCCGGAAGAGTTCGAAACAACCAGTTATAGTCGCCAATCGCCTTGATTGGCTCCCCGAGGTGCACGAATCAACCGGTTACAGTAGCCAATCGCCTTGATTAGCTCCCGGAAGAGTTCGAAACAACCAGTTACAGTAGCCAATCGCCTTGATTAGCTCCCGGAAGAGTTCGAAACAGCCAGTTACAGTAGCCAATCGCCTTGATTGGCTACCCGAGGTGCACGAATCAACCAGTTACAGTAGCCAATCGCCTAGATTGGTTCCCGGAAGAGTTCGAATGAACCAGTTACAGTAGCCAATCGCCTTGATTATCCCCGAGGTACAAGATTCACCCAATTTCAGCAGTCAATACAAAATGTGATTTATCATTAGAAGTTTCTAGTAAAAAACCTGCGAATTTGACCATTGATTTTAACGGTTAATTACTGGTTTCCCCCACATAGTAAACCCGTTAGGCTGACAGATACACGTTCTTATTTAAATGGTTTTGCTAGAACTTTGAAGATACAAATTGGGAGCTTTTAATAGTTCCGCCAGCAATCACAAGAGAATGGGTCTGCATTTTGCTATTTTCCAGTTCAATCACTCCTTTTAACAGCAGACCATCTGTGATGCCTGTTGCGACAAAGAAACAGTCATCGGATTTCACAATCTCATCTATGGTGAATGATTTGTCGGGATGCGGGATTCCCATTTCTATACAGCGGTTATATTCTGCCTCATTTTCAGGAATTAGTTTTCCTTGGAAATCTCCGCCTAAACATTTTAAGGCAGCAGCAGCGATTACACCTTCAGGGGCGCCGCCTGTTCCGACTAATAGATCAACATCAATCTCATCAAGGCCTGTTGCAATCGCACCGGTAATATCGACATCCGAGAATAGTCTCACCCGTGCTCCTGTCTGAATGACTTCCTGGATTAACCCTTCGTGGCGGGGACGGTCCTGTATCATGACGGTTAAATCTTTACAATCTTTTTCTAATGCTTTCGCAACGGAGTGAATGTTTTCTGTCAAGGAAGCATTGATATCAATACATCCTTTTGCTTTCGGACCGGCTGCAATTTTTTGCATATACATATCAGGGGCATGTAATAGGCTGCCTCTTTTCGCAACTGCAATGACGGCAAGTGAATTTTCCTGCCCCTTGGACATCAGTGTTGTGCCTTCTACAGGGTCTACCGCAATATCTACTTCGGGGCCATGACCTGTTCCGAGCCGTTCATTGATATAAAGCATGGGGGCTTCATCCATTTCACCCTCACCAATCACGACAACACCTGTCATATCAATTTGATTCATGCGCTTTCTCATGGCTTCCGTTCCAGCACCGTCTGCTTCATTTTTATTAATCCGGCCAATCCATGGAAAAGATGCAGCAGCAGCCAGTTGAGATGCCTGCAAAAAGTCCATTATCAAATTGTGATTACATATATAGCTTTCTTCTTTATTAATCAGCTGCATATCAAAGTTCCTCCAATTAGAAATTTTTCTTAAAAAAGGAAGTACATAGTTAAAAAATATGGTAAAAAGGCTGTTAAACTTGAAAACTGTTTAACTAGTCTTTTTACCATTGTAAGAGTGCTATTGTGCTGCGGGATTAGCAGCAAGAACCTTGCAGGTATTCTTTTTCTTTATCCATAATTTGTTGAATCTTTCTAGCAGAATTTCCGCCTTGGAAAGATACACTAAGATAAGTTTTCGCAATCTTTTTTGCTACCTCTGGTCCAATAACTTTTGATCCCATCGTAATAATTTGTGCATTGTTACTCAACTGTGCACGCTCTGCAGAATATTCATCATGGCATTGAGCAGAACGAATATTTGGAATTTTGTTTGCAGCAATAGACATTCCAATACCTGTACCGCAGAAAAGAATTCCTCTTTCTACATTTCCTTCATTAATATCGGTCGCGACTTTGAAAGCAACACCTGGATAATCCACAGCCTCTTCTGAATAACAGCCGTAATCCACAACCTCATGACCTAGTTCTTCAATAAACGCCTTAACTTCTTCCTTCAATTTAAATGCATTATGGTCACAACCAACACCAATTTTCATGAAGATCACTTCCTCTATTTGATTTATTTCCATTTTTTCATTTATTTTCGTTTTTGTCAATTACTTTCGTGTTTATTTTGTTATTTGAAAGCAATTGAAATAAAACAGAGGATACTAATTGACAAAATTCGAAAAAAAACATACTATTAAACTATAAAATTCATTGAAATGTTATAAAGAAAGCGAATATCGTGTGCTTTCTTTCGATAACGCATGAATAGGCATTTTCTTAGAGATACTTAATGATAAAAGGAGCGGAAAGCATGACAACTATTAAAAAACCGATTGTTGCGATTACAATTGGTGATCCTGCAGGGATTGGTCCTGAAATCACCGTTGAAACAATGATGAACGAAAAAGTATATGAAGAAAGCAATCCTTTTCTTATTGGATCAGTAGATATAGTGAAACGTGCAATGAAAGTTAGAAATTGCGATTTTGCAGTAAATAAAATCAACAAGCCGTCAGAAGGCAAGTACCAATATGGAACAATCGATGTGTTGGAAACAGGCGATTATGACTGTGGCAGCATCGAATATGGCAAGGTGCAGAAATTAGCCGGTGAAATGGCCTATGATTATGTCAAAAAATCAATCGAGCTTGGATTAAATAAGGAAATTGATGTAGTTGCCACTGCGCCAATTCATAAAGAGGCCATTAAGCTTGCAGGCTGCCCGCAGCCAGGCCACACTGAAATTTATGGGGAATTAACTCATTCAGATTATGCTCTTACCATGTTTAACTGCCATAATTTAAAAGTATTCTTTGTCAGCCGTCATAAATCTCTAAAAGATGCGATTGACTATGCCGATAAGGAAAGAGTATTGGATTGTGTGAAGCAGATTCATAATGAAATGACGGGTATTGGATTAAAGAATCCAAAAATTGCCGTGGCTGCATTAAACCCGCATGCTTCTGATAATGGTCTTTTTGGTACAGAGGAAGCCGATGAACTTATTCCAGCAGTTAAAGCGGCTCAAGAACAAGGCATGAATGCCGTTGGGCCGGTTCCGGCAGATTCCGTCTTCTTCTTAGGCTTAAAAGGTAATTATGACGCCATTTTATCTCTATACCATGACCAAGGACATATTGCATGTAAGACGTATGATTTTGAAAAATCCATTACCATTACATGGGGACTTCCATTCATGAGAAGCTCAGTCGATCATGGAACTGCCTTTGACATTGCTGGAAAAGGAATCGCAGGTTCTGTCAGTATGCTTGAAGCTACACTGGTAGCCATTGATTATTGGAAGATGAAACAAAAAGCATTAGTAGAACAAGCTTAACAAGCGGAAGTGCTTTGAGATATTTCGAAAGTGCAAGATATAATTCTGATTAAATTAGAAAAACCGGAGCAGAAAACAAACGTTCTTTCTGCTCCTTTCTCTATACGATATGAATGTATAAGTTTTGACTTCGAGAATTATCCAGCGCAAGCAGCCCAGCCCCTCGATGGTCTACAGCTACTCCTGAATTGAAGGCAAAGAACGTCTATTCTATTCAGGAGCGTCTTATGCTATGCCTGAGGCTGACCAAGGCGCTTACGCTTTTCTAATAGAAATTGCTTAGAAACGAGGGAAAGAAATGTGTAAGCTCGGTATTGTGGCAGATGATTTGACCGGAGCTACGACTGTCGGTGTTTTATTAGCGAGGGCCGGAATTTCTGCAGCTGCCTTTTTTGACGAAAAATCATTGGATAGCGATGCAGAGCATAAGGCTTTAGTCATCAGCACTGACAGCAGGGCATTAAAGAAAGAGGAAGCACAGCCGAAGGTGAAATCGGCAGTAAGGGCCTTAAAAGAAAAAGGGGCTGTCTATTTTTCAAAAAGAGTGGATACAACCTTAAGGGGCGGAATTGGCTATGAAGTGGATGCCATGCTTGAAGAATTAGCACCGGATACGATGGCAGTCGTAGTCCCATCCATGCCGCAGTCAAAACGAATAGTTGTTGGGGGATATTCCATTATTGATGGAACAGCCCTGTCAAAAACACCTGTTGCACAAGATGTGAGAACACCTGTTACTGAATCATATGTCCCTGCTTTAATGGCACAGCAGACAGAGCATCCAATCGGTTTTGTCCCGCTTTCCGCATTGCTTGCTGGAAAAGAGTCAGTAAAACAGTGCTTGCAGCAGGAAAGAGAAAAAGGGGCTAAATACATTATTGCCGATGCCATTACAACTGAAGATGTAGAAATGATTGCAGAGGCTGTGACAAAGCTTGAGTGGAATGTGTTAGCTGTTGATCCGGGGCCATTTACAGAAAAACTTGCCATTGCCAAGGGATTTAAAGCTGAAAGCCATGAGTTAAGCAGCGGGGGAATTTCCGAATCTGAAATGAATGGTATGGTTTTAGTTGTAGCGGGAAGCGCAACTCCAGTGACGAAAGTACAAATGAAAACGTTGTCTGAAAAAAACTGGGCAAGTAAAGTACCGGTTTCTGCAAAAGATTTGATAGATGTAACCAAGACGGCACCATCTGAAATTGGACGGGCAGCAGCAGCAACATTAAAAATGATACAGAGTCGGAAACACAATGTTGTATTATTGGAAACCTCTCTGACAGGAGATGTCCTCAATTTAGCAGAAAAAGAGAAGGAATTAGGATTGGCTCCTGGAGAAGCAGCTGGAAATATCAATAAAGGTTTAGGCGGAATTGTCGCACAGGTATTGAGTGAAGAACTGGACTATATAAAGGGAATCTATATGACAGGCGGCGATACGATGGTAAATGTCCTTCAAGTGCTAGGGGCAAAAGGGATCGAACTGGTTGACTATGTCATTCCACAGGCAGATCTTGGCCGGATTATCGGCGGTAAGTTTGATGGACTTGTTGTTGTTGGAAAGGGCGGGTTAACAGGTTCAAATGATACAGCTGTTTCAATTGTGAAAAGAATCTTTGAGGAATCTGCCAGCCCTTGTCCGGGAGCCATAACCGTTTAAAGGCATTTATAAAAAGCTGCTGTTTCTTGATTTCAAACAGCAGCTTTTTTGTATATCTAACGTTTAAGCAATTGTTCAATGTCATGCAGAATAGGTTCGAATTTTTGCAAATCCCATGCGGAACGGCCGATGAACAATCCGTTTACATTCTTGCCTTCTAAGTAACCAATGGCATTGCCGCGATTGACACTGCCGCCAAAGAGGATGGGGATGTCTTTTCCTTCCTCTTCAAAAAGTTCGATTAATACATTCCGAATATGGTTATGCATCACATGTACATAATCCGAAGGAGCTTCCGTACCGCCGGCTCCAATGGCCCAGACTGGTTCATAAGCAATCAGCACCTTGTTAACCTGTTCTTTGGTGACATTTTTTAAGCCAATTTTTAACTGAATGGAAAGGGATTCTTTGCTGATGCCCATTTCTTTATCTTCCAGCTTTTCTCCGATACAGAGAAGCGGGATAAACTCTTTATTCAAGGCAGCAAGAACTTTCTTATTGAGGTCTTGATCATTTTCATTATAGTATTGCCGTCTTTCGGAATGGCCCAATTCAATTATATCAATGCCGATTTCCTTTAGCATAGAAGGAGAGATTTCACCAGTATACGGCCCCTCGTCATCCCAGTGCATATTTTGGGCACCTAATAGAATACGGGAGGAATCTACTTCTTGCCTTAAGGGAATGAGGGAAGTATAGGAAGGAATAATAAAAAGCTGAATCCTTTTGTCAAGGTTATGAGCTATATCGTTTAATGTCTGACAATATGCTTTACCTTGTTCAATGGTTTTATACATTTTCCAGTTTGTTCCGATAAAAACTTTATCCATTTTGCCACCAACTTTTATGCTATTTTTTAAAACTATTGTATATTATTATAATTCTATCTTTTGCTATTGATATCTGTCAAATATTAATATAATTAAAGAAAAGGGAAAATAAATGAAAGAAAAGAACCCAACCAATTTAAAAGGTAAAGATGAATTTTATGAAAAAAAGGACTTTTTAACTCTTTTCTTATATAATATGATTGGACTTATACTTTATATAAAAAAAAGAATAATTCATAAATATGAAAGAAGATGAAAGGGTGAGATTATGTTCGCTGACCAACGCAGAAATATGATTCTTGAAATGCTTACGGAAAAGGGAACTGTGACGGTAAATGAATTGACCGATTTATTGAATATTTCTGCTGCCACTATTCGCTCTGATTTAAATCAGATGGAGAAAAATGGGCTTTTGATCCGAACTCATGGAGGAGCCATGGTGAAGGATGAAGATTCTGATACAGTAGATAAAAAGTATGAAATCCGTGAAAAGAAGTTCCGAGCTGAAAAACAGCGAATTGGCTATAAAGCCTTTCAATTTATTCAGGAGGGCCAATGTATTGTTTTGGATGCCAGTACTACTTGCTTTGAACTCGCAAAATATGTAAGAGACAGCAAAATGAGACTGACGGTTGTCACAAGCGGGATTGCTACTGCAGCGATGCTCAAGGAAAACCCTTATTTGACGGTCATTATTATCGGGGGGATTGTCCGCAATTCATCTAATTCGGTTGAAGGGCTTCTTGGAGAAGAGCTTTTGAAAAAAATCAATATTGACCTGCTGTTTACCTCGGCACATGCTTTTAACACAAGAGACGGGTTATCTGATTTCAGCTTATATGAAGTAGAATTAAAAAAGGTCATGGTTTCCGTTTCCGATAAGGTTATTGCCCTGCTTGACCACAGTAAAATCAATAAAAGCTCGATTGCCACATTTGCCCGTCCAAGTGAGATCGACCTTTTCATCACAGACCAGCCTGTATCGGATGAAGTAAGTGATTATTTCAGGAAAAATTCAATTCAATTAGAAATTGCAGAATAATCTTGAATTGTTTAAATTCCGTTTCAACTAATCACGGGAAAAAGTAATTGAAAGCGTAACCAAGGAAAAGACTGACCTGGGACTAAATCCTGGGTCAGTCTTTTTGAACTTATTCGCCTTTTTGGCTTAGTAGCTGAACGATTTCTTTTAAATCGGTTTTTGTTCCCACGTTTCCGGGAAAAATGACATAGGCCATGCCAGGATATTTGGCTTCATCACCAGTTTTCCAGACAGGGATTCCCGGCCTGATTTGTCCGGCAACGGTTGCTCTTTTTACCTTCAGCCCTTTGGTTCCTATATCACTTGAAGTAATGCCGCCTTTGGCAATCAAGAAATTAGGTCTGACCTGTAATTTATCCACAATTCCTGTCACCGCATCAGAAATGGCTATGGAAAGCTTTAATTCTTCTTCTTTTTTGTCAGGTCCAAGGTCAAGTCTCTCTCTTTGAGTATAAACTGCGACATTTTTCCCTGACTGGAGAAGCGATTCTGTTAAGTCCTGGACACGGCGGCATTCTTTACTGAATAATGCAGGGTGTAAAACCAGATGACTGTCCAATTCGATAAATTCGATTGTTTCTAAAGTCTTTAATTCCTCAAGCTGTTCGGTGGTTTTTTTGACATGGGAACCAATCATCACGAGTCCGCCATTCCCTGTTTCTTCAGTAATCAGCTCTTCCCTGGTGAGAAGTGCTTTATTACGTACTCCGCCAATTACTTTTGGAAAAGCAGCCGCAGTTCTAAACAGGAAGTTCTTGCCTGCATTGATGGCTTGTACTAAGCAAGTCGTAAAAATTTTAACATCGATTTCATCTACGGCATTCACAACCACTTTGTTAAAATCATGGACTCCAAGAAGCTGTTTCGTGATGTTTTCATATTCTAATCCACGCAGTTGTTCAAGGGATATATACAAAGTATCTTCCGCTGTGTATTTTCCATTCGATTTTTCCTCAATCCATTCACCTAAATGGGATTTCGTGTATCCAAATGTCCTGTCTTTGGCGAATTCAGTTTCGCCGGCAGGCACGAGTTCCCCGCCGTATTGCACATAATGAATATTGTTTATCGTTAAACGTCCGCCTTCTTTAAAAAACGGCAGAATTACTTCTCCATCTATTTTCAGGTCCGAGTCCAAGGATTCAATGGTATCCTTAACAACCATTGTTTCAAGCGGGTAATGTCCTCTTAATGTAGAGTCACTGCGGCTGATAATCATAAACTCCTGGTTAAGCTTATTGGCTGCTTGTACAATATTGGCTGCAGCCTCACGATGATATTTTGTCGTTTCTTCTGCTGTTAACCCACGTGAGTTAGTCAGGATAAAGAACATCAAGTTGTCTTCTTTCAATCCCTGTTCGATGCTTTCAACAGAGCTGTCAGTATAAACAGAAATATTATTGACTGTTTGAACCCCGGTTGGATCATCATCTAAAACGATTATTTTTTTGTTTAAGGAGGCAAGTGCTTCTGAAAGTTTATCATCTACACTGTTTGCGTCAACCTTTGGAAGGGTAAGCAGATTGTCAGTCGTTAAATGATTCTTCAACATCCCATTCACCTATTTCACTTCAACATTTGCTAGTTTTTCATAGTATTTAACCACACCGCAATGGTCTTCTTTTTCCAGTCCATCTGCCTTTAATGCATGGAAAATTTCTAATAATTGGCTTGATAATGGAAGCGGAACACCAATTTCATGAGCGGTAGTCATGACGTTATTCATATCTTTCAGATTGATAGAGATAGGGCCGCCTGGAACGAAATTCCGTTCAAGAATCTTTGGTACTTTTTCTTCAAGCACTGCACTTCCAGCAAAACCGCCGCGGATGGCCTGGAACATTTTTTCAATATCAATTCCTGCCTTCGCTGCTAACACCAAGGCTTCAGACATGGCTGCAATATTAAGGTTTACAATAATTTGATTGGCTAGTTTGGCTGTTACACCGCAACCATTATCGCCTACCAATACGACCGTTTCTCCCATATCGTAAAGAACAGGGGCAACACTTTCAAAGATTTCTTCTTTACCGCCGGCCATAATGGCAAGTGTACCATTAATGGCGCCGATTTCGCCGCCTGATACTGGGGCATCAAGCATATAAACACCTTTTTCCTCCGCTTTTTTGGCAAGCTCTTTGGAAACATCAGGGGTAATTGAACTCATATCTATAAGGATGGAACCTTCCTTTGCGCCTTCTAAAACCCCGTTTTCACCTAGGACAACTGCCTTTACATGCTGGCCCGCAGGAAGCATAGTAATGATAATGTCACTTTTTTCGGCAGCTTCCTTTGCTGATTGTGCCGCTGTTGCACCGGCAGCTGTCAGCTGGTTGACTGCTTCTGGAACAAGATCGTTTACAATTAAAGAATGTCCAGCTTTTAACAGATTTAATGCCATCGGTTTCCCCATAATGCCTAATCCAATAAAACCAATAGTACGTTTCATGATGAAGCCTCCTCTTTTTAGCTGCTGTATTCCGCAGTTTTTTTACTATTTTGTTATATCTGTATTGTAAGCGTTTTTATTAGTTTTGTATACATTTTTGTTAATTTTGTATACAATAATTTAAAAAGAGAGTTTTGAGGTGAGCGAATGACAGAAAAGAAACGTTCTCGTCCTGCCTATCATCAATCCTATGAAGTGATTAGGGATTGGATTTTAAATGGGGTGCTTTCGGCCGGTACTAAGATAGTTGAAGAAAAAATCGCAGCAGAATTGGGAGTCAGCAGAACACCCGTAAGAGAATCTATTCGTAAATTGGAAAACGAGGGGTTGATTGTCAACAAAAGGGTGGTTAAACCATCTGAGAAAGACCTTCGAAATCTGTTTCAAGTGCGGATTCTTTTGGAGGGGTATTCTGCCAGATGTGCGGCCTCTTTTTTGGGAGAAGATGAGCTCCATTCTTTGTACGAATGTGTAGAAATTGCAAGAAAAGGGACGAGGGATGAAATCATGAACGTAAATGAACGGTTTCATGAAATCATTGTCACTGCCAGCAATAACCCTGTTATGATTGATATTATCGACAGGATGCAATCGATTATTTATCTTTTTCGAAAAACGGCAGTCTTTTCCAACCGCCCTCATTTAATTGATGAACATGAGCAAATTTATCAAGCTATAAAAGCGGGAGATGGAGAGAAGGCTGAAATACTGATGAAAAACCATCTGCAGGCCGATTTGGATTTTTGTCTGCATTTAATGTAAGGGTACAGAACGTGGGGGGACGGCCGTATAGTTTCCAAGTGTCCATTATGTATTCTAAATGAGATTTATTTAGTGATCATTTTTAGAGGATGAAAGAACCAAAGCCATTTGGTGCAACTTGTGCGGGTGGATGGCTTTGGTCTTATGTAAAAGGTAAACAAAATTTAAAACTTTGGAAAATGTCAGCTGCAGCGCCTATCCATTTTCATCGATGATGAAGCTCTTCGATTATCCAGCACAAAGATTTTGCTTTTAGCAGCTCGAGGTTAAGGTTAAATAACCTGCGTCCCCGTAAAGTCAAAAGAGCGTTTATGGTTCGCAGAATAAGAAATCTTCTTCAGGATCAGACCGGTCGTGAAATCAAGAACCAGTCTTTAATCCCGCCTTTTGAAGACAAAACCGGTGGTGAAACCAAAGAACCGGTCTTTAATCCCGGCTCTTGAGGACAAAACCGGTGGTGAATCCCAGGAACCAGTCTTTAATCCCCCCTCTTGAAGATAAAACCGGTGGTAAAACCAAGGAACCAGTCTTTAAAAAAAGCCTCTTGAAGACAAACCCATGGTAAACCCCAGGAACCAGTCTTTAAATTTTCTCGTTGGCGCTAGCCTCTTATAGGAAAATATAAAAAATGTTTTATGTGGATAACTTCGAACTAGTTACTTGAATCCACTGCAGCGTCCAGCCCCTCGAGTTCATAAGCTGTCCCCCTTCGCAGGTGCTTGTGCTTTTTGTTCTTCACCAATCATCATCATATTCTGCATCTAAATTGTCCATGATTCTGGTTTGTTCCCATTCCTCACGAGTGATACCGGATGACAGAATTTCGTTTTGAACCTCGGCGCTGTTCCATTCCTCATCCCATGAATTTCTGCGGTAATTTGGATTTAAAGACAATACCATCACCTCCAAAATTTAGCATTGCCAAATTGGGAAGGATTAATAAAGAATTTAATACCAAAGTGCTAAAAAAATCGGCGGGAAGACACCCCGCCGATTTTCCTTATCATAATATTACTGCAAAAATGCCAGCTGTATAAAAAATAGTACCGCAAATACATAAAGCAGCGGGTGAATCTCACGCCATTTTCCTTTGGCCAATTTTAACACCGGGTAGCTGATAAATCCAAGAGCAATACCAGTTGAAATACTTGACGTTAACGGCATGCTCAAGATGGTCAAAAATGCCGGGAAGGCTTCATCTAATTCATTCCAGCGGATTTTAGCGATGCTCCCCATCATCAGACTGCCCACGATAATTAAAGCAGGCGCGGTAATCGCTGATAGACCGGAAACAGCACTGACGAGCGGACCAAAGAAAGCAGATATGATAAATAAAACCGCAACGGTCAGCGATGTCAGCCCGGTCCGGCCGCCGGCAGCAACTCCTGATGTTGATTCAATAAAGGCAGTCGTCGGGCTTGTCCCAAATATGGCCCCGACAGCTGTTCCCAAAGAGTCGGAAAGCAGGGCATGACGGGCACGCGGCAGTTTGTCGCCTTTCATTAATCCCGCTTGATTGGCAACCCCAATCATGGTTCCAGTGGTATCGAAAATTGTAACTAAAATAAAGGAAAATACCACAGCATAAAGGCTGTGCTGAATCACATCGCCAAAGGCGGTAACTGGACTTTCAATCATTAATCCTTCCGGCAAAGACGGAAAGCCGATAAACCCTTTTTCAAATGAAAGCTGGCCTGTGAAGAAGGCAATCAAACCGGTAACAATCATTCCAATAAATAAGGCTCCATTCAGTCGAAATAGCATCAATATAAGGGTGACGGCAAGACCGATAATGGTTAAAACTGCTGATGATGTATGCAGATTACCCAGCCGTACCAAATTTTCAGGGTCTGCCGTAATGATTTTGGTCAACCGCAGACTGATAAAGGCAATAAACAGACCAATACCCGCAGTTATTCCATATTTTAAGTTCTCCGGGATAGCCTCGATTAATTTTTCCCTCAGGGGTGTCAAGGATAAGATGACAAAAATGATTCCGGCAACAAACACAGCAGCAAAGGCTGTTTCATAAGGTATATGCTGCGGACCGCCGACAACTGAATAAGCAAAGTAAGCGTTGAGACCCATACCCGGTGCAATAGCAATCGGATAGTTTGCAAAAAACGCCATCCAGAGTGTACCGACAACAGCGGCAATGATGGTGGCAGTAAAAACCTGATCAAATGGAACTCCGGCATCAGAAAGTATGAATGGATTTACCACAACAATATACACCATGGTAAAAAAAGTTGTGATCCCTGCAATCAACTCTGTTTTGGTATTTGTATTATTTTCTTTCAATTTAAACATAGCGTCCTCCGTAAACACGAACAATTTTAACAGCAATAAATATAATATTCGTTTTATATCAGGATTTCAATAGAGAATTTTATTTTTCCCAAATAAATTGTGATTTATCCTAGAGCTGGAAATGGGGTTCACGGTATGGACAGCACCAAAAAAGACCTGTATCCCAGGTCTTTTTTGAAAAACGATTTAAGAATTAAGATTTTGCCGGGTGGTTTCCAGGTGCTGAATGGTTGTGTGAATCATTCTTTCATATATATCTATAATATTTTGCCCGTAATCTCGGCCAGGAACAGCCCATTTTCCGTTTAAGGCGTACCATGTCGGAGCAGAGCCTCTGTCCACTAAGTCAAAGCGGGGGTCGACCAGCGGGTATTGGCTTGGTAATTTGTTTGTCGTGGCATAGGCAAATAAATGCTGCAGTTGTGCAAGTACACCTTCTTCTTGAGTTACGAAACTTGCTCCCCGGACCTTGGATCCTGTTGCCCCTAAACCTGCGAAGTTATTTTGGTCAGGTTTCACATCACCGGTAAACCGAAAATAATCTGTTTCCAGTATGGCTTGTGCAAAGGCAACGTCTCCTCTAATTCCATAGTAATCTCCAAAGATGAGATAGTAACTTCCTAAATCAGGCGCTTTCGGATTAATCGTCTTCACAAACCGGTTCATATGCTCTGGAGAAAGAAAAGTTGGTCCTAAAATGGTAAATCCAGATGGATTTCCGTTAACCGGGTCAATGACAGGATTGTTATTGGAGGAATCACTGCCTGTATCTCTGCTGGATTCGCTTCCGTCACTGCTCGGTTGGCTGCTGCTTCCAGTCCCTGTGCTTTTGTTGGCATTCCCGCTTGCATTTCCGCTGCCTGGAGTACTGCTTCCAGCCCCAGCTGTTTTTCCGCTCTGGCTGCTTTTTTGAGTAACCGAACTGCCTGAATCGATGACAATGAACGCATCATCATACCCGGCTTTTTCCATCTTGTTTAGAAGTGTATCTGCAGGCGGGCGGCTGGAAAAAGCCCCAACCCGGACACGGTACCAGGTTTTTCCTGAGATTTGGGCCGTTACAATCTCTGGTTTCATCCCCATCTTCTTAAGCTCAGCTGCCCTATCCTCGGCATTTGCTTTTGAGGTGAAAGATCCAACCATGACCTCAAAACTCGTTCCAGATTGGCCTTGATTGTCAGCAGCTTTGCCATTTTCAATGACAATGAACGCATCATCATACCCGGCTTTTTCCATCTTATTTAGAAGTGTATCTGCAGGCGGGCGGCTGGAGAAAGCCTCAACCCGGACACGGTACCAGGTTTTTCCTGAGATTTGAGCCGTTACAATCTCTGGTTTCATCCCCATCTTCTTAAGTTCAGCTGCTCTATCCTCGGCATTTGCTTTTGAGGTGAAAGATCCAACCATGACCTCAAAACTCGTTCCAGATTGGCTTGGATTGTCAGCAGCCTTTCCTTTTTCAATGACGATAAACGAATCATTATATCCTGCCTTTTCCATCTCGTTAAGAAGTAATTCTGCAGGATGACGGCTGGAGAAAGTCCCAACCCGGACACGGTACCAAGTCTTTCCTGAAATTTGAGCCGTTACAATCGACGATTTTACCCCGATTTTCCCAAGCTCCTTAACCCTATCCTCGGCATTTGCTTTTGAGGTAAAGGATCCAACCATTACTTCATAAACCGTTCCGGTCACCGTTTCTGCCGGTTTGCTTGGACTGGCAGGCGTTTTTGGTGCGGCTGGCTTCGGTGGTGCGCTAGTTTTCCTTTTCAGTCCGAATGCTTTGGCAAGACCATTGGCATGCCCCTGTGCGACATCCTGCCTCCAGGAAGATTTTTTCATTAAAGCGGCATCATGGCCGTTATCAATAAAGCCGTTCTCTGTTAGCATGGCTGGCATTGTTGATTCGCGGAGTACATGAAAATTGGCTTTTTTCGTGCCGCGTTCTTTTAATTGGTTCATTTTTAACACTTCAGAATGGATAATATTTTGATATCTGGCTGTACTAGAGGAATTTGATAAACCACTGTAAATATAGTCCTCGTATCCTTGAGCAGTTTGGTTGTCCGAATTGATGTGAATGGCTAGGAAGAAATCAGCCCCCCAATGATTGGCTTCCGTTGTCCGCTGGCTTAAGCCTTTAGTCGTATCACTTGTCCGGCTCATTTTTACTTGTACATTTTCATAGTCATGGAGCAGGATATCGCGCAATTTGAGTGCAATATCCAGTGTCACGTCTTTCTCGTTCAGCCCATGTCCTTGGGCACCTGAATCATTGCCGCCATGACCTGGGTCTAAATAAAGCTTCATTTTTCGTATCCCCCATTCTTGTAAAATGGTTTTACATATTTAGAATATGGAAGGGGTTGGAATTCGTGATGAAAACAGTACAAACAGCCTAAACCTTCCATTATTTATATATGAAAATATGGGATAAAAGGGCAGGGTGAAGAATCTGATTATTCTGCGGCCAAAAAGGCGTCTTGGAATCCAGCTTTTTTGAGCTGATCCAGCCGATCCTCTGCATTCTCACGGTTTGCAAAGGCGCCAGCCTGGACGCGGTACCAGGTTTCTCCAGAAATCGTAGTGGTATTTACGAATGCTTCAAAGCCTTTTGCATGTAATGCTGTCGTCAATTCATTAGCATTCTCCCTGGATTTGAATGAAGCGGCGATCACTTTAAAAAGCGTTCCTGGAGAAGGATTCGGCGGATTGGAATCCGGGTTCTGCTTTCTTTTAAGGTTAAATATTTTGGCCAAACCATTGGCATGACCTTGTGCCACCTTGTGGCGCCAGGACGTTTCCTTCATGAGGGAAGCATCATGTGCATTGGTAATAAAACCGTTTTCCGTTAAAATGGCAGGCATGGCTGATTCTCGGAGGACATGGAAGTCAGCCTTTTTTGTCCCGCGATTTCTTAGCTCATTGACTTTTAAAACTTCTGCATGAATGATATTTTGATATTTTGCGGTTGTACTGGAGCTGGATAAGCCGCTGTATATATAGTCTTCATATCCCTCTGCAGAACGGTCCGCAGAATTAATGTGAATCGACAAAAAATAATCAGCCCCCCAATGATTGGCTTCACTTGTCCGCTGGTTTAGGCTTTTCGTGGTATCACTCGTCCGGCTCATTTTAACCGACACATTTTTATAATCATTTTCTAGAATCGCACGTAATTTAAGTGCGATATCTAAGGTAATGTCTTTTTCATTCAGCCCGTGTCCCTGGGCACCTGGATCATTGCCGCCATGACCTGGGTCTAAATAAAGTTTCATTTTATCTCCTCCTATTCATATCTTTATTTTATGAAGAAAATGCTATATTTGACCGGGTAAATGTCTCAGGGAAGCTTTAAGAGATTGATAGAAAGGAAATACCTGGATAAATTCCAAATGATAATCTATAACAAGCGCAATTTTTACAAAAATGTTATAATACATAAGGTGATTGAAAGAATCTTATTTAAGGAGCAATGTACTATGATTCTCGTTGTCGGCGGAGCTGGCTACATTGGCAGCCATCTTGTAAAAGAATTAGTGGAAACAGAAGAGGTTGTTGTGTTGGACAACCTATCGACCGGTCATCGCGCAGCTGTTGATAACCGGGCTATTTTTGTAAAAGGTGACCTCGGTAATGTAGACGACTTATTAATGGTATTTAGAAGCTATCCGATAAAAGCCGTAATGCATTTTGCAGCAAACAGCTTGGTCGGGGAGTCAGTTGTCGATCCTTTAAAATATTATGAAAATAATGTGGCCTCTACTGTTATGCTGTTAAAAGTGATGAAAAGATTTAAGGTGAAAAACTTTATTTTTTCCTCTACAGCAGCTACTTACGGGATTCCAAATGTAGATATTATTGATGAAACCACTCAAACTGCACCTATCAACCCATATGGCCGTTCAAAATTAATGGTTGAGCAGATTTTGGCTGATTTTTCAAAAGCTTATGGATTAAAATATGTCGTGCTGCGCTACTTTAATGCAGCAGGAGCTCATAAATCAGCGGCAATTGGAGAAAGCCATGACCCGGAAACACATTTAATTCCGATTATTCTCCAGCATCTACTAGGAACTAGGGAACAGATTTCTGTGTTTGGTTCAGACTATGAAACCGAAGACGGTACATGTATCCGCGATTATATTCATGTGACAGATCTGGCTTCCGCCCATATTCTGGCGCTTAAAGCATTGCTAAATGGGGAGAAGTCAGCGGAAACTTACAACTTAGGAAACGGACTAGGGTTTTCGGTGAAGGAAGTCATTGAGACATGTGAAAAGGTGACAGGTCTTAAGGCAAATGTGGTAATGGCCGACCGCCGCCCTGGTGACCCAGCTAGACTCGTTGCTTCATCTCAAAAAATCTTTAACGAACTCGGCTGGAAAGCAGAACGTAACCTGGAACAAATCATTGCGGATGCCTGGAATTGGCACCAAAATCAAAAATACTAGAATTGAGAAGGGAAGACCCTTCCTATATATGTACTAAAAAAGGCTGCAGATCATAACTGCAGCCTTTCATTATTATTTTAAGATTTTTACTTTTACTTTTTTTCTTCCCCATTGGATGGCTTTGGCTTTGGAAGGCATAAACACATCTATTTTGTTTCCTCTCATGGCGCCGCCTGTGTCACCGGCAACGGCATACCCATATCCCTCGACATACACCTTCGTGCCCAATTTAATCACCCTTGGGTCTACCGAAATTACTTTTAAGTTTGGATTTTTCTTTAGATTTAACCCTGCAGCTGTAATTCCTGAACAGTTTTTGCAGCTTGCAGAGTAGGCAGTTGCTGTAACGGTCAATGTTTTCACGACTGTCGATGCTTTAGTTTTAGCTGCTGTTTTTGCTGGGGCAGCTGATTTTGTTTTCACAGTTGCTGCCTTTTTTACCGGTGCTGCTTTTTTATTGCTCGATTTAATTGAACTAGAAACTACTAATTTTTGTTTTGGATAAATAATAGTTGATCGAAGGTGATTCCATTTTTTTAAATTGGTCACCGAAGTTTTATAGGTTTTCGCGATTTTATAAAGGGAATCTCCCTTTTTAACGGTATATGTATGAGATGCTGCTGATGCCCCGTTTGTGCTGCCGAATAATACGAGACCTGCTAAACCAAGTGTTACTAGGAATTTCTTCATAATAAAACCCCTTTCATAGGATAAAGATAGCACATTCGTATTACAGATTTATTTCAGCAGTTTACTAGTTTCGTGACAAAATGGAGCGGGTTTAGGTCTATTTGCTTAATATCTGTTACGTTAAAAAAATAATCTTGCAAAAATGGTGTTTTTCCTTCCATACATGACAGATTTATAGCTATTTAATGAAGAAAAAGTCCTAAAGTATGGAATGATTTTGTCAAAAGGAAGCTGATAATATAAATTTACAAAATATTCAAATTACCTAATAATAAAAAAGACTGTTCTCCACGTTTTTGTTTTTTACATACTGGAGTATCAGTTACATTTTTTTAGGAGGGAATGTGGATTGAAGAGACTTTCTACAGTGATTGTAAGTATCATTCTATTACTCTCTTTTCTTCCAGCAGTTTCTGCTGCGGGAGCGAAGGGAACAGCAGGGGCTGAAATGGGATATTATTCAGTGTTATTTAAACAAAATAGTATTCCTGAGGGCTTTCAAAAACAGGTGCAAAGCTTGGGGGGAGAAGTTGTTTACCAGGTTCCTGAAATTGGATTTGTCCAGGTTAAAGCCCCCTCTGAAGCTTTTTCAAACTTGAGAGGTTTAGCGGGTGTCAGTGCAGCCAATCCATCCATTGCGTGGAAGCTGCCGAAAACTCATGAAATTAAGGCGGCAGTGCCATCAAGCGTTGATACAGGCAAGGCTGCTTTATGGGGACTTCAGTGGGATATTCAGCAGATTACAAATAATGGGGAGAGCTATAAGCTGGGAACGGGCTCCCATCATGTTGTTGTCGGCATTGTTGATACGGGAATCGACCGTGACCACCCCGATTTGGTAAAAAATTTGCTGCCGGGCTCGAAAAACTTTGTTCCAGCAGGCGGCTTTCAAGGGGAAGAACCGGCTGAAACTGGTGATCCAGCCGCTTTCGATGATAAGCATAACCATGGAAGTCATGTGGCAGGTTCCATTGCCGGGAATGGTGCCATGCTTGGGACAGCACCGGATATCGGAATTCGTGCTTACCGGGTATTTGGAACTAGTTCAGCTGAAACTGCCTGGATTGTAAAGGCAATGATTGCAGCAGCAAATGATGGAGTAGATGTCATCTCTATGAGCTTGGGCGGCTTTGATGTCATTGGTCAGGCTTTTTATGTTGACCCTGAAACAGGTAAAAAAACAAATCTAGGCAATGATGTTGCAGACTTCCAAGCCTACAAACGAGCTGTCAATTATGTAACAAATAAAGGTTCGCTTGTAGTGGTAGCTGCCGGTAACGAAGGACTGAATGCGACAAACAAAAAAGAAGTCATGGAATACCTCAATGCCGAGTACGCTGGTAATGGCTTATCCTTTGTGGGTGCTGGATTTGAAGTGCCGGGGAGTATTCCAGGGGTTGTGACGGTTTCAGCGACAGGTGTGAATGATGTTCTTGCTAACTATTCAAATTATGGTCCTGGGTTTATTGATATGGCCGCGGTTGGCGGTGATGCAAGGGTATATGATCAGGCCGAGGCAGAAGGCTGGTTTGATGAGTATATAGCCAAACGTTTATATGAAAAGGAATTTAACTTGAGTGCTAATAGTACTGGAGGGTGGTCCTGGATGATTGGTACATCCATGGCTGCGCCGAAAGTATCAGCAGTTGCCGCTTTATTAATAGATAAGTATGGAAAAATGTCTCCTGCAAAGCTCGAGGATCTCCTTTATAAAACCGCAGTTGATCCTGTGAGTGGGACAGACAAGAAATATTTTGGCGCAGGCCATTTGAATGCATATAATGCATTAAATCGCTAATCAAAAAAGCTTGGTCCGTACAGGTAAGAACAGGTGCGGGCTTTTTTTTATGGCCTTTTTGCATGAAGCTTTTCCTTCTATTTGGACATGGACATTCATATTCATGGAAAAAAGACCTTTTGAAAAAGGGGAATTGACTATGGCTAAAAAAACAGGTCTAATTAAAGTAATGATAGCCGTGTTAATGCTGGCAGTTATTTTTTTATTATGGAAATGGTTTTTTTCTTCTTCCGGGGGACAAGCGGAGGAAGCGGTCAATCAATTTTATCTTTATGAACAAGAAGGGGATTTTTCAAAGTCCTGGGAGCTTTTCCATCCAGCCATGAAGAAGAAGTTCAACAAAGGCAATTATATACAGGACCGGGCACATGTTTTTATGAATCATTTTGGTGTGGAAACTTTTACATATTCGCTTGGTGAACCGGAAAAATTAGACAGCTGGAAAATGTCCAAGACTGGACCGGACTTGAAAAATGTTTATAAAGTTCCTGTAACGCAAATTTATAAAGGAAAATACGGCCATTTTGATTTGCAGCAGGATGTGTTTGCAGTAGAAGAAAAGGGAGAATGGAAGATTCTATGGGATTATAAACCGTGATCTTATAGGTTTTTAATCTAAAGACAGACAACATGATTTTGGAGGTTCCGAATGGGGTATATTGAAGACTTGCGGAAAATGGTTGGTACAAGGCCGCTGATTTTAGTTGGTGCCGTGGTTGGCGTAATGGATGAGAAAGACCGAATTCTTTTGCAAAAAAGACCAAATGGCGATTGGAGTCTGCCCGGCGGTTTGCTGGAATTGGGAGAATCTGCTGAAGAGGCGGGAAGAAGAGAGGTTTTTGAGGAAACTGGGATTGAAATTGGTGCGCTTGAATTGGTAGGCGTTTTTTCGGGCAAGCAGTATTTTGTTAAGCTTGAAAACGGGGATGAATTTTATCCGGTGACGATTGCCTACCGTTCAACAGACATTAAAAATAGGACAATTAAAATTGACGGTGTTGAAACACTGGATGCCCAATTTTTTGAAGTCACTGATTTACCTCTCAGAACAACCGCATTAGTTCGGACAATGATACAACGTTATACAAAATATGTAGAATAAGGTAGAGGACAAACACGGAAAATGATACAAAAAAGGCTGACTCAAGAGTCAGCCTTTTTGCACGATCCCGAATTGACGGGCGTAAATTGAAGTTTCACTTTATTTCTTTAAATCTTCAATAGAATCAATATCCATGTAAGATGGAACGACTAAACCAAGTTTGGTGCCTTTTAGGTTTTCGCCGAGGTCTTCGAATTTGCCTTCATATTTTTTGTAATAATCTTCATGAGTGGAAGGGAGCCAAGCAGCGACAATCCCGTCTAAGCTTCCGTCAGCAACCCCGGTCCACATTGGCCCGGCTTCAACTTGACGTAATGTAACCTTATAGCCAAGGTCTTCTAAAACTTTGCCAATAACATTTGTGCTGGCAATTTCGCTGTCCCATGCCACATAGCCAAGAGTGAGTTTGTCGCCGGATACTTTGCTTACACCGTCTGTCCATTCCGCGACCTTATCAGCATTATCTTTTACCCACTTTGCAGCTGCATCCTCTGGGCTCTCGCCGGCTTGAATATCGCTCATCACTTTGGCCATGTCTTCTGGCGTCCAGTGGAAATTATCTAATACTTTATAGGCTTCCGGAGAATCCTTTTTCAATCCTTTTCGTACAACCGTATTGATTGTTTCGTCTGGTCCAAATACGCTCTTTGGATCATCTAAGTATTTTAAATCGAATTTTGCGAACATCCAGTGAGGTGTCCAGCCAGTTACAATGATTGGCTCCTGTTTGTCATAGGCTTTTTTCAATGCTGCAGTCATTGCGGCACTTGACCCTTCCACAAGCTGCCAATCATCCAATTTATATTCATCAAGAGCCTTGGCGGTGGCCTTCATTAAACCTGCACCAGGGTCAATTCCGATAATTTTATAATCAACACTTTCACCAACTGTTGAAGCACTGGAACCAGCATCTTTTTTATTGCTGTCCGCCTTATCTGACCCACAAGCAGCGAGTCCAACTGTTAAAAGTGCAGCAAGTAATGGCAGCATCCATTTTTTCTTTAATTTCATCATTAAGCAGTACCTCCATGTTTTTTATTTTTTCCAATGTTTTGGGTAATCCGGTCGAGGATAATGGCAATTACAACAATCGCAAGACCCGCTTCGAACCCTTTCCCAATTTGAATTTGCGTTACAGCCCGGTAAACATCTGCTCCAAGCCCTGGAGCCCCTACCATTGAGGCGATAACAACCATCGACAGTGCCAGCATGATGCTTTGGTTGATTCCTGCCATGATGGTTGGCATGGCTAGAGGTAGCTGTACCTTAATTAACCTTTGGCTGGTGGTTGAACCGAAAGCATCAGTTGCTTCAATAATATCGTCCGGAACCTGCTGGATTCCGAGAATGGTTAAGCGGATGGTCGGCGGCATGGCAAAAATGACGGATGCCACAACACCTGGAACAACCCCAATACTAAAGAAGAAAATCGCTGGAATTAAATAAACAAAAGCCGGCATCGTCTGCATAAAGTCCAAAATTGGTGTAACAACTTGTTTCACTGAATGTTTTTGTGATGCCCAAATTCCTAATGGGATTCCTAAAAGAATGGAAATGATAACGGCTGCTAACACCAATGCCAATGTTTGCAGCATAGGTTCCCAGTAGCCCAGGTTAGCGATGAGAAATAAACCGATGAGGGTAAAAAGAGCAATCGTTTTATTTGCAGCTTTCCATGCAATTAAGGTTAAGAGAATCATAAATACGTAGGATGGGATAAAGCTAAAACCAGCAACCATTCCATCCACAACAGCTTCTAATACAGTAGTAATCCCGCTGAATGCAGCATCCAGATTTGTTGTCAGCCATGTAACAAAGGCATCAACCCAATCGGCTATCGGCAGCTTTGGAAGCCAATTTTCCATATTAGTTCACCTCTCTATCATAGTTCGGCGTCTCATCCGCCGGGCTGGAAAAACTTGATTTATTGGTGTTATCCTGCCCGCGGCCTTCTGACTGGCTTGAAAAATCATCATTACCAGTCAGCATTGGCTGATTAGAGCTGTTTGGTAAACCACTCTGTTCGAGTTTTTCCAGATTGCCTGCAGCAGCCTCTATTTTTGCAGCTGACATCGTATTTAAGTCAAAATTATTTCCGGCAAGTGCTCCAATTACAGCCCCTCTGACTAAAATCCCCAGCAATCGATTATTTTCATCCACGACTGAGACCGGAATGGAGGCAGTGGAAACTTTTTCGAATAAATCGGTCAATATGGTATCTGGAGAAACCGTCTGAAGATCCTCTTGTAAAATACTTGTCAGGCTTTCACCGCGTTCAAGCGCCTTCTTGGCATCTGCAGCCGTTATAGCTCCAAGCAATGTTTTCTTTTTATCCACGACATAAATACTCGAGATTCCTAGTTCTTTCATATTTTTTAAAGCAACCCTTGGGCCTTTTTCAATAGAAACAGACTCTGCCCGTTTCATGACATGACCTGCAGTTAAGACTTTGGAAAGGTCAACGTCTTCTACGAATCTCTCAACATAGTCGTTTGATGGGTTCATGAGGATTTCCTCTGCTGTACCTATTTGAACAATAGATCCATCCTTCATGAGGGCGATACGGTCCCCAATTCTTAATGCCTCGTCTAAATCATGAGTGATAAAGACAATCGTTTTTTTCATTTTTGCCTGAAGTTCAAGCAGTTCATCCTGCATGTCCTTGCGAATCAATGGATCGAGTGCGCTGAATGCTTCGTCCATCAGCAGGATATCCGCATCATTTGCCAGTGCTCTTGCCAGTCCGACCCGCTGCTGCATACCGCCGCTCAAGCTTTGGGGGTACTGATTTTCATAGCCTTCAAGTCCAACAAGCTTCAAGGCATCCATTGCTTTCATTGAACGGGTTTCTTTTGGAACACCTTGAATTTCTAACCCGTATTCTGTATTTTCAAGCACGGTACGGTGGGGGAGAAGGGCGAACTTTTGGAAGACCATACTGATTTTTTTGCGGCGGACGTTCTTTAGCTGTACCTTGTTCATTTTAACGATGTCCTGGCCGTCGATGAATACTTCACCAACAGTAGGGTCAATCAGCCGGTTCAGCATCCGGACCAATGTAGACTTACCGCTCCCGGATAACCCCATGATGACAAAAATCTCACCGGCTTCTACTGAAAAATTAGCCTGATTCACTCCAACCGTAGCTCCGGTCTTCTTCAAAATGTTTTGCTTTGATTCGCCTTCACGCAAAAGCTGAATCGCCTTTCTAGACTTTCCAAACACTTTGGTGACATTCCGGACCTCGATTTTCTTCATAAACTCACCTTCCTTTACAAAAGCGGTTCAATTTGAGTACCACTTTTATACACCTATTTTTATGACGCCTTTCACCTGGCAGTGAAAATTTTCGCCTGCAGCAAATATAAATATTAGAAAAATGTGTGCATTAGGCGGACAAATGGCGAAAAATGTCCTTTTTGTGATATCTGAAACCAAACAAACTATGACTTTACTATTGTAGGATTTTATAGGTTGTATTGGCAATGTTTGTAATCGGCAATATTCGTTTATAAAGTACGTACAGAAAAAACTGTACGAAGTAAATTTGTATTATTCTTATAATTCCTCCAAATAACTCCCGTTTCCTCCATTTTTGAATCCTTTACTTTTAAAAGAAACATGTTAGTCTATAAAAAGGATATGAAAAGGAATGGGTGTGAAAGCAAACATGGACGGTGAGAAAAGGCTGATTCAGGCCCGGGAACGGGTAATTGATGCCATTTCACAAAATATGCATTTATATGGTGTAACGGAATCTGTAGGTCGTTTATATGGCGCATTATATTTTCAAGAAGATCCGATGACATTAGACGAGATGAAAGATGAACTTGGAATGAGCAAGACAAGCATGAGTACATCCGTCAGGAATCTGATGGATTTAAAAATGGTGGACAAGGTCTGGCGAAAAGGGGTAAGGAAGGACCTTTACCAAGCCGAGCCTGATTGGTATCAAACCTTTATCGATTTCTTTACTATTAAATGGCGTGCAGGTGTTAACATTAATGTGTCGGCAATGGAAAAGTCACTGACAGAACTTCACCTATTAATAGAAGATAACGAGACAGATGAACGAATTAAGAATATGGCACGGGTAGATTGTGAAAAGATTTTAGCTGCACTCGAATATTATGATTGGCTGAATCGTTTGGTTGACAGTTTTGAATCTGGAGAGATCTTTCAATATATTCCGAAAAAAAGGTAGCTGTTTTTACAAAGGCTGCCGTTTTTTTTATTTCCTCGAGCTGACGTCATGTTGTATCATTAAATAAAACGAATCTTACAGGATGGACCAAATGATGAAAAGATTATTAAAAGATATGCTGTTAATATTCACTGGTTCTCTTATTTTTGCATTGGGAGTCAATTATTTTACGATTCCAAACACACTGTCAGAGGGCGGCATTTTGGGGATAACCATTGTAACCTACTATTTGTTTCATTGGTCGCCAGGCCTGGTAAACTTTATTCTGAATGCAGTGCTCATTGGGGTCGGCTATAAATTTTTTGAAAAGAGAACGTTTATATACACCCTGATTTCCGTTGCGGCTTGCTCGTTCTTCTTATTTTTAACAGAGGATGTTGGAAAGCAAATCACCGAAGATACACTGCTGGCCTCAGTATTTGCCGGGCTTTTGGCAGGAGTGGGATTAGGGCTGATTTTTCGTTCTGGCGGTACATCCGGCGGCAGCTCCATTTTAGCTCAGCTGGCAAACCAATATTTTGGTCTGAGTATAGCAAAGGCAATGCTGATGATTGATGTTGCTGTTGTTGCAGGATCTGTTTTTGTCATTGGTTTGGAAAAAGCTATGTACACACTGCTTGTTGTTTATATCGGATCAAAAGCAATTGATTTCATTGTGGAAGGATTAGACGAACGTGTTGCCGTGCTGATTATCTCCAATAACCCTGAACAAGTGCTAAATGCGATTACGAAAAAAATGTCACGCGGCCTCACTGTATTAGACGGCCATGGGGGCTATACCGGTCATGACAAAAAGGTGCTGTATATTGTCATTAATAAACAGGAAGTCGTCCAGCTAAAGCGGATTATCCGGGATGCAGACGATCATGCTTATGTTACCGTTCATAATGTCCATGAGATGATTGGCAAGGGATATAAAGCGGCTGTTTAATTGTCTTTTGGAAAAAATGCTGTAATGACCTTTTTGTCTTACAGCATTTTTTCATACACCAGAATTTATATGTTTTGACTTCAAAATTTTCCAGCTTCTGCGCCTTTCTTATCTTGGAAGAATCGTTTGGTGATTGTTGCTGTTTGGCGGGACCATTGGGTAAACATTTTCTTCTTCTTCAACATCGAATTCCATTACGACAGGACCATTACAATCAAATGCCTCTTTCATAATCTGCCTTGCTTCTTCTTCTGTTCCCGCTGAGAAACCCTTTGCGCCGTATGCATTCGCCAGCAGTGCGAAGTTAGGTGAGCAGACTTTCACTTCAGAATAACGTTTTTGATAAAATAACTCCTGCCATTGCCGGACCATTCCTAGATAGCCATTATTTAAGATGACGATTTTAATGGGAAGGCGGTATTTTACTGCCGTCACCAATTCCTGCAGATTCATTTGAAAGCTGCCGTCTCCTGAAACACAAATAACTGGTTTGCCTGGAAAAGCACCTGCTGCTCCAATGGCAGCCGGAAGGCCGTATCCCATTGTGCCTAAACCGCCTGAAGTAAGCAGTGTCCGCGGCTGGGTAAAGTCATAATAATGGGCTGTCCAAATTTGGTGCTGACCGACATCGGTAACCACAATGGTATCCTTATCAGCATATTCATTAAGAAGATGGATCACCGTCTGCGGACTTAAAATACTATTGGATGTAGTAAACCGCGGCACCGTTCGTTTCCATTCCACTGCTTCATTAGTCCAGCTTTCTGAGTTTGCCCGTATTTTTGGGTAATCCAGCATTGTTTTAAGTATGCTTAAGAAATCTTTGGCATCACTGACAATGGGCAGGTCAACAGGAATAATTTTATTGATTTCCGCCGGGTCGACATCAACATGGATCTTTTTGGACTTTGGTGAAAACCCGCTTATTTTGCCGGTTACACGATCGCTGAAACGGACTCCAATGCTTATTAATAAATCACACTGGTGTACGGCTTTATTGGCAGCAAAGGTTCCGTGCATCCCAAGCATCCCAAGAAAAAGGGGATTTCCCGCATCCATAGAGCCAACCCCTAATAAGGAACTGACAACTGGGATATGTGCCTTTTTGGCGATCTCCCTTAAGTCTTCGGCAGCCTCTGCTGCAATCACGCCTCCGCCGATAAATAACACTGGCTTTGCGGCCTTCTCAATATATTGCTTCGCTGATTCCATCGATTTTTCAATAATCGGCTTCGAAGCGATTGTTTTTGTATAACGGCTGTTTTTGGGTAACTCTTTAACCTGGTATGGGGCGGTTTCATTTGTCAATTCTACTAAAACAGGCCCAGGCCTTCCATCGGCTGCGATAGTTAAAGCGGCTTTAAGAGACGAATAGAAACCAGTGTCTGTGACAGGGTTGATCTTAGTGGAGTATTTTGTAACGGGCATCATCACGCCGGAAATATCAAGTTCCCGCAAAGCTGTATTTGTGTACTGATTCGAAAGCAGCGGACCAGCAATTATAACTAGTGGAACAGAGTCACTGAAAGCCGTGGCAGCCCCTGTAACCCCATTTGTAACCCCGGCGGCAGTTGTAAGAAGAACTACTCCGGGCTTCCCTGTTGCCCGCGCATATCCATCTGCTGCATGAACGGCGGCCTGTTCATGTTTCAGTTGATAATATCGAATTTGTAATCTATCTAATGATGATTCATCCAGCATATGCCGTACATGATCACAGCCAAACACACACTCCACCCCAAACTGGCTTAAAGAACGAAATAAAATCTCAGCTCCTGTAGCTTCTTTAACAAATAACATTTCCTCACCTGATTTCTATGATTTAAGAAATATTTTAAATTATTAAACAATGTATGTATGTGAGATATATCATAAAAAGGGTATTTTTATAAAATTTTGTAATCCTTTTATGGGTGAAGGGGTATTTATAGACAAAAATATTGTCAAAAAATGATAGTTTCCCGGGGAATATTGCTGATTTTGAAGAAATAGGGAAGAGTTTTTTATATAAGAGTGAATGTTAACGTTGATGGTCGACAAGGTGCTTGTACTTTGCTAAACAAATGGATACATGCACACGAAGGTTTCCCCAGCCGTAGGATAGTAGTGAATCAACAAGGGGGTGCGGCAGGTGTATCCTTTTACAAATTACCATGATGCTATACACAGGCAATCCAATAAGTTCATCAGTGATATTGAAAAAGCAATAAATGGAGAATATAGTGCCATTGATTGTTATGCTAAGCTGGCAAACTTAGCACCAAATCAGGGCGAGAGGGAGCGAATCCTTGAAATACGTCAGGACGAAGTAAGACATTATCAACAATTTGTCCAGATTTATCGTCAATTGACGGGGCGGGCACCACAGCCGAAGATAATGGAAGATTGTCCTGGACACTATCTGCCTGGAGTGGAATTTGCTCTTCAGGATGAACAAAAAACAGTAGACTTTTATATGGAAATTGCCGATGCTGCTGCAGATCAATTCATAAAAGGAGCATTTCGACGAGCAGCAATCGATGAGCAAAATCATGCAGTCTGGTTTTTATATTTCTTTACAAAGGCAAAATAAAAGGCATAAAAAACCCCTGTTCCCTTGTCTGGTCAAGTTAACAGGGGTTTTTTATTTTATAAGTGGATTTACAGGTAAGTGCTTAATCCCGATCTCCCCCCGAAGCGTTGCTGCTATCTGAATCTCCGCTTTCACAAGGACTGTCGTAATCATTTGCCGCTTCATTGTACCGTTCTTGGGAATAACCATATTCATTATTTGTAGATTTATCTTTTTTCTCGACAGTGGGGAATATTAAAAATGCCAATATAATTAACAAGGTACCGAAGAACTCTTGGGTTACAAAAATAAGATAAACGCCACCCGCTAAAAAAAGAACACCAATAATCCTTTGAATCCATCTAACACCTCTCAGAAGCATCCCCCCTTATCCAAAGCTATAGTAATAAATATTAACTCTTTTGGCCATTTATACATGGACACGATGGGAGGGCTTGTTGCTTTTTTTAATTTTTACAGGAAAAGGAGAAAGGTCAACTTTTTCCAGAACAACAGTTTTAAAGACACTTACGTTAATATAATTTTGTGAAAATGATTAAAATGAATAACGAAATCCAAAGGATTTGCCATTACTTTATTTTAGCTGCGCTGGAGTTTATTTATCTTTTGTAACTCAGAATTTGTATGGTCCTCAATGGCCTTCCTGTTACAGTATGGGGTCACGTAAAGAGCTTAGCGCCAATACCCGTCTTTTCATTTCGGTTTACGGTCACATAGAGGGAGTCTACATGCCAACGGGATTTCTATTTTGGTTTATGGGTCACGTAGATAAATGGTAAGTGTTCAACGGTCTTTTTATTTAGACTTGGGGTCACGCAGCGGTTATCTACATCCTCAAAGGCTCTTCTAAATTATCAAATAAGGTAACCTAAAAACTTACCACACTTACAGGGGCACAACGGTATTCCACAAAGCAGCAAAAGACAAAATTCAGGTTTTTAAAGAAAAATTGTTTCATAGGACTTTTCTATGGGACAAAAGGAAAGCCTCTCTAACAAACTAGTCCCATAGAAGGCTTCTATTGGGATAAAAATAAGTGGTACAACAAAAAACAGTCCAAAAGCCTGCACCTATGGGACAAAAATGTTAAGCCTTCAATTTCGAATCTCCCATAGGCGCGCGCGCTTTATAAAAAATTATCCAATTTTACATACTAATCCAAAAATTTAAATAAACAGCAGCAAACTCACAGCCATTACGGCCATTCCGCCGATTAAACCATAAATAGAGAGATGGGCTTCGTCATATCTCTTCGCTGCCGGCAATAATTCATCAAGTGAAATAAACACCATGATTCCGGCAACGGCGGCAAAAATAATTCCAAACATGACTTCATTTAGAAACGGCATCAAGAACAGGTAGGCCACAAGGGCACCAATCGGCTCTGATAATCCGGATAAAAATGATAGTTTAAAAGCTCTTTTTTTATCACCAGTGGCAAAATAAACCGGCACGGAAACCGCGATTCCTTCTGGAATATTGTGAATAGCAATCGCGACGGCAATGGCAATGCCGAGCTTTGGGTCCTGCAGTGCGGAGGTAAAAGTGGCAATACCTTCTGGAAAGTTATGAATTCCGATTGCCAAGGCAGTAAAGGTTCCCATTTTTAAAAGATCAGGCTGTTTCGCTGTGCCGCTGACAGGCGACATATCCTCGACGGTTCGAAGTTCGTGAGGGTTGGTCTGTTTTGGTATAAATTTATCAATTCCAGCAATCAACAGCATTCCTGCAAAAAATCCCCCAACCGTCATCCAATTCCCTGGAACTGTCCCCATTGAATGGATAAGGGCATTCTTCGCTTTGACAAATATCTCAATCATTGACACATAAATCATAACCCCAGCGGAAAATCCTAGAGTTACTGAAAGAAATTTTGTATTTGTATGAGATGTAAAAAACGCTAGTACACTGCCAATCCCTGTGGCGAGGCCTGCGAATAGTGTTAAGCCGAATGCTAAAAGAAGATTCTCAGTCACCTTTATGTCACTTCCTTTAATGGAATAAATTTCAGCAAATAGAATCGTGTTAATGTATGTTATATGCCCCTGCTCAGAAATGTTTCCTGAATGAAACAAATTGTTTGAGAGGTGGTTAAAGCTAAAATTTGAATTCTTTTCCCGCCTGTTGGAAATTTGTTATGATGGGTATAAGTTTAACAATAAGAAATGTGTTCAAGTAGATCCACTGGAGGGTTTGTATGAAAAATAATCCGTTAAACGTCATGACGGTTTTTGGAACAAGGCCGGAAGCCATTAAAATGGCCCCTCTTGTAAAAGAATTAAGAAAATTCCCAGATAAAATTAATTCGATGGTAACGGTCACAGCCCAGCACCGTCAAATGTTAGACCAGGTACTGCATATTTTTGAAATTACGCCAGATTTTGATTTGAATATTATGAAGGAAAGACAATCCCTGTTAAATTTGACTACTCGGAGTTTAGAGGGCCTGAGCCGTGTTTTTGAAGAAACTAAGCCTGATATCGTCCTAGTTCACGGCGATACAACCACAACATTTGTGGCTGGTCTAGCAGCATTTTATCAGCAAATTCCGATTGGTCATGTGGAGGCAGGATTAAGGACGTATAACAAGAAATCGCCTTTTCCAGAAGAAATGAACCGCCAGCTGACAGGTGTTTTGGCGGATCTGCATTTTGCCCCGACAGTTCAAGCGAGACAAAATCTATTAGCGGAAAATAAGCCTCAAGATGCCATTTTTATTACCGGGAATACGGCGATTGATGCGTTAAAAACAACAGTGAAAAATCATTACTCGCATCCTGTATTAAATCAGGTTGGCAATGACCGGTTAATTTTAATGACTGCGCATAGAAGGGAAAACCTAGGAGAACCAATGGAAAATATGTTCCGTGCAATTCTGCGCCTGGTGGACAAGCATAAGGATGTTCAGGTGGTATACCCGGTCCATATGAATCCGGTTGTACGAAAAATTGCCGACAGGATGCTTGGAAACAATGAGCGCATCCATCTTATTGAACCATTGGATGCGATTGACTTTCATAACTTTGCCTCCCGGGCCTATTTAATTTTAACTGATTCTGGCGGTATACAGGAGGAAGCACCATCCCTGGGTGTTCCAGTATTGGTGCTGCGTGACACCACAGAGCGCCCAGAAGGTATAAAGGCGGGTACCCTGAAATTAGCAGGTACAAATGAGGAAACAATCTTTGAACTAGCTGATGAGATCTTGTCTAATCAAGCTGTACATGATCAAATGGCTAAAGCTTCCAATCCATACGGAGACGGCCATGCTTCTAAAAGAATTAGAGAGGCCATTCTTTACCACTTTGGATATAGTGAACGAAGACCACCGGATTTTAAAGGTTGAAATATTCTCTGATTTTGGGAAATCATCAATGCTATAATCAATGTATTGCTTGAAATAAAACGAACTGAATCACTTTGAGCGTCCCCCTTGTTCAAATGGCAAGGGGGAATTTTAATGTAAAAATGTATGCCTGAGGCAGGAGCTTCCCAAAATCAATCCTCAAAATACGTCTCAAGTCCTAGAATTGTTTCGGTTTAGGGTCTATGGCAAGCAGGAGTTTTTTCATGTATTGTGGAAGTAAATAGGTGGAATTTACTTTGTAGAAAATGAAACATTTGTTTTGAGTCATACGTATTAATAGTATGTTTCACCTTCATTAGCCGATTAGGAGTCGATAATCATGAACCCTATTGTTTCACTCATCATCCGATCGTTTGTGGCTGTGCCTGTTACAGTGTTAACAGGGGTGGTCAGCTTTTTCATATTAGGACAAAACATCCTGCCGTCTTTTGCGTATGCTATAGCAGGAGGGGCTGTCGTTCACGTGATTTTATCTTTGATGATGAATAGACGTTTTTTAAAGAAACATCAACTGACTATGAAGGAATTCCGTTATATTAGAAAAAACCTGGCAGAGGCTAATAAAAAGATCCGCCGCCTCAATAAATCACTATTTTCCATTCGTGAAATTTCTTCTGTTAAACAAAGAATTGATATCGTAAGAATCACAAAGAAAATCCAGAAATTAGCCTTGAAAGAACCAAAGCGTTTTTATCAGGCAGAACCTTTTTATTTTTCACACTTGGATTCCGTTGTGGAACTGACTGAAAAATATAGTTTCTTAGCCTCCCAGCCGAAAAAAAACTTAGAAATCAATCAATCCCTTATTGAAACACGCCGGACGCTGAATGAAATGACGAGAGTTTTAGAGAATGATTTATATCGTGTGATTTCCGACGATGTAGAGGATTTAAACTTTGAAATTGATGTTGCCAAGCATACGATAAAAAAACAAAAGGACTCTAAATTTCCTGATGAGAATAGGTGGTTAAAATGACTGAGAATAATCCAAATATAAATAAACAATCCAGTGATTTATTAAATGATATTCTGGCTAATCCATTTGGCAGCGATCCATTCGAACTGGAACCGAAAAAGGAGCCAGCACCGCAAGCAGCAGAAGCGAAGCCGGTAAAGCTGATTGATGTAATTCCAGAAGAGCACCGTGTCAAGGCGTATCAGATTGCCGAGCAGATTGACCCGGCCAACCATCAGGCGATGATTCAATATGGCACCCAGGCCCAAGGAAAGCTGCTGTCCTTCTCACAAACAATGCTTGAGCATGTCCAGAAAAAAGATGTCGGCGAAATTGGGGAAATCATTAATGATTTAATGAAGCATCTAAATCAGGTGAATCCGGATGAGTTAAAGGATGGGAAGCCATCCTTACTAGCCCGCATGTTTGGAAAAATTTCCGGCTCGCTTCAGGAGGCCCTTTCAAAATATCAAAAAACAGGAGCTCAAATCGATCGAATCAGCGTTAAACTTGACCGCAGCAAAAATATTTTATTATCGGATATTAAACTGCTTGAACAGCTCTATGAAACAAATAAAGAATATTTCCATGCCCTAAACGTGTATATTGCTGCTGGAGAAATTAAGCTTGAAGAGATGCACGAAAAGACAATTCCTTACTTAAAAAAGCAGGCGGAGGCGACCCAGGATCAAATGAAGTTCCAAGAAGTGAACGACATGATCCAATTTGCCGACCGTTTGGACAAACGGTTATATGATTTAAAATTGAGCCGCGAAATCACCATTCAAAGTGCACCTCAAATCCGCCTGATCCAAAATACCAACCAGGCGCTTGTGGAAAAAATTCAGTCGTCGATTGTCACAGCCATTCCATTATGGAAAAACCAAGTGGCCATCGCATTAACCTTAATTCGCCAGCGGCATGCCGTGGAGGCACAGAAGCAGGTTTCTAAAACTACCAATGAACTGCTATTGAAAAACGCGGAAATGCTAAAAACGAATACAATCGAAACCGCAAAAGAAAATGAACGCGGTTTAGTGGATATTGAAACACTAAAGAAAACGCAGGAAAATCTGATTAGCACTTTGGAAGAAACATTGCGCATTCAGGAAGAAGGCCGGAATAAACGCCGCTTGGCTGAACAGGATTTGGCAGCAATGGAAAACGAACTCCGACTCAAACTATTAGAAGTTAAGGGTAAATAACAAAACAGCCCCAAAAGTTTTTTAACGGGTTTACTTGTTAGGTGCAAAAATGTAAATAGCAAACTTAAACACTTAGCAAATCACATAAATTTCACAAAACAATTCACAGTCAAAAAGGCATAGAGATGCAAATACTCTATGCCTTTTTTTAACTTTCTTTTATTAAGGAACAAGTTCATTAGAAGCTAAAGTGAGTTTGATAAATAAGCGGAGAATTTTCTCTTAATTGGGAAATATCACTGAAAATAACTTAAATAGACGGAAAGATTCCGACTATTGACTCGAAAAACGTGAAAACGGGTCATTTTGCTTTGCTTAATCGGAAAAACTCCGCTTATATACACTGAACCGAGCTCTATTCTGCAGTATAACCGGAAAAACTCCGCTTATTTTAAATATCACTGGTTCCTCAATTAAGGATAAAACTTCTTATGTTTCAAAAAAATAAGTTTTTTTAAGCAAGGAATAAAACAAAATCCCTTTATTTGGTATTTACAGGTACGGAATTATCGTACTCTTCCAAAGTTATTCCTTGCCCAGCAATGTCTGCTGCTGCCTTTTTTCCCACATATCGGAGATGCCACGGCTCATATTGATAACCGGTGATCTCTTCTTTCCCTTTTGGATAGCGGATGATAAATCCATAATCGGCAGCATGGTTTTCAAGCCAGTTTGCCTCGGTACTACCGGCAAAACAATCCGCGGCAGCGCATTTTCCGTCTCCTCCTGTTACATCAATGGCAAGTCCTGTTTCATGTTCGCTTGTTCCTGGCAGAGCACTGTAAGTTTGTGCTGTTTCATACCCGTCTTTCTTAACATAGGATTGAAACAAGGCCTCTTGAGTTGCATGTGACCGGTAGGCGGAAACCCCAAGCAGTTTTACGCCGTCTTCACTTGCCCCTGCAAACAGCTGCTCAATGGCAGCGGCAGCTTCCGACCGCATTTTTCTTTTTTCAGACTTCTCTTGAAAAATAAACTCAATTGATGGTTCCACTAAATCAGCAGGCGCGTAATTTTCCGGGAGCTTATGTTGTTTATTCACCAGTACAGGGATAATTTTGGGATTAGAAGTCATGTTGATGGAATCACTCTGTGTTTTTTCAAGCTTATTTACTGGCACAGCCGGATTCTCTTCTTCTGGTGTCAGTTGCTTTTTTACCCAGCCGGCGCCCCAAAATCCTCCTAACAAGATGAGTAATATGAGAACAGAATAGATTTTTTTCATGAGTAACATCCTCTTATAAAAAGTCATTTCTGTTCTCAGTATCGACACGATTCTAGACTCTAAAACCTCCCATTCGCAGGCAAAGGAATTTTCCCAAATGGGCTTTTCCTGCGTCTAGGTCTTTTGGCTCTTTTATTATTTAAACCAATTTCTTATGCTAAAAAAAAACACATAAATCGTACGAAACGGCAAACCTATTGAAAAGTGGGGACGCAAAGCTATAGGGGCTGTAGTCTTATAGGAAAGTCTTTGGATTTTAAAAATGTCTTGCGGTGATTATGATTTTTTAAGACGATGCTCGCCAGTTACCGAACACGATCTCCTGCGATTTATGTCTTTGCATTAATTAGAGGGGGGTTTTTGTGTTGAAAATTTTATTAAAAGGCAAGTATTTTTATCATCTCCTGCAGCAGCGGCATAACGAACTGCTCCAGCAGGATTGCATGAGCGAGGAATTACGAATCAAATTAAAGATAAAAGCAGTGTATCACAGCAGCAAGGCTGTAGAGCTGGGAGCGAGGATATAAAGATAAGCGCCGGGACAATGAAGTTCCGGCGCTTTTTTCGGGTGCTTGAAAGTATTGTACAGCGAGAACGGGCTGGTAAAGCCGCTTCACTCTTCTTCTAATTAGTGAGACATTACCTTACTGTTATCATCGCTGCCGTCTTTTGTTACTTTTAAAGCTCCGACAGCTCCTTTAGTAGCATCATTGAATTGGTGTGTGACAATTGGATAACTTCCTTCTTCTGTCACAGTGAATTCGACAACCGCCCCTCCGCTAGCTGGCAGCATAACGGTTTGCATGCCTTTCAAATGGTTTTCAGGATTACCGTCAAGATAGACATCATCAAACAGGGTGCCTACTACATGGAAGCTGGATACTTCATTTGGACCAACGTTTAGTACATAGAATCTGACTTTATCGCCGACTTTGGCAAGCAGCGGATGATCTTGCAGGGCGCCGACCGTACCGTTCGTATTTACATCTCCATCTTTTAAAGCTTTTGTAGAAAATACCACATACTTGGGTACACCATTTGTCATGTCATTTAAGTCATTGTATTTGTACCATTCGTTTTGGATGACTACATATTCACGATCTACTTTAGAATCTGTAGGATATCCTGTAGCTGGTTTTACAATGATCATTCCGTGCATTCCGTTAGCAATATGGCCAAGTACAGGTTTTGTGCCGCAGTGATACATGAATACTCCAGGATTATCGGCAGGATAGCTGAAAGAACCGGTTTTGTTAGGCATTACATCTACAAAGTTTTTAGATGGTGCTGTATGGACTGCGTGCATATCCATGCTGTGCGGGATGGCAGGATCCATATTTTTCAGGGTAAAATTAATTTTATCGCCTTGATTTACGACAATGACAGGTCCAGGAGCTTCGCCATTAAATGTCCAAGCTTTATACATATCCCCTTCACTCAGTTCGATGTCTGTAATTTGAGCTGTCATTTCGATATTTACTTCATGTGCACCAGTACGTTTAATCTTGATTGGAGTTGGTTTTTGGTTGAGATTTTCATGGGGGCCGAAGACTTGTGCATCTGCTTTTGTTGTTGTTTGAGCCTCCACCTTTTTGTCAACAGACAAATTATCCACTTTTCCACAAGCGCCTAATACCATGACAGAAGTGACCATTACCGCAGCAAATTTTGTCAACTTTCTCATTTTAATACCCTCCAATTTAACTCCTAAAATTTAATTTAATTATTGTTTACATCTTCATTTTAATTTTTTAAGAAACCGCTCTAGTGATAGAGGTCACTTAAAGAGAAGGTGTCGGTGAACAATTTGTGAATAGTTGAACAAATCATTTTAAGTACTGTGATAATGGTGATAAACTCTTGATTTATTGGGCATTCTATTCATAAAAAGGAGGGTGGTTTTTATGAAAGAAAATCAGGATCAAACAAGTGAAGGGTTAAACCAAATTTTCGAGATCATCAATGCCAAAGGGGATGTTGGAGAGCTAAAAACGATTGTAGAAAAATATAAGGAAAATGAAAATGCGAAGCCGGAAGAGGACCTGAACGATTAGGTTCTCTTTTTATGTGATGTGGATAATTGACTTTGGAGTGTGGATAAACAAGGGTGAATTGTTAATAAGTATTAACATTTTGTGGATAACTGGTGAGTAACAAAAAACACGTGAATGAAGCGAATTGAATTGTGAATAAATTTGTGGATATTTAAAATATTTTGTTAATAACTAGGGCGTTTTTGTTAATATCTTAGGGATAACATGTGAAAAAGAGGAGTCAGGCAACATGTTATCTCATTCACAACGTCTCTTAAAAAGATGACAATTGTCACCTTATTTTTATGACATTTCTTACTAAGAATGGTCCTCCCCGGAACGTACAATGAAAGTAAGAAATCAGGAGGTGTTCGAGTATGACAGAAGTATTGACGTTAAAAAATGTGACAAAATCATTCCGCCAGAAGACAGCGGTGAATAATATTTCCTTTTCAATTAGTAAGGGGGAGGTGGTGGCCATTCTGGGCCCGAACGGTGCAGGAAAAACCACAACGATTTCCATGATCCTGGGTCTTTTGAGACCAACAGAGGGAGAGGTGAAACTATTTAACCGACAGCCGCAAGAAAAGCAGGTGCGGGAGAAAATCGGGACGATGCTGCAAGAAGTCAGTGTCATGCCAGGATTAAAGGTCCGTGAAATTTTAGAGCTGATTCGCAGCTATTACCCGCATCCTCTCCCCGTGAAAGATTTGGTCAATCTGACTGGATTGACCGAAGAAGATTTGAAAACGCGGGCAGAAAAATTATCTGGCGGACAAAAGCGGCGGTTAAGTTTTGCTCTTGCACTCGCCGGTAATCCTGAACTGATAATTTTTGATGAGCCTACCGTCGGCATGGACATTACCTCAAGGAAGCGTTTTTGGCAAACTGTCCGTACGTTTGCAGCACAAGGTAAAACGATCATATTTTCGACCCACTATCTTCAGGAAGCAGATGATGCCGCTGACCGAATTCTGCTGTTCAAAGACGGGGCAATAGCTGCGGATGGGGCGCCGGCACAAATTAAAGCAAGAATAGCCAAACCATCCGTTTCTTTTACGGCCGCCCCCGATATATCATTGGAACCCTTGTATCATCACAGCGAAATTGATGATATCTATCGAAAAAATAACCGTGTATATGTACAATCCAGTAACACGGATCGGGTATTGGAGCTGCTTTTTCAAGAAAAGTTAGGGGCACGGGATATTCAAATTGAACGGGGTAAACTCGAAGAGGCGTTTGAAGAGCTGACCAGTACAACAAAGGAGGCCATATAGAATGAGAGTTTTTCAAGTACAGTGCAAAATGGAAATCATAAGGGTGTTGAGAAATCGCTATTTTGTATTTTGGTCCCTCATGATGCCAATCCTTTTCTATTATATTTTCACAAATGTTGTCAACACCCACCCACAGGATGAGGGAGCATGGCAGGCACATTACCTCATGTCCATGACGGTTTTTAGTGTGATGGGTTCGTCTATAATGACGCTTGGCATCCGCATGGTGCAGGAGCGTGCGCAAGGCTGGTCCACCTTTATGCGCATTACTCCATTATCTGACAGTGTCTATTTTGCGGCCCAAATGGCAGGGCAAAGTGTGATTCATATACTATCGATTACCGTTATTTTTATCGCAGGTGCTCTGATCAACAATATCTCTTTATCAGCCGTTGAATGGGTAATGAGCGGCTTATGGATTTTACTAGGTTCATTGCCATTTCTCGCTATTGGTACATTAATAGGATTAATGAGAAAAGTAGAAACAGCAGCAGGCGTCAGCAATGTACTGTACATGGTGCTGGCAGTTTCCGGCGGCCTATGGATGCCGATTGAGGTCATGCCCAAAGTGATGCAGACCATTGCCCAATGGCTGCCGTCCTACCATTTTGGCAGCGGCGCCTGGGAAATTGCCTCCGGGCATGCTCCTGAATGGAAAAATATCCTATTATTGGTCGCGTATTTAGTCCTGTTCATGTTACTATCGAAATATATTAGAAGAAAACAAGAAGCGGTGTGAGGTATTTGAACATTTCTATTTTTCCAAAGCAGTTAGGCTTTTTTCCTTATGTATTTCTGATTTATATCGGCTTTCCCGTCTATTATTTGACGAAGGAGACAGGAATTAAGCAGCTTATTGGCTTTGGGATGGTGCTCGTCTTTTTGGTGTCGTACCGCCAGCTATATTTTTTAATTGGAAAAAAAAGCTTTACTTACTGGCTGGCTGTTCAACTGGCCATCGTGTTCCTGTTTAGCACGTTTTATGATTTAAACCACATCTTTTTAGGCTTTTTTCCAGCAAACTTTATCGGCTGGTACCGGGACAAAAAAGCATTCAGACTTGGATTATTATGTTTAGCGGGAGTGGAGATTATTCCATTCCTTATCAAGATCGCCCGGACAAACATATTCTTTTCCACCACTGAGCTGATCTATTTTGTGCCGTTTTTGATTGTCATGCTGATTTCGCCATTTGGCATCCGCTCGATGAACCGCAGGCTGGAGCTGGAAAAAGAACTGGATTTGGCTCGAAAACAAATTGAAGAACTGGTGAAACGGGAAGAACGGGTGCGGATTGCCCGCGATCTTCATGATACGCTTGGTCATACCTTATCCCTTTTGACATTAAAAAGCCAGCTGATCCAGCGTCTGACAGCGGCTGACCCAGAACGGGCACGGCATGAGGCAAAGGAAATGGAAACAACCTCAAGGACGGCATTAAAACAGGTCAGAGAACTGGTCAGTGACATGCGCTCAACAACCATTGCTCAGGAGCTTGTCCATGTGCAGGAAATTTTGCGGACTGCCGGAATTACTTATCAGTATGAGGGGGATGCAGATTTTTCGAGAATCCCGCCATTTACGCAGAATATTATCGGGATGTGTGTCTGCGAAGCGGCAACCAATGTGGTTAAGCATAGCCGCGCCTCCCACTGTTCGATTTCTATCCTGCAAAGCTCGGAAAAAATGAAAATAGTGATTCGTGATGATGGGATGGGGGCAGCGAAAAATAATCAATTTGGCAATGGATTAAGGGGGATGAAGGAGCGGCTGGCCTTAATGGACGGATCGCTCTCCCTTACCAATCATCATGGTGCCGTATTAGAGATGACGGTGCCGATTATAAGAAAAGCGCAAGCGCCTTAGTCAGCCTCAGGCATAGCATAAGACGCTCCTGAATAGAAGGCGTTCATTGACTTCTTCAATTCTGGAGTGGCTGTAGACCATCGAGGGGCTGGGCTGCTTGCGCTGGACAAATCTCAAAGTTGGAAACATATAAATTCTGATATTATTAAAAAAGCAGGAGGGGCAGCAGGATGATTCGTTTATTTATTGCAGAGGACCAACGGATGCTTTTGGGGGCCTTGGGATCATTGCTCGATATGGAACCGGACATGGAGGTCATTGGGCAGGCGATGAACGGGGAAGAGGCAATTAAGAAGATTGAACAGCTCAAGCCGGATGTTTGTTTAATGGATATTGAAATGCCGGTGTTAAACGGACTGGAAGCAGCAGAAGAACTGACGCGAAATTCAAATTCAGCCAAAGTCATTATCTTAACCACCTTTGCCCGCCCAGGATATTTTGAACGGGCCGTCAAAAGCGGGGTCCATGGCTATTTACTAAAAGATGGTGAGATTAATGAGCTTGCCGATGCTATTCGTAAAGTGATGGCTGGAAAACGGGTATTCAGTCCGGAACTTACCTTTCATGTCATCCGTGAGGAAAACCCGCTTACATCAAAAGAACAAGAGATTCTTAGATTAGCCGCTTTAGGAAAAACAACCAAACAAATCACCAATGAATTATATTTGTCATCAGGCACAGTCCGCAACTATATCTCTGAAATCCTCCAAAAACTTGGAGCCAAAAACCGGACAGAAGCCGCCAACATCGCTGCTGAGAAGGGGTGGATCTAGGGACTGAAGGAGTGAGCAAGCCTTCGGTGTCTGACGCCCTCCTTGGACAGCAGGCTATCTCCAACGGACGGATATGTGAAAAATCACACAAATAGATGGTGTCACTCCTAAACACCGCGCTTGATTAGCGCCCTTTCTATTATGGACAACCTTCCTCAATCTGCGCTTCAGAATACATTATTACTAGTTCCAAAGAGGTATGGACGGGTAATTTTAAGTGATGAGGAAGGGGAAAGTCAGTTGTGAGAATTTTAATTGTCGGAACAGGGTACGTAGGGACGACTACGGGACTCATTTTTTGCGAAATGGGTCACCAAGTAACCGGTCTCGACCTTGATCAGCGAAAAATAGAAGCCCTGCAAGCTGGTAAACTGCATTTCTATGAACCGGGGCTTGAAGAACTGCTTGAGAAGCATATTCAAGCTGGAAATATATCTTTTACTGATAATACGAAAAAGGCAATAAAAAAGAATGATGTTATTTTTATCTGTGTGGGTACGCCAATGCAGGAAGATGGAAGCGCTGACCTTACTTATGTAAAAAATGTGGCAGAATCGATTGGAAAGTATATGAAGGAATATAAGGTTATCGTAACCAAAAGTACGGTTCCAGTGGGGACGGCGGAGCAGGTGACAGAGTGGATAAGGGCAGGACAAAAGGAACCTGTTCCATTTGATGTTGTGTCAAACCCCGAATTTTTGCGGGAAGGGTCGGCCATGTATGATGCCCTCCATCCAGATCGAATTGTCATCGGCACCATAAGCGAAAAAGCCAGAGCGTCCATGAGGGAACTCTATCAAGGCTTTCAATGTCCAATACTTGAAACGAATCCAAAGGCTTCGGAAATGATTAAATATGCTGCCAATTCTTTTCTTGCGATGAAAATTTCCTTTATTAATGAGCTGTCAAGATTATGTGACCGGCTCGGAATTAATGTGAATGATGTATCGCGGGGGATTGGCCTTGACCACCGGATTGGACCTCATTTTCTGCGTGCAGGAATGGGCTACGGAGGCTCCTGCTTCCCTAAGGACGTGAATGCCCTTCTGCAAACTGCCGCTGCCAATGGCATCCCCCTCACGATTTTGGAAAAAGTCGTACAGGTAAACGCGGAACAATCTCTTTATCTTTTGAATAAAATTAAACATTCTTTAGGCGGCGATTTAACGAATAAATCGGTTGCCGTCCTGGGTATTGCTTTTAAAGCAGACACCGATGATACGAGGGAGTCGCCAAGTCTTGTAATAATGGACTATTTACTCAAAGAGAAAGCACATGTCAGGACACATGATCCTGTGGTAAAACTGGAAGGATACCCGCTCGGGGCAAACTGCCGGCAGTTTGCGACAACAGCTGAAACAGTTTCAGGAGCCGACGCAGTTGTTCTCTGCACCGACTGGGACGAATATAAACGGCTCGACTGGCCAGCTATCAAACTCCTAATGAAACAACCACATATTTTCGACGGCAGGAACATGATTGACAAAACCGCGGTAGAATCATTAGGGTTTCACTACACTGGATTTGCTAACCATTAATTAAACCAGCAGGCTGCAAATTTAAGGCACCATGTGAATTTTCACATGGTGCTTAACGCTGTTTTTGGAGGATTTGTAGACAAAGTATCTATGTGGATAAAATAATTGTTTATTATTTCACAATGTTATGATATATTTAAAATATAATAAAAAATTCTGAAAAATAAGAGAAGGGAACATTAGACATGAGAAGACCAATAGTCAATATGCAAATGCTGATTAATAACAATAAAAAGGAGATTCTCTCGGATAAGAAAGAAATAGCACGAATTGAAAAGGAAATTGAAGATAAACATAATAAACGCTTGCAGTTAAATAAATAATTTTGACATGTTTTCTAAAAAGGAAGAAAGTCTCGTATACATCGGGGCCTTCTTCCTTTTTTATTTTCCGCCATACTTGCTATTCTTTACTAATTGTAAAGTTATTGTAAAATATAACAATTTTGGGTATTTTGTCACATGGATAGTGATGGAAATAGTACTAAAATATCGTAGATTAGGCAAAAAAAGTTCACTAGAATGATTGGTGAAAGCCTTCCTAGGGAGCTTCCAAGAGAAGAATGTGACAGATAGAAGGAAACCTGCTTTGAGGTAAAGGATCGCCTCATTGGACAGGATACTGAATCCCTAGTGGGAAATCTAAATAAAGGGGGAACTTTGTTTTTCCACAATTTAATTAAAAACAGGAGGGAAGAGGATGAGTTTTTTTAAAAAACAATTATTTATTTTTACTGCTATTTTTACCATGATGGCTGGCTTCTTGCTGCCATACCTCCATCATGCACATGCGGCTGAGAATTACATCACCGTAGATGAGGCGATTGCGAACAATTCGGGTACAGCTGTGGTGAAGGGGTATATTGTCGGTGTTACCAAAACCGGACCGTCTTATCAAACAACACCGCCGTTTACTGTTGAAACAAACATAGCTATTGCTGATCGTCCCAATGAAACAGATAAAGATAAAATTCTACCAGTCCAGCTGCCAAAAGGAGAGCTAAGAGATAACTATAATTTAAGCTCACATCCAGATTATATAGGAAAAGAAGTTTTTATTTCGGGAACATTAACGGCTTATTTTGGTGTTCCGGGTTTAAAATCACCAACAGACATCCGTTTTACTGAAGGCGGAGAGCCGGAAAATCCGGGCGATCCTTGGACTCCAACTGATCCACCGGCTGATGGGGTCAAAATCCACGAAATCCAAGGTGAGTCTCATACCTCACTATATAAAGGCCAAAATGTGGAGGATGTTGTTGGAATTGTCACCTTTGTAAAGGACGGCAGCAATTTCTATATGCAGGATCCTAATTCTGATAACAATCCAAAAACATCGGAAGGAATTTTAGTATATAAAAAGAGCCATGGCGTCAAAGCGGGTGATCTCGTTTCGGTTACCGGCTTAGTCAAAGAATGGGTGCTTGAAGGCTACAGTGATATGCTGAAAACGGACCTTGCCACTACAGAAATTGATGCAAACGCAGGAAACATCACCGTTCACGCAAAAGGACAGGAATTGCCGAAAGCTTTAATCATCGGAAAAGACATCAACCCGCCGACGCAAATTGTGGATAATGACCAATTTAGTGAATTTGATCCTGCACAGGACGGGATTGATTTCTACGAAAGCATCGAAGGTATGAGAGTTGGGGTAGAAAACCCAACAGCTGTTGCACCGCAGAAATACGGTGAAATTCCGGTTATTGTCGGCAAAGCGGCAGGAAAAACCTACACGACACCAGGCGGGGTGCCGATTACAAAGGATAATATGAACCCTGAACGGATTCATTTATTATTCGGCGACCGAAATTTCGTCTCGAAAACAGGAGACTCTTTTAATGGAACCGTAACAGGTGTTATAACGTACACTTTCCAAAACTATAAACTATTAACCAATAAAGATGACCTTCCGCCGCTCGTGGAAAGCGATTATCAACAAGAAGTAACGAACCTTGAGAAAAAAGAGGACAAGCTGACCATTGCCAGCTACAATATGGAAAATTATTCGAAGGCTGATTCTGCAAAGACAGATAAAATTGCCAAATCCATTATGAACAATTTAGAAACACCTGATATTGTGGGACTTGTCGAAGTTCAGGACAATAATGGGGAATCAGCTGGCGGCACAGACGCATCTGAAAACTATCAGGCGTTAATCGATGCCATTAAAGCGAATGGCGGCCCATCCTATCAATGGACCGATATTGCACCGGTCGAAAATCAGGACGGCGGTGTACCGAACGGAAACATCCGCGTTGGATTCATTTATAACCCTGACCGTGTCACGTTAAAGCCGGGCACTAAAGGAACAGCAACAGAGTCAGTCGGCTATGAAAATGGTTCCCTTACCTTGAACCCTGGCAGAATTGACCCAACAAATGAAGCATTTGATTCCAGCCGAAAACCATTGGCTGCAGAATTCACGTTTAATGGTGAAGATGTCATTGTCATTGCCAACCATTTTAATTCCAAGGGCGGCGACCAGCCGATTTTTGGAAAAAATCAGCCTCCGGTCTTAGGCAGTGAAGAACAAAGAATGAAGATTGCCGGTGTGGTGAATGGCTTTATTAAAGAGGTAAAAAGTAAAAATGCGGATGCCAACATCGTGGTCCTTGGGGACTTAAATGACTATGAATTCTCCAATCCGCTAACAAAATTAAAGGGAAATGAACTCACCAACTTAATTGAAAAAGTGCCGGCACCAGAGCGTTTTACCTATAATTATCAAGGAAACTCCCAGGTACTGGATCATATGCTGGTTTCCAATAACTTAGCAGACCGTGCAGAAATTGATATCGTCCATATCAACTCTCCATTCGTGGAAGCACAAGGACGTGTCAGTGACCATGATCCGGTTATGGCACAGATTGACCTAAAAACTGAACAACAGGGACCAAAACCGATTGACTTGACTATTCTGCATGTCAACGATACACATGCCCATGTGGCACAGTATCCACGCTTGACAACGGCAGTGAAGGAGGAAAGAGCCAAGGATCCAAATGCACTCCTTGTAGATGCAGGTGATGTTTTCTCAGGAACCCTTTTCTTCAATCAATATCTTGGAAAAGCAGATCTATGGTTCATGAATAATCTAAAATATGATGCTATGACATTCGGAAACCATGAATTTGATAAAACATCTGAGGAATTATCTAATTTTATAAAAGAGACACAATTTCCAATCGTCAGTGCTAATGTCAATGTGACCAGCGACCCTATACTGGGGCCTCTTTTTAAAAATGAAATAAGCACTGAACAGGCAGGCGGAAATATTTATCCCGCCATTATAAAAGAAATAAACGGTGAAAAAGTAGGTATTTTCGGCTTAACAACAGAGGATACAACATTCCTTGCCAGCCCTTCTAAACAAATTGTGTTTGAAAATGCGGCTGCAAAAGCAAAAGAAACAGTCGCAGCCCTTAAAGAGCAGGGCATTAACAAAATTGTGGCCTTGTCCCATTTAGGGTATGGACCAGACCAAGAACTGGCAAAAACGGTGGAAGGAATTGACGTCATTGTTGGCGGACACACCCATACAAAGCTTGAAAAGCCGGTTGTGATTGAAAAAACAGAACCAACCGTCATTGTGCAGGCAAATGAGTACCTCAATTATCTAGGTGTTCTAAAGGTAAGCTTTGACGAAAAAGGTGTCATCCAAAGCCAGGATGGCAGCCTGCTTGACCTTGCAAAGGTTTCAGAAGATGAAACAGCAAAAGCGAAAGTGGATGAATTTGCAGCACCGCTTGAGGAACTGAAAAAGACGGTTGTCGGACATACCAATGTTTTCTTAGACGGTGAGCGAACCAATGTCCGCACGAAAGAAACAAATTTAGGGAACCTAATTGCCGATGCGATGGCCCAAAGAGCGAATGAAATTTTACAAAATGGAACCACCATCGGGATGCAAAATGGCGGCGGAATCCGTGCATCCATTGACAAGGGCGACGTAACACTTGGAGATATTTACACGGTTATGCCGTTTGGAAATCTGCTCGTTACATTAGATTTAACAGGGGATGAAATCTGGCAGGCACTTGAACATAGTGTGGCTAAAGTGGAAAGCGGCGCCGGCCAGTTTATGCAGGTGTCAGGCCTTAAGTTCCAATATGATCCAAACAAACCAGCAGGGGAACGAGTTTGGGAAGTCGAAGTGAAGACAAACGATGGCTTTACGCCAATCGATAAAAAGAAAACCTACTCTGTTGCAACCAATGCATATGTGGCAGACGGCGGCGACGGCTATACCATGTTTAAGAAAGCTAAGGATGAAGGTCGTATCCATGAGCTATTGATTTTGGATGCTGATGTATTGGAAGAATACTTTACAAAAAATAACCCTGTTTCACCTGAAACAGAAGGCAGAATTACGGCAGCAGAAGAAATCAAATCAGGCTGGGTGGAATCTGGCGGCAGCTGGTACTACTTAGATGAAAACGGCGAAAAAGTAAAAGGATGGCTTGAAGCAGACGGAAAAACTTACTATCTTGATCCAGCAACAGGAGCAAGGCAGACAGGAAAAATTGAAATTGATGGTGTCAGCTATTCTATTGATGAAAATGGTGTTGTAAAGGAAGGCTGGCTTGATCAAGGCGGCCAAAGATATTATGTTGATGCAGATGGGAATAGGCTGACCGGTTTTGCTAGAGTAATAGGCAGCCATTATTACTTTAATCATAAAGGCCAATTAGAAACAGGCTGGTTTAAAGTGAAAGGTAAGCAATACTATGCTAATCCGGAAGGCGACCTGCAAACAGGCTGGCAGGAAATAGACGGCAGCAGTTACTATTTTGACGAAAATGGCATCATGCAGAAGGGCTGGCTGGAACTTTCAGATAAAGTCTATTATCTTGACAACAAAGGCGTCATGCAGACGGGCTGGACAAAGATTAAAGGAAAATGGTATTTCTTTGATGATAATGGAGTGCTCCAGGCAGACCGGACAAAAATGAAGAAAGCCGTTTAGGTTTGATAGATAAAGAGAGGATTGCTCATGCAGTCCTCTCTTTTTTAGTCAAATTGGGATAGATAGAATTTTGTAAAATAATAGCGAAATTTTTATGAAAATAGTAGTGTTACAAATTTCCTATATGTGCTAATGTTTGAATATATGGAAATTAGTATGCGGGGTGTGTAATGATGGCGAAACGTCTGTCTATTGGTTTAGTAGTTTTATTTTTAGTCATGATATCCTTTCCTCAAGTACAGAAGGCTGAGGCTAGTACAAATAAGCAATTAATTATCATTAATAAAAAAAGTAATAAACTTGCATTCTATGATAATGGAAAACTAGTAAAAACATATGCCGTGGCAACAGGGAAAACATCGCGGCTGACTCCGGAAGGAACGTTTTACATACGAAAAAAAGTAAAAAACCGTCCATGGTACAAAGGTCATATCCCAGGGGGGTCGCCAAGAAATCCATTAGGGAAACGATGGATGGAGCTAAGCAAACAGGAAAATGGCGGCTACCCATACGGAATTCACGGAAACAATAATGAAAGTTCCATTGGGAAGCACGTATCCGGTGGATGCATCCGGATGCATAACTGGGAGATCGAAAAATTATTCGACAAAATCAAGGTAGGAGCAAAAGTTAAAATTACTTCTTCGACCAAGACTTTTAACCAGCTGGCGAAGCCATTTTTCAAAAATGTAGATACCAAAGCGCCGGCAGTTCCTTCCGTAATTTCAGTTTCAGATCAATCGAAGAATGTATCTGGGAAAACGGAAGCAAAAGCAATGGTTACTGTGGCAATCGGGTCGAAGAAATACAGCAGAGCGGCGGATTCAAAAGGTAAATTTAATGTTGCCATTCCACGTCAAAAGGCAGGAAAGAAACTTATCATCACGTCCAGGGATAAAGCCGGCAATGTAAGTAAAGCGAGAAGTGTTGTGGTACTGGACCGGACAGCTCCATCCCTTACACTAAAACCAGTATCCGATAAAGAAAAAGTAATAACTGTCAAGACAGAAATAAACGCAAAAGTGACTGTTGTTATCGGAAAGTGGAGTTCAAAACAAATTCAGGCAAAAGCAAATAAAGAGTTTAGGATAGCCATTCCACAGCAAAAAGCCGGCACCAAAGTGAAGGTTATTGCTAAGGATAAGGCAGGGAACACCACAGCAAAAAGTGTAACGGTCTTAGATAAAACTGCTCCAATTGTGACAATTATACCTGTTACAGATCAATCGAAAGAAGTAATGATTAAAACAGAACCAGGTGCAGCTATTCATGTGACAATTGGTTCAACAAATTATACGGCAAAAGCAGTGGACACAAAAGGGACCTTTAAGGCAGCCATTCCACAGCAAAAAGCCGGCACCAAAGTGATGGTTATTGCTAAGGATAAGGCAGGGAACACCACAGCAAAGAGTGTGACGGTCTTAGATAAAACTGCTCCAGCTGCGACAATTGCCCCTGTTACAGATCAATCGAAAGAAGTAACGATTAAAACAGAACCAGGTGCAGCTGTTCATGTGACAATTGGTACTACAAATTATCCAGTAAAAGCGGTTGATACAAAAGGAACCTTTAAGGCAGCCATTTCGCCACAAAAGGCTGGTATTGAAATTAAAGTTATGGTTAAGGACAAGGCAAATAATCCAACAGTAAAATCGGTAACTGTGACCGCAGCTAGTGTTCCAAGTAAACCAACAACTGAGGAACATGCAAACTAATCTATTAAAACCCTTGATGAAATCCCTATACTAAGGGACTAGTCAAGGGCTTTTTATGTCAAAAATTATATTTTTTAAGAGGCACCTCAACTAACAACGAACATGCTAGAATGTTATTAATATAAAACCTAAATCTATTAGAATGATAACGGGGGAGTATTTGTGAGACCTACATTCACGTGGTCAATAATCCTTTTTTCCCTTTGCCTGATTTTTATGGTCCCAGCAGCCTCGGCGGAAGAAGGAAATAATCCGCAGAAAAAAATCAGTCCAAATGTTCTGTTTGCGGATAAAAATGAGTTTGCTCAACAGGAGTTAATTGTCAAGTTTACCCCGGAAACATCTCAAGAAGAACAGGCCGCCATACTGGAACACGCAAAAGTGAAACAGGATTCCCAATTATTAAATGGTGATTTTTCTACCGTTAAAGCACCTAGAGGCACTGATTTAAAGAAAATTGCCATCAGGTTATTAAAAAATAAGCAAGTCGCACTGGTTGAACCAAATTATAAGTTCAAAAAAACCTATATTCCAAAAGAGCCAAGTTATCAAAAGCAGTGGTATTTGGATAAAATTCAAATGCCAAAAGCATGGGATAAGACAAAAGGTTCATCTGCCATTACAGTTGCAGTCATTGATGACGGGGTACAGCAGGATCATCCGGAATTAAAGGGGAAAATAGTTGCTCCCTATAATGCTGTAAATGGGAAGACAAGTTACTCTCCGCAATTACATGCGACACATGTTGCTGGAATTATTGCAGCCCGCATAAATGGCAAAGGAACAACAGGAATAGCTCCAAATGTAAAAATAATGCCAATTAATGTTTTTAATGGGGATGAAGCTACATCGGAATCAGTTGTTCGTGCTATTAAATATGCCGCTGATCACCATGCAGACATTATTAATATGAGTATCGGAAGCCCGGGAACGAATCATGCCCTTGAATCAGCCATCAATTACGCAAGGTCCAAAGGTGTTTTACTGGTTGCGGCCGCCGGCAATGATGGCAGAAATGAATTAGAATATCCCGCAGCCTATAAGTCCGTATTAGCAGTAAGTGCTGTCACAAAAGAGGACAAGCATGCCTTTTTCTCTAATCGCGGCAATTATATGGATTTAGCAGCACCCGGGGTCGACATTTATTCTTCTATTACCAGAAGCAGCTATGCCCTAGAAAGCGGGACATCCATGGCTGCACCGGTTATTTCAGGAGTTGCCGCTTTAGTCCTTTCAAGGAACCCATTTCTAACCCCTTCACAGGTAGAAACGATTTTAAAAAAATCTACTGTTGATCTTGGAGCAAAAGGATGGGACTCCTTATATGGCTATGGAAGAATTGATGCCAATAAAGCGGTATCCAATACGGCTGTTCCCATTTCCAACTTAACGGTGCCCAAAACTTTTACCATGACAGGAAGGAATAAGGCTGGCATCGTGTTCAACATAACGGGAAATGGGAAAGTTTCACTAACCATCAAAAATTCCAAAGGGACTGTGTTAAGAAAGGTATTCACCAACAAACCCATTTCCAACTCGAAAAGCACCCTTTATTGGGATGGAAAAACGGACAGTAAAAGGTTTGTTTCTACAGGCACCTACAAAGCCGAACTAAAAATGACCAACGGCAGAAAAACCGTTTATAAAAGCACAGTTATAAAGGTTGTCAATCATACAAAGGCAGAGGTCCTGGTTTCTGGCAGCTTCTCTTTTTCACCAATAAGTAGAAAGGTAACCATTCCATATGAATTAACGCAAAAAGCTAAGGTTACAGCCATGGTAACAGACCAGACAGGAAAAGCTGTGAAGACCCTAATTAGTAAGAAATCATTATCCGCTGGCAGACATTCAATCGTTTGGGACGGAAAGAATTCAAAAGGGAAAACAGTAAAAGATTCTAAATACTATCTAGTTATTTCATTGCTTGACAGTCATAATAAAGCGGGAAAAACGAAAAAGGTGCCTATCATGATGGATACTGTAAAACCTAATGTGGCGCTAATACTAGATTCTAGATTGTTTAAAATGGATATTAAAACAAACCATACAGCAAAACTTGTTTTAAAAGAAACGGCAAACCTAATTGTTTCTGTAAAAAATGACAAAGGGATCGTTTTAAAAAAATTAATCAATAAGCAAGTAAAGCCAGGCACTGTGAAAGTAAGCTGGAACGGAAAAAATGATAGCAATGCTATAGTGCCAGAAGGGAGATACTATTATTTTGTTCAGGCAAAAGACACTGCCGGAAATACAGCAATAGTAAACAGTCCACGTCTGACTTTGCAGGATTGGCGCCTTCCAAGCGTACAGGTAAATAAGGATATTTACTTAAAAACAGAAGGTCTAGTGACCATTGAGTATCAGCTTAATAAACCTGTACTTGTCACCATTGGCATTTATCAAGGAGAGAACCTTATAAAGACTATTAAGACTGACGTGCGTGAATTAGCAGGAAAACAATTTTTTCAATGGAATGGAACAGATGAGGAGAACAAACTAGTTTTAGATGGGGATTATCAATTTCAAATAAAAGTTTCGGATCAATACCATTCAGCTCAGGGCTTTACTGGTACTATCCATGTTGAGTTAACAAAATGATATGGTGCTGATGAAATAAAAAAGGACCCTCTGTGTAATGACAGAAGGTCCTTTCGATTATGATTTAATATCTAATTGCGTTGCTAATTCGTCATGCAGACGCTGTTTTTCTGCATCTGGCACAATATAATAATAAATGCCGTTAATTTTTGTTCCGCTGCCTTTAACAGTCATTTGATTTACACTTCCAGCAGCGCCTCGATAGTTCTTTTGAATATCCATCATTTGGTCAAAAGTGAGATTGGTTCTAACGTTATTTCCAAGAGCTGCAAAGATTCCTTGGTATTTGGTCAAGGATGAAAGGCTTGCCCCTTCTTTCATAACACCCTGGATAATTTCACGTTGACGCAATTGACGGCCAAAATCGCCGCGAGGATCTTCATGTCTCATTCTGGTAAAGGCTAATGCTTTTTTTCCATCTAACGATACTTCTCCTTTAGGGAAATGATAGCCGCCCTGGGAGAAATCCAAGTCATTGCTTACCGTAATACCGCCTACTGCATCAACAATATCCTTGAAACCTTCCATATTCACTTTAAGATAATAATCAATCGGAATATCCAAGAAATTCTCAACGGTGTTCATTGACATTTCTTCATTACCAAAGGCATAGGCGTGGTTAATTTTATCCACTGTCCCTTTGCCGATAATTTCAGTACGGGTATCACGAGGGATACTTAACATTTTAACGGATTTCAAAGTAGGGTTAACAGCCAAAACAATCATTGTATCTGAACGACCTTTGTCACCTTTCCGCTGGTCAACACCTAAGAGCAGTACAGAGAATGGCTGCTGTTTTTGTAATGAAACTTCTTCTGGACGTTTATCGGACTTTCGATCTAGAGGCTGATGCATCGTTTCAACTGCATTTGTAAGAGATTTATAAACTGAATAGGCGTAACCGCCAATGCCAATTGCAAGTATTAAAATAATAATTCCAGTAATTCGGAGCCATACACGTTTCTTCTTCTTTTTTTCAGCTCTCATCTATTATTTCCTCCAAATATGAAAATATTGAACATGTAATAGAATAGCAGATTTCGTCGAAATTTCATACATATTTTTGAAATTGTGTTAAAAAATTATTGGATAAGTTGGAAGGAATTTTTCGCTGTAGTTGTTTTTTAGTAAGAATTTAGCCCTTTTTAGCCAACTATATTTAAAAACGAAAAATAGTAAAAAATATATAATAAATTGGATTTTTTTGCTAGAATAATAGAGATAAAATACTGTGGATATAGAAAAAGGATGGGGAAAATTGAAAATTGGACATGTTTTTAGGATGATTCTGGTGGTTTTCTTGATATTTTCGCTCATTTTACCAAGCTTCGACTTGAAGACTGTAGCAGCATCTGACACGGGATTTTCAACTAAATTATCTTCTGAATTAAAAAATTTCATAAAAAAAACTGGTGGTACAGTTACACTTCAATATAAGGATTTAACAACAGGTGAAGTGGTTCAAATTAACGGCAAAACATCCGGCCGTGCCGCGAGTACGATTAAACTGCCGCTTGCCATATACATAATGGAACAGGCATCAAAAGGGAAAATTAATTTAAACAAAAAGCTGAAATACAAAAGCTATCATTACTATGGAGGAAGCGGCATTATTCAGCATAAAAAAGTTGGAACCTATTTTACCATTCGGGATTTAGTCAAATATGCGATGATCTACAGTGATAATATTGCCTTTATCATGCTGAAAGAATATATCGGTCCAGGAAATTTTATTAAATATATGAAAAGCCTTGGCGGACAGTATGCGTATCCTAAAGGCCAGAATTTGACCTCGGCGAATGACTTGACAATCTATGCTGCCAAGCTGTATCAATTTGCGGGGAAAAGCTCCTATGGTAAGGAACTCGTCGGGTATTTGGAAAAGACCGTGTATAATACGACGATTCCAAGAGGGATTAAAGGAGTGCCTGTTGCCCATAAGGTAGGGATGATTCCAGAGGATAGAATATATAATGATGCAGCAATTGTTTATGATAAAAAGCCGTTCGTGCTGGCCGTTATGACGAGAAATATTTCATATGCCAAGTCACAAAAAGTCATCGCTGATTTGGCGGCGATTGTTTATAAGCACCATAAAGCAAAAAATGCAACTAAAAAGGGCGAAACAATAAAGAATATGGAAATTCGCTCGTACTTCCGGGGGAATATTAACTATTCTGAAATATACTCTGGAAGCAAGTTAATGAAAATCAATCAATATTATCCCTCAAGCAAAAGTGTTCAATATAGTTTTGATATGAATAGCAATGGGACTATTAAACATGCAGAAAAATACAATAAGAAAACTCATAAAGTCACAAGTCATTATGAATATTATCCAAATACTGTATATGGCCGGCATGGGGGAAACATCAAATATATATTTGATGTCAATTCTTCAGGGGATGTAATTAAGGCATCCAAAAGAGAGAAAGGAACAAAACGAATCCTTTCGAGGTATCAATATTATCCTGAAGCAGATTATGGCTCACATGGAATGATGATTAAATATATATTTGTTTTAGATTCTTTAGGACATGTGAAAAAGGCTTCAAAACGAGAACAGGGAACAAAACGAATCCTTTCAATGTATGAATATTATCCAAACACTGTCTATGGCACTCATGGAAAAAATATAAAATATATTTATAATTTAGATTCTTCAGGCCGCATAACAAAAGGTACATTTAGAGAGAGAGGTACGATGAGGATTCTTTCTTCGTATCAATATAATTTAAAAGTAGTTTATGGAAAACAATTACCTCCGGAAGTAATAGAAAAAGGAAGAAAGTAATCTTTATAGGCAATTTTAAACGAATATTATAGATGGGAGATTGTAATGAATAAGAGGTTATTAGTTTTGGTGTTAATATTTTCATTTACATTTGTATTTCTATCCCTATCCCAAAATTATGTTGTAAATGCAAAGGCGCAGGATACCCCTCCAACTGTTAATGAGGAGGAGAATGTGAGGTACACTTTTAATCATTCGGGTGAAATTACCAGTGCTAAAATTTATAAATATGGCAAACTTGTAAAGATACAAGAATTTTATCCGGGAACTACATCAGAAGAATCCCAAAAAAGAATTAAATATAATTTCCAACTTAATAGAGAAGGATACGTAATTAAGGCTCAAAATTTGGATAAGAGGACTCAAAAAATTAGCCGACAATACGAGTATTATCCGAAAACAATTTATGGTTCCCATGGGAGAAACATCAAATATATATTTGATATGAATTCACAAGGGTATGTAACAGAAGCGACAAAAAGGGAAAAAGGAACAAAGCGGATTACCGCCTGGTATCAATACTATCCGAAAACCGTTTATGGTTCCCATGGGAGAAACATCAAATATAAATTTGATATGAATTCACAAGGATATGTAACAAAAGCAACACAAAGGGAAAAAGGAACAAAGCGGATTACCGCTTGGTATCAATACTATCCGAAAACCGTTTATGGTTCCCATGGAAAAAATATAAATTATGTATTTATTATTAACTCTTCAGGGTACCTTACAAAGGCAGAAAAAAAGGAAAAAGGGACAAAACGAATTCTTGCATGGTATCAATATCAACCAAAAACTGTTTATGGAAGGCACGGAAGTAAAATTATAAGTAAAAAATTGAACGTGCCATTAATTGAACAAAGACCAGAACTGCCAACAGGCTGTGAAATTACTGCTGTTACTATGATGCTTCAATATAAAGGTGCACGTGTTAACAAGGTTTCGTTAGCAAAACAAATGCCAAGACATTCTTCTAATCCCAACAAAGGGTACGTAGGTAACCCATTTACAAAACATGGATGGACAATTTATCCTCCTGCTTTAATGAATTTAGTGAAAAAATATGCTGGTAGTTCAGTTAACCTAACTGGAAAAAGCAATGCCACAATAGAAAAGCAGCTTTTTAATGGTAAACCAATTGTTGTATTGGTTTCGCCTATGCATGGCTTTTCCATTCACGCGTTAGTTTTGACGGGTTATGATCAAAATTATTATTACTATAATGATTGCTGGACTGGAGAAAAAGGTGCTAAAATCAGCAAAAAAGAGTTTAATAGGATCTGGGGTAATCAAAGTAAAAGAGCAATATCTTATTAAACGTCAGGAGAAAATTCCCCTGGGCTTCAAATTGTAGAAATACATCGTGCCGACAACAAAGCTCCTTAATTAGTTCCGAATGCTCTGGTTCTAATTTGCATCAAATTGTAAGTTGTTGTGGTTACTTCTTAAGTGAAACTAATTCATTTAAAATCTCTAATAAATAAAACGGCTCAAAATTCACGTTTGAATTTTGAACCGTTTTTAATTTTTTATTCTTTCAAATTACTAAGAGATTTTCAGTGCCCATAAAGAGAAAGTAGTCTTTTTCTAATCTTTATTCGATTTAAAATCGTATATCAATTTTTAGGAAAAAATGTACTTTCTAATTATTTTCCTTACGAATCTTAAGAGCAGTCATAATAATGCGCTCCCAAGTATCTGCATAATCTTTCTGGTTAAATTTTTTTTCAACTTTTTTTAGAGCAGCTTTTCCCATCTTTATGGCTTTATTAGGTTCTTTGAACATGGAAATCATAGCTTCTGCAAATAAATCTATATTATTTTTAGGAACTAAAATTCCATTATCTTCATTGTCAATTAATTCATTCGGACCATATTTAATATCGTAACTCACTACTGGTGTAGCATTAGACATACTTTCTAGTATAGACAGAGAGAATCCTTCTGTTTTTGAAGCTAAAATGCTGAAGAGAGCTCTTTGATAAATTTTAGAAGGTGTATGGGTGTATCCATTTAATTTAATATTATTCATAAGATTTGCTTTTTGAATCATACCTTGCAGCTTCTCTTTTTCATCACCATCTCCCCAAAATTCAAGTCTAGCATCGGGGATTTCCTTTACAACGATTTCAAATGCTTTAATAATATGATCCAAATTTTTTATGGACGAGTACCTGCTAATAACTACTGCTAGCTTTTCGTCTTTATTTAAATCAAGACGACTAAATAATCCTGTTTTAATATTTGTTTTTATTGCATGAGGGAGAACATATAAATTGTTTTTTTTACCAAATCTATTTTCAATATCAACTTTTTGTTGTTCTGTAAGGAAAAGGGCTGCGTCGAATTTATCTAAATTTTCAATCCCAGTTTTAACTGTAGAAGCTATATTAGAATCGGCTTCAAATGGTTCAGCAAGATGATTGCTATGTAATCGCCAAATTTTAGCAGCATTCTTGTTTTTTACATTTATCACTAATATGTCTGTGTTTCGAGCATCTGCAACCAATATTGGGTTTTCAACATATTTAATAATACGTTCAATCCAATCTACTTTTAGCTCATCATCATTTTTATAAATCGCTTTAATAGTTCCATCCTCTCCAATCCAGTTTACTCGGAATGATTTTCCTGTTTCTGGATTCACCCATTTAGATAAATAAGCTTGAGAATTACTGTTATAAAAAACCATTTGTCTTGGTTTATTTGAAAAAAAATCCATAAAAGAAACTTTTCTAATTAAACCATATTCATCAAACACCTCTTTTTTTATTCTATATCTTTGTTCATTAAAATAATCAATGAAGTCTAATTGTCCATTTTCATGATATTTTTTATACTTTGTATAAAGTCCGTTTTCATATACTCTAAAAGCATTATGTCCGATATGAGGATCTAAATATCCAGATTCGTCAGGAACTGGTCTGGCAGTTAAATCTTCTTCTCCACAAAGCTCTTCATAAAGATTTAAAACTTTTACATTTTCGTTTAGCTTTCCAAGTTTTATTAATTCTTCACGAATTTGTTGATATCTTGTATCAAAATTAAATGTGAGGATATGAGTATCATAACCCATAGCTGCAAATGTATTTGCCTGTGCTAATGAAGCTTTTGTTAATCCTCCACGTTGTATATCCAAAGAATTTAATAAAAAAAACATCGAAGCTTTCATTATTATTTCTCCTTCATTAGAATGAATTTATTATTTTCCCTTTTTAGATAATATCACATTTGCTTATTTTTTTTCACTTTATCTTACCAATAAAAAGACAGCTCATCTTTTGCTGAAGAATATCAACAATGACTGCCTATTGCTTCAAGAGTCCTTAATCCATTGATAAGTAATAACTACAAAATGACGATGTCCTGTTTGCCTTGAACTGTTGAACCATAAATACTGTAAAAAAAGAAATCCATATTACTAATAAATTAATGGATAAATTATACTAATTAAAGAAACCTAAAATTAAATATGCATTATTTGTAATAAAAAAAAAAAACATTTATCATAAAAACTATGTACATTAAGAAACAAAAAAGGTACATAAATTCACTAAAGAATTGTATGGTGATTAGAATGTTGTTTCACAGAAAAAAGAAAAAGTCTAATTCTATAAAAGAAAACATCAATATCGTACAGGATGAAGAAAATTTTCTGCTTATAAATGGGAATTTATCAAAAGGTTATTTTGTGAAAGAATTATGGTTGAAGCTTCGTAATGATGATAAAGAGATTAGAGTTGGAACTAATGAAGCAGTAAATGAGAATTTTTATTTTAAAGTTGATCTTTATAATTTAATGAAAAGGTTAGCTTCCTCCTATGATGAATCCAATTATGATTGGTATCTCAAAATTAGAGTTCCTACAGAGCGTGTTAGTGATACAGCTTTAGCAAAACTAAAAGAAAAAGCGGACCTTATTGAGGAAAATGGAGTTAACTATGCTGAATATCTTATTCGTTTTGGGCGGTTCCTACATACAAATATTAAAGGATTTAACTACATATATAATTATGATACAAAGGCGATATGTTATTTAACAAAAAAAGGAAACCTATCCATTGCTTTTAACAAGGAACCATTTATTCCTCCAATTATTCATATCGAAAAATTAAAAACTGCCCATGATAAATTATCGGTTGAAGGTAAAATTTTTACAAAAGGATCTAAAATTATACAGAGCAAATTGATTATAAAAGGTAGAGATAGTAAAGCAGAACTAGAGACAAGTGTATCTTTTATTTGGAATGAAGAGGAAACGTCTTTAAAATATGGTCTCAATCGTTACAACTATAAAACCGAAATTAATTTTAACAAGATTTTAGACGGCACCAACTTAAAAGAAGATGTTTACGATTTATTTCTGAAGATACAATTCCATGACCAGAGTGAAGAAAAGTATGTTCGTGTAGGCCGGCCAAAATTAAAGGCAAAGATGTTTATTAAAGAAATCTACTCTACTATTGGAAACAATGTCTCAATTATAACACCATACTACACGTTTAAAGGATTCAACTTATCTTTAGAAGTATTTGAATTTGATAAGCAGACATTCCATTATTTACAGAAGAAATTAAAAACGGCTTGGATAGAACGGCTTTTTAATAAACATAAGGACATATGGATTATCGGGGAAAGACCGTATAAGGCGCAGGATACGGGATACCACTTTTTTAAATATATGAGGGAAAATCATCCTAATAAAAATGCCTTTTACGTCATTGAAAAAGACTCTCCAGAGAGGGGAAATGTAGAACATTTAGGGAATATTCTTGACTTTAAATCAAAGGAACATATTTGGCATGTGTTAATGGCAACAAGAATTATTGGTTCTCATCATCCTGATTATCTGTACCCAATTAGAAGCCGAAGATTTAAAAGAGCTGTCAAGGGTGTAAAGGTTTTTCTACAGCATGGTGTCATGGGAACGAAAAATATGATCGCCAACTATGGGAAAAAAACTTCCGGTTTTCACACAGATGCTTTTCTTGTCAGTTCTGATTTTGAGAAGGAAATGATTGTTAACGACTTTGGGTATAATCCGAAAGAGGTATTTGTTACAGGGTTATCCCGCTTTGACAGGCTTCTTGCTAATGATGTTAAGGTTAAAAGACAATTATTAATTATACCTACATGGAGAGATTGGATTACTACAGATGAGGCATTTTTAGAAAGTGAATACTTTGAGAGATATAAAGAGCTTGTTTATAGCCCTGATCTGCATGCGATTGCTGACAAAAATGATTTAGAAATGATACTTTGTTTACATCCAAATATGCAAAAATTTTCTTACCATTTCCAAGGTGCACCTGTAAGGGTTATAAATCAAGGAGAAGTAGATGTACAGTATTTGCTAAAAGAAAGTGCTATCATGATTACCGATTATTCAAGTGTTGGTTTTGATTTTAGCTTCTTATATAAACCGATTATATATTATCAGTTTGATCGAAACAGATTTATCGGAAAAAGGCCGTCCCATCTGGATTTAGAAAATGACCTGCCGGGAGATATCGTCACAAATTTAGAGGATATTTTAGATAGGCTTCACTATTATGCTGAGAACCATTATAAAATGTCTCCGCGTAATAAACAAAGGGCAGATAAATTTTTAAAATATCGTGATCTAAACTTTTCAAAGAGAATTTATGATGTTGTAAAAAGTCTGCCGATAAAAAAGACATTAATGGAAAAGTTAATGGATAATGATCTTGTCATTAAATTTGCCAATAGATTTAGAAAAACAAGGTACTATTTCCCGGTAATGAAAAGATTCTATAAACTGGCTAAAAAACTGCTGCCGGTTGAGAAAAACCTTATATTATTTGAAAGCGGCGTTGGTAAACAGTATGCTGACAGCCCGCGGGTTATTTATGAGGAAATAACAAAGCAAAATCTTCCATATAAAAAAGTTTGGGTTATTAACAAAAATATTCGTTTTAAAGATCCTAAAACAATTAAAATAAAGAGACTGAGCCCACAATATTATTATTACTTAGCAAAAGCTGGTTATTGGATTAACAATCAAAATTTCCCTACTTATATACAAAAAAGGAAAGAGACTACTTATATTCAAACATGGCATGGTACACCTTTAAAAAAGATGTTGTTTGATATCGAACATGTTCAAGGTAGAGATGAGGGTTACCTTGATAGAGTATATAATGCCACTCAAACATGGGATTACTTAATTTCACCAAGTGAGTATGCCACCAATGCTTTTAAAAGTGCCTTTAAGTATGAAGGTAATATTTTAGAAATTGGTTACCCAAGAAACGATTTATTTTATCAAGAGGGCCAGGAAGAAATTATCTCAAAGGTAAAAAACAGGTTGAAGCTTCCACCAAATAAAAAGTTCATATTATATGCCCCAACTTTTAGGGATAATGAGACGAGCAGCAATAATAAATTTGTCTTTAATATCAATATGGACTTGGATAAGCTAAAGGAAAAGTTTGGTGACGAGTATATTTTGTTATTAAGAATGCATGTCGTAATTAGTAACAAACTTTCTATTCCAGAGGAGCTTAAGGACTTTGTGAAAAATGTATCAAATTATTCTGATATCCAGGAATTACTACTAATCAGCAATATCCTTATGACAGATTATTCCTCCGTCATGTTTGATTTTGCTAATACAGGTAAACCAATTTTGTTTTATACCTATGATTTGGAAACTTATAAAAATGATGTCCGCGGTTTTTATATGGATTTTGAAAAAGAAGCACCTGGACCATTTTTATTTAATACCGAAAATATAATTGAGGCTATAGAGAATATTGAAAAAGTAAAAGTTGAATATAAGGGTAAGTATGAAGCTTTCAGAGAAAAATACTGTTCCTTGGAAGATGGAAAAGCAGCTGAACGACTTGTAAATCAATTTTTTAAATAAAGACTCTGTTAAAGAGTGGTGTTGATTTTATATACCCTGTTGATTGTAGTGGAAGGCACGAAGACTCCTGCGGGAGTACGTGCCAGGGGAGACCCCGCAGGCGTTAGCGCCGAGGAGGCTCCCCGGAACGCCCGCGGAAAGCGAAGTGCCTGGAGCGAATCGACAGCCAAGTTTAACATAGCCTAAATAAAAAATATTGAAAGGACCTTTGGTAATTAATCAAAGGTTCTTTTTGTCGGGACAAAAGGTAAGGTTTTTCTTAAAGTAAATTAGGATGATTTAAAAAAATATAAGGATTTTTATTGGAAATTTCGTAAATTTGTAGCCGATTTTGTCGTAATTTGTTAGATTAATAGTTGAGCATTTAAAAAGGAGGGATAAAAATATTTATTTTCAATGAAATTGGCAAAATTCATAGTCTGGAAGCTGTAGCGTTTTAACTATGGATAGGATCAAAACATTGATAAGGAGGAATAATTAATTCGGGGGAATATTAAGTGAGTAAAGCTAAAAAGATAAGTTCTTATGTTCTTATTCTTCTTTTATTTCTGCAGTTTATTCCAAATCAACCATCAGCTTACGCTATGGGGACAAATGAAGAGCAGGAAAAAATAGAGGTTGTATTATTTGCCGATGAAATTGACGGAAGTATAAATTTATATGAAGGAGCTTCAAGTACTTCATCAATAATTGGGTCAATTAAGGATGATACGGCTGTAACGGTAATAGAAGAAGGGGAAGAATATACCTTAGTTCAGTACTTAGATGATCAACGGCAGAAAACACTGATGGGTTATGTGGAAAATAACCATGTAGTAGACTTATCAAAAGTTGAAGAGTTTAGAACTAATAGGGCAGGGGATAAGGAAGCTGCCGTAGAAAGCGGAAATGAGCCTTCACAAAATGCAGCAGACACCCCAGCTTTAGATGAAGGTGGAAATGAGCCTTCTCAGAATACTGCAGATGACCCAGCTTTAAAAGAAAGTGAAAATGAGGCTTCTGAAAATACAGCAGACACCCCAGATTTAAACAAAAGCGGAAATGAGCCTTCACAAGATGCAGCAAATAGTCCTGCAGTAGAGGAAGAAAGTGTACCAGAAGTCCAAAATGAAGGGATTCAAAAGAACACTGAATCTACTACTAATTCTTTAGAACAAGAAGCAGCAAAAAATGAAGAAGCTAAAAACAAAATCAGTACCTTTTCGCTTACTGCTGATGTAAAAAAGGAAACTATTACTCCTGTTGTTCTTCAGGGAATTGGATTAGCAAATCCAACTAAAGTTTATAAAACACCTTCTACTGACTCTCAAGAATTAAAAAGCTATTCTCAAGGAAGTATATTAAAATACCAAACTTATTTAAATGACTGGTATAAATGTACTGTCTATATTAATGGAAAAGCTGAAACAGGGTATATTAAGGTGAGTGATGTTGAGAATATTACTAAATCACAAAGTAAATTCAAAGGGCTTGCTTTAAAAAATCCAACTAAAATATATTTACGTGCAGCGAAAAGCTCAGATGTTATTAAAACCTATCATCAAGGTTCAGTTTTAGTCTATAAAACTTTAACTTCTGAATGGTATGTATGTACCGTCTATATTAACGGAAAATATGAAACAGGGTATATTAAGGCAAGTGATGTTGAAAATATTACTAATTCACAGAGTAAATTTAAAGGAATTGCTTTAAAAAATCCAACGAATATATATTTACGTGCAGCGAAAAGTTCAGATATTATTAAAACCTATCATCAAGGTTCCGTTTTAGTCTATAAAACTTTAACTTCTGAATGGTATGTATGTACCGTCTATATTAAAGGCAGAGCAGTTACGGGGTATATTTCTAAGGCAGATGTAGAGAATCTGACCAATAAAGCCACAACACTTCATGGGGTTGCACTTAAAAGCCCTACAAAAATATATACAAAAGCGTCTGTCTCTTCGACTGAATTAAAATCATATCCTGCAGGTACTGTACTAAAATATCAAACTTTAACTTCAGGCTGGTACGAGTGTAAGGTTTATATCAAAGGAAAAGCAGTTACGGGATATATTAATGTCAATGATGTAAAAAATGCTTTTGAAAATCAGAAAACATATACTGGAGCGGCATTAAAAGAGCCGACAACAGTATATGAACAGGCATCAAAGAGTTCAAAAAGATTGAAGTCTTATGATCAGGGGCGTATTTTAACCTACCGATCTTTTATAGATGGATGGTACTCTGCAACCGTCTATATTAATGGTAAGAAAAAAAATGGGTATATTGCATCAAGTGATGTAGAAAACGCTGTTGATGCACCTTCAACTAAACAGGTTTGGGCGAAAGAAAATATCAAAGTGTATTCTTACGCTTCAAAACGTGCATCAGTATTAAAATCATATCGAAGCGGTTCAGAATTAAAGGTTGAAACTTTTACTTCTTCTTGGTTTAAAGCAAAAGTTTATGTTCAAGGAAAGGCACATACGGGTTATATAAGTGTCAGCGATGTCACCACCCGTCCTTACTTAGATTTAGATTTAAGAAAGCCTGCCAATATTACTGCTAACGATATAGTAAATTATTTTAATAGGGTGAAACCGACAAGTCCATTAAAGGATTATGCTCAAAACTTCATTAATGTCCAAAATAAATATGGTGTTAATGCATTATATTTAGTTGCACATGCCATTTGGGAAACGGGCTGGGGAGGCTCAAACCTTATAAAATATAAAAATAATCTTTATGGTTATGGTGCCTATGATGTATGTCCATTTACATGCGGATATTACTTCCCTACAATTGAAGATAGTATTGCAGCAGTGGCATACAAGGTTCGAACTAACTATTTAACACCTGGTGCAGCCTATTATTATTCAGAATATGGCTCAACCCTAAGGGGAATGAATGTTAGATATGCTACTGATCAAAACTGGAAGAATGGAATTGCAAGTCTAATGGAGAGTATGGATCCTTATAGTGGGAAATACTATTCGTCGGTTTCTGAATTACCTTTAAAAGGAAGTGCCCCTTCTAATCTGAGCAGGAATATACCTGCAGGTCTGCCATATCCAAAAGATATTATAGTTGACTTTCCAAAGGGGATTTCTGGTAAAATAATTGAGAATGTAAGTCTAAGAACTTTACCATATACCTCCGGTTCAACCTATATGGATTACTTATCTGCGTCTTCTGAGATTACCGTTCTAGGGTATAACACAGATGTAAAAGTTAGCAGAGATTATCCATATGATCACCAATGGTACCGCATCATAATTAATGGTAAAAGCGGCTGGGTATATGGAAACAGCATAAAGATAGATAACTTACTCCAGGTTTACAATGTTTGGTCAAACTTGAATATTCGAAATCAGCCTGTTGATGGAAGTAAGATTGGTTCAGTTAAGGCGAACGGTTATTTAAAAGCAGTTGTAAAAGACGGAAATCCTATAAAACAGGATGGCTGGTATAATGTTTACCTTCCTGGTTCCACTAAAACTGGCTGGGTTTCAGGTCAATTTATTAAGGAAATAAAAAATTAATATATTTTGAAAAGGGGTCGAAAGGAAATTCTTTCCCCCTTTTTTCTTTTTTTAAAAAATAATTTAATAGAGGTGCCTTTAAAAGGTGTGCTTAAAATGATGATTTACTATGTTGACAACACTGGTTTATAAATAAATAATTTATATTAGGAAGGAATTAAAATTGTAAAAAATTATGGTTAGGAGAGCAAACGGTTGATATCATCATTGAAAAAATTACCCATAATCAAATTGGCATACAAATTATTATTTCAATTAGTTTCAACTTTACCAGCAAAGAAAAACTTAATTATGTTTGAAAGCTTTCTTGGAAAGCAATATAGCGATAATCCAAGAGCGATTTATGAGTTTATAAAAGATAACCATCCCGAATTTGAATTAATATGGAGTGTTGACCCTCGTTTTGAAAAGGGATTTCAAGACAAAGGAGTCCATTATGCCAAGCGCTTTTCAATTAAATGGCTGTTTTTAATGTCAAGAGCAAGATTTTGGGTGACTAACAGCCGTATGCCGTTATGGATACCAAAACCCAGGCATACCATTTACCTGCAAACCTGGCATGGAACTCCCTTGAAAAAGCTGGTATTTGATATGAAAGAAGTACGAATGCCAGGGACGACTACAGACGACTATAAACAGCATTTTTATCAAGAATCAAGAAACTGGGATTACTTAGTTTCCCCCAACCAGTATTCTACAGAAATCTTTAGGCGTGCTTTCAGGTTTGAGAAGACAGTAATTGAATCTGGGTATCCCAGAAATGATATCTTTTATAAGCCAGAGCGAGACGACATTGCGGAAAAGTTTAAAGAAACTCATCATCTTCCTAGGGATAAGAAGATCATTCTTTATGCACCTACATGGAGAGATAATCAGTTTTATCAGGTAGGAAAATATAAATTTGATCTACATTTAGACCTATCTCAAATGCAGAATGAGTTGGGAAATGAATACATTGTTATTCTTAGAATGCATTACTTGGTGGCAGAAAACTTTAATTTAGATAAATTTAAAGGCTTTGTCTTTGATTTTTCAAAGCATGAAGATATTCAAGAGCTGTATGTAATAAGTGATTTGTTGATTACCGATTACTCATCAGTATTTTTTGATTATGCAAATTTAAAACGTCCAATGATCTTCTTTACCTATGATTTGGATGAATATAAGGAAGATATTAGAGGATTTTACTTCAATCTTGCTGAAAAGGCACCAGGACCGCTGGTACAAACGACTGAAGAAGTAATAGATGCTATAAAAGGCTATGATAAGAGTGAAATCTACAGCAATAAAATGAATGAGTTTTACCAAAAGTTTTGTTACTTAGAGGACGGGCATGCCGCTGAAAGAGTGGTTAAACAAGTTATATTAAAAAATAAATAATAGGATAAAGCGTAAAAAACCCAAATGCCTAGTGTATTTGGGTTTTTTTAACGCTTTTTTGGAGAAAATAGGAATATCGTAAATCTGTTTTTTGAGAAAGGGGATTAAAAAATTATGGCAGTTCATTCTCAATATAAAGAGGACCCAATTTTCTCCTATCGCCTTGTAAAAGATATGGATCCCAATCAAAGGACCGCCAACGAGATAATGTCTGTTTTCCAACAGAGTAAAAATGAATACGTAGCCAATACAATTTATCTTCAAAAAAAAGAACCGGATCAAAAAGATTTTATGGAGGTTCAGGGAGAACAATATTTACTGCTGGAAATGAGTAATGAGCTTGGCAGTATTGATGCACTTGGAATCAAAAGTCCCCAAAAAAGTACGATTAATATTTCGATTATGACGTATTTATTTGGAGATAAAGTAAAAGAGGCCATTGAAGAAGTACTCTTAAATATGAGGATGTATGAAAATATATATTTTTTTATTATTGGTACCGGACCTTTAAAAAGCACAATCGAATCTATGGCAAGAACAAATGGTGTAGATAACAGGCTTTATTTGATAAATCGATTATATGATCCCTATAAATTAATTAATCATTGTGACTTTTTTATTCCAGTTCCCAATGGTCGGTTAGACTCCATTAACTGGAGAAGGAATCGAGCCAGCTTAAGCGGTTTTATTTATATACCTGGATTCCATCAAGAAAGTATACAATCTGCGAAAAAGACACTTCGGTTTAAAAGTCGGGATGATCAGGTTATACAAGAGATGGAAATGACGAACCAATATATTGACTGGTTGTCGAAGCATCCTAACCATGGAAATAATACATTAAATTATGAATATGCAGGTTTTGAAGCCGATATTGATTACCATCAACTGAAACTAGAAGCTGGTATATATGACATATTTGTCTCGATTTCCCAAGATGAATTTCAGTTGGAAATTCCTTTTATTAATTCTGTCCGCAGGAAATTACCTAAAGCTAAAAAGATCAAAAGCAGCTGGTATACATTTTTAGAATATCAAGAACTAAATCAGCAATTAGGGATTAAAGTTTCAAACACATAATCCCGAGGAGGAGTATTCATTTTGTATAAGAGAATTGCAAAAGGTGTAATCAGAAGAATGAGAGTGGCGGGAAAGCCGGTAAATGAATATCTTCGAAACAAGGGCTTTCGAATAAGGGCGGCTTACAGTAAATGCTTAGAGAAGTATCCAGTAGATAAACACATGATCTTGTATGAATCTTATCATGGACAAAATTTTACCGGGAATCCATTTGCCATCTTTTTAGAACTGATTCAACATGAGGATTTTACACATTTCACACATGTAATAGTAGTGAATCAAATGAATCCTTTGGTTGAAAGCTTTAGTAAAAAGCCTAATGTGAAAATAATTGCTGTTCATGATCCTAACTATATAAGGTATTTGGCAACAGCAAAATATTTAATCAATAATACTTCCTTTCCCTTTTATTTTGTTAAAAGAGAGGAACAGGTTTATATCAATACATGGCATGGAACGCCATTAAAGACATTAGGGAAAGATATAAAAAATGCAGGGATGAGTGATCATAAAAATATTCAACGGAATCTATTGCAAACCGATTTGTTGGTAAGTCCAAATCAATTTACCTATGAAAAATTATTAACATCCCATGATATAAAGGAAATATTCTCCGGAAAAATAGCTGACATTGGTTACCCTCGGGTGGACTTAACTTTTGCGGCAAATAGAGAGGATGTATTAGAATTTCTTGGGATTCCTTTGGATAAAAAAGTTGTCCTTTATGCTCCAACATGGCGCGGAACAGTTGGAAAGGAAACAGATACGAGTAAAAAACTGCTTACTGAAGTGACGAAATTAAAACAGCTGCTGGGTAATAAATATGTGGTACTGCTTAAATCGCATTATTTTGCCTATAAATTTTTTCAGGAAAATAGTTTAGAGGATATGTGTGTACCTAGTTGGTATGATACCAATATGCTGTTAGCAGGCGTTGATATTTTAATTACCGACTATTCCAGCATTTTTTTCGAGTTTCTTCATACAGGTAAACCGATTATTTTTTATGGGGATGATATCGAACAATATGCCGAAGAACGCGGTTTTTACCTGCCTTTACCTACATTACCGGGTCCGCTTTGCCGCAGAATGAATGATGCAGCAGATTATATTTTGGATGAAGAAACGACAATGAGAATTTATAAAGAGAAATATGAAAACTATAAGCAGACATATTGTTATCATGATGACGGCAAGGCATCTTCAAGGTTTATTGATATCGTATTCCAGCAGAATTCTAAGAATAAATTGATTTCTACTTTAACCAATAAGAAGAAAATTTTAATGTATTGCGGTGCTTTTTATAATAATGGAATTACCATGTCTGCATTAACCTTATTAGATCAAATCGATTATGACAGATACGAAGTTGTCGTGATAGAGAACCATAAAGGTAAAGAGGAAAAATGGAATAACATGAGAAAGGTCCATAAGAATGTGCATTTTATCTATAGACCTGGAGAACTCAATCGTTCCTTATGGGATAGTTATCGTCATCAATTAACGCTTTTCAGAGGGGTTCATGGAAAAATAATGGAACGCCTGGTTCCGAAAAAGGTGTATGAACTCGAACTGAAAAGGCTAATTGGCAACACCCGCTTTGATATTGCCATTAATTTTGGCGGTTATAGCAATCTTTGGAGTTTATTATTCGCCTTTTCAAATATAAAACAAAAAGTTATTTATCTGCATAGTGATATGGCTAAAGAATATTATAAAAAAAATAATGGCAGGTATAAGCATAGAAAGAATTTACGAGTCGTTTTTTCTACATATAAGTATTACGATAAAATTCTATCTGTTGCTCCTTCAACTCATGAGGCCAATTATAAGAACTTAAAGAAGTTTATTCCAAATGCAGAGAAAAAAATGACGTATATTCATAACCTGGTAAATAGCAATAAGGTATTAGAGCTCCAAGAAAGCCGGGAAACCGCCCGTTATGAAGGAAATTCTTATTTAGTCCTGGAAACAAAAATCGATAGTTCCCTTATCCGGTTTAAAGGTGCGGTATTGCCCAACACGGACGAAATTAATTTTATTTCAATCGGCAGGCTCTCCCCGGAAAAGGGGCATGAAAAGTTAATCAGGGCTTTTTATACAGCATTGAAAGAAGAGCCGCACATGAAATTATATATCGTGGGTGAGGGCCCTTTGAAAAATCAACTTCAAACCCTAATTAAAGACTTAGAACTGGAAAATAAGGTGTTTCTGACAGGGCAAGTTGAAAATCCATTTGCATTGCTGAGTAAGTGTGACTGCTTTATCCTTGCTTCAAATTATGAAGGGCAAGGATTGGTATTACTTGAGGCTATGATTATTGGAAAACCAATTATTGCGACCGATGTAACAGGTGTAAGAAGCGTTTTGGAGGGTGGATATGGCACTTTAATAAATAATGATGAAATGGCCTTGGCAAAAAGTATTATTAACTTTGTTCAGCAAAAAGATAAAAGTGCATTTAAAAAATTTGATTATCATCAATATAACAGCGAGGCAATGGAACGTTTTAATCAAGTGGTACTTGAAAATAGTATGTAAAAGACCTGAATTATGTATTATAGGCATTAAAGACCCAAGAACCTTAAAATGGTTTTTGGGTCTTTTTATACAGGAAAGTATTTTTAATTTTTTTATATTTGCCTATTTCATTTTTCGTCATAATACTGGATAATAAAAGAAAATTCGTGGGATTTTTCTACTATATAATTAGAAGTTTACTAAAATTGTAGAATTGAGGAGAGAGAAAAGGAAGTGGATTTATTGAAGAACATGGGGAAAGTGGTCTTCTTATCAACCGGGATATTATTTGGAAGTGCAAGTATAAGTACATCTCTGCCATATTATCTAATAATCTAGGTCATGTGGAGGCCGCTAGTCTTGTTAAATTTAGCAAAACCACCTATCAAACAACTGCCAATGTAATATTGCGCTCAGGTCCAAGTACCAAAAATAAAAACCTTCTAACTATTCCCAAAGGAACAACGATTACCTCATCCCAAAGAATGGGCAGCTGGTATCAGGTAACATATACATACAAATTAAAGGGGAAAAATATATCAAAAAATGGATGGGTCAGCGGTTCATACATAAAGAAAAAATCAGTTAGTGTGACTAAATCATCATTTACAAAGTCTACAGCTGTTGTTAAAACAACAGCCATTACGAAAACTAATTTCCTCACTTCGACAAACGTAAATTTGCGGTCCGGAGTCGGCACTAAAAACAAAATAATTATAACTGTTAAAAAGGGAAAAACAGTAACTGCATATCAAAAAAATGGAAAATGGTATAAAGTTAGCTATACGTATGTTTCAAAAGGTAAAAAAGTAACGAAATATGGGTGGATCAGCGGTGATTATCTAAGAGAATACAATATTTATACAAAGACACTTGGAACAAATTATTTTACCAAGAAGACGGCTAAACTTTATTCCGAGCCTAATACAAAAAGAGCGCTGACAAGTGTTTCAAATAAAACTGGATTGTATTCAACACAGAAGGCAGTTAATAGTATAAAGCAGACTTGGTATCAGGTTTCATACAACGGTAAAAACTATTATGTGTTTAGCGGTGACGTTACTAAAGCATCATTTAAGTCTTTTGCGAAAAAAGACTTCCAAGTAAAAATTAATACATATATGTATTCTTCATATGGAAGTACATACTCCAAGGTTATGCAAATCCCAAAAGGTGCTATTGTTTCTTCAGCAAAAAGTATTAGTGATTGGGCAGTTGTAACTTATAAAGGAAAAACAGGATATATATTACTATCATATCTTCAAACAGCACCAGTTAAAATAGAAACACAACCAACAAAAATACTTGTAAATAAGCCAGCCGACAGTGCTTCGGCTGCTGTCAATAAAGCAGAGCAACCACAGACACAAACAAAAACTACTGTTAATGTAACAAAGTCTTACTTGGTAACAGCAGATTTAAATTTACGTGAATCAGGAGCAGGAACCAAGATTCTCATAACAATCCCTAACGGTACAACTATTACATCTTCAGAAAGATTAAATGACGGCTGGTACAAAGTAACATATGGCGGGAAAACTGGATATGTTTCAAGTGGATTTTTAAAAGAATATGCACTAACAGATTACCGGTTTATTGAGCTGCGGACTAAATCTAACGTCACGGCACAGCAGATAAATGCATATATCACTAAGAATTATAAAAGGCATGGTTCGCAGAGCGTTCTTCTTAATAAAGGACAAGCATTTATTGATGCTGGGAACATGTATGGAGTTAATGCCTTATACCTGGCTGCGCATGCCATCCATGAAAGCGGATTTGGGACTTCAGTTATATCGATAGAGAAAAAGAACTTATTTGGCTACGGCGCCTATGATGCCACACCTTTTGTGAGTGCTTATCGTTTTTCGTCAGTAGAACAATGTATCAATTATGTTGCCCAAAAAATGAAAGCTGATTACCTAAATCCATATGGCAAACATTTTGAAGGAGCTATGCTTGGATATCGAACTAATGATAATAATGGAAAACGGATTGATAGCAAAAGCATAGGTATGAATTTTTGGTATGCTAGTGATCCTAACTGGGGAAATGGGATAGCAAAGCATATGCAAAATATTATGGGATTTAATAAGACCAATTATGAAAATCCAAAGGTTGATACAAGATATTTTTCCGTCCCAGGTATACCAGTGGGAAGCGATCAATTTCCAGAAGGTATTCAGGTGCTTGCTAAAAAAGATTTATCCAGCGTAATAAAAAAAGGAACAGTTTTTACCATGCTTGAAAAATCTAATGATTTTAAAGTTAAGGTACAATTAAATAAAAATCAATATACATTAAGCAATATTAGCTTCTCTAAATATAAAGATTATATTTCGGCTTTAAACTTAGGCAGGGTTGTGAATGCTTCTTCCCTGAATATACGTTCAGCACCAGATAAAAACATTATTGGCCTTTTAAAATTAAATCAATATGTATCTTTAGCTTTAGACAAAAATCAAAAGATTATTACCGACCCAACGAAAGAGTGGTATCAAGTAAACTTATCGGGCGGGAAAACAGGGTGGGTAAGTAAATCCTACATTAAAATGGAACTTCAATAGTTAAAAGCTGACTTTAAAAGGTCAGCCTTTTTGCTTTTTTGGCTATAAATTGGAAATGTTTATGATTGAAATTTAAGATTCATAGATTTATAATGGTATGGTGTATATTAATACGTACAAAATTCGACTTTTTTTGAATAAAAAATTATTCGTTTTCCTATAATAAAATTAGGAGGATTATCACTCATGAAAAAGGTTTTAACTTACGGAACATTTGATTTGCTCCATTTTGGACATATCAATTTACTTCGCCGTGCAAAAGAATTAGGTGATTATCTTATAGTTGGTTTATCCACTGATGAATTTAACAAAGGGAAGAATAAACAGGCTTATCATAGTTTTGAAAATCGAAAAATGATTTTGGAATCAATACGTTATGTTGACGAAGTCATTCCTGAAAATACTTGGGATCAAAAAATTCAAGATGTCATTGACCATAATGTCGATATTTTTGTTATGGGTGACGATTGGAAAGGCAAATTTGATTTCCTTAAAGAATATTGCGAGGTTGTTTATTTGCCAAGGACTATTGGCATTTCTACATCCAAAATTAAAAACGACTTAAACGTGGTAAAGAATGGCTAGAGAACTAGCCATTTCTTTGTATTTATTTGTCTTTAAGTGTGTGTTTTCATTTTTTAATCGTATGCCGCTCAAGGATAAAACTACCTTTGTTATCAGCTTTGGAGATAACAGTCAATATGTATTTAAGGAAATGCAGGAGAAAAACATTAAAACGGAGATTATTTTCCTTTGTAAAGGAAAAAGCATTATTAAATTTAAGGACTATCAGGGCGTGAAAAAAATACCGTTTGAAACGTTCTCTATTTTAAACTGGTTTAAATCCGTTTACCATTTGGCTACATCCCGGTATATATTAGTTGATAATTATTATGGCTTTTTAGCATCTACTCGATTTAGGGCTGGAGTCGAATGCATTCAATTATGGCATGCTTCTGGTGCCATGAAAAAATTTGGTCTTGAAGATAAATCAATAAAAAATCGAAGTAAAAAGGCTAATCAACGCTTTTTACTAGTCTATAATAGGTTTCATAAAGTGGTTGTCGGTTCCGATGTAATGGCTGAGACTTTTAAAAAGTCTTTTAATCTGGAGGAAGAAAATATCCTCAGGACAGGAATACCGAGGACTGATTTCTTTTTTAATGAAAAAGAAAAGCAAAAGGTATTAGACTTTTTAACAGTAAAACATCCCGGCTTAGCTGGGAAAAAGATAATTCTATATGCACCAACTTATCGCGATTTTCAAATAGATGATTTTTCGCTTAAGCTCGATATCGAAAAAATGCATCAAGAACTTGGTGATGAGTATAAATTAATTCTACGGCTGCATCCTGCTATTCAAAATTTGCAGGATTTAATGGCAGTGACATCTAACTTCGTTTATAATTTCTCCTCAGATAAGTATGAAATAAATGACCTATTAGTTATAGCTGATATATTAATTACAGACTATTCTTCTATCCCATTTGATTATTCTTTGTTACATCGACCTATTATCTTTTTTACTTATGATTTGGAAGAATATAAGGAGATGCGCGGTGTAATAGATGGATTTGAAGACAATCTGCCAGGGCCAATTGTAAAAGATACGGATACTATTATTGAATTGATTAAACAGGGGAGTTTTGATTTAACGAAAATTGATTATTATGCTGAATATTGGAATAAATATTCCAGAGGTAATTCTAGTTCAAACTTAGTTAATTATCTGTATGTATCAAAAGGATTTAAAGAGTATGACAAAATTACTGAATATAATTAAACAAATGCTTCGAGAGTCTTATTTACTGCTCGAGGCTTTGTTTTTATTATGCCACTTTGGGGAAATTAATGTATAATGAACAAGGTTATACTTGCTATAGGAAGGACTAATTTTTCATGAAGTCAATGATCACCATAATTAAGGAGCAAATTAGTTCCTTTTATTTAATTTTAAGGTTATCAGCCTTTGAAATGAAAAGTGCAAATGTAAATAATTATCTAGGAAGGTTTTGGGAAGTTCTAAATCCAGCAATTCAACTAGTGATTTATTGGTTCATATTTGGAGTTGGTATCCGTGGAGGCCAAAAAATTACATTAGATAATGGGGTCCAGGCTCCATTTTTTATATGGATGGTTACAGGTATGGTAGTTTGGTTTTTCGTGAATCCAATGATTACCAGTACTTCAAAGTCAATTTATTCAAGACTGCAATTAATTGCAAAAATGAGTTTTCCGATGAGTGCTATTCCATCATATGTTATTATGGCTGGGTTTTATTCACATTTAATGCTTGTTGCACTGGTAACAATTATTTTACAATTTACTCAGTTTAAACTCACTGTTTATTTTATTCAATTGCCTTATTTTATGCTGGCTACATTGATTTTTTTACTCGCTTTGGCACTTATCACATCAACATTATCAACTATTGTTAGAGACGTGCAGCAAATTATTCAATCGATAACCAGAATGCTTCTGTATTTAACACCGTTATTATGGCATACAGACAAATTGGAATTTAAAAATATGGATTTAACGTTTTTATTAAAATTAAATCCGCTATACTATATTGTTGAAGGCTATCGAGCATCCTTATTAGGGACATCATGGTATATATGGGAAGACTCAACATTAACTCTATATTTCTGGGGAATAACCCTTGTCTTTTTCTTAGTTGGTTCTATATTGCATTTGAAATTTAGAAATCGATTTGTTGATTATTTATAATGATTATCTGAAGAAGGTAAACAGGCTTTACAAATTTTGAGGTGATTCTTCTTGAGTGAAACAGTAATTGTGAAGAATGTATATAAAAGATATAAAATGCATAAGAAGCCTTCTGAAAAGCTGTTGGATTTAATTCTGCCCGGCGGCTATGGAGAAGACTTTTATGCTTTGCAGGATATTTCGTTAACTGCCAATCAGGGGGACGTAATTGGCCTTGTCGGGGTAAATGGTTCAGGAAAATCAACTTTATCTAATATTATTGCTGGCGTTATTCCTCCTACTTCAGGTACGGTGGAAACGGTTGGACAAACATCGATTATTGCAATCTCCTCCGGGTTGAATAACCAATTAACCGGCCGGGAAAATATTGAATTGAAATGTTTAATGCTTGGTTTTAAAAAGAAGGAAATTGAAGCGATGGAACCGGAAATTATAGAATTTGCGGATATTGGCAATTTTATCGACCAGCCGGTTAAAAAATATTCAAGCGGGATGAAGTCACGTCTCGGTTTTGCCATTTCGGTTACGGTTAATCCTGATATTTTGATTATTGACGAAGCATTGTCAGTAGGGGACCAAGTTTTTGCCCAAAAGTCCAAAAATAAAATGTTTGAGTTTAAAGAGAAGGGAAAAACTATTTTCTTTGTTAGTCACTCAATGGGGCAGATAAAGGAATTCTGTGAAAAAGCTGCTTGGTTGGAGTATGGGGAAATAAAGCAATTTGGACCTGTAAAAGAAGTCATACCCGAATATGAAAAATTCTTAAAGAAATACAAATCCATGTCAAAAGAAGAACAAAAAAAGTTCCGCGAACAGGTCACGCAAAAACAAAGAGGTTTAGCAACAATCTAACATTAGTTTAAAATAACTAAAGTTCTCAAAACCTAAAAAGGCCCTTTTAAAGCCTATTTAGGTTTTCTTTTTGGACATGCTAATTAGTAAAATAACTTAAAAAGGAATATTTCTATATGGAAACAAATGTAGTGCGAATTTTAGGAATTGATTTCATTAATAAATCCTTTAATGATGTAGTTGATATTCTCGAACAATTGATAAGCAGCAACAAAAAAAGTTTTGTCGTCACCGCCAATCCGGAAATCGCTATGTATGCACATGAGCATCCCGATTATAAAGCAATCGTTGAAATGTCTGACATAGTAGTTCCTGATGGCATCGGTATTGTAATGGCTTCCAAAATCTTAAAAACCCCCATACAAGAACGGGTTGCTGGATTTGATTTAACCGTAAGGCTGCTGGAACTTGCCAATAAGCAAAAGTGGCGGATCTATTTATTGGGCGGCAAAGAAGAGACCAATAAAAAAGCCATCGCCAATATTGCCAGCCGTTATCCGCAGCTTCAAATTGCCGGCAGTCATCATGGCTTTTTTGACTGGGAAGAAGGGACGGTTGCGGAGGAGATTAAAGCTTCGAAACCAGATATTGTATTTGTTGCTTTAGGATTTCCCAGGCAGGAACAATGGATTGCAGAAAATCTGCCTCATTTTTCTAAGGGGCTGTTTATGGGAGTCGGCGGCAGTATTGATGTGCTGGCGGGTGAGGTAAAGCGGGCGCCGGAATTCTGGCGTAAAATGAATTTAGAGTGGTTTTATCGTTTGCTTAAACAGCCGACAAGATGGAAACGTATGCTGGCACTGCCTCGGTTTTTAGTTCAGATTGTAAAAGTAAAATTTTCAGAATCACCTAAGTGAAACTTTTAGGGGATATTTTCGTCAAATTTATGAGTGAGAGAAATGTAAAAGTCATAATTTATTTAAATTGTAAATTTTTTGTGATTTTAATATGTATTCCATGTTAATTTTTTATGCTATAATAATCGTTGTGTTTAGTAATATGTGCCTGTTTCTAAATCAAATTAGAGGGGCATCCTATCCGTAAGGAGGGTCTGTATGTTGTACCTGACCTTTATATTATGTTTTGTATGCTCCATTCTTATTACGCCAGTTGTAAAAAAACTTGCCTTTACAGTAGGAGCAACTGATCAGCCAAATCATCGCAAGGTACACCATCAAATTATGCCTCGTTTGGGCGGCTTGGCCATCTATATCAGCTTCCTTTTAGGAATTTTGATTTTGAGGCCTGATAGTCCATATCATGCAGCTATTGTTGCAGGCGGCGCCATTATTTTAATTACAGGTGTATTAGATGATATTTACGATCTTTCTGCTAAGGTAAAATTTATCCTTCAAATAGCGGCTGCCCTGATTGTTGTACTTTGGGGCGGTGTTGATGTAGATTTTATCAATCTGCCATTTAATGGGCGTATCGATTTTGGGATTCTAACCATTCCAATAACTGTTATTTGGATTGTCGGCATCACAAATGCCATTAATTTAATCGACGGTTTAGATGGATTAGCTGCAGGCGTTTCATCGATTGGTTTACTCACCATTACGGCAATGGCGGTTGTCATGGGGAATGTCTACGTTATGACAATGGGTGTTATCTTAATAGCGAGCACCTTAGGATTTTTAAAATATAATTTCCACCCTGCAAAAATTTTTATGGGTGATTCAGGAGCCCTGTTTTTAGGGTATATGATTTCCGTTTTGTCCTTACTTGGTTTTAAAAACATTGCGGTTATTTCTTTTGTTGTACCAATCATCATACTAGGTGTACCTATTTCAGATACATTTTTTGCGATTATCAGAAGGCTGTATAATAAAAATCCATTGTCTGCACCAGATAAATCACATCTTCATCACTGTATTTTAAAATTAGGTTATACCCACCGTGAAACAGTACTATTGATTTATGCGATGAGTGCTATGTTTGGACTAGCAGCCTTTATTTTTACAATGACAACGGTATGGGGTTCCATCATCTTTGTCATCATACTGCTCGTAGCGATTGAAATATTTGTCGAAAATATTGGCTTAATCAATAAGAACTACAAACCATTATTACGTATCATGGGAATGTTGAAAAACCGGTAGGAAGCATGGGAACGGGTCTCTTGCTTCTTACCGGTTTTTATTTTGGAAAATGAAAAAACCCGGGAATTTTCCCCAGGTTAATTTGCTGCTTTTGCTGTCTCAGTTAAGTTTAAATGATTCCGCAATACCTGCTTTGTCGCTGCTAATTTCGTATCATCCAGCTGATAGTAATAAACACCATTAATATAGGCATCAGAACCAGCAAGGCTAAGAGATTCAATATCTAATTTATTTCCTCCTTGAAGGTATCCAAGGAATGATTTCATTTGATCAAATGTTAAGTCAGTCTCCATATTTTTCCCAACTGCTTCTATCACATCAGTGTAGTTTCCAAGAGATTTAACAGAGGCTGCTTTGGTCATAATAGCTTTAAGGATTTCCTGCTGTCTTTCGCCTCTTTGGATATCACTGTCTTTTTTTCTGGTACGTGCAAGAGCAAGGGCTTCTTCACCGTCTAAATGCTGCATTCCTTTTTCCAGTGTAATCGCTTTTGCATGGTCTTTTGAGTCCTGTTCAGATAATTTATAAGGAACATCGACCGTAATACCATCAAGTGCATTAACTACATCAATAAACGCATTAAAGTTCATCTTTACATAATAATCGACCGGAATGTCGAGTAAATTCTCAACCGTATCCAGTGTCATTTTTACACCGCCATAAGCGTGTGCATGGGTAATTTTTGTATACATATCTTTCTCTGGAATGTATACATAAGAGTCACGTGGAATGCTGAGCATCTTAACGGACTTATCCTTTTTATTAAATGTTGCCAGTATTAAAGCATCAGAACGGGCAGGTCCGTTATTTTTTCGTTTCTCGCTGTCATCGACCCCAACGAATAAAATCGAAGTTTTATCAATTGTCAGCGGTTTTGGCCGGGCTGAATCACGTTCAATCGGTTTATAGGACTTATTCATGACTGATTCGGCTTTTTTATACAGTGTGCCCGCATAAACTCCAGCCCCAAGAACCAGGACTAATAATGGAACTACAATCCATGTAAAAATTCGTTTTCGCCTTCGTTTTTTTACCTTTTGGTATTGTTTATAAGATTGTCTATTAATAGACATACCTTTCCTCCTTAAATAGAAAACTGTCGAAATCTGACAAAATAATGCCTATTTTATATTTTATAATAGATTGTCAGATTGGTAAAATGAATTTTGAAAAAAGGTAAAAAATTACTTATCATATTGGGAGTCTGACTTTTTTCCCAATTGTAATATTCCGCAAGTGCAAATATAATCATTGTCAAAAGATAAATGTTTTTTAGTTTACAGATTCTTCTAAATAAACAGTTTCACCTTTCTGGATCGTACATTGTCCATTGGTTAGTTCAATCATCCAGTCACTGAAGTCCTGTACCAGGCTTTCAGTAACAAACGTTTCAATTTCAACAATATCTAAATAATGGATTTCTTTCACTTTATGCTCTGAAGCACGAAGTTCTTTCTCAATTTTCCCAAGCCAGGTGTAATCGATTTTGACATGAATGACCTGTGTCAATTTTCTTTCGACAATCCCTGTCGTTTGAAGGCCTTCAGAAGCTGCTTTGCCATAAGCACGAATCAGGCCTCCAGCACCTAGTTTAATCCCGCCAAAGTAACGGGTGACAACGACAACGGTATCCTTGAGGTTCTTTTTCTTCAATACTTCAAGGATTGGGACACCGGCAGTACCGCTAGGTTCACCGTCATCATTCGCTTTTTGTATCTGGTTATGCTCGCCGATTAAATAGGCAGAGCAATTGTGGGTAGCATTCCAATGCTTTTTCTTAATTTCTTGAATAAATTCCTGTGCCTCAGTTTCTGTCTCTGCCCGTTTTATTTGAGCAATAAAGCGGGATTTTTGGATAATAATTTCATGTTCACCATATTCTTTAACTGTATAGTAATTTTTCAGCATCAAATGTTCCTTCCTTTAAAATGGGATTTGACGAAGCCATGCTAAATTTGTTTAAAAACCCTGCATTTCCTTGCTTGTACCGTTATTTATTTTATAAGATTTAAGTTGTCCGTCAAAAGTCCTGAAATTTTTTTAAAAAGTTAATGAAATATACCTTTAATATGGGTGTAAAGTTCGAATGATATAATAGTGAAATAAAATTTAGTTATTAATGATGGGATAGTATCATTATATTATACTATGTTTTTGGTATTTTGGGCCAATAGGTAAGCGGGGTTGAGCATTTTCATTGGTACAATCTGTATATAAAGGTAAAATGTGTATTAGGCCTATAGGGAAATACCCCCCTGGAGGTAATGGGAATGAAATTAGAACAAATTAAAGTTAAATCAATTGATGAAATTCGCGAGGAAATGATTGAAACCGTAACATGCAGCAAAAGTGACATTTTTCAAATTAGTGAGCAATGCCGGCAAGATTACGAAAAGTTAACAAATGAATTAGCAGAAATCAAACAGACTATGACAAAAATTCTGGATGAGGAAGTTATTCTTCAGGCACAGGTCAATCAGGCCCGAAACAGGCTTTCAGAGGTAAGTAGGAGATTTAAAAGTTTTACCGAAGAAGAAATCCGCGAAGCCTATGAAAAAGCACATCAGCTGCAAATGGACCTTTCGATTAACTGGCAGTTTAAAAAACAGCTGCTGGAAAAAAGTGAGGACTTAAGCAAAAGGCTTGTCGGACTGGGTGAAACGATTGAACGGGCTGACCAGCTTATATCACAAATTTCTGTGGTCATGAATTATTTACAAAGCGATTTAAAATATTTTGGTGAACAATATGAACATGCCAAAGCGAAGCAGGATTTTGGTCTGAAAATTATTGAGGCTCAGGAGGAAGAACGTAAACGTCTCTCCAGGGAAATTCATGACGGCCCGGCACAAATGCTCGCAAATGTCATTGTCCGTTCTGATTTAATTGACCGTGTCTATCGCGAAGAAGGACCGGAATCAACCTTAATGGAGATTCAAAGTTTTAAAAAGATGGTGCGATCTGCGCTTTACGAAGTCCGCAGGATTATTTACGATTTGCGCCCAATGGCATTGGATGATTTAGGCCTTGTCCCTACGCTAAGAAAATACTTACGAACGATTGAAGAATATCATAATCAGTCCGGCATTCAATTTGAGAATTTAGGACTGGAGGAAAGGCTGCCGGCAAAATATGAAGTTGCCCTGTTCCGGTTGATTCAAGAATCGGTGCAAAACGCATTGAAACATGCGAATGCCTGTCAAATTAAAGTAAGGCTGGAAATAAGCAAGACGGCTGTTGATGTTCTCATTAAGGACAATGGGGTCGGTTTCGATATGAATCAGAAAAAACCGGAATCCTTTGGGATTATCGGCATGAAGGAACGGGTCGATCTGTTGAATGGGGAAATTACCTTTAATTCAAAAATCGGCAAAGGAACCGAAGTATTTATCCGTGTTCCATTCATTAACTAAAAATAAAGAGAATATTTTTATGGATACATGTATAGGAAATAGGAGGGAGCAGGAAATGACTACTAAAATTGTTATTATCGATGATCACCAGCTTTTTAGAGAAGGGGTAAAACGAATATTAGAGTTTGAAAAATCGTTCCAGGTTGTAGCAGAAGGTGATGACGGTACGGAGGCTTTATCACTTGTTGAAGAACATCTTCCTGATGTGGTGATTATGGACATCAACATGCCGCAAATGAATGGTGTTGAAGCTACACGCGAACTCATTGAAAAATATCCGAAAACAAAGGTAATCATTTTATCTATTCATGATGATGAGAACTATGTCACACATGCACTGCAAACCGGTGCCATGGGTTATCTATTAAAAGAAATGGATGCAGATGCTTTAATTGAAGCAGTGCGTGTGGTCGCTGATGGCGGTTCATACCTCCATCCAAAGGTGACACATAATTTGGTAAATGAATATCGTAAACTTGCTGCTGGTGCTACCCGGGGCGGTTCCTATGTGCCGGCAACAGAAATCCGCCGCCCGCTGCATTTATTAACCCGCCGTGAATGTGAAGTATTGCAAATGCTTGCAGATGGAAAAAGCAACCGCGGAATCGGCGAGGCGCTTTACATTAGTGAAAAAACCGTTAAAAACCATGTCAGCAATATTTTACAAAAAATGAATGTCAACGACCGTACACAGGCTGTTGTCTCCGCTATTAAAAATGGCTGGGTAGAAGTAAGGTAAGTTCATATAAAGGGGCACGCAGTTCAACCGGCTGCGTGCTTTTTTACAGCTGCTTTTTGCAAAAGTCGTATTTTAAGGCTTAATAATGCAATTTGTTCCTTTTTCAGCTAGGCTGTTTTCGTAAACTATGTTGTTATGCCAAGAAAAGCGGTGGTTTATTCTATTTAGGAATAAGCGGACTCTGCGAAAAAGCTGGATTACAGGATAGCCCCCTTGGAAGTAAAAAAATAAGCGGAAGTTTTCCCGTTATTTGCAAAATTAAGCTTAAATAGTAAAAAATAAGCGGAGTTTTTTCCGTTATTCAATGAAAAGCACCCGATTTTAGCAGTTCAAAATCAAATAAGGGAAATTCCTCCGTCTATTTCAGCTAATTAACATCCAATTTCTTAAATAACGGGAATTTCTACCTCTTTTTTTTGAACGAATCTTAAAAAGGGTGCAAAAAGCAACAATCTTTTAGAAAAGAGCCTTCAGCTAAAATATTAAACAAGTATGGTTAGTTGAAAAAGACAAGGATGGATAGCAATGAAAACGGCAATTGTTACCGATAGTACCGCGTACATTCCGATAAAAATGCTTGAAAAGTGGAATATATATATGATCCCGTTGAATGTAATTTTTGGAAACGAGGTCTATCAAGAAGAAATTGATATTACATGGAACCAGTTTTACGAAGAGGTTAAGACCAAGGATCTGCCTACCACTTCCCAGCCGCCAATCGGCCAATTTGTTGAGCTGTTTGAGAATTTGGCCAAGGAGTATGATGCCGTCATCAGTATTCATCTCTCGAGCGGCATAAGCGGTACCTATCAAGGAGCAGTCACGGCCGGCAAAATGGTGGAAGACATAAAGGTATATGCGTTTGATTCGGAAATCAGCTGTATGGTTCAAGGATTTTATGCATTGGAAGCGGCCGAATGGGCACAAAGGGGAGAGAACCCCGAAGCGATCATTGCCCGTTTGGAAGAGTTGAAGAAGTCCGCCCGTGCTTATTTTATGGTTGATGACCTATCCCATCTCCAGCGCGGCGGCCGGCTATCCGGAGCAGCCGCCTTCATTGGCAGTTTGCTCCAGGTAAAGCCGCTCTTGCATTTTGAAAATAAAGTGATTGTTCCATTTGAAAAAATCCGTACACGAAAAAAGGCATTAAAACGAATCGCCGATTTATTAGGCGAGGACGCATCCAGCGGCGAACAATACCGCGCTGTTATTATTCACGCCAACCGTGAAGAAGAGGCAAATGAATGGCGAAAAGAACTAGCTGCATTATATCCGAATGTTGAGTTTTCCATTGGCTATTTCGGAGCAGTGATCGGCACACATCTAGGAGAAGGCTCCATGGGAATGGGCTGGATGAAAAAATAAAATTGGTTGACCTTTTGGACCATTCCGGCCTTTTTGGCTGGAATGGTCTTTAGTTTATACGGGGGCGCGGGGACTCCGCGGAATTAATGTGAAAACCGGCGGAATACCGGAGCAGTTCCGCGGGATTTTATCAGAAACCCGCGGAATCCAACAAAAGTACCGGGGGCAAGGCGCACTCCCAAGGAAAGCTGCCCACTGGGAAGGCGTCCGGCGGAAATAATGAGAAACTCCGCGGAATAAGGAAGAAAATCGGCGGAAAAAACGCAAAAATCGGCGGAATACCGGAGCGGACCCGCGGGATTCCATCCAAACCCCGCGGAATCCCTTATTATCAATCGAATCAACCAACACAATATAATCGAAAAAATTCAACATTCTTTGGAGGAATTCCACAAGTTTTGTAGAATATTATCAAAAACTAAACGGAAAGAGTGATGATTTCATTGATTTTAAAAGAATTGGCTCCTCCGCAAAGACTTCTAAAGACACAAGCACTTAAACGACGTCTCATCCCTGGTCATGTAAAGCATCCTGAAATTGAAAACAGTCTGGCAAGAAGAAAAGCTGGATATTGGGGAGAAAGAATCTTAAGCCAATACCTGAAACAGCTTCCCCATGACAAATACCACATCATTCATGACCTCCATTTAGAACTCAATGGTTTCCGCTTGCAAATCGATCACCTATTACTTTCTCAAAACTTTATTCTCCTCATTGAATCTAAAAACATCCAAGGTACGTTATTTTTCGATGATAAATTTAATCAACTTATCCGCCATAATGATGATGGAACAGAAGAAGTGTTTGAGGATCCGCGGGTACAGGCAAGATGGCACCGGGTTCTCTTAGAAAAGTGGCTCAATCAAAAAGGATTTCATATGCTTCCCATTGATTTTCTCATCTTCTTTGCCAGTAATAAAACGATTTTAAAAACCCATTCCTCAACCATAAGAGATGCTCAAAAGATTTGCAAAGCCCGAGATATTTTTAATAAGATTTATAGTTTAGAAAGGCAATATAATGGTAAAAAAATTAGGTATGAATCGCTGATAGATATAGGGAAACTGCTCTTAAACCAGCATGTCCCCGAAATAATTGATATTTTAAAGGAATATGGGATTGTGGAAAAAGATATTTTGCTGGGTGTCCGGTGCCCTTATTGTTCCTATATTCCAATGTGGTATGAAAAAGGAAAATGGAGATGCCCGTCCTGCCATACTCTTACTTTTTCTCATGAAACTTTCCGCGAGGCCATTCATGATTATTGCTGCTTATACAAACCAACGATCACCAACTCAAAGTTCCGCCATTTTCTTTTTGTTCCCATCTAATCATATCGCCCAGAAGAAGCTGCGTTCACTTCATCTTCCATTTACAGGAACTACTAGAAATAGAGTATATTCTTTTACACCCCAGGAGGTACCTCCATGCGATTCCGAATAGAAAATAATAAACTTATAGCTGGAAAAAGTTTTGCCCCAAATTCGCTAAGAATCTCCCAGTTCAATATTATCCCCCAGCCGCCGCTCAATCCTAATTTTTCATTTAATCCGGAACTTCAAAAGCTTCTCATTGGAAAACAGCTTCTAATAGATGACCTCCCATATCAGCTTGAAGAAATTCAAAATCATTATGATCATGGATACATTACTTTTCGAAAAGGGATAGAGTATGCTGGAAAAACGCCGGTCTGTGCCAGATGCGGGAATAACGAGCAGCAATGGTTTGCAATCTATCCATGTACTCGCTGCGGAGAAGACTGTCTCTATTGCCGAAAATGTCTGATGATGGGGAGAATCAGCGAGTGTACACCATTAATTGGCTGGAATGGTCCGGCACCTGACAGCTCACTGCCCTCAAAAATGTTGGAGTGGCAGGGGACATTATCTCAAGGACAATTGGAAGCTTCAGAACGGGTCAAAAATGCTATTCTGCAAAATAAAGAGTGGCTTATCTGGGCGGTTTGCGGGGCGGGGAAGACAGAGGTTCTATTCGCTGGGATTGAGGCAGGTCTTGCTGCGAATAAACGGCTTTGCATCGCTGCTCCCAGAACAGATGTCGTTCTTGAACTGACACCTCGGTTAAAAGCCGCTTTCCCGAACATCTTGGTGGCCTCGCTTTATAGCGGCAGCACAGACCGTCACCTGTATGCTCCGCTGACTATTGCTACCACACACCAGCTGCAAAGATTTTACCATGCGTTTGATGCCATCATTTTAGATGAGGTCGACGCTTTTCCATATACGGTGGAGGAATCCCTTCAGCAAGCTGTGATTCAGGCCCGTAAACAAGAATCAGCGATGATTTACCTTACTGCCACCCCGAATGCCAAGTGGCAGAAAGAATGTCTTTCCGGAAAAAGAGCTTATACCACCATTCCTGCCCGGTTTCACCGCCATCCATTGCCTATTCCTGAATTCACCTGGTGCGGCAACTGGCAAAAACGGCTAAAGAAGAACAAGCTTCCGCCCAATATCCTAACATGGATTAAAAAGCGGCTTGATGAAGGCAAGCAGGCGCTGATATTTTTCCCGCATATTCCCCTCATGGAAAAAGCTCTCCCTGTTTTATGGGCGTTAACTCCAAATATTGAAGCTGTACATGCTGAAGACCCTGAACGGAAGGAAAAAGTCCAAAAGATGCGGTCGAAAGAAATAGCTTTGCTGCTGACTACAACTATTCTCGAGCGGGGTGTCACGTTTCCTGCAATTGATGTTGCAGTTGTAGGGGCGGAGGACGGCATTTTTTTAGAAAGTGCTTTGGTACAGATTGCAGGCAGGGCAGGAAGGAGCAAGGACCATCCAACTGGAGCGGTGACGTTTTTTCACTACGGCAAAACAGAAGCCATGATTAAGGCAAGGAGGCAGATTATGAGTATGAACCGGGAAGGGGTCAAGCGTGGGTTGATTGACCTGTGAACATTTTATTAAATCAAATAGAGAGAGGTCCCAAATGAAATTATTTCAGCAAAATCACTGTCTAATCTGCCACCAAGCAATCCTGCCTGACGTTGGCTGGCAAGCCATTTTTTCCATTGAAAAAGAGCAGTTAATTTGCAAAGAATGTGAAAGAAAGTTTGAAAAAATAGATGGGGAAACCTGCCGAATCTGCAGCCGTCCATTACATTTATTAGAAGAAAAATTCCGTCATGGTGACTTGTGCCATGATTGTTTTAGGTGGGAAGGGGATGAAGAGTGGAAGGGGTTTTTAACAGAAAATCACTCTCTATTTCTTTACAATGATTTTTTGAAAAAAGTTATGGCCAAGTTCAAATTCCGTGGAGATTATATCCTGGCAAGGGGATTTGCCCTTTATGTCAAGGAATTGGTAAAAAATGTGGATACCGATTTGTTTGTGCCCATCCCGCTAAGTGAAGAAAGGTTATATGAACGAGGATTTAATCAGGCAGCGGCAGTTCTCCGGGAGGCAGACCTTCCTTCATCGGAAATTCTGACCCGCATCCACTCTGAAAAACAATCAAAAAAATCTAGAAACGAACGGATTCATCTGCCGCAAGTATTCAATCTTAAACACAATGCTGACATTCAAGGTAAAAAAATCATTCTAATTGATGATATCTACACCACTGGTTCCACTTTGAGACACGCAGCAAAACTTTTAAAACAAGCAGGGGCAGAAAGTATCCATTCTTTGACGATTGCCCGATAAAGTCTGAAAAGGCGGCATCCTTAAAGCTTGCCGCCAACGTTTTTAATATCTCATTTTCAGGGCTTTATTTGCGTTTTCCATATCATGGCCGAGCATGCGGCCTAAGTCGTAAGCAGGATAATAGCCGTGTTTATGCATATAATGAAATACTCTTGCATGGCCTTCGATGGCTCCGGTCAGCTGTCTTGTAAAGGTTTGGCGTAAAGCAGGAGTGGCTGTTTCAGTGATTGCTGCAGCAAGGTTCCGTACCAAAGTTTTAGATAGAGCAAGCAGATCTGCAGCGAAAAATCCAAGATCCTCGCGTTCATCATCTTCACGGGCTTGATAGCCCTGGGCCTGCGGATAAAACTTTAACAGTTCGTTAAGGTTTCTCTCAAGGTCGGTGATACATTTTCTATATAGTTCCTTTAGCTCATGGTCAGTAACTCTGTTTATGGACATTTTTAGTTTCATCAGCCCGGTCGATTGGAAAGCAACCATTTCATGCAGTTCCATTGTCTCATGCCAGGCCAGTAATTTTCTCTCTTCTTGATTCATGAAGGGCCCTCCTTTTTCTTCATTCGCATTTACTATATTCCATAGGCACTTTCATGGAAACTTGTCCCAATTTATTTTAAAATAAAAGAGAAGAAAGCAGTAACATATGTTCTTCTCATCAAACACGGTGCTGTGTATTTCACTATATGCCTGATGTTTTTGTCATTATTTCGACTAAATTTACTCGAGTTAGCAGGAGAAACATAGGGTAAAATAGAAATGTAAATACATAGCCTTAAAAAAGGAGGAGTCCACAGATGAATTATAACGTACGTGGTGAAAACATTGAGGTAACTCCAGCAATCAGAGAGTATGTAGAAAAGAAGATCTCTAAATTGGAGCGTTATTTTACCGAAGCACCTAATGCAAAAGTAAATGCGAATCTTAGATTCAATCCAGATAAAACGTCTAAAGTGGAAGTAACCATTCCACTGCAAAATTTAGTGCTGCGTGCTGAAGAAACAACTAGTGATATGTATGCTGCAATTGATCTGATTTCTGATAAATTAGAGCGTCAAATCCGTAAACATAAAACAAAAATCAACCGTAAATTCCGTGAAAAAGGTGCTGAGCCTTTCCAATTAACAAATACAAATACAAATACGAATCCTGAAGTTCAGGACGATGATGAACTAGAACTAGTGCGCACTAAGCGCTTTGACTTAAAGCCGATGGACAGTGAAGAAGCCATCCTGCAAATGAACCTATTAGGCCACAACTTCTTCGTGTTCACCAATGCCGATACAAACCGTACAAACGTTGTTTACAAACGTAAAGACGGCCGCTATGGCTTAATTGAAGCACAATAATTAAGACACATGATAAAACGCTGCCTCTATATTGGGGCAGCGTTTTTAAGTGAGCCTGTTTATAGCAAAACAATTTTTATTCCGCAGCCAGTCCCAGTCAGGATTTCTATTAAAAAAAGAGCACTGGTATCGCCAGTGCTCTTTCAATTATCTTATTTCGCTGCCCCGTGGCAGTTTTTATACTTTTTGCCGCTGCCGCATGGACATGGGTCATTACGGCCGATATTTTCCTTTTTCACTTTCGGCTTTTTCTTAACAGTTTCGCCGTCTTCCTTCGGATTCACGGCATGGCCTTGTGCGACTTCCTGCCGTTCCAAGTTATTGCGGATTTCTGCTTTCATAATATATAAAGCTGTCTCGTCTTCTACGGATTCAATCATGGATTCAAACATGGCAAAGCCTTCATGCTGATATTCGCGAAGCGGGTCGGTTTGACCATAGGCACGTAAATGGATTCCTTGGCGCAGCTGATCCATAGCATCAATATGATCAATCCACTTGGAATCGACAGCCCGTAAGGTAACTACTTTTTCAAATTCTCGCATTTGCTCAGGAGCAAGAATCTCTTCTTTTTCTGCGTAACGTTCTTTCACCTTTACAAAAATAAGTTCGACCATTTCATCGGTATCCTTACCCTGCAGGTCATCCGACGTAATATCGCCCTCGGGAAGAAGGTTTGCATGGATATAATCAACAATTCCTTGGAGATTCCACTCTTCTTCGTCCTCATGTGCTGGTGCAAAGCTGCTGACATTGCGTTCAATGGAACGTAAAATCATATTTTGAACGATTTCACGCAGGTTTTCCGATTCTAATACTTCATCCCGCTGTTTGTAGATAATTTCACGCTGCTGACGAAGAACATCATCATATTGCAATAATTGTTTACGAGCATCAAAGTTGTTCCCCTCAACACGTTTCTGGGCAGATTCAACGGCACGTGAAACCATTTTGCTTTGAATCGGCTGGGTATCATCCATCCCAAGCTTCGACATCATATTTTTCATATTGTCAGAACCAAAGCGGCGCATAAGCTCATCTTCCATTGAAAGATAGAACTGGGTTACACCAGGATCCCCTTGACGGCCGGAACGTCCGCGCAGCTGGTTATCGATACGCCGGCTTTCATGGCGCTCTGTGCCGATAACAGCAAGACCGCCTAGTTCACGAACACCCTCGCCAAGCTTAATGTCAGTACCACGTCCTGCCATGTTGGTTGCAATGGTGACTGAACCCTGATGTCCTGCTTCTGCGATAATCTCCGCTTCACGTGCGTGGTTTTTCGCATTCAAGACGTTATGACGTACCCCTTTTTTTGTCAGCATTTTCGAAACAAGTTCAGATGTTTCGATTGCTACCGTACCGACTAGAACAGGCTGTCCCTTTTGATGGCGTTCCGCAATGTCTTCGACTACAGCATGGAATTTACCCTCCATCGAGGCATAAATCAAATCGGCGCGGTCATCACGGATAATCGGTTTATTTGTAGGAATGACGATTACGTTCATATTATAAATATTACGGAATTCTTCTTCCTCTGTTTTTGCAGTACCAGTCATACCAGCTAATTTTTCATACATCCGGAAATAGTTCTGGAATGTAATAGTAGCCATTGTCATGCTTTCATTTTGGATTTCGACGCCTTCTTTTGCTTCAATTGCCTGGTGTAATCCCTCTGAGTAGCGGCGTCCTTTCATTAAACGACCGGTAAACTGGTCAACGATAACAATCTCGCCGTCCTGGACAACATAATCTACATCCAGATGCATCGTGACATTGGCTTTCAATGCTTGATTGATGTGATGGTTTAACGTGACATGTGAAATATCAAAAAGATTGTCGATGCCAAAGGATTTTTCTGCTTTGCTGATTCCTTCTTCTGTCAGCATTACGGCCTTAGTTTTTTCATCATACGTATAATCAACGTCCTTAGACAGCGTACGGACAAAGGCGTTTGCCTGTATGTAAAGTGTGGTTGATTTTTGTGCCGAACCAGAGATAATCAGCGGTGTCCGCGCTTCATCAATTAAGATGGAGTCAACCTCGTCGATGACGGCAAAATAAAGCGGCCGCTGTACCTTTTGTTCTTTGTAAAGGACCATATTATCACGCAAATAGTCAAAGCCAAATTCATTGTTTGTTCCGTAAGTGATATCAGCAGCATAGGCTTCCTGCTTTTCATCCTTGTCCATACTATTTAAATTAAGTCCGACGGTTAATCCCAAAAACTCATACAGCTGGCCCATTTCTGTGGCGTCACGGCTTGCCAGGTATTCGTTGACGGTTACAACATGAACACCCTTACCTGAAAGGGCATTTAAATAAACCGGCATAGTTGCCGTTAATGTTTTACCTTCACCTGTTTTCATCTCGGAAATATTCCCTTCATGAAGAGAAATACCTCCCATCAGCTGAACATGGTATGGATATAGGCCAAGCACACGGCGGGCACCCTCACGAACGACCGCAAATGCTTCTGCAAGGAGATCGTCAAGTGTTTCCCCTTTTTGATAACGTGCCTTGAACTCTTCTGTCTTTTCACGAAGCTGTTCATCGCTGAGTCTTTCCGTTTCAGCAGCAAGTGCATCAATTTTCAATGCGAGCTTATCCAATCGTTTTAACTCGCGTTTATTCAGATCAAAGACTTTATTTAAAATCCCCATATTTGAAGAACCGCTCCTTTTTTACTTAAAAAAGCAATGATTTTTTTAAAAAAACTATTATTAACTTTCGATATTTTTCCTTTTATATCTTACCATTATAATCACTTCAGTGACAACAAAAGGGACATGATACATATAATATAGGTTGAAATAGAAAATGAATAACTCTAAGTCATTTTTGAAATTTCACCGTCTCCCACGGTATAATATAAAATGGACAATTGTAATGAAGGAATTAGCAAAGTAATTTTTTGTACATTATGTATAGAGGTGGAAAATATGGAATTAGCAGAAATTCGTAATACTCTTGAAAAAATGGCTGAGACTTTAGCGGACTTTAGGGGGTCTCTTTGACCTCGAAAATAAAGAGGCCAGGATTGCTCAATTAGATGATACAATGCTGCATCCAGACTTTTGGAATGATCAGCAGGCAGCGCAAAAAGTTATTAATGAAGCAAATGGTTTGAAGGACCAGGTTAATGGATTTTATGAACTAAATGATTCCTATGAAAATCTGGAATTAACGTATGAGCTGGTAAAAGAAGAAAGTGATGCCGAACTTCAAGCAGAGCTTGAAACAGAGCTTGAAGAGTTAAGAGACCGTTTAGATCATTTTGAACTTCAGCTGTTATTAAGCGATGAATATGATAAAAATAATGCAATCTTAGAGCTTCATCCAGGTGCTGGCGGTACTGAATCACAGGACTGGGGTTCGATGCTGCTTAGAATGTACACGCGATGGGCTGAAAGTAAGGGATTTAAAGTAGTAACTCTTGATTATCTGCCGGGTGATGAGGCTGGTATTAAAAGTGTTACACTTGGCATCAACGGTCATAATGCGTATGGCTATTTAAAAGCGGAAAAAGGTGTTCACCGTTTGGTTAGGATTTCCCCTTTCGATTCTTCTGGACGCCGTCATACATCATTTGTTTCTTGTGATGTGATGCCGGAGTTTAATAATGAAATTGAAATTGAAATCCGGACTGAAGATCTTCGTGTTGATACGTACCGTGCAAGCGGTGCAGGCGGCCAGCATATTAATAAAACGGAATCAGCGGTTCGCCTTACACATGTGCCGACAGGAATTGTGGTCTCTTGTCAAACAGAGCGGTCACAAATCCAAAACCGTGAACATGCGATGAAAATGCTAAAAGCAAAACTCTACCAAAGAGAAGTGGAGGAAAAGGAAAAAGCGCTGGCAGAAATACGCGGAGAGCAAAAAGAAATTGGCTGGGGAAGCCAAATCCGCTCCTACGTTTTTCATCCTTATTCCATGGTGAAGGACCATCGCACCGGAGTTGAATCAGGAAATGTCCAAGCGGTAATGGACGGAGATATTGACCAGTTTATTAATGCATATCTGCGATCAAGAATTTCATAAACAAAAAGCCTTTGCCAAATGTCCGGCAAAGGCTTTTTTACCAGCATTTAGTTAAAACGAATTTAACAGGAAAAACTATTAAATAATTTACCGCTTTAGCACGCTGTTTTGCTGGCATTTACACCACATTTTCCCCATGCTATACTCACTTCGGTAAAATGTTATTTGAGGAGAATTATAATGGATAGAATTCATCATTTGGCAGATACAAATCCAAAAATCAGGGCGGCCTTCGATTATATTTTTGTGCTGATCGGTTCAGCGATTATTGCGATCACATTTAATGTGTTTTTGCTCCCTAACCAAATTGCATCAGGCGGTGTCAGCGGGATTAGTACGATTTTAAAATCTGTGCTGGACCTTGAGCCGGCTTATGTACAGTGGGCCTTTAATATTCCTTTATTTATTGCCGGAGTGGTTTTATTGGGGAAACATTACGGCGTGAAGACATTAATTGGAACAACTTTTCTCCCGTTTGTTGTGTTCGTAACCAAGAGCTGGGAACCTTGGACACATGATGCTTTGCTTGGAGCTTTATTTGGCGGTATTGGAGTAGGGCTGGGTCTGGGGATTGTTTTTCGCGGGAATGCATCCACCGGCGGTACGGATTTAGCGGCCCAAATCGTCAATAAGTACACTGGTTTTTCACTTGGAAGATGTGTAATCATGATTGACGGCCTGATTGTGGCTGCGGCTGCGCTGGTTTTTGATATAGAAAAAGCGTTATATGCCTTAATTGGGCTATATGTGACCAGTAAAACCATTGATTTGATTCAAATCGGCTTTGGAAGGTCGAAGATGGCGATGATTATTACCGATAACCTAGATGAAGTCCGGGAAGGAATTTTGAATAAAATTGACCGTGGTATTACCAAATTCTCTGCATATGGAGGATTTACCGATCAAGAGCGCCCTGTATTAATGTGTGTCGTAGATCAAACGGAGTTCACAAAATTGAAACAATTGGTCAAAAGCCTCGACCCATCTGCATTTGTCGTTGTTATGGATGCTGCCGAGGTACTGGGAGAGGGTTTCAAACGCTGATAAAATTGGTATAATTAAGCATTGATGGCACTATTTTCACTTTAGGGGGAGTAGCAATGAAGAAAAAACTAGGCACAATGATATTGGGAGCTGCTTTAGTAATGGGATTAGCTGCCTGCGGCGGCGGTTCTGATAGCTCAGATAGCGGCAGCAGCAGCGGCGGCGGACAAGATACTGCATCAGCTGGCGGACAAAAGATTTATGATCAAAAATGCTCAAGCTGTCATGGCGGTGATTTGAAAGGCGGAATGGGTCCAGATCTTTCAAAAATCGGAGCTAAATATTCAAAAGATGAAATTCTTAAAATAGCAGAAAATGGTAAAACGGGTGATAAAGGCACAATGCCGCCCGGAATTGTCTCAGGCGACGATGCTGAACAAGTTGCTCAATGGCTTTCAGAAAAAAAATAATAGACCATCATTAAACACTCTATCATTTAGGATAGGGTGTTTTTTTGTTGATTTATTTTTATAAAAAGTTCGACAAAATGAATATTCCAATGAAAAGATATATTTCCATCAATAGAATAAATTGTCAGTATTTGTATTCTTTGAAATAAAACTGTAATATTTTTATGGCTTTTATCGACGATTTTTGATGTTATAATAAAGCCATGCGAAATTTTGCGCATTATGTTGAGAATGTGTTCGTTTTTGTAAACACAAATAGAAAATTGTCGAATAATAGCTATTCACAATTAAAATATGGGTGATAACTATGATAGAAATGAAAGAGGTATATAAAAAGTACCGAAATGGTGTAACGGCCATTAATGGAATAGACGTCCGTATTGATCAGGGAGAATTTGTCTATATCGTTGGCCCCAGCGGTGCTGGGAAATCGACCTTCATAAAAATGATATATCGTGAGGAAGTGCCTACTTCCGGGACTATCCATATGAACGGCATTGATTTGGCTAAAATAAAAATGAAAAAGGTGCCTATCTATAGACGTAATATAGGAGTGGTTTTCCAAGATTTCAAATTGCTTCCAACTCTTACAGTCTATGAAAATATTGCGTTTGCATTAGAAGTAATTGAGGCTTCACCAAAATTTATTAAAAAACGGGTGATGGAGGTTCTTGATCTTGTTGGATTGAAACATAAGGCAAGAATGCTTCCAACTGAACTTTCCGGCGGTGAGCAGCAGCGTGTATCCATTGCACGTTCCATTGTAAACTCACCAAAAGTGGTTATTGCTGACGAACCAACCGGTAACCTTGACCCTGAAACAACATGGGAAATTATGAGGATTTTCGAAGAAATTAATAATCGCGGAACAACGCTTGTGATGGCAACCCATAACAGAGATATTGTAAATACATTAAAACGTCGTGTTATAGCTATTGAAGGCGGAAAAATTGTACGTGATGAGCAAAGAGGTGAATATGGTTATGAAGGTTAGTACGATTCGCCGGCATGCTCGCGAAAGTCTTAAAAGTCTTGGCAGAAACGGCTGGATGACATTTGCATCCGTAAGTGCTGTAACGGTTACCCTCATCCTTGTCGGTGTCTTCTTTGTGATAATGATGAATTTAAATAGAGTGGCCCAGACAGTGGAAGAGGATGTCCAAATCCGCGTTCACATCGACGTTGCAGCCAATAAACATGATCAAGATACATTAAAAACGGCTATTCAAAAGATTCCAGAAGTGAAAACAGTGACATTTTCATCTAAAGAAAATGAATTAAAAGAGTTAGTTAAAAGTATGGGTGATGAAGGAAAGGCATTTAAGCTTTTTGAACAGGACAACCCATTAAATGACGTATTTATTGTTAAAACAAAGAACCCAGGCGATACAATGAAGGCTGCTTCAAAGATTGAAAAACTTAACTTTGTGGCAAAGGTAAAATATGGCCAGGATAAAGTGGAAAAGCTGTTTAAGTTTATTAATGCAAGCCGGAATGTCGGAGCTGTGCTTATCATCGGTCTGTTCTTTACGGCGATTTTCCTAATCTCAAATACTATTAAAATTACAATTATTGCTAGAAGACGAGAAATTAAAATTATGAGGTTAGTAGGGGCAACCAATTCCTTTATTCGCTGGCCATTTTTCCTTGAAGGACTATGGCTTGGAATTCTTGGTGCAATTTTACCAATCATTCTAATTTCAATTGCCTATTACCGTGCTTTTGATTATATCAACCCTAAGCTTGACGGCACATTTATTAAGATTCTGCCATTTGATCCGTTCATGTATCAAGTATCCGGCATTCTTCTATTAATGGGTGCTTTGATCGGTGTATGGGGAAGTTTAATGTCCGTTAGAAAATTTTTAAAAGCGTAATGAGAATCAGGAAGGGGCTAATTTACGGCCCTTCCTGATTTTAATGTTTTATCGAAAATTGAAGTAATAGCCATACTTTTTAGATAGAAAACAACGATACTATCAATTTTATCGTTATACAGATAAAGAATGATGTAACTATACATAGAGTATCAAAATAGGAGGAAAATCCGGATGAAGAAAACAGTTCTAACCCTTGCTGTTACGGCAACGGTCGGGTTTGGCACGATATTTACAGGATATGCCGCAAAAACAGAAGCTGCATCGTTTTCTGAATTAAATGGGAAGATAAATGAGATTCATGAGAAGAAAGCAGATGTTAATTCAGATATTGATAAAGCAAATGATAAAATTAAGAGCATTCAGAAACAACAATCTGATGTACGTGTTTCTTTAGAGCAGCTAGAAATAACGATTAATGAAACGACGAAAAAAATTAATGACCAGAATAATAAAATAAGTGAAACAAAAACAGAGATTGCGAAGCTCCAGGACGATATTAAAATTATTCAGGAGCGGATGCAAAAAAGAAGTTTAGTATTAAAGGATCGTGCCCGCAGTTACCAGGAAAACGGGGGAGCGGTTAACTACCTTGATGTATTATTTGGAGCTGAAAGCTTTAGTGATTTTATTGACCGGGCTAATGCAGTGGTAACTCTAGTACAGGCTGATCAGGCAATATTAAAACAGCAGGAAGCAGACAAAAAAGAACTGCAGCAGAAGCAGGATAAGGTGAAAAATGATCTTGCCGGTCTTGAAACAATGCTGTCAGACTTAAAGAATATGAATCAACAATTAGCTGCACAAAAGGCTGAAAAAAATAAATTATTGAAAACTCTTGACAGTCAAAAAGCCGCGGAAGAAAAAAATGTCATGAGTCTGAAAGAGAAGGAGCAGATTCTTTCATCACAAGAAAATGCCATCAATAAGGCGATTGAGCTGGAAAAGGCACGACAAGCTGAAGCTAAGAAAAAGGCACAGCAGGCACAAATTCAAAGCAAATCAACTGCATCTTCGGGTTCAACAAGATCTTCAGGTTCAGCAGGAACTGCATCTTCACAACCCCATGTTGCTGTATCCAGCGGTGCTTTCACCAGACCGACAATCGGGCCGGTAACCTCCGGATATGGCTATAGGTCCTATGATCATTCCTTCCACAATGGAATTGATTTTGGCAGTCAAACAAGTAGTGACCCGATTGTTGCTGTTGCAGACGGAGTAGTTTCAAGATCATATCTGTCCTCATCGTATGGAGAATGTGTTTTCATTTCTTCCATTGTAAATGGCCAGCTGTATACGAGCATTTACGCCCATATGGCAAGCGGCAGCAGATCGGTTCATGAAGGTCAGGTTGTAAAGAAAGGCCAGCGGATCGGTACGAAGGGTGCAACAGGTGCTGCTGACGGTGTTCACTTACACTTTGAACTGCATAAGGGAAAATGGGAATACGACAAACGGAATAAAATTAATCCATCTGGAATTATTCCAGGTGTGTAAAAAGGAAGAGGCTGAGCCTCTTCCTTTTTTTAATGGGACTTGAGAAATTGACCAGCACCACAAGGAAGGCTTCGGCAGTATTAGCAGCGCACGAAGGAAAAGCGATAGCTTTTTCGAGGAGCTCCCAGCCGGATTGCTGCCTCCAATAAGCTTCAAGGGTATCCTGCACATAACACATGACGTCAGCTTTAACCATCCCGCGGCCAATAACCTTGTGCCCAAAAGCAGAGGAACCGTTGCTAGTCGGGGCTGACTAAAGATAACTGCTGAGAATAATCATCGCAAGAACAAGCTGTGCTTGTTCTGAAGGGTTTGTGGTTTTCTTAATAGATTCATTTTTCTCATTCATAACCTGTCCATTCTTGTCATACCTATTATTAGTGGGGCAGAAATACGAAGTGTTTGAACGAATAGACAGGAGTTTTCACAAGGAGGAGTTAGATGAATCGACAATGGGTTGCCCTATTAATGACTTTTTCACTGTTAATAGGTGCCGGGGGAACATATGCCGGGATACAAATTTTAGAAAAAAAAGAAGGAAATTCAGCTCTTGATCATGCTGATCCGAAAAGTATGAACGTGAATTCAAATGGCACAAAGGACGAAGACCTATCAATGGTCGAGCAAGCATATGATCTTATATTAAATCGTTATGTGGAAAAGGTGGACGAGAAAAAACTTGAGGAAGGCGCAATTCAAGGCATGCTTTCTGTTTTAAAAGACCCTTATTCTGTTTATATGGACAAGGAGACAAGCAAACAATTCACCCAAACCTTGGAGTCTTCATTTGAAGGAATCGGTGCCGAAGTCGGCATGGTTGACGGGAAAATTGTGATTATCTCACCATTTAAAAATTCACCGGCTGAAAAGGCTGGACTAAAGCCAAATGATGAGATATTAAGAGTAGATGGAAAAAGTGTAGAAGGCCTCGATTTAAGCAAAGCGACGATGAAAATCCGCGGTAAAAAAGGGACTTACGTAACCTTAAATATTGCCCGTAATGGATTAAATGAACCGCTTGAAATAAAAGTAAAGCGTGATGAAATCCCGCTGGAAACAGTACACAGCGATATAAAGAAACAAGACGGCAAGAAAATCGGCTATCTTGAAATTACCTCCTTCTCTGAAAATACTGCGGCAGATTTTAAAAAAGAACTAAAAGCGCTGGAAAATGATCATATTAAAGGACTGATTATTGATGTCCGCGGCAACCCAGGGGGACTGTTAATCAGTGTTGAAGATATTTTAAAAGAGCTGGTGCCGAAGGATAAACCATATATCCAGATTCAAGAGCGTAATGGAGAAAAACGCCGATTCTTCTCCAATCTTTCAAAGAAAAAAGACTACCCTATTTTAGTTTTAGTCAACAAGGGAAGTGCATCAGCTTCGGAAATTTTAGCGGGAGCATTACAGGAAGCTGCCGGATATAAGCTTATTGGAGAAAACACTTTCGGTAAAGGAACCGTCCAACAAGCAATTCAAATGGAAGACGGAAGCAATGTAAAATTGACTCTATATAAATGGCTGACACCTGACGGAAACTGGATTCACAAAAAGGGAATCAAACCGGATGTGGAGATTGAGCAGCCTGCTATTTTTACCACCCACCCGCTTCAAATTGAAAAGCCGCTTACAATGGACATGAACAATGAGCAGGTAAAAAATGCACAGGAAATTTTAGCAGGGTTAGGATTTGCTCCTGGAAGAACAGACGGTTACTTTAGTATAGAAACCGTAACAGCTGTAAAAGGATTCCAGCAGTATAATGACCTTCCGGTAACAGGGGAAATTGATGAAGTGACTGCTAGGAAATTAGAGGAAGCAGTTATTAAAGAAATGAAAAAACAAAAAAATGATCTACAGCTGCAAACAGCGCTAAGGCTGATAGTGAAATAGTTTAACAGGAACAGCGAACACTTCATTTCAGGTGGTTCGCTGTTTTTTGTCCTGGCAGGATTGGCGGAAAATTTGTCGTTTCCCGCGGAATCACCGGAAATTTCCGCGGAAATAGAAGACAATCAGGCGGAAAAAATCATAATCTGGCGGAATTCAGCTCAAAACCGGCGGAATCAGCATCTACAAACGACCGACGAGTAAATTGAAGAACATAAATGACTGTTTTCTAAAACCAGCAATAGGTCTTATCCCGCATTAACGGGCACAAAGACGCCCGCTTCAATGTTTAGCTGAAAACTGCCCGTAAAAACCCGATTGGTTCAACTAACTATCAGTGGCAAAAAACCCACTGATTGAAGTTTCACTTTATGGTTCTAATTTGGTAGAATAAAAGATAAGAGTCTTTTACATAAAAAAATTGAAATTTTTAATAGAGGCAGGTGGAAGGAATGGTGCAAATATGGCTTGTGGAGCTTTTAAAAGGGACAGGCAAGTTATTTCTTCATCCTGTTTTATACTATCTTGTGTTCCTATCCGGAATATTGGGTGTCATGAGAGTGAAACGTGAACGGAAAAACTTCCATGTCAGAGCAGAGGATGCATATTTTGAGCTTCGGCAGTTATTTCCGCTTGGATTGATCATCGGGTTATCACTTTCTGTTATCGTGATAGCAGCAGGAATCACAGTTCCATTTGCAGCAATTGTTCTCATTGCCGGCATCACCATTTTATTATCATTTACGACAAACATACGCTGGATGTCGCCAGCATATACAGTGGGAGCTGCATTTTTTGCTGTTAGCTTATTTTCACAAAATCATTGGTCGATTCCATTCTTCTCAAATACGTTTGATTCGATAGGTGGAATTGTTTATCCTTCCATAGTAGTGATTCTTGGACTTTTATTAATAGCTGAAGGAATTCTTATTTTAAAAAACGGAATAAAAGGAACATCTCCGAAACTGGCAAAAAGTAAGCGAGGGAAAACTATTGGTGTCCATGAGGTTAAACGCCTTTGGATGCTGCCGTTATTTATGCTGATTCCAGGTGAGGCATTGCAGCTTCCATTTGACTGGTGGCCGGTATTTCATTTAGGAGCCAAAGAATACGCCCTTATTTTTGTTCCGTTTGCTATTGGTTTCCACCAGCAGGTTAAAGGCACTTTACCAAAAGAAGCAATTGACAGGCATGGGCGGCAGGTTGTCGGATTGGGAATCCTCACGACAATCATTTCAGTTGTGGGTTATTGGTATCCGCTTGTTTCCATTATACTTGCGGCATTAGCGGTTATCGGCCGTGAAACAATTGCATTTATCGCCCATCAAACAGATGACAGCCGGCCGTTTTATTTTTCGAAAAAGAACAATGGCTTGATGATTATTGGAATTATTCCGGAATCACCGGCCAGTAAAATGGAGCTGATGGTTGGAGAGACCATTGCCAAGGTCAATGGAATAGCTGTCCGCGATGAAAAAACGTTCTATGAGGCATTGCAGAAGAACCGTGCTCATTGTAAACTTGATGTCCTTGATAAGAACGGTGAAATCCGCTTCGTCCAACGTGCACTTTTTGATGGCGATCATCATGAACTCGGTCTGCTCTTTGTTCAGGATGACCATGATTATGAAAAAGGCGCATGAATCGAATGTACTCAAAAAGCCAAGGGATCCAATCCTTTGGCTTTTTTCCATCTTCATAGTGTCCGGTACTTCTTCAATGCTAAAATATTTAATACAATAAAAATGACAGCAAAGATGACAAGGGCGATGAGATCGCCGCTGATTTCACTTAAACCAGCACCTTGATACATGACTCCCTTTAAAGCATCACCGGCATAGTACATCGGCATGATTTTGGCAGCTGCCTGAAGCCAGCCGGCCATCCCTTCCAAAGGAAAAATTCCGGCGAAGAATACCTGCGGAACTACCGCAATCGGAATAAATTGCATCATCTGAAACTCAGAAGCCGCGAATGAAGATAATAAAATCCCTAAAGAAAGGGCCACCAGTGCTAATAATAAGTTAATTAAAATCACATGCAAAATGGACCCAGCCATGACAATATCCAGTACGGTTATGGCAAAGACCACGACAATAATGGTTTGAATCACCGCAAATATTCCATAGCCGGCCAAATAGGCAGTGACGATTTCCCAGCGGCGGATTGGCGTAGACATCAGCCGCTCTAAAGTCCCTGTTGTCCGCTCACGCAGCAGCCCGATTCCAGAAATAATAAAGACAAAAAAGAATACAAAGAAGCCGACTAAAATGGGACTTAACACATCAAAAAATACAGTATCTTTATCACCATATACATAGTTTGTATCGATGGCTCCCGTTGTCATGCCAGCAAGTTCAGGACGATGCTGGATGAGTTTAGCCTGAGCCTGTGCCGCGATGACCTGATTAATTTTCATTTGCAATGCTTTGGCTCTGCTTGGATCGTCATTACGCAAAATCAACGTCATTTTTCCGGAACCGGCATCCTTCTTAAGCAGTCCATCCAGTTCATCATCTACAACCGTGCTCTTTGAGGCGGAATCATATTCTTTTACCTGAATAGCTGCTTTTTCAAAGCCGGTTACAAGGCTGTCATCCATTCCCGTAACCCCTAATTTGGAATCAACCGTATTCCCGTTAAATAGAAAGTACATCAGGGTTAAAATGAGGAGCGGGGCAACAAACATCAGTCCTAATGTTCGTTTATCCCGCAGCAATTGCCGGGCAATTCGTTTAATTAAGGCTGAGATTCTCATGCTGTTTCACCCCCGCCTTCAGGAATACTTCATCCAAGCTGCCAGCACTGTATAAGTCTTTTAATTCACTTGGCGTACCGCTTGCTAAAATTCGGCCGTCCCGCACCATTGCAACGACATCACATCTTTCGGCTTCATCCATGACATGGGTCGTGACGATAATGGTTTTTCCTTCTTCATTTTTCAATCGTAAAAGCTCTCCCCAAATGGAAAGTTTTAATTCTGGGTCAATTCCGACCGTCGGTTCATCCAAAATTAATAACTTTGGATCCTGAATCAGTGCAATTGCGAGTGAAAGACGCCGTTTCATCCCGCCGGAATAGGCAGAAACCCGTTTCTTTAAATCATCGCGCAGATTCACTAAGTCTGAAGCATAGGCAATCCGTCTTTTTTGTTCTTCTTTATTCAGTCTAAATAGGGAGGCGAAAAATTTTAAATTCTCTTCGCCGGTCAGCTCCACATAAAGGGCATCAGATTGCGCCATATAGCCGATTTCCTGCAAAATATCGAGATTCGGCATTGTTTCATTCAGTACATGAATCAAACCAGAGTCGGCTTTTTCCATACCGACAATCATTTTTACTAATGTTGTCTTCCCGGCTCCAGAGGGTCCAATTAGACCGTACAATTGTCCTTTTTCAATCGTCAAGCTGACATCATTCAAAACTGCTTTTTTTCCAAAGCTTTTATTGACGTTTTCGACTGTAATGGTTGAATTCAGGTGAATCCCCTCCTCAAAAGCCAACAGATGAATGAACACCGTGTTGACTATTTCTATACCTTAATCTTAAAATGCTGAAGGTTGAATTACAATGAACAATAATGGGCAAAGTGTTCAATGTCGTCAGTTACCTATTCAATCCAGCGGCATACCCAGGGCCAAATAAGGTCATTTTGACTAAAATTAAGGTCATTTCACGAGGAGACTTTTCCATTCCGGTTTCAAGCCAATGCTGGATCACCCCTACATGGGCTGCACTGACATAGGAAATCAAGAAATCAACAGGGACAAGCATATTGTTCTTGCTGACTCCATCAGCAATTTTTTGAAGAAAAGTTTGTTTAATTAATTCCTTGAGTTTTACTTGAAATGCAGCATCTCCCTTTGGACCAAGGATGACTTTCATAAAACTTGCATTTTCCTGAAAATATTCAAATAGCTTCAGGATGATCGGAAACGGTTCATCCTGACTTGTATAGGCAATGGCTTCCATTGGTTTGATATCATTAACAATTTCTTCGATTCCCTGAATCATTTCATTTTCACTTTGCTCTAATAAATCATACTTATCCCGGTAATGTAAGTAGAAGGTGCCTCGGTTAATTTTTGCCTTTTGAGTCAAATGCCGAACGGTGACCCCTTCAAATCCCTTTTCCTCCATCAGTTCTGTGAGAGTATCTCTAATTAGCCGTTTGGTATGAAGCACCCGTTTATCTGCTATGCGTTCTTTCATCGTTAGCACTCCTTTATGAACCATTGTTCAACACAATATATGATTTAGCAAACAAGTATAAAATGGAAAAGTATTCCTTTTTTACAGTTTTATTTTCATATGCCAATATTACTGATTTTTGTAAATTAACTGAAAATTATTTACTATGCTATAACTGTAAATTATACTACGTTTTGTAACGTTACATTTATTTTGGTTATCTTAATACTAAGTTAATTTTGAAAAATCAACAAAACAATTGAGAAGGGGTATTTATGTACAAGCGTATTCTAGTATTTTTCACTACTTTTATGTTAGTTTTCTCTTCTACCCAGGTTTTTGCAAAACAGCCAAAAGACCAGCCTGTTTCCAAAAATACAAATGCTGTAAAAATTGTTCGAGATCAATATGGTGTTCCGCACATTTATGCAAAATCAACGAAATCTCTATACCGTGCCTATGGCTATACGATGGCACAAGATCGTTTATTCCAGATGATGATGTTCCGTCTTAGCAATGAAGGGAAGACAGCGTCAGTTTTTGGAGAAAAATACCTGGATCTCGATATGAGAATGAGGCGGGATGGTTACAGTGATCAAGAGATTAAACAAATGATCACAAAAATGGATCCGTTTTCACAAAAAGTAATGACCTATTTTGCTGAAGGAATCACCCAGTATGTGAAAGAAGCGTTAAAAAATCCGGATCAATTATTATCGAAAGAGTTTCATGACTACCATGTCACTCCGGAAACATGGACAGATGTTGATGTATTAAGATTGTTTATGTCATCGATGACGGTCTTTATGGACCAGGAGCAGGAAGTTCAAAACGCAGCGATTTTAGAAAAACTTAAACAGCAATTTGGGGCTGAAAAAGCTAAAAAAATGTTTGATGATATTTTCCCAGTCGATGACCCAGCATCACCAACCAGTATCATGAATGGCGGAATAACCGGTCAAGCTGAGGCAAGAGAAAATGGGAAGCAGGTTTCCAAAGAAGTTACGGCAGCTGCCGGCAAGCTTTCGAAACTACGGCAAAACTTTGAGGATCATTCCCATGAACTAGGCCTTCCGCTGAAGGTAGGAAGTAATGCTATGGTTGTAGGGCCTAAAAAGACAAAGTCCGAAAATGCGATTGTGTACGGGGGACCACAAGTAGGGCTCACGGCCCCAGGGTTTATCTATGAAGTCGGACTTCATTCCCCTAAAATTAACATTGAAGGTTCGGCTTTTGTCGGGTATCCATTTATTATGTTCGGTGCTACTAAGGATATTGGGTTTACCGCAACAGCGGGGTACGGCAACGTTGTCGATATTTTCAGCGAGAAGATAAACCCGGACAATCCGCATCAATATTTTTACAAGGGCAAATGGCATGATATGAAGAAGCGGGTTGAGACCTTTACGGTTCACACAAAAGACGGGAAATCCAAAAGTGTGGAAAAAGAGTTTTACGAAACTGTTCACGGCCCTGTCATTTATCTAGATGAGTCAACCCATACTGCTTATAGTAAGGCGTGGGCATTCCGCGGAACGGAAGCACAAAGCTGGTCTGCCTATTTGGAATCAAACTATGCTCAAAATTTGAATGACTTTGAAAAAGCCGCCCGGAAATTTACCATGTCACTTAACTGGCATTATGCGGATAAACGAGGAAATATCGCCTATTTCCATGTTGGAAAGATACCTAACCGCGACAAGCGCGTTGATGACCGTCTGCCAACACCTGGAACCGGTGAATATGATTGGAAGGGATTTCTAAATCCTAAAAACAATCCTCATATCATCAATCCAGAGTCCGGCTTTGTGGCTAACTGGAATAATAAACCGGCTTCTAATTGGCGGAATGGGGAGTTAAGCTTTAGATGGACCGCAGATCAAAGGGTTCAGCAATATATAGACCAAGCCAAAGCGGCTGACAATATTACGTTAAAAAAAATCAATGACTTCAATTACAACGCAAGTCTAGCCAATTTAAGAACAAAGTGGTTTAAACCTTATTTACTAGAAGCGCTTCAGATTAATCTTCCTAAAAATCCAAAATACGCTGAAGTGTATCAATATCTCAAAAACTGGAATAATCTCAATGAAGATTTGAACAAGGACGGAAATTATGACAGCCCTGCAGTTACGATTTTTGAAGACTGGTGGGCAAATGTAGTTGATACCTTATTTAAAGCAGATCTAGGTGACAGTTATGGAGAACTAAAGGATATCATTGACCATGGATATGGCTGCGGCGTGTGTTTACGAACCTTTCAAGGCAAAAAAGCCGAATCACCCGTCCACTATGATTGGTTAAATGGGATATCTCGTGATCAGCTGATTCTTGACAGCCTGGAACAAACGCTAAGCCAATTGGAAAAAAAGCATGGCAGAAACATGGATCAATGGTTAACAAAAGTAAGGATGACAACCTTTGGCGGCAGTTCATTTATTGGATTCCCGCATGGACTTGGATCTGATAAGCCTATTCCTGAAATGAACAGGGGAAGTGAGAATCACTATGTGGAAATGACGAAGAAAGGCCCCCATGGTTTCAACATCACGCCTCCAGGACAGATCGGCTTTATCAGTAAGGATGGGACCGTCCGCCAGCATTATGCAGATCAAATCGATATGTATGCCAATTGGAAATTCAAACCGATTCTATTTACAGATAAAGATGTAAAGGCGAATGCCGAATCGGTGGATACCTTACAATTTAATAAATAAGACAAGCTCAAGCGCCTAGAGACGTTCATCGTTTCTGGGCTCTTTTTATTCTAAATTTGGGATTTTATCATATTAGTTTAAATAGCGAAATGATAAAGCATGAGTCGTATCTGCAGCTAGAGGAATAAGGACAGAGGGGGAAGGATTCATGTTTTATGATTGGTTGCTTTTAAGCGGACAATTGGTTTGGAACAAACCGCTGTTAACCGTTCTGCTGCTCGTCGCCCTCGTCTATGTAATATTTGTTATCTATTTCACGAAATTGAAGATCTATCAGCCTCAGCCGCTTTTATTTTTTGGCAGCTTAGCTGTTTTATATGTAACGATCGGGAGCCCGCTTTCGGCGCTGAGTCATCTTACCTTTAGCACCCATATGGTGCAAATGAGCATTCTCTTTTTTATTTTTCCACCGCTTTGTTTATTAGGGATTCCCATGCTCTTTTTTGAAAAAATAAGCACGATTCCAGCAGTGAAAATTTTTCCAAAGCCGTTCGCATCATTAATCATATTTGCTGTTTTGTTCTTACTGTACCATGTTCCTGCAGTGTTAACTTTTAGTATGCAATACTCAGTTATTCAATATGGCTATCGGATCCTGCTGCTCGCTTTGGCATTTGCCATGTGGCGGCCCATTGCTGCCCGGGATCAATCCATGGCAGAAAAGAAACGATTTGCTTTTCTAAGCGGGTTATTTTTAATGCCAGCCTGTCTGCTGTTTATTGTCAGTGCCATGATGGGCGGGGCGGATTCGCCTTATTTGACGAAAATGACTGCATCCCTATGTATGCCCGTTTCAGGGTATGGGAGTTTGCCAATCCTTCCTTCTGGTTATCACTCGCAATGGGACCAAGTGCTGGCAGGAGTTTTGATGCTGGGAATCCATAAAGTTTCGATTTTGTTTACTTTTCGTCTTGGAAAAAGAGTACAACATTGGGAATTGGAGAAAAGTAATGGAAAGGGGGAATTTCTATTTATAAAAAACAGGAACGAGGGCTGATATGGCTTTCTTTTATTGTGGCATTTGTTTTGGGATTATCGATTATTGGACGGATTTTTTCGGGATAAGGAAAAGGTGAATGAGATATGGGAAATGAAGAGGCTGTATTTTTTAGCCGGGTTTTGACTGAATTAACATTATCCTTCCACATTATTTATGCAACCATCGGCGTTGGCGTTCCGCTGATGATTATGATTGCTCAATGGGTAGGAATTAAGAAACAGGATGAACACTACACTTTATTAGCGAGACGGTGGACTCGCGGCTATGTCATAACAGTTGCAGTTGGTGTTGTGACCGGGACGGCGATTGGGCTCCAGCTTTCGTTGTTGTGGCCGAATTTTATGGAGCTGGCGGGTAATGTAATTGCTCTGCCGCTGTTCATGGAAACATTTGCTTTCTTTTTTGAAGCCATTTTTTTAGGCATTTATCTCTACACATGGGACAGGTTTAAAAATCAGAAAAGACATTTGATGCTGTTAATTCCGGTTGCACTTGGGGCATCATTTTCAGCCATTTTTATTACGATTGTGAATGCATTTATGAATGCGCCCCAGGGATTTGATCTGGTGAAAGGCCAGCTTGTGAATGTCAGACCAATAATAGCAATGTTCAATCCGGCCATGCCGACGAAAGTGGCGCATGTGTTGGTGACCGCCTATATGACTTCTGCTTTTGTGCTGGCTTCCATTGGGGCATACCGGCTGTTGAAAGGCTCAAGCCATACATATCATAAAAAAGCGTTATTTTTAACAATGAAGCTTGGATTTGTTTTTTCTATTGCTGCTGCAATTATCGGGGATTTCTCCGGCAAATATTTAGCGGAATATCAGCCGGAAAAATTAGCTGCTGCAGAGTGGCATTTTGAAACAGAAGAAGGCGCCCCGCTCATGTTGTACGGAGTTCTCGCTGATGATGAAGTGAAATATGCGATAAAAATTCCATATGCCCTCAGTTTTTTGGCCCACAGCAGTCTGTACTCCAGTGTGATTGGTTTAGATCAATTTGCCGAGGAGGATATTCCGCCGCTCTATATTCACTATTTGTTTGATGTAATGGTCACGATTGGAATGTGGATGGTTGGTCTATCCGTGTCTTATCTGGCGGGGATGTGGCTTAGATGGCGGTTTATCTCATCCAAATGGTTTCGCTGGCTGCTCGTTCTCGCCGGTCCATTATCGATTATTGCGATTGAGGCTGGCTGGTGGCTTGCGGAGGTAGGACGGCAGCCGTGGATTCTTAGAGGAATTATGCGGACAAGTACTGCAGCTACGACAAGCGGTCAAGTCGATACGATGCTTTGGCTTTTCTGCGGATTGTATTTGATTCTAGGGATTGGAAGTATGCTGGTGTTATGGCGGATGTTCCGCCGCAATCCGGTGGAACAGGAAATAGCTGACCGGCGGGCAGAGAAAGCAGGTGATATAAAATGGACCTTGAAATAATTGGAATTACCGTTTTGGGCGTATTTCTGTTTGGCTATATAATTGTGGCCTCTATTGATTTTGGTGCGGGCTTCTTTAATGCTTACAGTGCATTAACAGGAAGACAGCATATTTTAACAAAGGTGATTCAACGATATTTGTCCCCGGTGTGGGAAGTGACGAATGTCTTTTTAGTGTTTTTCTTTGTCGGGATTGTAGGGTTTTTTCCAAAAACAGCCTACTATTATGGTTCGACACTGCTTGTGCCTGCCAGTATAGCAATAATTTTGTTAGCCATCCGCGGTGCTTACTATGCTTTTACGATATATGGAGGGTTGAAACATCGGCGTTATACCCTTTTGTATGGCCTTACGGGATTGTTTATACCGGCGTCCTTGTCGATTGTATTGACGATTTCCGAGGGCGGCTTTGTTCAGCTCGAGCGTTCCGGACCAGTGCTTGATTATTGGTCATTATTCACGAGTCCGTTATCATGGAGCATTGTTGTGCTGAGTCTGACGTCGGTTTTGTATATTTCTGCTGTGTTTTTAACATGGTATTCACAAAAAGCGAAGGACTGGGGAGCGGTTAAGCTCCTGCGAAGGTATGCGCTTGGCTGGTCGCTTCCGGCAATTATTACAGCCGCAGGCATCATTGTGGAAATGCGGACTCATAACCCTGAGCATTACAGCCGGCTTCTTGAACTCTGGTGGATGTTTGGGCTGTCCGTGCTTTTGTTTGCCGGAACAGTGTACTTGCTTTGGAAGCGGATTGCCTATGGTCTGGCATTTGCGCTGTTAACCGGGCAGTTCGCACTTGCTTTTTTGGCATATGGTATCTCACATTATCCGTATTTAATGTATCCGCATCTCACGATTTATGACAGCTTTACAAATGAGGCGATGGCTACTGCCTTGGTGATTGCGTTTATTGCAGGGCTTGGACTGTTGCTCCCATCGTTGTACTTGCTGCTGCGGCTGTTTTTGTTTAACAAGGAATATGTACAAGGCAATCGTGATGATCATGTATAGGGAGGGAAATTCTTTTGGAAAGTTTCTTAATCTTTTATGCACCGTTTTTGGTCGTGCTTGCCTCAATTGCAGCGGCATTCTGGCTCGCTCCGATGGATAATATGGTGAGGAAGGGGCGGAAGTAGGTGTCATTTCCTTCGCTGTGTTTTAAAGATGTTAGGGGAGACAAGCCCTATTACCCGGATGGGGTGCAGTAGGTGAGGTTTGGTAAAAAGAAGCGAGCTTTATTGCCCGAAGAGCGTGCAGTAGGTGAGGTTTGGTAAAAAGAAGCGCGTTCTATTGCCCCTAAAGCGAGCAGCAGGTGGTTTAAGGTAAAAAGAAACATGCTCTAATTCCTGTGGAGCTTGTAAAAGAGAGGCTGCGGTAAAAAGAGGCGTGTTCTATTGCCCCTACCCATACTCATGGGGTGGTAATAGTAAAAAGGCAAATTTCTTCCCGAAGCGAGATCAAAGCAAGAGCATCGGGTAAAAAAAGGCAGTAATTCTTCCCGAAGCGAGATCAAAGCAAGAGCATCGGTAAAAAACAGCCGGTGATTCTTCCCAAAACGAGTTCAAAACGGGAGCATCGGGTAAAAAAAGTCAGTAATTCTTCCCGAAGCGAGATTAAAGCAAGAGCATCGGGTAAAAAAAGGCAGTAATTCTTCCCGAAGCGGTTCAAAGCAAGAGCATCGGGTAAAAAAAGTCAGTAATTCTTCCCGAAGCGAGATCAAAGCAAGAGCATCGGGTAAAAAAAGGCAGTAATTCTTCCCAAAACGAGTTCAAAACAGGAGCATCGGTAAAAAAGCGGGCTTGATTCTGCTCAAAAGAGCCCCAAATAAGAATCCAACGGCAAAATAAAGGGTAGATTTTTCCCTTACCGTGCTGGAATCAAGGCCCGGCGGTAAAAAAGCGGGCTTGATTCTGCCCAAAAGAGCACCGAATAAGACTCCAACGGTAAAATAAAAGGAATATTTTTCCTGCACCATGCTGGAATCAAGGCCCGGAGGTAAAAATGAAGTGAATATTTTCCCCAATGGTACCCCTAAAAAGCCATGAAGGTAAAAATGAATTTATTTTAAGAGTAATTTTTCCTTTTCAGCCCCTTTCTGATTGGCATTTCTGTCATTATTTACTAAAGTATATATATAGAGAAGCGGCAGAGGGAGATGAGGTATTGGCGAAGTCCAATCGAAACAATTTATTGGAAATTCTTTTGGTTTCAATGAGACTCGGACTCACATCATTTGGCGGGCCCACCGCCCATCTAGGTTACTTCCATGAAGAATACGTCCGGCGGAAAAAATGGCTCGATGAAAACAGTTATGCCGATTTAGTGGCACTCTGTCAATTCCTGCCTGGACCCGCAAGCAGCCAGGTTGGAATCGGAATTGGTGTTCTACGAGGGGGTGTTCTCGGCGGAGTATTAGCCTTCATCGGCTTTACTGCCCCATCTGCGGCAATTTTAATCCTATTTGCGTTACTCCTGCAGGGAATGGACATCTATGAAGCAGGCTGGATTCATGGTTTGAAAATTGTTGCGGTGGCGGTTGTTGCTCATGCTATCGCAGGTATGGCGCAAAAATTAACACCTGATAAACCGACGAAAGCAATTGCCTTATTTGCATTGACTGCCACACTGTTTTGGCAGGCCGCCTTTACACAAGTTGGCATTATCCTATTGTCGGCAGCTGCTGGAGTGCTCATTTTTAAACAAAACAAAGAAGAGCAGGAAACAGCAGCGGAAATATCGTTTCCACTAACACATCGTTTTGCAGTCGTCTGTTTAGGTTTATTTTTTGCCCTGCTCATTTTTCTTCCTTTTTTAAAAGAAATCACCTCTTCCTATTGGCTGACGTTATTTGATCGTTTTTACCGCTCTGGTTCATTGGTGTTTGGCGGCGGGCATGTGGTGCTGCCATTGTTGGAACGGGAATTTGTCCCAACGGGCTGGCTGTCGAAGGAAGAGTTTCTTGCGGGATATGGTGCAGCCCAGGCTGTTCCTGGACCGTTATTTACGTTTGCGGCCTACATTGGAGCTGTCGCCAAAGGGTGGGCAGGAGGAGTCTTCGCCACATTGGCGATCTTTTTGCCGGCATTTCTTCTCGTTTTAGGCACGCTGCCTTTTTGGAACACACTGCGGCGAAACCCGAGGATTAAAGGGGCATTAATCGGGGTTAATGCAGCAGTGGTGGGGATTTTGATTGCCGCGTTTTATAATCCGATTTGGACGAGTTCCATTTTAGCACCAAAGGACTTTGCACTGGCCGCTATTCTTTTCAGCCTGTTAGCGTATTGGAAACTGCCGCCGTGGGTCATTGTGGTTTTGGGGGCAGTCGGAGGCGTTATTTTTTAAAAGCCCGTTTTAATGAAAAAAAAAACGCCTCTTTTGTTGAAGAATAATGAACAAGCAGAGGTTCTCCTGATAAATTCAATGGTGCCGCTGAATTTGTTAATAACTCCACATTTGCCCCGCTTACACTCCAGCTTTTGTGGCTGATATTCCCGTGTAATAACAGCGGTCCATTTTTGTAAATAAGTAATAGCGCTCCAGCAGCCAATCGTCCAAAGTTTCGGGAATCGTCCGCGAACACACAGCACTGGGTGTATAACTCATAGAAAATCTGAATACCTGCTTACTATTAAAAACAAACTCATTCTCCTTTCGAAAAAAATCCATCTTTGCAAAATGATAAGGCAATGCAGCCAATCGTGCTCCTGCGACACTAGGCAAGTGATTAGCGTCAAGCGAGAAAAAGTAAACACCTGCTGTATCCCCAACCTTCACGTATGTTCTGACATTCAACTCTAAATACCGATTCAAAAGTGGAATTTCCGGCAGAAACCGAAAACGCTGATGATTAACCCTAAATGATAGGACCGTCAGCCAAGCTTTGCCGGCAAATAAATCTAACTCAAGTTAAGCTGGGATAAGGTTTTGCAGCTGTTCTGGTGCAGCCTCCCAATGGCAAAACAATAAATGTTCCCAAGTCTGCTTTATCATCCAGCCCATTTTTAAAAACATCTTTCAAAATGATTGACATTCAAACCGGTATTTGAATAAGATATAATCAAATGAACGTTTGAATGAAGAAGGTGAATCTATGAAAGATCATGATGTTTGCGAGATTACATGTGTCGATAATGATAAAACAAGAAACGTCCGGCAGCAGCTTGCGAAAACAAGTCACATTCTTGAAGTGACGAAGATTTTTAAAGCATTATCCGATGAAACCAGGATGAAAATTGCTTATGCTCTTACATTGGAAAATGAGCTTTGTGTCTGCGACGTTGCTCATATTGTCGGGGCTACGACCGCGACCGCTTCTCACCATTTGCGGCATTTACGGAGCCTGGGTCTTGCGAAATACCGCAAAGAAGGCAAGCTCGTCTATTATTCCCTTGATGACGATCATGTAAAACAATTAATTCATATCGCCTTAGAGCACCAGGAAGAGGTGGCAGAACGTGAATAGTTCAAATGAGGGAGAGGCTCTTGAAAAACAAGTCTACCGCGTACAGGGATTTTCCTGAACGAGCTGTGCCGCCAAGTTCGAAAAGAACGTACAGCACCTGGATGGTGTTGTGGATGCACAAGTTAACTTCGGCGCTTCAAAACTTACAGTCTATGGAAATGCAAGTCTTGAACAATTGCATGAAGCTGGTGCGTTTGAAAACTTAACACTTTATCCCGAAAAAGAAAAAATGCCAGATCTTCCAAAAGAGCCGCTTTGGAAACGGTATTCCCTTCTAGGACTGTCGGGGCTGTTTCTAATCACCGGTTACCTTTTTTCAAGCAATATTCTTTTTGCAATGGCGATTTTGCTCGGAGGCTTCCGGCTTTTTAAAACGGGTTTAAAAAACTTGTTCCATCTTGAATTTGACATGAAAACGCTGATGACAGTTGCCATCATTGGTGCAGCAATAATTGGCGAGTGGAGTGAAGGGGCGGTTGTCGTGATTCTTTTTGCCATCAGCGAAGTCCTTGAAGGGTATTCAATGGATAAGGCAAGGAATTCAATCCGCTCTTTAATGGAAATGACGCCGTCAGAAGCTCTCATTGTTCGTAACGGCCAGGAGCTGGTGGTAAAAGCGGAGGATATCGTTATCGGCGATATCATGCTGGTGAAACCGGGGCAGATGATTGCCATGGATGGCGTGATTATCGAAGGTGCTTCTTCTGTAAACCAAGCGGCAATTACCGGCGAATCCGTTCCAGTGGAAAGGGCAGTCCATGATGAGGTGTTTGCCGGGACATTAAATGAAGAAGGCTTTTTAAAAGTGAAGGTTACAAAGCTTGCTGATGATACAACCATCGCAAAAATCATCCAATTAGTAGAGGATGCACAGGCAGAAAAAGCACCTTCACAGCAGTTTGTCGACCGTTTCGCGAAATATTATACGCCGGTTATAATGGCGGTCGCTGCACTTGTTGCAATTGTTCCGCCATTGTTTTTAGGAGATTGGCAGGAATGGATATATCAAGGCCTTGCCGTACTCGTAGTAGGATGCCCGTGTGCACTGGTAATCTCAACACCGGTTTCGATTGTTACAGCTATCGGGAATGCTGCACGCAATGGGGTGTTAATCAAAGGCGGCAGCTATTTAGAAGAGCTTGGCGCGTTAAAAGCTATTGCGTTTGATAAAACAGGGACATTGACAAATGGAACACCGGTTGTCACTGACTTTATCAATTATTCAAATGACGGCGAACTGCTTGAAAAAATAGCTGCCCTTGAAAGTATGTCCCAGCACCCGCTTGCCGGCGCAATTATCAAAAAAGCAGCAGATGTGAATAAGAAATATACAGTGGAAAATTTTTCAGCGCTGACAGGCATGGGCATAAAAGGATCCATTGCCGGCGTCGACTATCGGATTGGGAATATGAAATTATTTGAAACAATACCGGCGGAGATCATGGAGCAGATTATGGAGCTTCAAACCGATGGAAAAACGGTGATGATTACCGGAACGAAAAGTGACATTCTCGCATTGATTGCGGTTGCCGATGAAGTGCGCGAGAGCAGTCAGTCTGTCATTGAACAGCTTCATCGGCTGGGAATTCATCATACGATTCTGCTGACAGGTGACAATCAGCAAACAGCTGAGGCAATCGGCCGGATGACAGGTGTCACCAGCATTCAAGCAGAGCTGCTCCCGGAGGATAAGCTGAATTATATGAAGAAAATAGGAACTCAATTTGGCAGAGTCGGCATGGTCGGCGACGGTGTGAATGATGCACCTGCACTTGCGGCAGCAGATGTCGGCATTGCAATGGGCGGCGCCGGGACGGATACGGCACTTGAAACAGCGGACATCGCACTAATGAATGATGATCTAAAAAAGCTGCCATTTACGATTCAATTAAGCCGCAAAACGCTGAGGATTATTAAACAAAATATTACTTTAGCACTCGTTGTAAAGCTTTTGGCCCTGCTTCTCGTTGTCCCCGGCTGGCTGACATTATGGATTGCCATTTTTGCTGACATGGGCATGACATTAATTGTCACGTTAAATGGCTTGCGGCTGCTGCGGCTGAAAGATTAGGTTAGATTTTAAGTTCACCAATAATTTTCTAAGATTTGCTGATAACTGGATATTAATTCGCCGATAAATCTGACGGCAGGACAATTAGAAGGACTAAAATTTTAAAATTAAATAAAACATCCGGTAAGGGGTGGAATCCGTTGAACAATCATTGGACCAAAATGATTTACCGTCTATGGTCACCTGTCTATGATTATTTTTTCAATAGAGGTCCATTCTTAAATGCGCGGCGGAAGGTGTTCAACGGAGTCTGCTTCAAAAAGGGAGAAAAAGTCTTATTTGTGGGCGTGGGAACAGGTGCTGACCTTGAATGGGTCCCTGTTAACCACCTAAAGATTACCGCCATTGACTATTCGGAAGAAATGCTCCTGCAGGCCAAAAGGAAATTTCAAACTGGTACAATTAATTTCCGCCAAATGGATGCACAGGATTTACAGCTTGCGGACAACTCATTTGACTATGTGATAGCAAGCTTGATCCTCTCTGTTGTCCCTGATAGCAGCAAGGTCTTCTCCGAAATGATTCGAGTGACACGGTCAGGCGGCAGGATCATTATTTTTGACAAATTTGCTTCAAAGCCATTACGTGTGAAAAAACTCATACGGCCCATCATAAAAATTCTGGGTACCGATATTGGTCTTTCATTTGAAACATTATTCGCAAAACATAGGGATCACACTATAACATTACTTGAAGATCAAGCCGTCTTATTCGGCGGTATGTATCGAAAAATAATGATTGGAAAAAAATAAACCTTAATCGTAATATTTTCGGTTTAGAATCTAAAAACTAAAAGAACCAAATTGGTGAAGCTCACGGGGGGATAAATATGGGACATCATCACCATCATGGACACGGACATGGCCACTCACATGGTCATTCACATACAAGCAACAAAAAAGCGCTGCTTAGTGCCTTTCTATTAATTGCAGCTTTTATGATTGTCGAAGTTATTGGCGGCATCATCACCAACAGCTTAGCGCTCTTGTCAGATGCAGGGCACATGCTGAGCGACGCTGCAGCGCTGGGGTTAAGCTTTTTTGCCATCAAATTAGGTGAAAAAGCCGTTTCTCAAGAAAAAACATATGGCTACAAGCGGTTTGAAATCATTGCAGCTGCTTTAAATGGTTTAGCACTAATTGTGATTGCCCTCTTTATTTGTTATGAGGCAGTCCGGCGCTTCTTCGATCCGCCTGAGGTGCAGAGTACGGGAATGCTGATCATTTCGGTTATTGGATTATTGGTTAATATCCTTGCCGCCTGGATTCTCATGAAAGGCGATAAAGAGGAAAATCTGAATGTAAGAAGTGCCTTTTTACATGTGATTGGTGATATGCTTGGTTCTGTCGGCGCCATTCTCGCAGCCCTTCTGATCATGTTTTTCGGCTGGGGCATTGCTGACCCAATCGCAAGTGTTATTGTTGCCATACTGATTCTAATCAGCGGCTGGCGTGTCACGAAAGATTCCTTCCATATTCTAATGGAGGGGGCACCAACGCAAATTGATACACGTGAAGTAAAAGAGGCGCTGGGCAAGATTCCGCTCGTTAAAGAGGTCCACGACCTGCATATTTGGACAATTACTTCTGGATATCCGGTGCTAAGCTGTCATCTTACAATTTCAAATGAAGGAATTCAAGACGAAATCCTTGCCAAGTCACAAAAAATATTACACGATGTATTCCACATCGAACACAGCACTATCCAGCTTGAAAAAGAAGCAATCGGATGTCCAAGTCCGCATGGGACGTGTAACTAATAGAAGAGATTTTGGAACAAAAGATGTGAACCTTTAGTGTGCCCGCAGCCACTCGCGGACATTTGTCCATCCAGGGTGGACACTTCATGAAAATATACCAAACCTTATTTTCGTATGGTACTATAATAACCATGAAAATAAGGTTTTTTGTTGTTTCTTGTCATGTAAGGGGAATAATAGCTAGATGTTGTAAGACAAGGGGGAAATCTTTTTGAAAAACACAATTAATCCAAAGGACAAGCGTTTTAAAATCGCCCATCGGGAAGCACTGATAGGTGTTGTTCTCGTTGTCATCAATTTTTTATGGTGGTATGGGTTTGCATATGGGCTTGGTTCGGACAAGGTTGAACATTATACATACATCTTGGGACTGCCGGCCTGGTTCTTTTACAGCTGTATCGTCGGCTTTTTCGTGATGGTGATTCTGGTCATCCTTACTGTCAAATTCCTATTTACAGATGTTCCCTTTGAGGATGAGGAGGGAGAACCTAAATGAATTGGTCTGTTATTACACCATTAGTCATTTTTCTGCTGATTATTTTTGCAGTTGGCTTCTGGTCCCATAAATTTGTTTTGAAGTCGCATTCCTTTCTGGAGGAATACTTTTTAGGAGAGCGTCAGATGGGAGGATTTATCCTGGCCATGACCATGGTTGCCACCTATGGAAGTGCCTCAAGTTTTATCGGCGGTCCTGGTGTTGCTTACACGAAAGGACTCGGCTGGGTGCTGTTAGCCATGGCCCAGCTGGCAACCGGTTATTTTACGCTGATGGTTCTTGGAAAAAAGTTTGCGATAATGGCCAGGAAGTACAAGGCGATTACCTTAATAGACTTTTTGAAAGAACGGTATCAAAGTAAAACCGTCGTGTTATTGTCTGCGGCAAGCATTGTCATCTTCCTGTTTTCCTCGATGACTGCCCAATGGATTGGCGGGGCGCGGCTTGTCGAAAGTTTAACAGGTTTGCCTTATACAGCCGCATTATTGATTTTTGCCTTTTCTGTCCTGATTTTTGTCATTATCGGCGGATTCCGGGCAGTTGCTTTAACCGATGCTGTTCAGGGAGTAGTTATGTTTGCCGGCACGCTGATTTTATTGATTGCGACCATTAAAGCGGGCGGGGGAATTCCAAAAATTATATCCGATTTAGCTGCGGAAAATCCAAAATTAATCAGCCCGTTTGGCGCCGACGGAACTTTAACACCATCCTATGTATCTTCATACTGGATATTAGTAGGAATCGGTGTAATCGGCCTGCCGCAAATTACCGTTCGGGCGATGTCGTATAAAAATTCCAAAGCTATGCATAGTGCAATCATCATCGGTACGATTGTTGTCGGTTTTATCATGCTTGGCATGCACTTAATCGGCGTATTTGCCAGACCGGTCATGCCAGGTATAGAAATTGGCGATACGGTCATGCCGCTATTATCGATGAAGGTATTACCGCCGTTTGCCGCTGGAATTGTTCTGGCTGCACCAATGGCCGCGATTATGTCGACGGTTGATGCTTTATTGATTCTTGTAAGCTCTGCAATTGTGAAGGATGTTTATATAAATTATATCAAGCCGAATGCAAGCAATGCCCATGTGAAAAAGATCAGTTTCAGTGTGACGGCTGTTATCGGTATCATCGTCATCTTATTGTCATTAAGTCCGCCAAATTTAATCATTTGGCTGAATTTATTTTCATTTGGCGGGCTCGAATCTGTCTTTATCTGGCCTGTTATTTTTGGTTTGTACTGGGCAAAAGGCAACAAATATGGGGCGGTTGCTTCGATGGTGATTGGTATGATTTCTTACATTATTCTTGATCGGTTTTACCCAAATGCTTTTGGCATGCACACCGTCGTTCTTCCAATTATCATTTCGATGCTCGTATTTGTGGCGGTAAGTCTGTTCACACAGAGGAGAATAAGCTTGGAAAACACTTATCAGCGATTTTAAAGGGGTTATCCGCTCATTTTGGCTGTTTATCCGCGGAAATAAAGTGGTTATCAGCGAATTTAAACGATATATCCGCGAATCATAAAATAAGGGTGCCCCTTTTGGGACACCCTCATTTCTTATTTAAAAATTAATACCTTCCCAACAGTGCCATCAGCGCTTTCCCCGGCAACACGGAATTTTAATCCGTAATTAGGGATATTACGTCCGGCATCAACAATACCAGGATTGCTGTAATCTGCCTTGTCATCAAATAATGGGCTGCGTTTTGTAAAATTGTCCTTCATTGTATACTGTCCAGGGTAATTGACGAACATTTTCTCTGTTTTGTTAAGTCCAAATGCCGCATCATGCATTTGGAAACGAGAAACGCCGATAGATTTATCACTCCAAGACAATGCATGCTGGTCTGCATCCACTACTCCAAGGAAACCATCGCCAGGATGGACGCCTGTCCAGTTGTTATCATAAGTCTCATCGACATACCAAACAACTAATCCCGGATCATAGCTTATCAAACTGTCACCGCGGCGAATATGGCTTAAGCCGGCATCAACACCATTATGGGATCGCCACTCTAATAGGTAATAATGTTTGCTCTGGTATTTCCCATCATGCTTTTCAAAGCCGTCTAATGTAAATTGGGAGTCCCCTTCAGCACCATCAGATAAAACTTCTTTGCCATCAGCAGTTACGTTTACATTATCAACGAAGAAGCCATCTAAATTTGTTGCCCAGTCTGTCATCGAACGGAATTGAAGCTGAATTTTTTGCCCCTTATAGTCACTTAAATCGATTGTCTCATGAATCCAGCCATTACTGGATCCAGTGTATCCAGGCAGATTTTCTTTGATGGCTGGATAACCGTTTGGATCAATTTTTGAACTTGTATGGTCAGTTGAGAGTGATTTCCATGTTTGCCCGTTATCTGTTGAAACCTGCACCATCGCGTAATCCCATTCAGGTTCAATGTTGTACCATGCATCGAAATCCAGGGAAGCCTTGCTGACATTAGTTAAATCAACCTCTGCAGCCATTTTGTGATCGGCTTCATCACCTTTACCGCCATAATATTCGTACTCTCCTCCCTTAGGGGTATTAAGTAGATTTACTTTGTCCGGCAGGTCAATTCTGACGGTATCATTATTGGTACCTTTTGTGGCTCCTTCATCCAGAAGAACGGTTGTGCCTTCTTTTGTAATCTTATCAGCATGTAACGTTGTACCGCTTAACCAGTTGCCGCCATGTAAGTTTTGCAGCATTTCTCTTGCAAATGGACTAAATCCAGACGGTTCTGTTCCTGGAATGTCTCCAGCCCAGCTGCCAGCTGACATGATAGACCAATATCCAATGGCTTCACCTGCACCGCTATAAACTGTGTCATACTCATCAGGAAGGCCAAGGTCATGACCGAACTCATGGGCAAATACGCCGGCAGCACCGTCTTCAGGTTCGATAGTGTAATCATAAGCCCCTAACAGTCCTCCGAAGCGGTCACTATTCGATTTACCGCCGGGAACAGCGATTAAGTTTCCAAGATTCCAGCGATGTGACCAGATAGCATCGCCGCCTAATTTACCGCCGCCGGCCTCTTCGCCGACACCGGAATGAATCACCATTAAGTGGTCAATAATGCCGTCCGGTTCGTTGTAGATGCCATCGTTATCGTAATCATCACGGTCCCAAACATCATACTCGCTTAGATCTACATTTGGATCTTGCCCAGCTTTTGTTAGTGCTTCATATATAAGTTCCCGCGGGCGGGCATCGCTTCCATCCGGAGCAGGATCATTTCCGCCATAATAGGCAGCAGGATGATCTGCCGTATACCAGCCGGCCACAGTTCCATCAACCGTATAGCTGCCGCCGGATTGCTGGTCATAGTATTGCTTCATGGAAACAAGATTTTCTCCATTAGGGCCTTTGTATCCATCTTTTCCAAAAATCATATCTTGGAAGTGGTCATGGGTATAGTCTTCATACCACATGTCGGTTTCATCTTTTGTAATCGAGCTTTTAGGATAATCAGGGAAATCGATTGCCAGAACCAGGACCTTGTCATGTCGGACATTCCCGTCATAGCCTTCTTTTTGCACAGGGTCAACAGTGTCTTTCTTGGCCTGTCCTAATTTGTTGCCGTTTCCATTTTTTAAACCGTTAGATTTTGGCTCTGCGCTTTTCTTTGCCTTGCCAAGTCCGGCAGGGAGCTTGTCCTTTGTTTGACCAAGCTTACTCTTTCCTTTTAAATATCTTTGAAGTGCTTTTTCAGCTTCAGCAGGGCTTGCGTTTTTTTCCAGCTTTCCTTCCCGCTTCAGCATTTCTATTAATTTATCATCATTTGCCATTCCCAAATCTATTGGTCCAGTTTGTGAGGAATATTTAGCGGAAAAATCGTCAGCCTTTACATTTGATGCAGGTCCTGCAGCACTAAGCATTCCAATACCTAATGACAACGCAAGAGCTGTGGAAAAAAATTTCTTCTTCTTCATAAAGCTCCCCCTTTTGATATTTGATTTATATAATATTTTTCAAAAAAATAATATGTATGGATCCCCCCCTAAATAATAGTTTTCCTGCCATACTATTTATCCACTTTTATAAAATATTAGGAAAATAGTATAATTATATAATAAGCCCATGATTGAAAATTGTAAATATTCTAAATAAACATTGAAAAAAATAGTAAAAAAGCATCAAAAAGTTTGTCATAACAATAGACCTAAACACCTGGCCTCATTCCTTTTTGGTTGCATTTTTCCTGTTTCCTTTCTAGAATAAATTAACAGAAATTATAAAAATGAGGTGCACTCATTTGGAAATCGTTGTATTAAGATATTTATCAGGATTGATTCTGCCGGGCTTGTTAGTGTTGTTGTTCACCCGTGTTACCTACAACCGTTTTATCGGCCTTATTTTAACAGTTGCCCTCATTGCAGCTTCCGTGTATAAGGGGTATACAAATTCATTTATTTTAATTGTGGTCGATGCCTTTTCCTTAACGGCAGGTTTCTGGCTGGCTGTTAAAATGAAACCCCGTGCTGCAAAAAAAGAGTAATTGTTCGAGTCTGTCAAAGGGGCAGGCTTTTTATTTGTAAAAAAACAAATATACGTTCGCATATTATTGGTTTGTTTTTGGGGTATTGTGGTAAAATGGTATTATTGAATTTTTTCAAACAGATAGACCTGAATTTAAATTTGGGAGGAACTTTTTGTGGAGAACCAATTTGAATTAGTGTCAAAGTATTCACCCCAGGGGGATCAGCCTGAAGCTATTAAACAAATAGTCGAAGGCATCCATGAAAATAAGCGTTATCAGACACTTCTCGGGGCAACGGGTACGGGGAAAACTTTTACGATTTCCAACGTAATTAAAGAAGTGAACAAACCGACATTGGTCATTGCCCATAATAAAACATTAGCTGGACAGCTTTACAGCGAATTCAAAGAATTTTTTCCGAACAATGCTGTCGAGTATTTTGTGAGTTATTATGATTATTATCAGCCGGAAGCTTATGTTCCGCAGACGGACACCTTTATTGAAAAGGATGCCAGCATTAACGATGAAATTGATAAATTGCGCCACTCGGCCACATCGTCATTATTTGAGCGCAACGATGTCATTATCATTGCCAGTGTTTCCTGTATATATGGTCTCGGTAATCCAGAAGAATACCGTGAAATGGTGCTGTCCCTTAGAGCGGGAATGGAAATTGAACGCAATCAGCTGCTTCACCGCCTGGTTGATATTCAATATAATCGAAATGATATCGATTTTAAACGGGGGACATTCCGCGTCCGCGGCGATGTCGTTGAGATCTTTCCTGCATCCCGCGATGAGCACTGTATTCGGGTTGAGTTTTTTGGAGACGAAATAGACCGGATCCGTGAAGTGGATGCACTTACCGGCGAAATTATCGGTGATCGCGAACATGTAGCGATTTTCCCGGCATCCCACTTCGTTACAAGGGAAGAGAAGATGAGGAAAGCAATTGAAAATATTGAAATAGAACTTGAAGAACGCCTTGCCATTCTTCGCGAGCAGGATAAATTACTGGAAGCCCAGCGTCTTGAACAGCGTACCCGCTATGATTTAGAGATGATGCGGGAAATGGGGTTCTGCTCAGGAATTGAAAACTATTCACGGCATTTAACATTGAGACCGGCGGGATCGACACCCTATACCTTACTGGATTATTTTCCTGAGGATTTTCTGATTGTCGTCGATGAGTCCCATGTCACCCTGCCGCAAATCAGGGGGATGTATAATGGCGATAAGGCGCGGAAGGAAGTTCTTGTTGAGCACGGTTTCCGTCTTCCGTCAGCTTTAGACAACCGCCCTCTGATGTTTGATGAGTTTGAAAAACATATCCATAATATTGTATTTGTTTCTGCAACACCGGGACCATTTGAATTGGAACACACCCCATCAATGGTCGAACAGATTATCCGCCCGACAGGACTGCTGGATCCTATCATTGATGTACGTCCAATTGAAGGGCAGATTGATGACCTTATTGGTGAAATTCAAGATCGGGTAAAACGTAATGAACGTGTCCTTGTGACGACCCTAACGAAAAAAATGTCTGAGGACTTAACCGACTATCTGAAAGAAATAGGGATTAAAGTGCAGTACCTGCATTCGGAAATCAAGACACTTGAGCGGATTGAAATTATTCGTGAACTTCGCCTTGGAACCTATGATGTTTTAGTCGGAATTAACCTCTTACGGGAAGGACTGGATATTCCTGAAGTTTCGCTTGTGACGATTCTTGATGCCGACAAGGAAGGATTCCTGCGTTCCGAACGTTCATTAATCCAGACAATTGGCCGTGCAGCCCGGAATGCCAATGGACGAGTTATCATGTATGCAGACAGGATTACAGACTCTATGGAAAAAGCCATCAGTGAGACGAAACGGCGCCGCAGTATTCAAGAAGAATACAATCTGAAGCATGGAATAACGCCGCAAACCATTCAGAAGGCGATTCGTGATGTTATTCGTGCTACACATGCGGCAGAAGATAAAGAAGACTATAAACCAAAAATGACATTTGGTAAGATGACGAAGAAGGAAAAAGAGAAAGTAATTGTCGATATGGAAAAGGAAATGAAGGCTGCAGCGAAAGCGCTCGACTTCGAACGTGCTGCCGAGCTGCGTGACCTGCTTTTCGAATTGAAAGCGGAAGGATGACGAGCATATGGCGATAGAAAAAATAGTGATTAAAGGCGCCAGAACCAATAATTTAAAAAATGTTGATGTCACCATTCCGAGAGATCAGCTTGTTGTATTAACGGGACTTTCCGGGTCGGGAAAGTCCTCGCTTGCGTTTGATACGATTTATGCCGAAGGACAGCGCCGCTATGTGGAATCATTATCGGCTTATGCCAGGCAATTCCTCGGTCAAATGGACAAACCTGATGTCGATATGATTGAAGGATTATCACCGGCGATTTCCATTGATCAAAAAACAACAAGCCGCAATCCGCGCTCGACCGTCGGAACGGTAACAGAAATCTATGATTATTTACGATTATTATTTGCCAGGGTCGGACACCCAACCTGTCCAATCCACCATATAGAAATTGCTTCCCAAACGATTGAACAAATGGTTGACCGGATTATGGAATATCCCGAACGGACGAAGATGCAGATTCTAGCTCCAATCATATCCGGGAAAAAAGGAATGCATGTGAAAGTGCTGGAAGACATTAAAAAACGGGGATTTGTCCGCATCCGTGTGGACGGGGAAATGCTTGACCTTGGCGATGACATTGAATTAGAAAAAAATAAGAAGCATTCCATCGAAGTAGTAGTAGACCGGATTGTGGTCAAAGAGGGAGTGGAGACCCGGATTGCCGACTCCCTTGAAACAGCGCTTGGTCTTGGTGAAGGAAAGGTAATAGTAGACGTTATTGGCCAGGAAGAACTCATGTTCAGTGAAAATCATGCCTGTCCAATCTGTGGTTTTTCCATCGGTGAATTGGAACCGCGGATGTTTTCGTTTAATACCCCGTTTGGTGCCTGCCCGGATTGTGATGGTCTGGGTTCTAAGCTTAAAGTGGATGTTGATTTGGTGATTCCGAATAAAGACCTGACATTGAAGCAGCATGCGATTGCCCCGTGGGAGCCGACAAGCTCACAATATTATCCACAGCTGCTTGAGGCAGTCTGCAGTCATTACGGTATCGACATGGATATTCCGGTAAAGGATATACCGGAAAACCTGCTGGAAAAAATCCTTTACGGTTCCGGCAGTGAAAAAATCTATTTCCGTTATGAAAATGATTGGGGCCAAACACGTGAAGGCTACATTGAATTCGAAGGCGTGATTCGTAATGTGGAGCGCCGCTATAAGGAAACAAGCTCCGATTATATCCGCGAACAAATGGAAAAATACATGGCAGAGCAGCCATGTCCGAACTGTAAAGGCCATCGCTTAAAAAAGGAAAGCCTGGCTGTCTTGATCAATGGCCATCATATTTCTGAAGTGACGGATTTGTCGATTAAAGAAGCACTTAAATTTATGTCTAATTTAGAGCTGTCTGATCAAGAAATCCAGATTGCCAGATTAATTTTAAGGGAAATTGATGAGCGTCTCGGCTTCCTAGTAAACGTCGGACTGGACTATTTAACAATGAGCCGCAAAGCGGGAACCCTTTCCGGAGGGGAAGCACAGCGAATCCGCCTGGCAACCCAAATCGGTTCCAGATTAACGGGTGTGTTATATATATTGGATGAGCCATCCATCGGACTTCATCAACGGGATAATGACAAACTCATTGACACATTAAAAAATATGCGGGATATCGGCAATACATTAATTGTCGTCGAGCATGATGAAGATACGATGCTTGCAGCTGATTATTTGATTGACATTGGCCCTGGTGCCGGTGAGCATGGCGGTAAAGTGGTGTCTGCTGGAACCCCGGCAGAAGTCATGGCGGACCCAAATTCATTGACCGGCCAGTATTTATCAGGGAAAAAGTTCATCCCGCTGCCGCTTGAACGCCGCAAATCGGATGGACGTTACATTGAAATCAAAGGTGCTGCCGAAAATAATTTGAAAAACGTCAATGTCAAAATTCCACTTGGTATGCTGATTGCTGTTACGGGTGTCTCTGGTTCAGGGAAAAGTTCACTAGTGAATGAGGTCTTGCTAAAATCATTGGCACAAAAACTCAATCGGGCAAAAGCGAAGCCAGGGGAGCATAAGAGCATCAAAGGGCTGGAACACCTGGAAAAGGTCATCGATATTGATCAGTCGCCGATCGGCCGCACACCACGGTCCAATCCGGCCACCTATACCGGCGTATTTGATGATATCCGCGATGTGTTTGCGGCAACAAATGAGTCGAAGGTCCGCGGTTATAAAAAGGGCCGCTTTAGTTTTAATACAAAAGGGGGCCGCTGTGAAGCCTGCCGCGGCGATGGGATTATCAAAATTGAAATGCACTTTTTACCTGATGTTTATGTTCCTTGTGAGGTGTGCCACGGAAAACGCTATAATCGTGAAACACTGGAAGTGAAATACAAAGGTAAGAATATTTCAGATGTGCTGGAAATGACGGTAGAGGAAGCCTTGAGCTTTTTTGAAAACCATCCAAAAATCAGCCGCAAGCTGCAGACAATTGTGGATGTAGGACTCGGTTATGTCCGGATGGGGCAGCCGGCCACAACATTATCGGGCGGCGAAGCACAGCGCGTGAAGCTTGCATCTGAGCTGCACCGCCGGTCAAACGGCAAATCGTTCTACATTTTGGATGAACCGACAACAGGTCTTCATGCAGATGATATTTCACGTTTGCTCATCGTCTTGCAGCGTCTCGTTGAAAATGGCAACACTGTCCTGGTCATCGAGCATAATCTCGATGTGATAAAGGCAGCCGACTATATCATCGACCTTGGTCCAGAAGGCGGAGACAGAGGCGGTACCATTATCGCGACCGGAACACCGGAAAAAGTTGCGGAGGAGCCGGATTCATATACAGGCAAATACTTAAAGCCGATCCTCGAAAGAGATCGATTGCGGATGAAACAGCAAATCGAAGATAAAAGTGCAATTAAAGCATAAATAAGAAAGAGCCGAAACTGACGGTAAAAAGTCAGTTTTCGGCTCTTTTTTATATTTGCGAATACGAGGCGCGCGGAATGATTGCGAAATTCGGCGGAAATAAAGGAAAAGCCGGCGGAATAAAGTGCAGAATCCGCGGAATAATCGGGGGATTCCGCGGAATAAAAGGTAAATCCCGCGGAATAACCGTGTTCCGATTGTCGGATAGCTCGTCGGCAATCAGCGAAAAAAGCATTCCAATTGGCGGATAAGCGCCGGTAATTAGCGGAAGGCAAATCAATCAGCGAAGCGGATCCTCCCTTCAAAGGCCATGCGGAAAAATCGGGCTATACCACATCCGAGGAATAAAAGATAAATCCCGCGGAATTCCCCAAATCTCCAGCAGAAACTTCATTTGAAAACCAATAATTATCCAACTAATGTAAAATAGTAGGAAAAATAGTAGGAAACTTTCACTCTCCTGAATCGTAGATATACTATAGAAGGGATGGGACGAGATGGAGAGTAGAAAGGTACTTTCAAGTTTATGTTATTTCAGCATTTTTTTTGCGGGATTTATTTTTCCGTTTATCGTATGGCTTGCAAGCAGTGATTCGGTGACCAAGGAGCATGCCAAAAAATCGTTAATATCCCATTTGATTCCAATCATTCCAACAATTTTTGTTGTGTTTGCAGTTATATTTGAAATGGTTAATTTTCAAAACGAGGTTCCTATTTTAACGGTGATCAGCATGATTATTACAGCAGTTGTCTGGATTATAATCGTCATTTATAACATTATAAAAGGCGTAAAGGTACTGATGACTGAATAAAATGAAATGGGTAAAAATTCACTTTGGGGGGGTTAATATGAAAGAGGAACGTAAACGAATTTTAAAAATGGTGGAAGAGGGGAAATTGACGGTTGATGAGGCATTAACTTTAATGGAAGAATTAGAAAAAGCTCAGCAGACTGCTAACGAGAAAAAAGAACAAATCATCAACGAACTTTCCACAGTGGTAAAATTTGAAGAGGCCAAGAAGGAAGATCCGTTTCAAGCAAAATATCAATCGACAAAGGATAAAATCTTTGATTTTGTCGATTCCGCTTTGAAAAAGATAAAAGAAATTGATTTTGATTTTAATTTTGGGAAATCGGTAGAGATTTCTCATATTTTCCATCACGGCGATGTTGAACTGAAGAATATTGATATTGATATTGCGAATGGATCGGTTAAAATCGCTGTCTGGGACCAGCCGGATGTGCGGGTGGAATGTCAGGCGAAGGTATTCCGGGTGGAAAACCAGGATCAGGCACGCCATAATTTCCTCCGTGATGTAGTATTTGCGGTTGAGGGACAAAAGTTAAAATTTAACACCCAGCAAAAATGGATGAAAGTCGATGCAGTCATGTTTGTTCCAAAAGCTCAGTATGAGCATTTGAGAATCAGGCTTTTTAATGGCCCGATTACCGGCAGTGATATGATGGTGGATGACCTCCATGTGAAAACAGCCAATGGGAAAATTCAGCTTGACCGCATCTATGGAAAAAGGGGAGAGATCGAAACGGCTAACGGGAAAATCGATGTTCTTACCAGTAATATGAACGAACTTGAGGCAGAAACGATTAATGGTGCCATCAGGCTTGAAGGTGATTTTAAAAAGACAGAAGCCCAATCATTCAATGGGAATATCAGTTACAACCTAAGCGGCAGCCGATGTGAGTGGATCCATGCCAAAACAACATCCGGCACCATTGACGTTTTTGTTCCCGAGATTCTGCCGGTGAATGGTGAACTGAAAACCAATTTAGGGGGCTTTAATCTGAAGTTGACCGGGGTGCAAATTCTTGAGGAGAAAAGCGAGATGATTCAAAAATTACTTCGCTTTCAATCCGTCAACCAAACAGATCAAATGGTAAAAATCTATGCTGAAACCAAAACAGGATCTATCAGCCTGCAAAAAGCAGAATAAGTAAGGGGATTGTTTCATATGAGATGGCTCATTGGATGCATCATTAATGCAGTATTGTTTATGGCACTGTCCGGCTATTTTCATGACAGCTTTTATCTCTCAGGCTTCTCAGCGGCTCTGCAGGCAAGTATTTTATTGTCCATTTTGAATGTCCTGGTCCGCCCGCTCTTGATTTTGTTTACTCTGCCTGTGACAATCTTAACGATGGGATTTTTCTTGTTTGTGATTAATGCCATTACATTGGAGCTGACCGATTATTTAATGGGCAGTACCTTTGAGATTGATGGTTTTGGTATGGCATTGTTTTTTGCTGTACTGATGTCACTTGTCAACCTGGTAATTCAAAAAACCATACTAGAGCCATCCAGGTACTCTAAAAAGAAATAACAAAAGATGCGTACTTTTAAAAGGTATGCATCTTTTTTTAATTCCTGAAAGTATGGTTCTTGCGAGAAAAATGGTAAAATGAAAAAAATGAATTTATTAGAAAAATTATCGCAGTTGTTTTAAGGAGGATATCATTCTTGCCAAAGGTACGTACTAAAGATATTTTAGAAAAATTTAATCTCGAATTAATAAGTGGTGAAGAGGGGATCAACCGCCCCATTACGATGAGTGATATTTCTCGTCCAGGTATTGAAATGGCTGGGTATTTTGAATTTTACCCGGCTGAGCGAATTCAGTTATTAGGAATGACAGAGCTGACATTTTATGAGGCACTTTCGAATCGGGATAAAGTAACAAGAATGGAACAATTATGCACGGATATCACCCCGGCGATTATTATTACCAGGGGATTGGACGTGCCTCCCGAGTTAATTGAAGCATCTGAAAGGGAATCAGTTCCAGTTCTCAGAGCAAATATGAAAACCACCCGGTTCTCCAGCCGCCTGACCAATTTTTTGGAAAGTAAGCTTGCTCCGACAACTGCCGTACATGGAGTATTGGTGGATATATATGGAATTGGGGTTTTGATTACCGGAAAAAGCGGTGTCGGAAAAAGTGAGACGGCCCTTGAATTGGTAAAGCGCGGCCACAGGCTGGTTGCTGATGACTGCGTCGAAATTCGTCAGGAAGACCAAGACACATTAGTCGGGACCTCTCCGGAATTAATTGAACATTTACTTGAAATTCGCGGCTTAGGGATTATTAATGTAATGACCTTGTTTGGAGCGGGTGCAGTCCGCAGCAATAAGAGGATAACACTGGTCATTAACTTAGAACTCTGGGACCCTAAAAAACAGTATGACCGCCTGGGACTTGATGAGGAAAAAATGAAAATTATTGATACTGAGGTAACGAAGCTGACAGTTCCGGTCCGGCCAGGCCGAAACCTCGCTGTTATTATCGAAGTGGCGGCGATGAATTACCGCTTGAAACGAATGGGAGTTAATGCAGCACAGCAATTTACAGACCGTCTATCTGATGTTATTGAAGATGCAGATCATGAACAGGAAGATATGTAATAGGAAGAGGAGAATGAAATGAACGAGAATATTAAGCCGCTAGATCCGATTGCGTTTTATCTTGGCCCGATTCCAGTGCATTGGTATGGAGTAATAATTGGATCCGGGCTTGCACTAGGTCTTTATATTGCAATCCGGGAAGCAAATCGAAGAAAATTGCCGCAGGATACGTTTGCGGATTTAATGCTATGGGCGATTCCGATAGCGATTATTTCAGCTCGAATCTATTATGTTATTTTTGAATGGGGTTATTATTCACAGCACCCGGCGGATATCCCAAAAATCTGGGGCGGCGGGATTGCGATTCACGGAGCGCTGATTGGTGCTGTTATCACGACGATTATTTTCACAAGGAAACGGGGAATTTCCTTTTGGAAGCTTGCGGATATTGCAGCACCAAGTATTATTCTAGGACAGGCCATTGGCCGCTGGGGCAATTTTATGAACCAGGAAGCACATGGACGAGAAGTGACACGGTCATTCCTCGAAAACCTGCATCTGCCTGATTTTATTGTTAATCAAATGTATATAAATGGAACCTATTATCACCCGACTTTCCTGTATGAATCCGTTTGGGATTTTGCCGGCTTTATCCTTTTGATGCTGCTGAGAAAAGTAAACTTGCGCCGTGGTGAATTATTCCTTTCCTATGTCATTTGGTATTCAATCGGCCGTTTCTTTGTAGAAGGCATGAGAACGGACAGTTTGATGCTCGGCAGCCTTCGGATGGCGCAAACCATTTCAATTGCACTTGTCGTTGTTTCCATTCTTATACTCATATACCGCCGGAAACAAGGTCTCTCCGATGTCCGTTATTTAGATGGAACCAATAAATAAAGAGGAGTATTAGGGGAAATGCTTCTACATTCAGTAAAAAAGGGAATTCTGGCTGGTTTCAAAACGACTTGGACATTAGGGAAAATTATTTTCCCCGTTACCCTTGTTGTCGCTGTATTACAGTATACGCCTGTTTTACCATGGATCATTAAGCTGTTAACCCCGGTGATGAAGCTGATTGGCTTGTCAGGGGATGCAGCCATTCCGCTTGTACTTGGAAATATGCTGAACCTTTATGCCGGAATCGGTGCGATTATTACGCTTGATTTTTCCGTTAAAGAAGTATTTATCTTAGCAGTGATGCTGAGTTTTTCGCATAATTTATTCATTGAATCTGGGGTAGCCATGAAAGCAGGTGTGAAGCTTTGGGTGATCCTTACAACCAGGCTTGGACTGGCATTTATTTCAGCTGCTGTCATTAACCTTGTCTGGCATGGCGGCGGAGAGCCTGCCAAATATGGCTTGATTGAAGCAAAATCAGAACCGGCGGCAAGTTTTGCGGGGATTTTACTCGAAGGCTTGGAAAAAGCAGGACTCGGCATTTTGCAGCTCGCTATGATTGTTATTCCGTTAATGCTTGTCATTCAAATTTTAAAAGACTTACAGTGGCTGCAAAAATTTTCAAAGGCTATGTCTCCTGTCACCCGCTCACTGGGCATGCAGGAAAATACATCAACGACAATGGCAGCCGGTCTCATTTTTGGCCTTGCCTACGGCGCAGGAGTTATGATTCAGGCTGTCCAAGAAGATGGTGTCAGCAAAAAAGATATTACATTAGCCTTTATATTTCTTGTCGCCTGCCATGCTGTAGTAGAGGATACGCTAATTTTTGTCCCTCTCGGCATTCCTGTATGGCCCTTGTTTTTAATAAGAGTAGGAGTTGCCATTACATTGACCTTAATAGTTGGGACGATTTGGAGGCGGACCGGCAAGTTAAGAAAAAGAAAGGAAGCATCTTATGACAAAACAAATCACGACTCTACTATTTGATTTAGATGGAACCTTAATTGATACAAATGAACTGATTGTCGCTTCATATCTGCACACGCTTGAAAAATATTATCCAGGCAAATTTGGAAGAGAGGATGTTCTGCCATTTATGGGTCCTACCCTTGATGAGGCTTTTGGGAGCATCGACCCAGACCGTGTAGAAGAATTGGTGAAAGACTACCGGGCATATAACCTCTCTGAACATGACAATCTTGTCAAGGAATTTCCCGGGGTATATGAAACAGTGAAAACATTAAAGGAAAAAGGATATAAGCTTGGGGTAGTAACAACGAAACGCTTTGATACTGCTTTAAGGGGATTGCGATTAATGAAGCTTGATTCTTTTTTTGATGTCATCATCGCGATTGATCAGGTTGAAAAAGTGAAGCCGGACCCTGAACCGATTTTTAAAGCATTAGAAAAGCTTGGTTCAACACCTGATGAAGCCATCATGGTCGGGGATAACTATCATGATATAGAAGGCGGAAAAAATGCGGGCACATTAACAGCTGGCGTCGCCTGGTCGCTTAAAGGCAGGGACTTTCTTGCTAAATACAAACCAGATTATATCCTGGAAGAGATGCCGGATTTACTGACCATCTTAGAGGTGTAAAAATGAGAAAGACAACCCGCTATCGTGTAGAAGGGGCCAACTCCCTCTGGCATGTCTATAAAACTGTTCCTTTCTGGAAAGTGGTAAAAAACTTTGTCGTCATTCAGATGGCACGGTACACCCCTTTTTTGGGGATGAAAAATTGGCTTTACCGTACGTTTCTTGGCATGAAGGTGGGAGAAGAGACCTCTTTTGCGTTAATGGTCATGCTGGATGTAATGTTTCCGGAAAAAATCAGGGTTGGACGCAATACGGTTATTGGGTATAACACGACCATTCTGGCACACGAGTACCTGATTAAAGAATATCGTTTGGGAGATGTGGTAATCGGTGATGCTGTGATGATTGGTGCGAATACCACCATCATGCCGGGTATCACAATCGGTGACGGTGCCATTGTCTCGGCCGGCACCCTTGTACATAAGGATGTCCCTTCAGGAAGCTTTGTCGGCGGAAACCCGATGCGGATGATCTATACGAAGGAGCAGCTTGCCGAACGATGGGCGGATGATGAGATTTACGGAAAAAAATGAAAAAGTCTGGTCTATCTTTTTTTTGACCGGACTTTTTTTATAAGGCTGTTAAAGAGTGGTGTTGATTTTTTATACCCCTGTTGATTGCAGCGGAAGGCACGAAGACTCCTCGTAAATGCGAACGCATTTCCTTCGTGGTGGGCGGATTCAATGATGTTAATTCAGTGTCCTGCGGGGGTGCGTGCCAGGGGAGACCCCGAAGGCGTTAGCGCCGAGGAGGCTCCACGGAACTCCCGCGAACCGCTTGTGCCTCCTTCTAAAAGCTATCGCTTTTAGTCGTGCGATGCCCATGCTGACGAAGACTTCCTTGTGGAGCAAAATCAACAGCCAAGTTTAACATAGCCTTTTATAAAAATCTGTTTCGAGAAAATTTAGCGGCACTTTTTTAAAAAAGCAGTCAAATTCTACTGAAAATTGGCGGAATCTTCACAGAAATCACTACTCTTAACACTAGAATCTTGTCATAATATTTTTATATTGACGAAATTTACCACAAGGAGTAAACTTAAAAACAACAACTTTAATCCTCTAATATATTAGCAGACTAAAGCAACTTGAAAAGGATGAACAAAATGAGCCAATTGTTTATGTTTGAGAAACCGTTGGGGATGCGCGATACCCTGCCGGAATTATATGAAAAGAAAGACCGGGTCCGCTTATCAATGGCGGAAACGTTCAAACTTTGGGGCTATCAATTTATTGAAACACCAACTCTCGAATATTATGAAACCGTTGGTGCCGCTTCAGCCATCAATGATGCCCAGCTGTTTAAATTACTTGATAAAGAAGGACATACCCTTGTGTTAAGACCTGAGATGACGACTCCAATTGCCCGCGTTGCTGCATCTAAACTCTTGCAGGACGATCTGCCAGTAAGGCTAGCCTATTCAGCTAACGTCTTCCGTGCCCAGCAAAGAGAGGGCGGCAGGCCGGCTGAATTTGAACAGATTGGAGTGGAATATCTTAATGAAGATACCATCTCCTGTGACGGTGAAGTCATTGCATTATTAATTTCTTCTTTAAAAAAGGCTGGCCTGGAGCAATTTCAAATCTCAATAGGTCATGCTGGATTTGCCCAGGAATTATTCGTTCAAATTTTAGGAACAAATGGACGGGCAACAGCTTTACGGAAGTTTTTATACGAAAAAAATTATGTTGGATATCGTGAACATGTTCAGTCTTTAAATTTATCATCCATTGATAAACAAAGATTACTTAAGCTTCTCCAGTTAAGGGGCGGCGAAGAGATCATGAGCAGTGCCGCTGACATCATTGAAAATGGGGAAGGGAAAAAGGCTATCAGCGAGCTGGAAGAACTGTGGAACATTGTAAAAGATTATGGTGTTGAGGATCATGTGAAATTTGATTTTTCGATTGTCAGCCATATGAGCTATTATTCCGGTATATTATTTGAAGTCTATGCTGGAAAGGTCGGTTTTCCAATCGGTAATGGCGGCCGCTACAGCTTAATTGAAAAGTTTGGAAAGAAGGCAAGCGCCACCGGATTTGCCGTCAGACTCGATATGCTGCTTGAGGCTTTAGGAGGCAGTCAGTCTGAAACTGATTGTCATTGTATATTTTTCAGTCAGGAGCGCCGCAGCGAGGCATTTCAATTAGCAAAAGAAATGCGTGAACAGGGTCAAAAATCTATTCTTCAAGACATAAGCGGTGTGAATAATCTTGATGCTTTTACAAAGAAATTTGCTAAAACGACCTTTTTAATCGGAGGACGAAACAATGAATAGGAAATCTGATTTGGAGGTGCACCAATGAATGACATTCTAACAATAGCGATGCCGAAAGGGCGTATTTTTGAAGAGGCAGCAGCATTGCTTCGTAAAGCAGGCTACAAGCTTCCGCCGGAATTTGATGACTCGCGTAAATTGATTATCGATGTACCGGAAGAAAATTTGCGGTTTATTTTATCAAAGCCAATGGATGTTGCTACTTATGTAGAACATGGCGTGGCGGATATTGGCATTGCTGGAAAGGACGTTTTGCTGGAGGAAGAGCGGGACGTTTATGAACTTCTAGATTTAAAAATCAGCGGCTGCTATTTGGCTGTTGCAGGACTGCCTGATACTAAAATGAATGATGTGGCCCCAAGGGTGGCAACCAAGTATCCAAATGTGGCGGAGGCGTATTTTCGTGAGCAGGGGGAGCAGGTCGAAATTATTAAATTAAACGGCTCCATCGAACTAGCCCCGTTGATTGGTTTATCAGACCGGATTGTCGACATTGTCTCAACCGGCCGGACGATGAGGGAAAACGGGCTCGTAGAATATGAAAGAATTGTGGATGTGACATCAAGGCTGATTGTCAATCCTGTCAGCTATCGGATGAGGGACACTCAGATTGACGAACTTGTCTCAAGACTTCATGAAGTAGTATCAGTGGGGGAACTTTAAATGAAAATACTTCAAGTAAATGATCTTATTTCAATAAAACGTTCAGTAGAATCCGGAACTTCCGAACAGCAGGCAGCTGTTCAAGCAATTATTGAAGATGTCAGAGCCCGGGGTGATCAAGCAGTCAAAGAACTAACAGAGAAGTTTGATCAAGTTCAGCTTTCTGCCTTTTCAGTTACGGAAAAAGAAATGGAGGAGGCATATGGAAAAGTTACGGATGAGTTCGTGGCCATTGTCCGCGAGGCAGCGGAAAATATCCGTGTTTTCCATGAAAAACAGCTTCGTCCTTCCTGGATGACGACAGAAGAGAATGGCACCATTTTAGGGCAGAAAATGACACCGCTCGATTCTGTTGGCGTATACGTACCGGGCGGGACTGCAGCCTATCCATCTTCAGTATTAATGAATGTGGTGCCTGCAAGGGTTGCCGGCGTTAAAAGGATTGTCATGACCTCTCCTCCAGACCGGGATGGCAATTTACCAGCAGCAGTGCTTGTCGCAGCAAAAGAAGCGGGAGTGAAAGAAATCTATAAGGTCGGCGGGGCACAGGCGATTGCTTCTCTTGCCTATGGAACTGAATCCATTGCTCCTGTCGATAAAATCACCGGCCCGGGAAATATCTTTGTTGCCCTTGCTAAACGTGAGGTATATGGTGATGTCGATATTGATATGATTGCCGGGCCTAGTGAAATTGCTATTTTAGCAGATGAAACGGCAAGACCTGATGAAGTGGCGGCAGACCTTTTATCACAGGCAGAGCATGACCCTAGGGCCTGCAGTGTTTTGGTTACACCGTCTATGAAATTGGCTGAAGCTGTTTCGGCAGAGGTTGAAAAGCAGCTTGCTGTTTTACCCCGTCGCGAGATTGCAGAACGTTCCATTGCAGATTATGGTGCGATTTACGTTACCGATGGTATTGATGAAGCGGTGGAAGTCGTCAACCAGCTGGCACCAGAACATCTAGAGGTAGTTACAGCTGAGGCGGTTGAACTGCTTGGGAAAATCCGTCATGCCGGCGCTATTTTTATAGGACGCTATAGTTCAGAACCTGTCGGCGATTATTTTGCCGGACCGAACCATGTTCTCCCGACAAATGGAACAGCAAGGTTTTCCAGTCCGCTGAACGTTGACGATTTCCAAAAGAAATCAAGTGTTATTATTTACAGTAAGAATGCCTTTGAAGAAAATGCAGGGAAAATCGCAGCATTCGCCCGCATGGAAGGACTCGAAGCCCACGCAAGAGCTGTGGAAACAAGACTTAAGAATGATAAGTAAGAAAATTGTATTACGGAACAAACACATATAAAAAGCACGAATGTCTTAAATAGAGCCCATCAAAAAAGAATTAATGCACCATGAAGCTCAACATCCGGTTTTTAATCCTAATTAATGAAATACCGCAATCCAAATTTGTAAATAGAACGCATCAAAGGAGGCCAATTTCTCATGGAAAGAATCGCAAGAGTAGAACGTAAGACAAACGAAACTAGTATTAAACTGGCGCTGGCAGTCGACGGTGAGGGCCGTTCTGATCTTGAAACAGGCGTTCCCTTCATGACCCATATGCTTGATTTGTTCACAAAACACGGTCAATTTAATTTAACTGTAGACGCCAGTGGAGATGTGGAGGTAGATGACCACCATACAACAGAAGATATCGGCATTTGTTTAGGACAAGCACTCCGTGAAGCACTTGGAGACAAGCGAGGAATCAAGCGTTACGGAAATGCCTTCGTGCCAATGGATGATGCACTGGCACAAGTAGTAGTAGACCTCAGCAACCGCCCGCACTTTGAAATGCGCGGTGAATTTCCTGGACAAAAGGTTGGAACATTTGATACAGAGCTGGTCCATGAATTTCTTTGGAAACTTGCATTAGAAGCTCGAATGAACCTGCATGTCATTGTTCATTACGGAAAAAATACACACCATATGATTGAAGCTGTTTTTAAAGCTTTGGGCCGGGCACTTGACGAAGCGACAACTGTTGACCCTAGGATCAAAGGTGTTCCGTCAACAAAAGGAATGCTGTAATAAAAATAAGCGTCTACCATTCATACATAGGAACGCAATAAAAATTTGGGGCGGTGATTCACCATGATAGGAATTGTCGACTATGGCATGGGAAATTTGTTCAGTGTCAGTAAAGCACTGGAACGGCTCAATGCCGATTATTTTATCTCAGCAGATAAAAACCAGCTATTAAACGCAGATGCCCTGATTCTACCGGGAGTTGGCGCTTTTCGAGATGCGATGGACCAGCTGCCGGCAGATACAATAAAGGAGTTTGCTGCTTCAGGGAAACCGCTTCTCGGCATCTGCCTTGGCATGCAGTTATTATTTGAAAACAGCGAAGAAAATGGTTTTACAGAAGGCTTAGGCCTATTGCCGGGCAGTGTGCGCCGTTTCCCAGGAAAAGAGGGCACAGCATCATACAAAGTGCCTCACATGGGCTGGAACCGGCTGGAGTTTGTAAAATCTTCACCGCTTACGGAAGAACTTGAGGAAGATTATGTTTATTTCGTCCATTCGTACTTTGTCAATGCAGAGGATTCCGCCGTTGTCTTGGCCAAAACGGATTATCATGCACAGGTGGCAGCTGTGGTAGGAAGAGACAATATTTTCGGGATGCAATTTCACCCGGAAAAAAGCAGTAAGCTGGGGATGTCACTGCTAGCAAACTTTTTAAAAATAGTTGGGGAAAGGAACGCGGTTCGATGAGCTTAACAATTTATCCGGCAATTGACATGCGGGGCGGGAAATGTGTCCGCCTGCTGCAGGGGGACTATGATAAGGAAACAGTATATGGGGATTCCCCATTTGATATGGCCGGGCAATTTGCTGCAGATGGGGCAGAGTGGATTCACATGGTCGACCTTGACGGAGCCAAAGACGGAAGACGGGTGAACGACTCATTTGTCATTGAAGCGGCAAAAAAACTGCAGAATGTAAAGATTCAAATTGGCGGCGGTATTCGTACGGAAACAGATATTGCTCATTACCTTGAAAATGAAGTGGACCGTGTGATTATCGGTAGTATTGCTGTTTCAAATCCTGAGTTTGCAATCGATATGATTCAGAAATATGGTTCGAAAATTGCAATTGGAATTGATGCAAAAAACGGTTATGTTGCTACACACGGCTGGATTGAAACATCCGAAGTTAAAGCAATCGAACTCGGCAAGCGTTTTGCAGAAGCTGGGGCAGAAACATTTATTTTTACCGACATTGCAACAGACGGTATGCTATCAGGTCCTAATATTGCGGCTGTTAAAGAAATGGCAGAAGTGACCGGCAAAAATGTGATTGCATCGGGCGGAGTCAGCAGTCTGGCAGATCTTAAAGCACTGGCTGAAACCAAAATCATCAGCGGCGCCATTGTTGGAAAAGCCTTATACGAAAAGCGTTTCAGCCTTAAGGATGCCTTAAAGGAGGCAGGGGCTGTATGACATTGACAAAAAGAATTATTCCCTGCCTGGATGTAAAGGATGGACGTGTTGTAAAAGGGGTTCAATTTGTCCAGCTTCGCGATGCCGGCGATCCAGTTGAACTTGCACGATTTTACGATGAGCAGAGGGCAGATGAATTAGTGTTTTTGGACATTTCGGCGTCAGTGGAAGGACGAAAAACAATGGTCGAGGTAGTGAAAGCTGTTGCTTCAGAGCTTGCCATTCCATTCACGGTTGGAGGCGGCATCAATTCTCTAGAGGATATGAAAAAAATCCTTCGCGCGGGTGCTGACAAAGTATCACTAAATACAGCTGCTGTCCAAAATCCAGAACTAATTAAAGAAGGGGCAGGTTTTTTCGGTTCACAATGTATTGTGGTTGCTATTGATGCAAAATTTGACCCGGAAGTGAACACTTGGCGCGTTTACACCCATGGCGGCCGGAAGCCGACTGAAAAACTGGTCATTAACTGGGCCAAAGAAGCCATGGAACTTGGCGCCGGAGAAATTTTGTTAACAAGCATGGATAGTGACGGTGAAAAACATGGATTTGATCTGGCACTGACAAAAGCGGTAAGTGAGGCGGTAACAATACCGGTCATTGCCTCAGGCGGTGCAGGAAATGCTGAACATTTTGCCGAAGCATTCGAAGAAGGAAAAGCAGATGCAGCCTTAGCAGCTTCGATTTTTCACTATAAAGAAACCTCTGTCCATGAAGTGAAAAGCTATTTGAGCGAAAAGGGAGTGACGGTTCGATGAATACGAACGAAGTAAAATTTGATGAAAAAGGTCTTGTTCCTGCCATCATCCAAGATGCAGAAACGATGGAAGTATTGACATTAGCATATATGAATAAGGAATCGCTTGAAAAAACCCAGGAAACAGGTGAAACATGGCTTTATAGCAGATCTCGAAAGGAACTGTGGCATAAGGGTGAAACGAGCGGCAATACCCAGTCTGTTGTAGAAATCAAATATGACTGTGACAAAGATGCCCTGCTTGTACTAGTCAACCCTAAAGGACCGGCTTGCCATACTGGAGCAGTCAGCTGTTTTTCGCAAAATGCTGTGGATAGAAAAACCAACTTAGGAGAATTTCAGATTCTGCAAACACTCGAGAAAATCATTCAACAACGCGAGCAGGAACGTCCTGAGGGTGCCTACACCACCTATCTTTTTGAAAAAGGCGTCGATAAGATTTTGAAAAAAGTCGGTGAAGAATCTGCAGAAGTTATTATTGCTGCAAAAAACCGAAGCCAGGAAGAATTAAAATGGGAAGCCGCAGACCTTTTGTATCACCTGCAGGTATTGTTGGTAGAACAAGGCCTTCCATTAAAAGAAGTATTACAAACACTTGAAGCAAGACATAAGCAAAAAGACCGGTCCTAAGGCTGGTCTTTGCGCTGAGTAAAGAAAAATATAGACTAGAGACATTGAAAATGGTTCAGGCAAGCAGCCTCCCTTCGAGGTTAAATAATCCTTCAGCCCTAAAAGTCAAATACCAGACTTTTAGGGCTGAAGAACATTTCCAAGCCTTGAGGCTGGCCGCTGGGGAAGCTGGTAAGAATCATCATCTCAGGAACAAGCCTGTGCTTGTTTCGAAGGCGCTTGCGCTGGTTTAATTTCCATCTACCCCCGGCATAAATCCCTTCTCGTACCACCGGTAAATATGTTATACTACATTAGTTGTGGTTATTAAAGGATGATGGAGGACCTCATGAGCAGAGACGCAAAAGCAAGAATGGATAAGGGGAAAATTGTTTCATTTATTCCAACGGGGGAATATTACTTTAAGAAGGGTATCAAGGCATACCATCGACGTGATTTTTTAAAAGCTAAAAAATATCTGGGACGGGCGCTACAGCTTGAGCCGGGCGAACCGATGATAGCATGCCAGCTGGCCATTGTGTCAACAGAACTGGGCGAATTTGAACATTCCAACCGACTCTTACACCTCATCCTTGAAGATCTTGATCATGAAATGGTAGAATGCCACTACTTTCTAGCAAATAATTATGCCCATATGGGATTTTTTAAAGATGCATACCACCATACGGTTACTTATTTACAGATGGATCCAGATGGTGATTTTACAGAAGATGCAGAGGAACTGCTTGAATTGCTCGCTTTTGAAGAGGATGTAGTAGAGGACGAACTGTATCAGCAGGATGACCTCATTATCAAGCAGGAGCAGGCTCGAGACCTTTTGGAAACAGGCTATTTTCCAAAGGCTATAGAGCTGTTAAAAGAAGTTGTTGAAGAATATCCGGAATACTGGTCTGCCTATAACAATTTAGCACTTGCTTATTTTTATTTAGGCAAAACAGAGAAAGCGGAAGCCATTTTAGATGAAGTGCTTGAACGAAATCCAGGTAATCTTCATGCATTATGCAATAAGATGGTGTTTGCCTATTATCAAGGACAAACAGAATTTGTGAACCAAATGCTTGAATCATTAATGAAAATTCAGCCGCTCCTAAGCGAGCAGAAATTTAAGCTTGGTACATCATTTGCATTAGTCGGTGAATATGAGCAGGCCTTTTTATGGCTGAAAAAGCTTTATAAAACCGGTTTTGATGGAGACAGCCCATTTTATTATTGGCTTTCTTATTCAGCCCATTACACCGGACATGAGAATTTTGCCAAAGCCATTTGGAAAAAACTGATTGAGTTAAATCCTGAAAAAGAAGGCAATGAACCATGGCTGGCTGATCAGGATCAAGTGAATGGATTTGAAGATCTTTCGGGTTCTATTTTTCAAAAACTTGAAAGTGACTATGTAGAAGAACGGCTTTTCGCTCTTTTCTTGACATCTGTATCAAGCAAAAAAGAGGAAATTATCACTTCGAAACGGCTGTTTCAAAATCACAAATTTACGACTTTAGAAAAAGAATATATATCACTAATACGTTCAGGCAAAACATCGGCAACAGCAGACGCACAGGAAATTGCAGAGCTGTTCTATGAAACATATCAGCCGATTGGAACCGTTGAAGCCGGACTTTACCTGATGTTGTTTTCCGTGTTTGTAGAAGTGTCCAAAGCAGGTATTAGGTTAAAGAATAAACGGGCTTGGGCAGGGGCTGTTGAATATGTATGGCACAAGCTCCGCAGTGAAAAGGTTTCACAGCAGGACGTGGCAAAACGGTATGCAATTTCACCAGCAACCATTGGAAAATATGTGAAGCTTGTCAATGAGTTTTTAAACTAAAAAGGTAAGCAGATTCTTGGACTATAAATCAATTGTTTAATACGATTAAGTAGGGGATACTATGCTTAATCGTATTTTTTTATACACCAGCTTAGGAGGAAGAACCGCTTAAGCTGTTTTAAATAAGGAGGGAACTTCATAATGACTGAGGAAAAAATTTATGACGTTATTATTGCCGGAGCTGGTCCTGCAGGGATGACAGCAGCCGTTTATACATCCCGTGCAAACCTTTCCACACTCATGATCGAGCGGGGGATGCCGGGCGGGCAGATGGCCAATACAGAGGAAGTCGAAAACTATCCTGGTTTTGAAAGTATTTTAGGGCCGGATCTTTCGACAAAAATGTTTGAACATGCGAAAAAATTTGGCGCTGAATATGCTTATGGCGATATTAAAGGAATTGAAGATCACGGTGACTATAAAGTCGTGACTGCTGGTTCTAAACAATATAAAGCTTATTCTATTATTATTTCAACAGGTGCCGAGTATAAGAAAATCGGTGTTCCAGGTGAGCAGGAATTAGGCGGACGCGGCGTCTCTTACTGCGCGGTATGTGACGGGGCCTTTTTCAAAGGGAAAGAGCTTTATGTTATCGGAGGAGGAGACTCAGCTGTAGAGGAAGGTGTATATTTAACCCGTTTTGCTTCAAAAGTTACAATTGTACATCGTCGTGATCAGCTTCGTGCTCAAAAAATTCTGCAAGACCGTGCCTTTGCAAATGAGAAAGTTGACTTTATCTGGAATCATACTGTGAAGTCCATTAACGGGAAAGACGGGAAGGTAGGAAGTATTACCCTCGTATCTACGCAAAATGGCGAAGAACAAGAGCTTCCGGCAGATGGTGTTTTCATTTATATTGGTATGGTACCGTTGACAAAGCCTTTTGGAGCTTTAGGAATTACAAATGAAAATGGTTATATTGAAACCAATGAAACAATGGAAACGAAAATACCTGGCATCTTTGCTGCAGGTGACGTCCGTGAAAAAACACTGCGCCAAATTGTAACGGCAACAGGTGACGGAAGTATTGCCGCACAAACAGCACAGCATTATGTAGAAGAATTAAAAGAGGAAATAAAATTAAAAAAATAAAATTAATTCTTTTATCATTTAACTGTAACAGTTGTGAAATAAAGATAAGGTATGATAAAAGAAATTGACCCCCTTTAATTTTATATACTTTTAAATGCGCAGGACCAGCCTGTGCTATTTTTTTTGGATGTTTTTACTTTCTTAATTCATTGTGACTGTTTGTTAAAAATAGTATAATAAATAGACTAAAATTTATCATGGAATATAAGTGCACATAGCACTCGTAAAGAGGGTGAAAAGAATGCAGCGGGTTACCAATTGTGTGTTGGCAAAAGATAATAAAGTTTTGTTGCTGCAAAAACCGCGCCGTGGATGGTGGGTAGCGCCAGGCGGGAAGATGGAGCCGGGTGAATCAGTCCGCGATTCGTGTATCAGAGAATTTCGTGAGGAAACAGGAATATATTTAAAAAACCCCCAGTTAAAAGGGATTTTTACCATGATCATGAAAGAAGGAGATCAGCTTCTTTCAGAATGGATGATGTTTACATTTGTGGCGACAGAATCTGATGGCATTGACCTTGATGAATCCGAAGAAGGAAAGCTTGCATGGCATCCGTTTGACGATATCAAAGATCTGCCGATGGCCTCCGGTGATCACCATATTATTGATTACATGATTCATGGAAAAGGAATCATCTATGGCACTTTTACCTATACAAAAGAATTTAAACTAATCAGTTACCGATTAGATCCCAGCTAATGGAGGAGTTTTTAAAATGAGTACCGGTTCGACAAGTGATGTTCAAATTGTGATAATTACTGGAATGTCCGGCGCTGGAAAAACGGTTGCCATCCAAAGCTTTGAAGATTTAGGTTTTTTCTGTGTTGACAATTTGCCTCCTACATTGCTTCCTAAGTTTCTGGAACTAATGAAAGATTCAGGGAATAAAATGAATAAAGTGGCCCTTGTAATGGATTTAAGGGGCCGCGAATTTTTTGACAGTCTTTTTAAATCATTGGATGAATTGGGGGAGACATCTTGGGTGACACCCAGCATCCTTTTTTTAGATGCGGATGACTCCACATTGGTCCGCAGGTACAAAGAAACCAGAAGATCCCATCCACTTGCAAAATCAGGTCTTCCGCTTGAAGGGATTACACTGGAGCGGGAGCTTTTAGAGGAATTAAAGGGAAGAGCTCAGATAATTTACAACACTTCCCAGATGAAACCTCGGGAATTACGTGAGAAGATAGTAACGGAATTTAGTGCAAATAAACAATCTATTTTTACCGTCAATGTCGTGTCATTTGGATTTAAATATGGAATCCCTATCGATGCTGACCTTGTTTTTGATGTGCGATTTTTACCAAACCCGCATTATATAGACCATATGCGTCCGAAAACAGGTCTGGATGAAGATGTCTCCAGTTATGTTCTAAAATGGAATGAAACACAAAAGTTTCTGGATAAGGTGACAGATTTGCTGGGGTTTATGCTGCCTCATTATAAGCGTGAAGGGAAAGCCCAGCTTGTCATCGCGATTGGCTGTACCGGGGGACAGCATCGTTCAGTTGCATTAGCTGAATACATCGGAAAGTTCTTCCAAGGTGATTATAAAACTGTTGTTTCCCATCGTGACATTGAGAGGAGAAAGGAAAAAACAACATGAGTGATTATGATCAGCCGCGAATTGTTGTCATTGGCGGGGGGACTGGTCTGCCTGTTTTGCTTAGAGGCTTAAAGCAGTTCCCTGTAGAAATTACCGCGATTGTGACCGTGGCCGATGATGGCGGCAGTTCAGGCAGAATCCGGGAGGACCTCAATATTCCTCCTCCCGGCGATATACGTAATGTGCTGGCAGCATTATCTGATGTAGAACCACTGGTTGAGGAAATGTTTCAGCATCGTTTTAAAACATCGAATGAACTTTCAGGACATTCCCTTGGCAACTTAATTTTAGCTGCCATGACTTCCATTACCGGCAATTTTGTTTATGCTATTCAGGAAATGAGCAAGGTGTTAAATGTAAGGGGTAAAGTGCTGCCGGCCGCTAATCAGAGTGTGATTCTGCATGCAGAAATGGATGATGGCACAATTGTGTCTGGAGAATCCAAAATCCCTTATTCCGGGAAGAAAATAAAACGGGTATTTTTGACGCCGGAAAATATCCGCCCATTACCTGAAACACTTCAGGCTATTCGCCAAGCGGACTTAATTATCCTGGGCCCAGGCAGCTTATATACGAGTATATTGCCAAATTTGCTTGTGCCAAAGCTTGGGGATGAGGTTTGCAGCTCAAAGGCGAAAAAGGTATATATCTGCAACTTAATGACACAGGCAGGGGAGACGCACGGCTTTACTGCCAGCGACCATATCAAAGCATTTTACGATCATATGAATCGTGTTTTTATTGATACGATTTTGGTAAATGACAGGGAAATTCCACAGGATGTAAAGCTCCGCTATAAAGAAGAACTGGCAAGTCCGGTACAATATGATATGCCGCAATTATTTGAACTTGGGCTTGAAGTCGTCCATGCCGATATTGCCAATCTCGAAAATGGTGCCCTAAGGCATGATCCCAAAAAAGTGGCAAAAATTTTATATAATTTGTTGGTGAATGAAACCAAAAAACGATATGAAGCGTAAATAAGATATCATGTTTGAAAATGTGATGGTGAAAGCTGTTTAAATGGAGGTGGGGGAAATGTCTTTCGCTTCGGAAACGAAAAAGGAATTAACTAATCTGGAAGTGAAAAGCTGCTGTATTCTTGCGGAATTGTCTGCTCTTATCCGCATGAATGGCTCCCTTTCCTTTTCCAATCGCGGGGTAGTGGTCGATATTCAGACTGAAAATGCCGCGATTGCCAGAAGAATCTATACATTATTGAAAAAACGGTATGACGTACAGGTTGAATTGCTAGTACGAAAAAAAATGCGCTTGAAAAAGAATAATGTTTACATTGTTCGTCTCTCACATCAGGCAAAGGAAATTCTTACGGATACGAAAATCATTGGGGAAGGTTTTACGTTTATTCATGATATCTCTCCAGAGCTGGTAAAAAAGAAATGCTGCAAACGATCATACTTGCGGGGCGCCTTTTTAGCCGGCGGCTCGGTGAATAACCCGGAAACGTCATCTTATCATTTGGAAATAGCTTCTCTTTACAAGGAACATAATGATTCTTTATGTGAACTGATGAATACATTCTCGTTAAACAGCAAAACGCTGGAGCGGAAAAAGGGCTATATTACGTACTTAAAAGAAGCGGAGAAAATTACCGAGTTTTTGAACATCATCGGTGCACATAATGCCTTGCTCCGTTTTGAGGATGTCAGAATAGTCAGAGATATGAGGAATTCTGTTAACCGTCTGGTAAACTGTGAAACCGCTAACTTAAATAAAACGATTGGCGCCTCCATCAGACAGGTAGAAAATATCCGCTTTATTGATCAAACAGTCGGTTTGCAGATATTGCCTGAAAAACTAAGAGAAATTGCAGAGCTCCGCCTCCAATATACGGATGTAACATTAAAGGAGCTGGGGGAAATGGTGTCAGGCGGTACTATCAGCAAATCGGGTATTAATCATCGTCTAAGGAAAATTGACGAGATTGCCGAAAAGCTCCGCGGAGGAAGTTTACCACTGAAAAAATAGTCAAATTATCTTTGTGAAAAAATAAACATAGAAGAAATACGGGGAGGAATTATAGATGTTGGAAAAACAAGTAGAAGTAAAATTGAAAACAGGTTTGCAGGCTAGGCCCGCAGCGCTTTTTGTTCAAGAGGCAAACCGATTCTCTGCGGATATTTTCCTAGAGAAGGATGGAAAAAAAGTGAACGCTAAAAGTATCATGGGGTTAATGAGCCTGGCGGTAGGAGCGGGTATTGAAATTACCATTATTACAGATGGTGATGATGAAGAAACTGCAATGAATACGCTAATTGATTTCATTGAACAAGAACACCACCATTAATTTAAATTTTAAAAAGTATCAGGGTTTGGCCAGTGGGACCAGACCTTTTTTATATAAAAAAACAACCGGCTCTAAAAAGCCGATTGTTTTAAAGAAACCCGCCTGAGGGATACTGTCAGAGTATCTCCTTATTTTTCTGACTTTTTGTCAGTAACGTTACGGGTAATAATATTGTCGATTAATCCATATTCTTTTGCTTTTTCAGCAGTCATGAAATTATCGCGGTCTGTATCACGCTGGATTACTTCAAGCGGCTGGCCTGAACGTTCGGCTAAAATGCCGTTTAATTTTTCACGAAGGAAAAGAATGCGTTTGGCAGCAATTTCAATTTCTGTTGCCTGTCCTTGTGCACCGCCAAGAGGCTGGTGAATCATGACTTCAGCATTTGGAAGAGCATAACGTTTTCCTGGTGCACCAGCTGTTAGTAAGAAAGCTCCCATAGATGCCGCCATACCAATACATACAGTGGATACGTCTGGACGAATATATTGCATTGTATCATAAATCGCCATTCCGGCTGTGATGCTTCCGCCTGGGCTGTTGATATAAAGTGTAATGTCCTTTTCTGGGTTTTCTGCTTCTAGGAATAACAATTGTGCAACAATGCTGTTTGACACATTGTCATCGATGGCACTTCCGAGCATAATAATCCGGTCTTTTAATAGACGTGAATAAATGTCATAGGCTCTTTCACCACGATTTGTTTGTTCGATTACTGTAGGAATCAAATTCATTTTTTTCTCCTCCTTTGAATGAAAAGGCTAAAAACTATGTACTGTTATCATACACTAATGGTCAATTAAGGTCAAACAAATCGCCTTTAATTTTGTTCGACAACTTCCTCTCTCAAGGATATCCAATTCTCGTGAATTTTAAAACTATTTTTCCTCTTGCAAAGTGTCGAGAAATGACATATAATATGTGAGTCGCTACATTTAGCCCTCGTGGTGTAACGGATAACACGCAAGATTCCGGTTCTTGAACTGTGGGTTCGATTCCTGCCGAGGGCGTTATAAAAGCCTCCTGATCTATTACGACAGGAGGTTTTTATTTTGTCAGCATCTCCATACATAAATCTTCAAAATTAATAATTCCTCCAATTCAGATTTTTGCATACACCAAACCGCTTATTTCATGTAAAATAGACATAAGGGGGGAAAGCGATGAATTTAAAAGCTGGGTTATGGCAGCAGCAAACTCTTAAACTTGCAATGACTCAAGAGCTGACTCAAGCAATTGCCCTATTGCAATATTCAGCTCAAGAATTAAGTGAGTTTTTAGAAAATAAAGCGCTTGAAAATCCTTTAATGCAAATTGAGAATGTTAATGTACAGCCGATGAATCCCCTAATTGACCGAAATCGTAAAAAGCATCAGAAGATGGAGAAGGATTGGATTGAACAAATTGCAGCAAAGCGATTTTCACTTGAAGAGCAGTTAATTTCGCAGCTGAATATAAAATCATTATCTGGTGAACAGTTACGCGTGATTCGCCATTTAATTCAACATTTAGATGAAAACGGTTACCTAGCGGACGACTTGGGTGAGATCGCGTTAAAACTAAAAGTACCAAGGGAGTTTACGGAAGACTGCCTGCGGGTGATTCAAATGCTTGAGCCAGTTGGTATTGGAGCAAGAAATCTTCAGGAGTGTTTATTGATACAATTAGAATATGAGTATCCCGAAAATTATGAACTAGCCAAGGAAATTCTTACAGATTATTTTGTCCCATTTGCGGAAAAGAAGTGGAAGCAGATCGCAAAGGCTCTAAATATATCACTTAAAGAAATTCAACATGTTTTTGATGAGATACAGGCTTTAAACCCTAAACCTTGTGCAAGGCTTGGGTATGAAACCTCGGCTTACATTATTCCTGATGCGGTTGTTGAACAAACACCTGAGGGTTTGACCGTCCGGATGTTTGATGATATCCTTCCTAAAATAACGTTTAACCAACAATATTTTCAAAAATTTAAGGACAAGGACCAGCAGGTAAGCCGATTTTTGAAGGATAAGGTTCAAGATTATCAGTGGATTCTTAAAAGTATTGAGCAGCGAAGAGAAACCTTGACAAGGGTCGTAACCAAGATTGTCGAAAAGCAGACCGCTTTTTTTCAAAAAGGGCCCGAAAGTTTAGTACCCATGACAATGAAGGAAATTGCATCGGAGCTTAATATTCATGAATCAACGGTAAGCCGGGCTGTTCGTGAAAAGTATGTACAGACACCGCTGGGGACCTTTACATTAAAATCGTTTTTCACCAGTACGATTCAAACCGTAGCTGGTGATGACAATACTTCCTCATCCCAGGTTAAAAATGCAATTAGTAAACTAATTGATAATGAAAATAAAGAAAAGCCTTTGTCTGATCAAGATATCGCCGAACACCTTAAAATGGCAGAAGGAATTGTCGTTTCACGACGTACCATTGCAAAATACCGCGGCCAGCTTGGAATCCCGTCCTCTAGCAAACGAAAAAGATTTAATTGAAGAAGGGAAATGATTGATATGCAGGATCCTAATATTACTATTTATACAAGAAACCACTGCCCATTATGTGACAAGGCAAAGACGGTGCTGCTTGAACTAAAAGAAGAATATGAATTTCATTTAGTGGAAGTGGATATTGAACAAAGCGATGAACTAACGGAGCGCTATGGGTTAATGATTCCGGTTGTTTACATTAACGGAGAAGAAGCTGCTTATGGTTCCGTAAATAAATATGAAATAAGTAATCGTTTGCAAAAAAATAGGGAATCTAATTGATTGAAATAAGTTTTCACACCTGCTACAATATAAACCGTAGCAAGGGTGAATTTTTTTTGCAGCAGGTGGGACACAATATGTCTAGGGTGGACATTTTTTGACCAACTACATATAATAAAGGAGTCGCTGGTTATGCAGTCTTTTATCGATATTGCCAAAAGATTATTACCAGATTTTCTGCCAGTTCTGCAAAAAAGATATTCCATCCTTCGTTCAATAGGATTTATGCAGCCGGTAGGGCGCAGAAGTTTAGCAGTCAGCCTTAATTTAACGGAACGAATCCTTCGTAGTGAAGTAGAATTCCTCAAAGAGCAAAATCTTATTACAGCAAATACTGCGGGTATGAGTTTGACTCAAGAAGGAAGAAATTTGCTGGAGGATTTAGAAGGCTCTATGCGTGAAGTAAAGGGAATTGATGTACAGGAATTAGAGCTTAAACATCGCCTGGGAATTAAAAAAGTTATCATTGTTCCTGGGAATGGTGACCAATCCCCATTTGTAAAACGAGAGCTTGGTAAAGCGTCAGCATCTTGCATGAAAAGGCTTTTTCAAGGGGAAAATATCATCGCGGTAACCGGCGGATCAACGATGGCTGCTGTCGCGGATCAACTAACTCCGGAATCTGGTGATAAGAAATTATTGTTTGTTCCAGCCCGCGGCGGAGTAGGTGAAGATCTGCAAAATCAAGCAAACACCATTTGTGCGATTATGGCGGCTAACACCCGCACGAAGCATCGTGTGTTTTATGCACCCGACCAGGTGAGTACAGAAATTTATCAGTCCCTTATCAAAGAGCCTGAAATACACGAAAATTTAAAGCTTATACAATCTGCTAACATGGTTCTTCACGGGATTGGGGATGCTATGACAATGGCCGAACGGCGAAAAAGCAGTCCAGAATTATTGAAGAAGCTGGAAGATGCAAAAGCTGTTGGCGAAGCTTTTGGATATTATTTTAATGAAGAAGGCGAAATTGTTCATAAACTGCAGACCATTGGCATTCAGCTGAAAGATCTTGAAGGCATCCCAAATGTACTGGCGATTGCCGGGGGAGCCTCAAAAGCAAAGGCAATTAAAGCCTATATGAAGAAAGCTCCTGCATCCACCATTCTTATCACAGATGAGGGTGCAGCAGAATTATTACTTAAAGGGTAGTTTTTTTAAACTAAAATAAATGCTTTACCCAAATTAAGGAGGAAATTTTCATGACAGTTAAAGTTGGAATTAATGGATTTGGACGTATTGGCCGTAACGTATTTCGTGCAGCATTAAATAATAATAATGTGGAAATCGTAGCAATCAACGATTTAACAGATGCAAACATGCTTGCCCATCTTTTGAAATATGACACTGTTCACGGAACTCTTTCTGAAGATGTAACCGTTGATGGCGAATACTTAGTTGTTGGCGGACATAAAGTGAAAGTTCTAGCTGAACGCGATCCTGCACAACTTGGCTGGGGAGAGCTTGGTGTTGAAGTGGTTGTAGAATCAACAGGCCGTTTCACAAAACGCGAAGATGCAGCTAAACACCTAGAAGCAGGTGCAAAGAAAGTTGTTATTTCTGCTCCAGCAACAAACGAAGATATTACGATCGTTATGGGCGTTAACCAAGAAAAATATGATCCAGCAAACCATCATGTCATTTCTAATGCCTCTTGTACTACAAACTGTTTAGCACCGTTTGCTAAAGTATTAAATGATACATTTGGAATCAAACGCGGTATGATGACAACTGTTCACTCTTATACAAATGATCAGCAAATCCTTGACTTGCCGCATAAGGATTACCGTCGTGCCCGTGCTGCTGCAGAAAACATGATTCCAACTACAACTGGTGCAGCAAAAGCGGTTGCTCTTGTATTACCTGAGTTAAAAGGTAAATTAAATGGTATGGCAATGCGTGTACCAACACCAAACGTTTCAATTGTCGACCTTGTTGCTGAATTAGAAAAAGATGTTACTGTTGAAGAAGTAAACAGTGCATTAAAAACTGCTGCAGAAGGCGAATTAAAAGGAATTCTTGATTATACCGAACTTCCATTAGTATCACGTGACTTTAACGGAAAAACTGTTTCTTCTACTATTGATGCTCTTTCAACAATGGTTCTTGAAGGAAACATGGTAAAAGTACTTTCTTGGTATGATAATGAAGTTGGTTATTCTAACCGTGTTGTTGACCTTGTTGATTACCTTGCACAAAGAGGACTTTAATCTTTAGTTTTTAGCTTTAGCGCCTAGCCAGTTTTCATCTCTGGAAATGTTCCCTCGGGTATCTTGCTCAAAGCGATCGCTCTGAGCAGCTCGAGGTCAAATAACCTTTTGCCAGCCTAAAAGCTGTTAAAATGAAGAAAACTGCTAAGAACATTATCGCAGGAATGAGCTGTGCTTGTTGCGAAGGAGCTTTAAGCTTTTAATGGTTAAGAATGGAATTTTCATCTTAAACTGTTATAATATTTAATGGTATTCCATGGGGAGCGGGGAGTGTGGTTTTACGAGCCCCGCTCTTTTTTATGTTGTTTTGCGAGAATAGATGCTTGACCAAAAAGCCAATACATAGGAGGTCCTTTTAATGAACAAGAAAACGTTGAAAGATGTCGATGTAAAAGGAAAACGCGTTTTTTGCCGGGTAGACTTCAATGTACCAATGCAGGAAGGAAAAATCACTGATGAGACGCGGATCCGCGCTGCATTGCCAACCATTCAGTATTTAATTGAGCAGGGGGCAAAAGTTATCTTAGCAAGCCACTTAGGCCGCCCAAAAGGTAAAGTGGTAGAAGAAATGCGCTTAACACCGGTTGCTGCCAGACTTTCTGAACTGCTTGGCAAAGAGGTGAAAAAAGCAGATGAGGCTTTTGGAGATTCTGTAAAAGCATTGATTGACACCATGCAGGAAGGTGATGTTCTTCTTCTTGAAAATGTTCGTTTTTATCCTGGAGAAGAAAAGAATGATCCGGAACTTGCTCAATCCTTTGCAGAGCTTGCTGATCTCTATGTGAACGATGCATTTGGTGCCGCACACCGCGCACATGCTTCTACTGAGGGAATTGCCCATCATCTGCCGGCAGTCAGCGGCTTTTTAATGGAAAAAGAGCTGGATGTTCTTGGTAAAGCTCTTTCTAATCCTGAACGTCCTTTTACGGCAATTATCGGTGGTGCTAAGGTAAAAGATAAAATCGGTGTCATTGAAAATCTGCTTGAATTAGTGGACAACCTTATTATCGGCGGAGGACTTGCTTATACATTTGTGAAAGCTCAAGGTTTTGAAATTGGTAAATCACTTCTTGAGGAAGACAAAATTGAGCTTGCAAAATCATTTATGGAAAAAGCAAAAGCAAAGGGCGTAAACTTCTATATGCCGGTTGATGTGGTGGTAGCGGATGATTTTTCCGAAAATGCCAACACTAACGTGGTAAGTATTAAAGAGATTCCAGCAGACTGGGAAGCCCTTGATATCGGCCCTAAAACAGCGGCTGTCTATCGTGATGTTATCGAAAAATCAAAACTTGTCATCTGGAATGGACCAATGGGTGTTTTTGAAATAGACAAATTTGCTCAAGGAACAAAGGCAGTTGCCCAGGCATTGGCAGATGCAAAGGATACTTATTCAGTCATAGGCGGCGGTGATTCTGCTGCAGCGGTTGAAAAATTTGGTTTAGCGGATAAAATGAGCCACATCTCAACCGGCGGCGGAGCTTCTCTTGAATTTATGGAAGGAAAAGCATTGCCGGGTGTTGTGGCCTTAAACGACAAGTAACAAGAGTCCAAACACAAAAGCTTGGCGGTATTATCAATTTTAATAAATGAAGGCGGTGTGAGCAGAGCTAAGTTCTACAAATTTGGAGTAATTTATTGAAACGCTAAATAAGCTTCTCGAATTTTGATGCGACGCTCCGCCCCTCATCAATATAGAAAGGGATGTCCAGAATGCGTAAACCGATTATTGCAGGTAACTGGAAAATGCATAAAACACTTTCTGAAGCAAAAAGCTTTGCCGAGGAAGTAAAAAGCCTTGTACCAGCTCCAGAACAAGTTGATTCTGTCATCTGTGCACCAGCATTATTTTTACAAACCCTTGTAGAATCAGCAAAAGGAACGAATGTAAAAATTGGTGCACAAAACATGCACTTTGAAGAAAGCGGTGCTTTTACAGGAGAAATCAGTCCAAAGGCATTAGAAGATCTTGGTGTAGATTATGTCATCATTGGCCACTCTGAACGCCGGGAAATGTTTAATGAAACAGATGAAACAGTCAATAAAAAGGTATTAGCTGCATTTAAATATCATTTAAGCCCAATCGTTTGCTGTGGTGAAACATTGGAACAGCGTGAAAACGGCGAAACAATGGATTTTATCGCCGGCCAGATCGAGAAGGCATTAGCAGGCTTAACCGATGAGCAAGTAAAACAAACCGTTATTGCTTATGAGCCAATCTGGGCCATTGGAACAGGAAAATCTTCTACTGCAAAAGATGCCAATGAAGTATGTGCCCATATTCGTCAAACCATTGCTAAGCAATTTTCAGAAGATACAGCACAGGCAGTCCGTATTCAATATGGCGGCAGCGTTAAGCCGGGAAATATTAAAGAATATATGGCTGAACCTGATATTGACGGTGCTTTAGTCGGCGGAGCAAGCCTTGAGGCACAATCATTTTTACAATTATTGGAGGCGGGCAAAAATGAGTAAAGCTCCAGTAGCCCTTATCATCTTAGATGGTTTCGGATGCCGCAATGAAACAAAAGGAAATGCTGTTGCACATGCGAAGAAACCAAACTTTGACCGTTTTTGGAGCACCTATCCGCATTCCCATTTAACTGCAAGCGGTGAGGCTGTTGGTCTTCCGGAAGGACAGATGGGTAACTCTGAAGTCGGCCACTTGAATATCGGGGCCGGACGGATTGTCTATCAAAGCTTAACGAGAGTGAACATTGCAATCCGCGAACATGAATTTGAGAAAAATGAAACCTTCCTTGGCGCGATGGAACATGTGAAAAAACATGGTACAAGCCTTCATTTATTTGGTTTGTTGTCTGATGGCGGGGTTCACAGCCATATTAACCATATGTTTGCACTCTTAAAGCTTGCCAAAGAGAGTGGTGTTGAAAAGGTTTATATTCACGCTTTCCTTGACGGACGTGATGTAGGACCGCAAACAGCACCAACATATATTCAGGAAGCTCTGGACAAAATGAAAGAGTATGGGATCGGTGAATTTGCCACCATCTCAGGACGTTACTATTCTATGGACCGTGACAAGCGCTGGGAACGTGTAGAAAAATCATACCGTTCGATGGTGTACGGAGAAGGACCGACTTACAAAAATCCATTAGAGCTTGTAGAGGATTCTTATTCCCACGGAATTTATGATGAATTCGTGATTCCATCTGTAATGGTGAAAGAAGATGGACAGCCTGTAGCAACTATTCAAGATAATGATGCTGTGATTTTCTATAATTTCCGTCCGGACCGGGCCATTCAAATTTCAAATACCTTTACGAATGAGGACTTCCGCTCATTTGACAGAGGACCAAAACATCCGAAACATCTTTATTTCGTATGTTTAACTCATTTCAGTGAATCAGTTGATGGTTATGTTGCTTTCAAACCAGCAAATCTTGATAATACTTTGGGTGAAGTGTTGTCGCAAAATAATCTGAAGCAATTGCGCATTGCCGAGACAGAAAAATATCCGCACGTTACCTTCTTTATGAGCGGCGGCCGGGAAGCAAAATTCCCTGGCGAAGAGCGGATTTTAATCAATTCGCCGAAGGTAGCAACCTATGACTTGAAACCAGAAATGAGCGTTTATGAAGTAACAGATGCACTGGTAAAGGAAATTCAAGCAGACCATTTCGATGCCATTATTTTAAACTTTGCCAATCCTGATATGGTAGGCCACTCTGGTAAGCTTGAGCCTACGGTTAAAGCGATTGAAGCAGTAGACGAATGTTTAGGAAAAGTCGTCGATTTAATTTTGGAAAAAGGCGGCGCAGCCATTATTACTGCAGACCATGGGAATGCTGACGAAGTCGTTACACTTGAAGGTAATCCAATGACCGCGCATACGACAAACCCTGTACCAGTCATTGTTACCAAGCAAGGTGCAGAATTACGTGACGGCGGAATCCTTGGTGATTTAGCCCCAACTATGCTTGATTTATTAAATGTTAAGAAACCTGCAGAAATGACAGGAACGTCCATAATAAAGTAAACTCTTAATTGGTGAAAAAATTTAACTTATTTTTAAGGAGAGAATAGACATGCCATTTATTACTGAAGTTTATGCTCGTGAAGTATTGGATTCCCGCGGTAATCCAACAGTAGAAGTAGAAGTTTATACTGAATCCGGTGCATTCGGCCGCGCATTAGTTCCAAGCGGTGCTTCAACAGGTGAATACGAAGCTGTTGAACTACGCGACGGTGACAAGAGCCGCTTCCTTGGAAAAGGTGTTCTAAAGGCTGTAGAAAATGTTAACGATATTATTGCTCCAATGTTAATCAGCGAAGAATTCAGCGTTCTTGATCAAGTTGGTGTTGACCAAGCATTAATCGAGTTAGACGGTACAGAAAACAAAGGTAAGTTAGGCGCAAACGCCATCCTTGGTGTTTCTATGGCTGTTGCACGTGCAGCAGCTGATTATCTTGGTGTTCCATTATACCAATACCTTGGCGGATTCAACTCTAAGCAGCTTCCAGTGCCAATGATGAACATCGTAAACGGCGGGGAACATGCTGACAACAACGTCGATATTCAAGAATTCATGATCATGCCTGTAGGTGCTCCAAGCTTTAAAGAAGCACTTCGCATGGGCGCAGAAATTTTCCATACTTTAAAAACAGTTCTTAAAGGCAAAGGCCTTAATACAGCTGTTGGTGACGAAGGCGGCTTTGCTCCAAACTTAGGATCAAACGAAGAAGCTCTTCAAACCATTGTAGAAGCAATTGAAAAAGCCGGCTACAAGCCTGGTGAAGAAGTAATGCTTGCAATGGATGCTGCATCTTCTGAGTTCTTCAATAAAGAAGACGGCAAATATCATCTTGCTGGTGAAGGTGTTGTCAAAACTTCCGAAGAAATGGTTGCATGGTACGAAGAACTTGTTTCAAAATACCCAATCATCTCTATCGAAGATGGTCTTGATGAAAATGACTGGGAAGGCCACAAGCTTTTAACTGAGCGTCTTGGCGGTAAAGTACAATTAGTCGGTGACGACCTATTCGTAACCAATACTAAGAAGCTTGCTGAAGGTATTGAAAAAGGTATTGCCAACTCAATTCTAATCAAAGTAAACCAAATTGGTACACTTACAGAAACTTTTGATGCCATTGAAATGGCTAAGCGCGCTGGCTACACTGCTGTTGTTTCTCACCGTTCTGGTGAAACAGAAGACAGCACCATTGCTGATATCGCTGTAGCAACTAATGCTGGCCAAATCAAAACTGGTGCACCATCCCGTACCGATCGTATTGCAAAATACAATCAACTGCTTCGCATTGAAGATTTACTAGGCGAAACAGCACAATTCAATGGAATTAAATCTTTCTATAATTTAAATAAATAATTATAGATAGGATTATAAAGGCATCCATGAAAAAGTGGATGCCTTTTGAAGGTCTGCTGAAGTTTACGGCCTTGCCGGCAGAGTCCCAATAATCTATTGTGAAATGGGAATTTATATGGTAAATTTATTATACTGTGTATTGTACGTCTACAGGAGGTGGCCTTCATGCATACATTATTAGTTATATTATTAGTTATTGTAAGTATTGCACTAATTGCTGTAGTATTACTTCAATCAGGCAAAAGCGCTGGTCTATCCGGTGCCATTTCCGGTGGTGCAGAAACTTTATTTGGTAAACAAAAAGCACGGGGAATTGATTTAATTCTTCATCGGATTACGGTCGTATTATCCATTCTTTTCTTCTTGCTTGCACTTGCTGTTACTTACTTCAAAATCTAATAACAACGATTAAAACCCGGCTGTTAAGCCGGGTTTTTTGTTAAGAGAATAATTTTCCCTTAAGCTTTTTTCTGGAATGTTAACTATTGCTTTGCTTAAACTAAAAAGAATAGCAGTATTTTTTTCGCTTAACGGGCAGTTGGAATGATGAAGTCAATAGATTAATTCTAGGATTGACTTCTCATAAAACCCGATTTGAGCAAACAATCAATGGGGGAAGTTCGCCCCCAGCTGATGAAAGTTTATTGTATTAAAGGAGTCTTAAAACATGAAAATAACAATGCCAAAACCATTTTTCTTTGAACGGGGCCATAGAGCCGTCCTCTTATTGCACGGCTTTACCGGAAATTCTTCAGATGTCAGGATGCTTGGACGCTTTCTTGAAAAAAGGGGATATACCTGCCATGCCCCGCATTATAAAGGACATGGGGTGCCTCCTGAAGAACTAGTGCATACCGGCCCGGAAGAGTGGTGGAAGGATGTCATGGACGGATATAATTTTTTAAAAAATAATGGGTATGATGAAATTGCTGTGGCAGGACTTTCCTTAGGAGGCGTATTTTCCTTGAAATTGGGATACACTGTACCTATAAAGGGAATTATTCCTATGTGTGCACCAATGTATATAAAAAGTGAAGAAGTCATGTACGAGGGTGTGCTCGAATATGCCCGCGAATTTAAAAACCGAGAAGGAAAATCTGAAGAACAAATCGAATTGGAAATGAATGAATTTAAAAAATCACCGATGAATACCTTAAAAGCTTTGCAAAATTTAATTGCAGATGTACGTAATAATGTTGATATGATTTACGCACCAACATTTGTTGTACAGGCCCGTCTTGATAAAATGATTAAAACGGAAAGTGCAGACATCATCTACAATGAAATCGAGTCACCGGTAAAACAAATTAAATGGTATGAAGAATCGGGCCATGTCATTACGCTTGATAAAGAGCGGGATAAGCTTCATGAGGATGTATATGCCTTTTTAGAAAAGCTGGACTGGCGTGAATAGAAACCTGATAGAGGAGGGATTGCTATGGAAGAAAATATTAAAAAGCATATTGACCGGCTTTTGCAATATATGAAGGAAGAGACTTATAAGCCTTTAACAGTTCAAGAGCTGGAAAGTGCATTTGGCATTCAAGATTCAAGCGATTTTAAGGAATTTGTCAAAGCCTTAGTTAAAATGGAGGAAAAAGGGCTTGTTGTGCGAACACGTGCCAACCGCTATGGTCTGCCGGAAAAAATGAATCTTGTCCGCGGCAGGATGACAGGCCATGCTAAAGGATTTGCTTTTGTGGTTCCGGATGAACCAGGGATGGATGATATTTTTATCCCGCCGACAGAAACCAGTAATGCAATGCATGGTGACACGGTACTCGTCCGTGTTTCCTCGGAAAGCTCCGGGCAGCGACGTGAAGGAACCATTGTCCGGATTATTGAACGGGGAGTTCAGCAAATCGTCGGTACCTATGCGGAAAGTAAAAATTTTGGGTTTGTGATTCCTGATGATAAAAAGTTTGCAAGCGACATCTTTATTCCGAAAGAAGCTTCCAAAGGGGCAGTGGAAGGGCATAAAGTCGTGGTTCAGCTGACCTCTTATCCTGAAGGAAGAAAAAGTGCCGAAGGAGAAGTCGTGAAAATCCTCGGCCATAAAAACGACCCTGGTGTCGATATTCTATCTATTATACATAAGCATGGTCTTCCATTGGCCTTCCCTGATGAAGTCCTTCAGCAGGCAAATTCGGTTCCTGACACAATTGATGAAAGTGAACTGGCTAATCGCCGTGACCTCCGCAATGAAACCATTGTCACTATTGACGGGGCAGATGCGAAAGACCTGGATGATGCGGTGACTGTAACTAGACTAGAAAACGGCAATTATAAGCTCGGCGTTCATATTGCCGATGTCAGCTATTATGTGAAAGAAGGATCACCCATTGATAAGGAAGCAGAAGAAAGAGCTACAAGTGTTTATTTAGTAGACCGGGTGATTCCAATGATCCCGCACCGTCTTTCCAATGGAATTTGTTCCTTAAATCCAAGGGTTGACCGGCTGGTATTATCATGTGAAATGGAAATTGATTCCGAGGGCCATGAGGTCTCACATGAAATTTTCCAAAGTGTCATTAAAACAACGGAACGAATGACCTACTCTGATGTAAACAAAATCCTTGTGGACAAGGATGAAGAGACAAGGGCACGCTATGAGACGCTTGTGCCAATGTTTGAATTAATGGAAGAGCTGGCTGCGATTCTACGCAAGAAAAGGATGAACCGCGGGGCCATTGATTTTGATTTTAAAGAATCAAAGGTATTGGTCGATGAAGAAGGCAAGCCGACCGATGTTGTCATTCGCGAGCGTTCAGTGGCAGAACGGTTAATTGAAGAGTTTATGCTTGCTGCCAATGAGACCGTTGCTGAACATTTCCACTGGCTGGATGTGCCGTTCATTTACAGGATTCACGAGGATCCTAAGGAAGACAAACTGCGAAGATTTTTTGAGTTTATTACGAATTTTGGCTATATCGTGAAAGGGACAGCAAATCAAGTCCATCCACGGGCACTGCAGGAAATAATTGAAGAGGTACAGGGCAAGCCGGAGGAAATGGTGGTTTCTACTGTGATGCTGCGCTCGATGCAGCAGGCAAAGTATTATCCGGAATGTCTTGGACACTTTGGGCTGTCGACACAGTTTTATACTCACTTTACGTCACCTATCCGCCGTTATCCGGATACTATTGTCCACCGTTTGATTCGGACTTATTTAATTGAAGGAAAGCTGGATGAAGCAACACGGGAAAAATGGAATGCCGATCTTCCGGAAATTGCTGAGCATTCTTCAAAAATGGAACGCCGCGCGGTGGATGCAGAGCGGGATACAGATGAATTGAAGAAAGCGGAATATATGGAAGACAAGATTGGTGTTGAGTATGATGGTATTATTAGTTCAGTGACCAACTTCGGGATGTTTGTCGAGCTGCCAAATACAATTGAAGGTCTTGTTCATGTCAGCTATATGACCGATGACTATTACCGCTTTGACGAGCGCCATTTCGCGATGATTGGCGAACGGACAGGGAATGTCTTCCGGATTGGCGATGAAATCACTGTCCGTGTGGTAAAAGTAAATAAAGATGAGCACTCGATTGATTTTGAAATCGTCGGAATGAAAGGCACCCGCCGCAGGGAACGTCCTGAGACTCCAAAGGTTATTAAAACAGGAAGTGATACCCACAAGCCGCGCCGAAAGAAACAAGACGGGAAAAATCATAAGCAGGAAGCATCTGGTGAAGGGAAAAAGCCAAAAAACAAACGAAAATTTTATGATAACGTTCCAATATCCAAGAGTACAAAACGGAAGAAGAAAAGATAAATTTTGAGGGCTCCAAAAGAGTCCTCTTTTCGTTGTACTGAGATGTTTATTTCTGTTACAATAAGGTGAAACTTCACTCAGGTGAGGGTCTTCCCGCACGTTAATGTGGATTAATATTCCAGAGATGAGGTGAAACGATGCCAAGAGGAACAGGAAAAGTAGTTGCTCAAAATAAGAAGGCCGGCCATGATTATTTTATCGAGGAAACCTACGAAGCTGGAATCGTACTCCAAGGGACTGAAATCAAATCGATTCGTGCCGGACGTGTTAATCTAAAGGATGCATATGTAAGGATCCATAATGGCGAAGCAGTGATCTTTGGAATGCATGTCAGCCCGTATGAACAAGGGAATCGCTATAATCACGATCCATTACGGACACGAAAACTGCTGCTTCATAAAAAAGAAATCAATAAGCTTTATGGGGATGCAAAAGAAGCAGGCTATGCCCTTATTCCATTGAAACTTTATTTAAAAAATGGTTTCTGTAAGGTTCTAATCGGCCTTGCTAGAGGTAAGAAAAACTATGATAAGCGTGAGGACTTAAAGCGGAAAGAAGCGAAACGTGAAATTGAACGTGCCTTCCGTGAACGTCAGAAAATGTAATTTGGTTCATCTTACAAATACTTACAATTGAAAAATTCACTGAGTATGTTATAATAAGTTTGTCGCTGAGATGAGCGACAGAAACTTTTGCTCAGTACAACTTGCCAGTTTCCTAACGTCTTAGCTGATATTCAGCATTTTTATAATGGGGACGCTACGGATTCGACAGGGATAGTTTGAGCTTAGGTTGCGAGTCGAGGGGATCGGCCTCGTTAAAACGTCAAAGCCAATAACTGGCAAAACTAACAACAACTTCGCTTTAGCTGCCTAATTAAGCACTAAGCGGTTCGCCCCTCCATCGCCTGTGTGGTAGGGTAGCGGACTCAACTTTAGCAGGCTACGCCGGATTCCACCGCCTGAGGATGAAGGAAGAGAACAACCAGGCTAGCTGACCGGACGCCTGTCGATAGGCAGAAGGATCAGTGAAACGCCAATATATCGACTACACTCGTAGAAGCTTAAGTGCCGATATCTTTGGACGTGGGTTCGATTAGTAACTTAGTCGCCTTGTGTGGTAACATACAAGTGAAAATCCGGCTTGATCGGTGAAACCTAAGTCGCATCAATAGCGATAAGGCAATGCCGAGCGGTATGTGGAGTAATTCAACAGCCGTGTATCGACTTATAGGCTGCCATCTTTAGTTGGTAGTACTAGGATGCGAAATGCTGCCGAATAGGTAAATATATATTTCGCATAATACGCCGGGGGACCTGATAAAAGGCAGGTTCAAGATATAGTCAGTGCCATGACGAAAGCATGGAAGAGCACGTCCCACCGTCTCCACCATACATAAGGTGGAATTCAAGACCAGCATATTAGTTGCTGGTCTTTTTTATATTTTAAAAAAGTTATTTTCAAATTCAATTTTTTGTTTTTGTAACCGGGGATTGTTACCATTGCGTGGTGTCACGTCATCGTAGTTATTCAAAATAAAAATGGCACGTTCCTTTTTTTGTTTAACTCTTAGGAATGGCGAAATCTCATATAAAGTTCTAAAAACATCCCTTTTACTTTTAATGGATAATACATATGAATTCTTACGAGTGAGGATGATGGACACCGGCATCATGTAACGGGTGTAGATAAACCGGCACCGGGGAATCGATAAACTAAAAGGCAAATTAACCTAAGCTGCTGTAAGGTTGATTTGCTTATTTTTATCTTAAGGATGTATTTAAAATCCCAAATATCATCTCTATTTTTGAAATAGACTTGTTCACCTGACAATAAGAAAACATCGGCCAAACAGAAACGGCGGTTTCCTTAATTTCACTATATCTATACTTGTTAGCTAATGTTTATTTTGACGAATTAGTTTGTGGAAAATTGTACTCGGATAAACAAGGCTGGCATATTTTACTTCAACCCTGATAATTAAAAAAGCCGGCATCCCGCCAGCTAAATTTGAATTTTTCCCATTGCAAGCAAAATAATAGCTAAAATGGCCAGCAGGACAAAGATACAAGCCCAGGCCAATTCGAATGGTTTAAATACTTTTTGATTTTTGTCTTTTTCAGCATATAAAAATATAAGGATTCCAAGAGAATATAAAATGGATGTTAATAAAAGATAGCCGACCCCTGCCGCATATAAAATCCAAATGCTATAAATGGATGCGATTATACCAATGATCATCTGCCCGGTTTCTTTTTGCTGCCAGCTGTACTTCACCTGGTATAAAGCGGAAAAAAGGTAGGGCACTAAAATCGTGGAACTGGCCATTGAAAAAGCAAATCGGTAGGGTTTGTCGGAAACTAATAAAGTCACCAGGAATAATTGAATCAAAACACCAGTAAAAATGAGCGAATGAGTGGGGACATTATGTTTATTTTCCTTCGTGAAAAATTTGGGAAATGTCCCATCTTTCCCTGCTAAAAAAGGAACTTCTGCCGAAAACAAAGTCCAGCCGAGCAGTGCACCTAATAGAGAGACAATCAAGCCAAGATTGACGAATGCTGCACCCCAGGGGCCCACAATTGCTTCTAATACATAGGCCATGGATGGGCTTTCTAAGCCGGCAAGTTCCTGCCTTGTCAAAATGCCTAAGGATAATAACGAAATCAAGATATAAATGGTTAACGTTGACATAACGCCTATCACTGTCGCTTTGCCAACATCTCTTTTTCGCATTGCACGGCGTGATAAAACAACAGCTCCCTCTACACCAGTAAAAACCCAAAGCGTGACAAGCATGGTGCTTTTCGTTTGCGCCATAACATCTTTTATATCAAAAGTCCTGCCGCCCCAAAAATCCTTTGTGAACACATTAGAATGAAAAGCTGTAAAAGCAATTAAAATAAATACAATTATAGGGATTAATTTTGCAATAGTGACGACAATATTCATGATGGCCGCAGAGTGAATACCTTTAGAAATAAAGAAGATTAGCAGCCAAAGCAGAATAGAAGCACCGAGTACAGATGCGAAATTTGCTCCATTAAAGATCGGCAGAAAGTAACCAATGGAACTAAACAACAATGTTAAAAAGGCAACATTCCCCAGCCAGACAGAAAGCCAATACCCCCATGCCGAATTGAAACCAAAATAACTGCCAAAACCTTCTCTTGCAAAACTATAAATACCGCCATCTAAATCAGGCCGTTTATTTGTTAAATTTTGAAATGAAAAAACCAATGAAAGTATACCGATGCCAGTGATGATCCACCCTAAAATGATGGCACCAGCATTAGCGCCTGCAGCCATATCAGTTGCAACATTGAACCCGCCCCCGCCAATCTGGGAACCTATGACTAAAGCGATTAACGCCGTTAAACCAAGCTTATTTTCTTTGCTGTCCATATAATCCTTCCTTCTAAATAAGCGTTACTCTTATAGTTGCTAAAACCAGCATTATCCATACTACACTATTTATTATTTAGGAACATCATTAAATTACGCTTACAAAGAAAGTTTAAATTTTCAACAAAATGAAAAAAGGACCGCATTCAGCTCAAGAAATTGGCGGCTGAATGCGGTCTGCAGTCTTTTTTTGTTATGAAATAATCATTCCATGAAGGATGGAAAGGATGCTGAGGAATGCTAACCCAGCGGTAACAGCCAGCAGCCATTGTAAACGGAATTGGGAGAATAAGAATGAAGCACACAAACTAAACCAGATAATAATCATTAAAATAATAAAACCATCCACTAATACATGTGGAACTCTTCCCATATAAATGATGCTGCCAATAATGCAGCTGAAAATTACCGGTATAAGTACATCCCAGCCATTTGTGATGACCGGCAGAGCATCCTTTTTTAACGCTTTTCCTAATGCTAATGGGTAGAGAAAGTAAGGCAGTGCCAGGCCGAAAGAAATCCCTGTGATAAGTCTCCGCTCATTGGTGCTTTCAAATAGATGACTGTAAGAGCCAATGCCATCAATGACTAACGGCCCCATTAAAAGTAAAAGAAAAAGGCTCATTTTGATCGTTGGTATGGTAATCTGCTTTTTTCGTTTTAGCATATGTAAATAAAAAAGAGATGAAAAAATGCCGATATAAATGCCGGTGTCGCGTGCGCATACCGAAAGGAAATCGCCAGAGACAAGGAGTGTCCGTTCTTCTAATTGATGACAGATAGCCCTTCCAAAGAATTGAAATAACTCCTGCAGCATTTGAATCCCTTCCTTTGATAAAGTCGAATGCGCGGTACTCCTGAGGCATATAGCGGAACAAAACGGTCATTCCTTCAAAATCCTTCTAAAGCATGCGGAATAAAATAAAAACCCGCGGAAAAAACAAAGACTTCCGCGGAAATCTCCTTACATCCTTGAAATAACAATTTAATACCCCGAAAATGCAGGAGCAATCGATAAAGCCGAAAGCGCAAACCAGCAAATGCATGACAGGACAATCGAGACAATGGAGACGATTAAACAATTCTTGCCAACCGCTTTTTTTTCGATTTCTTGGTCATTCATCCAAATGATTCCTAATATAATTCCTACTATAGGAATAAAAAATGATACCAGATAAAGCAGAAATTTGATACCGCCAGACACACGATCACCTCCAAAAGGAATAAAAAAAGAGCTTTTCATGAGAAAATCTGTGCTCAATGAAATGTATGTTGGTCATGAGTCAAATTTGCCTGTATTTTTAAATTTAAATGAATTATATTACTATTCCCTTTCCATTTCCGTTAGAATAAAAGATAGGAAAAATTGTAGGAACTTGTCAAAGTTTCTATTAATTTCTGCATTTAATAAAACTGTAATATTTTTAATAGATTCGAAACAATCCAAGTGAAAAATCGTCTATAATGGGAAAGGGAAATTTTAAACAGCAGTGAGGTAATAAACAATGAGGAAATTAAGGCGCGGTTGGTCGATTTGGTCCTTGGTTTTGGTATTCGTAGTTGGAGGATTGTTAACCGGAATATCAGTCTCAAATTATTTTCAGGCAAAAGCTGCAGTAAAACCTCTTAATCAACAAAAAAATGAAGCTGGTAAACCAGTAGTTGAAAATTTAACACCTGAAATGATTAGGCAGAATACAAAGGATTATCAATTGGAAAAAGAATGGATTCACAAGCAGGAAAAGAAAGCATTTGCCTGGAGAAACATGAAAGAAGCGAATAAGACACAGCAAGATTTGGAAAAAGCACAAGATAAAGATTCGGAAAAAGATTCAGATGAGGCACCGCCTGCCAAAGAAGATTCAAAAACTCCTCAACAAACAAAGAAAGAATCCCTAGCACCAACAGCCAAGCAAACTCCGGAAACCCCTGTGAACAGCGGTACCGGTAAAAAAGCAGTTTACTTAACATTTGATGATGGTCCAGCAGCAACTTCCGGCGATCTTATCAAACTTTTAGAAAAATATCATTTTAAGGCTTCATTTTTTATGATTGACAGCAATATTCGCAGATATCCCGAAGCGGTTAAATTGATGGTTAAGTCAGGTGAGGCGGTAGGACTTCATAGTGTATCACATGATTCGAAGAGGTTCTATGCTTCAGTTCATTCCGTTTTAGGTGAATTAAATCAAAATCAAAACACCTTGAAGGAAATTTCTGGTGTCAAATCCTTTCTAATCAGAACACCCTATGGCAGTGTGCCGGGGATGAAGCAGGAATATCGTAAAGCTGTGGATGAAAAAGGGTATTTGATGTGGGACTGGAATATTGACAGTAAGGATTGGTACTATAAGGATGGACGCTATGTGAACAGTGTCATTGACCAGTTGAACAGAATGAAACACCATCAAGGGCCAATCGTGATTTTGCTTCACGAGCGGAAAGAAACGCTTGCCCATCTGCCAAAATTGCTTGATTATTTACGTAAAAACGGTTATGTCAGTCATGCTATTGACAGTTCTTTGAATCCTTATCAATTCAAAGTTAGGTAAAGCTAATAAAGGACAAAATTCATTTGGGTTTGTTATAATTAAATTGTGAAATTTCAATTCAGAATAGTAATGGGGCCGATATAGATCTATGATCAATAAACTTATCCAGAGCAGCGCTTTCAAGCGGATTTTAATTTTTGTGTTTATTGCGATTGTTTTGTACGCAATGAGGTCGATGATTAATTTAATTTTACTTACGTTTATTTTTACATTTTTAATGGATCGGCTGGTCCAGTTCATTGAAAGGAAAATCCCTTTAAACCGGAAACTGCTGGTGGTTATTTCCTACGCCAGTATTGTTGGACTTCTTTCATATGGACTGGTGATGTACCTGCCAATGATTGCGAATGAAATAACAACATTGATTAAACAATTAACTGCTTTTTATACTTCTAAACATGATAATGTGGTCTTAAATTACCTTGTAGAACGGATTGAAAAAATAAATATAACCAACTATTTGGAACAAGGAGTTGCGTATTTATTAAAATCCTTCAGCGGAATCAGCAAGGTCGGTTTAGAAATCCTAATGGCTCTGCTGTTGAGCTTATTTTTCCTGCTGGAAAAACCAAGATTGGTGGAGTTTACGAAGAAATTCAAAACAAGCAAAGTAGCATCTATTTATGAGGAAATTGAATTTTTTGCCCATAAATTTGTAAGAACATTTGGGAAAGTGATTGAAGCTCAGCTTATCATCGCCCTTGTGAATTGTATTCTAACAACCATTTCGCTGTGGATCCTCGATTTTCCGCAGCTTGGCGGTTTATCGATTATGGTGTTTATTTTAGGATTAATTCCTGTCGCCGGAGTTATTATTTCATTAATCCCGCTTGTCATTATTGCCTATAGTATTGGCGGAATAATGACGGTGCTTTATATCGCGATTGCGATTGCCATTATTCATGGGATTGAAGCATATATATTAAACCCGAATTTAATGAGTTCAAAGACCAATCTTCCAGTGTTTTATACTTTTATTGTATTGATTTTTTCCGAACACTTCTTTGGTGTATGGGGCTTGATTGTAGGGATCCCGGTATTTGTCTTCTTATTGGATATTCTTGATGTAACAGATAATGAAAAGGTTTAATATAGGGTGATATAGTGTTATCCTATGGGTAAAAAGATTCAGGAGGACCGTTAAATGAGCGAATGTAAAATAAATCATTCACCAGAAGACGTGAAAAGCAAGTATGAATCTCAGGCATCCTTTTTGCCAGAAGATTTGAAACCATTATTTGAACAGTTTTTTGCGCAAGGGCATACACAGGATTTATTAAATGAAGTGTTTCACCTGCTGAAAAAGTATGATTTAGCAGATGAGCAGGAGAAAAGCGAACGAAACAATCACTTGTATTTAGTGCTAAAAAACGTATAACCAGCAGGACTCCGGATTAATGCCGGGTCCTTTTTTTATTTTGGCTCTGTTAAAGTGGTATAACCCTGTTGATTTGTTGTGGAAGGCACGAAGATTTCCCGGAATGCCCGCGGACCATTTGTGCCATCTTCTAGAGCTATCGCTTTTAGTCGTGCGATGCCTATGCTGCCGAAAACTTCCTTGTGGAGCGAAATAAACTGCCCAGTTTAACATAACCTATTTTAAAAATAGCTAATGAAATATGCTGCAATAGAAAACATTAAAAAAAATAATTATTTTTGGGGGTTTTCATGGGAGAATTACTGCAGTTATTAAAAAGAGGAAACAAATCTGCCATGCTGGCCGCAATTGTGAATACCGTCATTGCGGTGATAAAAGGAATTGCCTACTTTTTTACAGGAAATGTAGCGATGTTTGCGGAAACCATGCACAGCCTGGGAGACGCAGCAAATCAATTTTTTGTATTTACGGGTTCAGCCTTAAGCAAGAAGGCCCCGACAGATAAGTTTCCTAATGGTTTTGGACGCTTGGTAAATTTGGTTTTATTGGGTGCGGTATTGATCGTCGGCATCATGGCATTTGAAACAATTAAGGAAGGATACAGGCACATACTTCATCCCACTAAATCTGGCGGGTTTATTATAAATATTTCAGTATTAGGACTCTCTACAATACTGGAAATGTTTGTATTATTTAAAGCGATGAAGGAAATTTTACATGAACTGGATATTCAAGCTGGAGGACTAAATGTGTTTGTGAAAAGCTTTGCTAATCTAGGAAGAGCCAAGCCTGCAACAAAACTCGTTTTTATGGAAGACTTTGTTGCCTCTATAGGTGGTTTGTTAGCAATTCTTGCTGTCATCATCGCCCATTTTACAAATCTTCATCAATTAGAAGGCATTGCTTCCGTGCTGATTGGATTCATGATGTTTTTTGTTGTGGGAAGAGTTTTCTTAGATAATGCTGCGGGTGTTATCGGTCAATCGGATGAAGTAATGGAAAGTAAAATTGGTACGATTGTCATGGAAGATCCGGATGTTAAGGATATTCAATCCCTGACGGTTATCAAAGAAGGGGAAGACTTGCATGTTGAATTGGAAATTGAAATCGATCCGAAAATGACGATAGCAGCTGCCGATGATATTAAAGACCGATTGGAGGAGAGGATTTTAACTGAAAAGGGTGTTGTCGATGTAATGATTGAGTTTGATGAAGAGGACGGAGTAATGACCTGGAAAAATCAAGAGAAATAAACCTGATACTAGTAAATGATGTAAGAATAATACAGCCATAATGTGGAAAGCTATTCTTTATAGATGGATTGAACGTCAAAAGCTTGAGGGGATGATTTCGGATGTCAGAGCGGAGTATCAGGTTATCGAGTGCGGAAATCGCTGGATTATGGGAAACCTATCTTCAAGAGAGTATGGCAGCATGCCTGCTTACTTATTTTCTTCATCATAATAAGGATGCAGAAATAAGTAAGCTGCTGGAGAATGCTTATGATTTAAGTAATTCTCATCTCAAACAAATCACTGAAATATTTCAAAATGAAGGCATCCCTCTTCCTGACGGCTTCTCTGAAAAAGATCTGGATTTGACGGCACCGCCATTGTTTTATGATTTGTTCGGTTTAAGTATGGTTTATTTAATGAGCCGCATGTCTATGATCAATTTTGGTTTTATTACCGTAAATGTTGTCCGTAAAGATGTATTGGACTTTTTCGTCACATTGGTTGAGCAAACTGCAGAATTATATCAGAAATCAGCGGAATTAATGCTGGAAAAGGGGGTATATGACCGTCCTCCAATGATTCCTTATCCAGATCAAGTAGAGTATATTGATAAGGTAAACTACCTTAGTGGATTTGGAAAAAAGCGGCCGATCAATGTCATGGAAATTACCCAAATTTTTTTTAATACGGAACGTAATTATCTCGCCATTGTATTATGTATAGGGCTGCTGCAGGTGGTGAAGGATAAGGAAATTCATCAGTATATCCGTGATGGTAAAAAAATATCAGAAAAACAAATTGATACTTTTAACGATATTCTTTTGAGAGAGGAATTGTTAGGGAATGTTTCGACCACTGTGGATGTCACAGATAGTACCGTGAGTCCTTTTTCGAACAGGCTGATTGTAACGCTATTTAATACTCTTAATCAAGTTGATGTTACCTTAATTGGTCATGCATTATCTTTATCCATGAGGACGGACTTGGCTGCTTATTACCAAAAATACATCCTAGAAGTTTTAGCCTATTCAGCAAAAGGATTTAAACTTATGGTTGACCGAGGCTGGGCGCAAACTCCTCCCCATGCCCCCAATCGAAAAAAACTCCAGAATTTAAACTAAGGTTCGCGTCTGAAAAGGAGCGCGAACCTTTATTAGATTTATTTTATTCCCAAGGTTTGTTTGTCGTAAAATAGGCGGCCAGTTCTTTACTGCTTTTTCTGTGCTCTTTCCGCTTTTCTGCTCTTTCATTACCTGTTTCAAACAGTTTTTTCTCTTCTTCTGACTCTGGAATGACGCCTGGAACTTTCGTAGGTTTTCCGTCTTCATCCAGAGCGACAAAAGTTAAAAAAGCAGTGGCAGCAATTTTTCGCTCGCCTGAAAGCATATTTTCAGCAATGATCTTTACAAAAACCTCGATGGAAGAGGTTCCTGTCCAAGTAACAAATGATTCGAAACAAACGGAATCTTTTGGAGTAATGGGACTTAGAAAATCAACAGAGTCTGTTGAGGCCGTAACACATTCTCTTCTTGAATGCCTCGTTGCAGAAATGGAAGCGATCATATCTGCATTACTCATTAAGTTTCCGCCGAATAGTGTATGATGATCATTTACATCATTTGGAAATACCCGCATGATTCTCACTACTCTTGACTCATTACACTTTTTTGCTTCCAACTTTACCCCTCCATTACTTTTCTTAATACCATTATTGTACCCATTCCATCTGGAATCTCTCCATTACTGAAAAGGCGTATTTTGTGGTACATTAAAGAATAATGAAATCAGGGAGGGTAAAAGATGAGTTTGCAAGCACAGATTATGAAGGATTTACATATTTCACCTTCGATTGATCCAAAGGAAGAGGTCCGCAAACGGATTGATTTTTTGAAAAGTTATGTAGTTAAAACGAAAGCAAAAGGATATGTTTTAGGAATTAGCGGGGGGCAGGATTCAACCCTTGCAGGGAGGCTCGCACAGCTTTCGGTAGAAGAACTTCGCAAGGAAGGAACGGATGCTGTATTTATTGCCTTGAGGCTGCCATACGGGATGCAGCAGGATGAGGACGATGCGAAAAAAGCATTAGCCTTCATTAAGGCAGACAAAGAGATGGTTTTTAACATTAAGCCGGCTGTAGATGAAGTTCAGAAAGAATATAATCAAGAGACAATTGGACAGCCTTTAAGTGACTATCAAAAAGGGAATGTAAAAGCGAGAATGAGGATGATTGCACAGTATGCTGCAGGCGGAATGGAAGGATTGCTGGTTATTGGAACAGACCATGCTGCAGAAGCAATCACAGGGTTTTATACAAAATATGGTGATGGCGGTGCAGACGTTCTGCCTCTAACTGGATTAACGAAACGGCAGGGAAAGGCATTATTAAAAGAACTAGGGGCAGAGGAAAGATTATATTTAAAGGTGCCGACAGCAGATCTATTGGATCAAAAGCCAGGACAGGCAGATGAAACCGAATTAGGAATTACCTATGAGGAACTGGATGATTATTTGGAAGGGCACCCTGTTTCAAAGGAGGCCGCAGAAAAAATTGAAAAGCGCTATGTACAAACAGAACATAAGCGCAGAATGCCGGCCACAATGTTTGATGATTGGTGGAAATAATAAGGTGAGGAGATTGCTAATAAAAGGCAGTCTCTTTTTTTCGTTTTCATCAATTGGCTTTTTCTAGATCCATCCAAACCTTCTTAGGTTTATTTTTGAAAAGCAGGGAAAACTAATTTCATTCGCTAAGACTTTTTTAAATGGAAAAGGAGTGATTTTTACTAATGAAAAAGGTATTGCTTGTGTTAGGACTCTTGTTAAGTTTTACACTTGTTTTGTCCGCATGCGGCAAAGACGATGATAAAAAGGATAATAAGAATAAAACAGCTGAGAAGGCAGACAAAGACTTGCTGCAAAAAGTGAAAGATGATGGGGAAATTTTAATTGGAACAGAAGGCACTTATCCACCATTTACATTCCATGATACAAATGGAAAATTGACTGGCTTTGATGTCGACCTTGCAGAAGAAGTGGCGAAACGCCTGGGAGTTAAGGCAGTATTCAAAGAAACCCAATGGGACGGCATGTTTGCAGGACTAGATGCAAAACGGTTTGATATGATTGCCAATGAAGTGGGGATTCGACCAGACCGTCAAAAAAAGTATGATTTCTCTGATCCATATATTAAAACGACAGCAGTTTTAATTACGAAAAAGGACAATACCAAAGTAAAATCATTTGAAGATATCAAAGGATTAAGTTCAGCTCAATCATTAACAAGTAACTATGGGGATTTAGCAAAAAAATATGGTGCCAATCTTGTTGGAGTGGATGGCTTTCAACAGTCAGCTGAACTTTTGGCACAGAATCGAGTGGATGTAACGATTAATGATAATATTGCTTTTTTAGACTATAAAAAGAAAAAACCAGATACACCTTTGAAAATCGTGGCAAAAAGTGAAGATGTCTCAACCAGCGGATTCATGTTCAGAAAGAATAATGAACCGATGGTCGATGCTGTCAACGCAGCCCTAAAAGACATGATTGATGACGGCACATATAAAAAGATCTCTGAAAAATGGTTCGGGGAGGATGTACTGAAGTAATTTGAGTTTGAACAAAAAACTTAGATTCAGTCCATTAATCAACTGTATATAGGAACGAATCCAAATATTTTGGAATAGGATAAAGTAAGTGCTGCAGCTGAAAAGGGCTGCGGCATTTTTATTTTAAAATAGAAATGTTACCCAGAGGGCTCGATTATCATGTATACTAAAATTAGGGAAAAATTGAAACATTTTCACTTTTTATCCGTATATAGTACTATACATAATTTTTAAAAAGAAGGAGGATGCCATGGCCTATTGGAGATAATTTTACATTCTCCGCTGTATTTCTTATCTATTACAAAAAAGGGATGATGCTTATGGAACTTTTTGGACTTCCCCTTGCCTCGATTTATTTGTACGCACTTATTATTTCAGGTATTCTTACCATCCTTTATGTTCTGTTTGCAGATGTACTGCATGTTGATACTGGGGACGGAGGTCTTCATTTTTTAAATCCTGTTCTTATTTTTGCTTTTATTACCATTCTGTCTGCCGGCGGCTACCTATTTGAACGCCTATCTTCCCTCCATTCTTTACTGATTTTAGCGATTTCAGCAGTTATATCTCTAATTCTTGTTACTTTACTAAATGTTTTCGTTCTAGTTCCGCTTTCCTCTGCTGAGGAATCATTAGTCTATAAAGAATCTGATTTACGCGGCCGAATCGGGCTGGTCATTACGTCTATTCCAGCTGATGGCTTTGGGGAAGTGTTAATTGAAAGTGCCAGCGGCAGAATTGCAAAACCTGCATCAAGCTTTGATCATGAAGCTATTCCTAATGGTACAAAAGTACTGGTGATACAGGTGAAGGATGGGGTCTTGCAGGTAACTGTTTATCAAAAGAATGAAAGCTTAATCCCGTATTAACGGCAGTATGTCTTCACTTGTAGACTTAACACCAGCATGAAGTATAAGCGGGGAAATGATCCGAAAACGGGACCAACAATCAGAGGGTGATGGTAAAAACCCGCCTGATGATGTTTCACTTTATATACAAGGAGGTAAAAAAATATGGGATTAATTTGGATTATCATTGGTATTGTTGTATTAATTCTAATTGCTTTGATTGGTGTGTTTATCACAAAATACAGAACAGCCGGTCCTGATGAAGCATTGATTGTCACAGGAAGCTACTTAGGCAATAAAAATGTTCATGTGGATGAGTCAGGAAACAAAATTAAAATCATTCGCGGCGGGGGCAGCTTTATTCTGCCGGTTTTTCAGCAAGCAGAGCCACTAAGCTTATTATCTAGTAAACTAGAAGTAACAACACCTGAAGTTTATACAGAGCAGGGGGTACCGGTAATGGCCGATGGGGTAGCCATTATTAAAATCGGCGGCTCTATCAGCGAAATTGCCACAGCGGCAGAACAGTTTCTTGGAAAGCCCAAGGAAGATCGAGAAAATGAAGCGAAAGAGGTTTTGGAAGGTCATTTACGTTCCATTCTTGGTTCGATGACAGTCGAAGAAATCTATAAAAATAGGGATAAATTTTCCCAGGAAGTGCAGAGGGTTGCCTCACAGGACCTTGCAAAAATGGGTCTTGTGATTGTATCGTTCACTATTAAAGATGTTCGTGACAAAAACGGTTATTTGGATGCACTTGGTAAGCCACGGATTGCACAGGTGAAGCGTGATGCAGATATCGCCACGGCTGAAGCGGAAAAAGAAACACGGATTAAAAAGGCGGAAGCAGCAAAGGAAGCCAAACGCTCAGAATTAGAACGGGCAACTGAAATTGCTGAAGCAGAAAAAGTAAATCAATTGAAAATTGCAGAGTTCCGCCGTGAGCAGGATATTGCCAAGGCGCGCGCAGATATGGCTTATGACCTCGAAAGTGCAAAGGCAAAACAAGATGTAACGGAGCAGGAAATGCAAGTTAAAATTATTGAAAGACAAAAGCAAATTGAGCTCGAAGAAAAAGAAATTCTGCGCCGTGAGCGTCAGTATGATTCAGAAGTTAAGAAAAAGGCGGATGCCGATCGTTATTCTGTTGAGCAGTCAGCTGCTGCTGAAAAAGCAAAACAAATGGCGGATGCAGAAGCTAATAAATACCGCATTGAAGCAATGGCCAAAGCTGAAGCAGAGCGGGTGCGTATCGACGGTTTGGCCAAAGCCGAAGCCCAAAAAGCACAAGGTCTTTCAGAAGCAGAAGTCATTCGGATGAAAGGTCTGGCGGAAGCAGAAGCGAAGGAAAAAATCGCGGAGGCATTCGAACAATTCGGGCAGGCTGCGATTCTCGATATGGTGATCAAAATGCTTCCTGAATATGCGAAACAGGTGGCAGCACCGCTTTCCAATATTGATAAAATTACAGTTGTGGATACCGGCGGCGGTTCTTCAGAAAATAGCGGAGCAGGTAAAATTACCAGTTATGCAACCAACCTGATGGCAAGCCTGCAGGAATCATTAAAGGCCTCCAGCGGGATTGATGTAAAGGAGCTAATTGAAAACTATTCAGGCAAAGGCAATGTGAAAAAAAGCATTGAAGAACTGAATAATACAATGAAAAAACAAGATTTATAAGCGAAAAAAAGGGCATCCAAATCACAAATTTGGATGCCCTTTGTCATCAAGCCCGTTGTCTTCTTTTTTTAACAGATTCTCCTGCAATTCCCCAATGCTGTATCTCTACTTCATTAATCATCACTTGAATGGAGCTTGATGGCGCTTCAGCTACCTCTGAAACGGTCTTTGTTACTTCCTCAATTAACTTCTCTAACTGTTCTTCCGTGCGGCCTTTTGTTAAACTGATATGAACAAATGGCATACTTTTCACCTCGTTTTTATTTTGAAAGATTCACATGCCTTATGACTGAATCACATCTTTTAAAACATTTTCAATTGCCTCCAAATCACTCGGAGTCAGCTGAATATCAGCAGCCTTTACATTACTTTGTGCATGGCCGGAGTGTCTGCCGCCCGGAATAACAATATCGATTCCTTCTTGTGCTAAGATCCAGGAAAGGGCTAGATTAGGAAGGGAAATCCCTTTGGCATCTGCAATGATCTTTAACTGGTCTACAATTTGTACCTTCTGTTGGAACCCTTCTTTGGTGAATCTTTTTGGAGGGGGATCATCAATCTTGTAATTTCCGCCAAGGAGACCTGAAGATAAAGGATAATAAGGTAAAAAGGATATTTGATTATCCAGGCAAAATGGCAGGATGGTTTTTTCGATGTCCCGTTCCAGCATATTATAAAGGTCTTGGTAGGCAGAAATATCGGTAACACTGACAGCTTCTTTAAGCTGATTCAATGATAAGTTGGAGGCAGCAATCGCTCTAATTTTTCCTTCTTCTTTTAATCGTGCAAGCTCTCCAGTGGACTCTGCCACAGGAGTTTCATTATCGGCAAAATGTAAAAAATACAAATCAATATAATCTGTACCAAGTCTTTTTAAACTGGATTCTAATGCAGCTCTTAAATATTCAGGCCGGCTGTTCATTTTTCGATTGCCTTGAGGATCCCTTTGAATCCCGGCTTTAGTTGAAATCACCAGGTCTTCCCTTTTTATATTAACTGCATGAATCACTTCGCCAATTAATTCTTCAGAACGTCCCCATCCGTAATAATCCGCCGTATCAATAAAATTTACCCCATGATGCAGCGCTTCTATAATATAGTTTTTTCCCTCGGTTTCATCTAAGTTTGGAAAGATATTATGACCGCCAACCCTGTTTGTGCCGATTCCAATTTTTGATACTCGGATATCAGTTTTTTTCAGCGTAGTATACTGCATATTTTCCCCCTTGTATAATTATTTTTTTGAAGGTATAGAAGGGACCGAAAAACTGGTTTTCTGGAGTATCTTTCGGTCCGCAGCAGATAGGAAAGAGCGGTCTTCCTTAAAAGTGGTTTAGGAAACGGTCGTCTTTCCTTGTGTTAAAATTTCATTAATAACTCTTAATTCTTCGGCGGATAAGCTTACATCTGCCGCCTTTGCAGTTCCTCGGGCATGGTCAGGACCTCTGCCGCCAGGAATAACAGAATCGACTCCATCTTGGGCCAGCAGCCAAGCGAGGGCTAAATTAGCGAGTGTCGTTCCTTTTTTCGAGGCAATTGGTTTCAGTTTATCTGCAATTTCAATTCTTTGATGAAATTGCTCCTCTGTTAATCCTTTTGGTACAGGATCACCCACTTTATATTTGCCGCCAAGAAGGCCAGAGGCCAGCGGATAGCAGGGAATAAAGGAAATTTGATTTTCTGCACAAAATGGAAGAACATCTTTTTCGACTGTGCGGTCAAACATATTATAATCAGATTGCATTGCAGCAATTTCGGTTACTTTTGCCGCTTCTTTCAGCTGCTCAATTGGCAGGTTAGAAACCCCGATGGCTCTGATTTTTCCTTCTTCCTTTAGTTTGACCAATTCGCCGATGGATTCTGAAAATGGTGTTACATTATCTGGCCAATGCAGGTAATATAGATCGATATAATCGAGCTGGAGTCTTTTTAAACTGTCTTCTACAGCTGAACGAAGATAGGCAGGATCATTATTTTTTCGATTGCCTCCGGGCTGCCCCCATTGCACCCCGCCTTTTGTAGCAACAATAAGATCTTCTCTTTTTACATCAATGTTCTGAAGAACCTCGCCGACTAATTCTTCTGAACGCGCAGGACCATATATATCTGCGGTATCGATAAAATTCATGCCTAAATGAATAGCTTCACGGAGAAACGCTTTTCCTTCGCTTTCATCCAGTCCTTGGAAAATGTTATGGCCGCCGATTTTGTTCGTTCCAACTCCAATTGTTGAAATTTTCATATCCGTCTTTTTAAGTGTAGTGTATTTCATGTTTATTCCCTCCAGTGTGATAAAAAAAAGTTTCTAAGGTCTAGGAATCTATCTCTACTCCGTCAATAAAAGCTGTTATCGGTGGTGAATCAAAGAATTTTCTCATCATTTTGGCGTCTTCGAACATGGCCTTCCCTTCAGGGGATTCGCAAGCTTGATTTAATGCCTCCATATTTGCAAATTCAATTTCACCATGTAAATAAATATCTGGTGCCGTTCCATTGTTCCAAACAACCCTGGATATTTTTAAGTTTTGAATCTGTGGAATTTTTTTAACTAATGGTAGATGAACATGAAAATAATAGTTTTCAAATTCCTCCTGTTGGTCTGTTTTTTTATAAAACACAACAATTTTCGCCATTTTTCACCCTCCATCACTATGTAATGAATTGATGCCAATGCTGTTTTATTAGTCCCATTTCAACATGGCAGGGTGGCTCGGATCGATAATCTCTTGTAACTCAAATAGATTTCCATCCGGATCACGGCCATATGTTGACCAGACTCTGTCTTTAAAATTTTGTGGTTCGCAATTGAATTCAACACCAGCGGCCTTTAGTCGGTTATAAATTGGGAAAATATTCACAACATCAAAGCAGACATGGGTAAGACCTACATCATTTGCGGGGCGGTTCGGATTACCTGCTTTACCTTCCGGGGATATATATTGAAAAATCTCAATAATCATGTTGCCGGCCCTTAACATTACATTTTTTAACGTCGTGTTTTGGATTCCTGAAATATAGTCAAGAATTTCACTTTGAATCAGTTCATTTCTAAAGATTTCTTCAAGGCCTAATAAGTCACGATAGAAATGAAGCATTCCTTCGAAATTCTGGGTTGTAAATGAAGTGTGATGGATTCCGCGGATTATTCCCTCTTCAACCATTATGCCCCTCCTTTATTTGCTAATTTACTTAAATAGAGACATTCTAAAAAAAGGGACATTTGAATTCTATCATTAGCAGATTACCGGCCTAAATCAATATAGTCGAATGCCCCTTAAATAATAGCAGCCTTTTATTTTAAAAATAATATATTTATATAAAGAGAGTGATGATTTATGTGATGCTGGCTAAGCTGTAATGAAAGATTGTTCCCATTTATTTAAAATGGTAAGACCTGTTGTTTCGAAATTCGTCATGGCTTCTAGAACGGAGCTTACTTCGTGTACATTAATGGTTTGCGTTACTAGTTTCTTTGGCTGAAAAATTCCTTTATCAACCATTTCTAACATATCTGCGTATCGATAGGAAGGAGACCCGTAGGAGCCAACGATTTCAAGTTCTGTAGCCACAATTAAATCGGCCGGATATGCAATGAATCCTTGCTCTTTGTCAGATGTCATGCCAAGCTGCAGATGACGCCCTCTTTTTCTTAAGCTTAAAACAGAAGATTGGGCCGTTGCTGTGATTCCAAGGGCATCAATCGAAACATGTGCACCGCCTTTTGTAATCTCGCGGACAGCTTCTGGAACATTTTGCTTTTTTGAATTAATAGCGGCAACAGCCCCGCATTGTTTAGCAAATTCTAATTTCTTATCATCAATATCTACTGCAATAACATTTGCACCTACTGCTGCAGAAATTTGAATCGCCGAAAGCCCAACTCCGCCGCAGCCAGTAACGACGACCCATTCTCCCCCCTGAACCTTAGCACGGTCGAGCACACCATGGAAAGCTGTAGCAAATCGGCAGCCAATAGCTGATGCTTCAATGAAGTCAACATTATCTGGTATTAAAGCTAAATTGAAATCAGCTGAAGGTACGTGAACATATTGTCCAAATCCGCCCCAATAAGCAACGCCTGGGGTTTGTCCGTGATCGCAAAGATTCTGGTGCCCCCTGCGGCACATTTCACAAACGCCATCACCGCCGCTGACCGGAACGACTACTCGATCATCTTTTTTGAAGTTCTTTACATTTTTGCCAACCTCAATAATAACACCACTGAGTTCATGACCAAAAATATGAGGGAGCTGCATTTTTAGACCAACCCAATCGAAGTGTCCTTGCCATAAATGCCAGTCACTGCGGCATATTCCATTAGCCTCCACTTTAATAATAACGCCATCAGGTGTTAATTCTGGATCCGGCATATTTTTTACAACTAAGGGTTTTCCAATCTCCTCCATAACAGCAGCTAACATTTCATCTACTCCCTTTCACAATTAATTTGGTGTTTGTTCAAATAAGTGGCTGTCTTAAGGGAGGAGGCTATGATGGCATAACCTCCTGTTTAGGTATTAGTCTAAATCAACCCAGACGCTTTTAATTTGTGTATACGTATCTAGTACAGAAGCTGCTCCATTTTCCCTGCCAATACCACTCTGTTTGTATCCTCCCATTGGGGAAGCCGGATCCATCAGGTGATACGTATTGACCCACACATTTCCAGACTTAATGGCATGGGCAAGCTTATGGGCTTTTCGCAGATCTGTGGTACAAATACCTGCACCAAGACCATAGTAGGTTTCATTAGCAGTCTTCACAACTTCATCCAGATCATCGAATGGCATTGCACAAATAACAGGACCAAAAATTTCTTCTTGGGCAACAGTCATTGTATTTTGGACATTCGCTAATACAGTTGGTTTTACGAAATAGCCATTTGCTAAATCACTCGAAACAGCGTTTCCGCCGACTAACATTTCAGCCCCTTCCTGCTGGCCGATATCTAAGTAATTTAACACTCTATTTTTTTGTTTTTCAGAAATCAGCGGACCTAGAGTAGTTGTTGCATCAAATCCGCTGCCAAGCTTGTACTTTTTCGTATAGTTAATTAAATCGCTTACAAAATTATCGTAAATTTTCTTTTCAACAAATAAGCGTGTACCTGCAAAGCATACTTGACCGGAGTTAAATAGGATTCCAAAAGCTGCATTGGCAAGCGCTTTCTCATAATCAGCATCGGCACAAATGATATGTGGTGATTTTCCACCCAATTCAAGAGTTACTTTTTTCAGATTTCCGGCAGCAGACCGCATAATTTCTTTACCAACAACAGTCGAACCGGTAAAGGCGACTTTATCTACATCTGGATGATTTACCAATGCAGCACCTGCAGTTGGGCCAAATCCTGGAACAATATTAACAACTCCATCCGGGAAACCGGCCTCAACAAATAATTCGGCTAATCTTAATGAGCTTAATGGTGTTTGTTCAGCTGGTTTTAAGACGACTGTATTTCCAACTGATAGCGGAGCAGCTAATTTCATAGCAGCTACACTTACTGGAGCATTCCAAGGGCTGATTCCCGCGCAGACTCCTAAAGGTTCTCTTCTTGTGTAATTGAAAATAGTACCTGGTGTGGATACAGGAATGGTTTCTCCTGTTACTTTTGTTGCCCAGCCGGCATAGTAGCGGAAAAGTTCGGGAACTGAGCTGGCGAATGCAGTAGTGGTAGCCAATGGCTGGCCAAATTCGAGTGTATCAATATGAGCCAATTCTTCTATATTTTCTTCGACAAGATCAGCAAATTTTAATAGAAGTCTAGCTCTCTCGTTTGGTTTCATAGAAGCCCAAGGACCTTCTTCGAATGCCTTTCGTGCTGCGGCTACGGCCCTGTCAATATCCTCTTTATCTCCTTCAGCTATGGTAGTAATAACTTCTCCAGTTGCCGGATTAAGAGTTTCAAATCTTTTTCCCGATACAGCATCGACAAATTTTCCGTTAATAAAAAGTTGTTTAGGAGTCGAAACAAATTTAGCAGCTTTAGAGTTTAATGGAATCATAGTTTCTACCGACATAAAATACCTCATTTCATTAGGAGATTTGGAATGCATAACTACAGTTAATTTATAACAAAGTATTTCTAAAAATGTCAACAATATTTTAAATATTTTTAAAATTAAATTTCAGATAATTTGGAATTGACCAAACAATATTCTGCATTTATAATATTATTAAATAAAGATAACTAGTACCGAATAGTGGTAAAACAAAAAGAGGTGAACAGTTATGAAGACATTAAAAATTCCTGTTGTGGAACTTCCAAAAGAAACCGAGATTCTCCGAAGAGAAGTAAGGCAATTTATCAAAGAAGAAAAAGAGAAGGGAGCATTTATACCGAAAAGTGACTGTTGGCTAAGTGCTGTATCTCTAGAATTTTCTAAAAAATTAGGAAGCCGCGGCTGGATTGGTATGACATGGCCTGTTCGATACGGCGGCGGCGGTCGTTCAGCAATTGAAAGATATGTAGTAACGGAGGAATTATTAGCAGCCGGGGCACCTGTTGCCCGTCATTGGATTGCAGATCGGCAATCCGGACCATTATTTTTGAAATTTGGAACAGAGGAACAAAAAAATTTTTTTCTGCCTAGAATAGCAAAAGGCGAATGTGCTTTTTCCATTGGTCTTAGCGAACCAGATGCGGGCTCGGACTTGGCTGCTATTAAAACAAGAGCGGTCAAGGTAGAAAAAGGCTGGGTGCTAAATGGAAGCAAAACCTGGACGAGCGGGGCACATTATGCTGATTATATGATCACGCTTTGCCGTACATGCCCGCAAGATTCAAATAATCGTCATGCGGGCATGAGCCAGCTGGCAGTAGATTTAACATCTAAAGGTGTTACCATACGGCCGATTCATTTAATGACAGGGGAACATCACTTTAATGAGGTCTTCTTTGAGGATGTTTTTGTCCCCGATGAAATGGTGATAGGTGAAGTTGGGAATGGCTGGGCACAGGGAATGACTGAACTGGCTTATGAAAGAAGCGGACCTGAGCGTTTTTTAAGTACATATCCGCTGCTTAATGAACTTACAAATAGATTAATAGAAGATGAAGATGAGGAAGGACTGGCTAAAGTAAGTCGATTAGTCTCCAGGTTATGGACTTTACGAAACATGTCGCTTGGAATTGCCCAAATATTAGAGCAGGGTGTGCCCTCTAATATCATTGCTTCTTTAGTGAAAGATATAGGGACGAAGTTTGAACAGGAAATTGCTGAAACGGCCAGGCTGCTTGTATCGGTTGTACCATCCATTCAATCCGGCTCGCAATTAGAAAGACTAATGGCCGAATCTATTCTCCATTCACCAGGCTTTACACTGCGCGGTGGTACAACAGAAATACTTCGAGGAATTGTGGCAAAGGGGGTAATGCAATAATGAGCGAAATGCAAGAGATGATTATTGACTCAACGATAAAGATTATGGAGAAGTTTTCCACAAAAGAAGTGGTGAATGAGGCGGAACAAGGACAATGGGCAGCAGAATTATGGAATGTTCTAGTGGAATATGGAATGACATCGGTTGCCATCCCTGAGGAATTGGGCGGCAGCGACGGGGATTATGCGGATGCCTTCAGTATTTTACGTTTAGCAGGGAAGTATTCAGCGCCGGTTCCACTTGCAGAGACCTTTCTTGCCAACTGGCTATTAAGTGAATTAGGTGAGTATGTTACAACGGAAATCATGACAATTTCTTATTCAAACAATTCGAACCCGCTTCAATTCGTGAAAGAAGATTCAGGATGGATCGTAATGGGCAAGGTCAAGAATGTTCCATGGGCAAGATTTGCTGAAAAACTTCTTATTCAAGGAGAAGCGGAAGAAGGTTCAATCTTAGCACTCATTAACTTAAAACATGCCAATATTGTAAAAGGTCATAATCTAGCTGGTGAAGCTAGGGATGAAGTGGTATTTAATCAAGTTTTGATGGATGACTGTAAAATATTCTCCGTAAATTCCAATCAAATGGCAGACAAAATCTATTATGGTGGTGCACTCACACGAGCCATTATGATGGCGGGAGCATTAGAAAATATTTTTGAACTGACGGTTAACTATGCATCAGAGCGCTCTCAATTTGGCCGCCCAATCAATCGCTTCCAAGCTGTTCAGCATCATTTAGCACTTTTAGCAGGGGAAACAGCGGCAGCGAATATGGCCGCAAATTGTGCAGTTGCAGCTTTTCAAAAGGCTTCTGGTAATAAAGAAATTGCTTTAGCTAAAATTCGTGTCAACGAGGCAGCCGGAAAGGCAAGCCCCATTGCCCACCAAGTACTAGCAGCTATCGGTTTTACCTATGAACATACATTACACCACAGTACAAGAAGACTTTGGGCATGGAGAGATGAATTTGGTACGGAAACGGATTGGGAGAAAATCATAGCGAAGGATTTGCTGAAACTACAGCAAAATCAACTCTGGTCATTAGTCACAGAAGTTATTAATGAAGAAAAGGTGGAAATCAAATGAGTGATTTGTTATTTTCCGTTGAAAACAATATTGCAAGAATAACTCTTAACAGACCAGAAAGATTAAATGCATTTAGTGTAGAAATGATTGATTTGTGGATCAAGGCACTAGAAGAGGTTCGTGATTCAGAGGAGATTCGAGTTCTCATTATTTCAGGAAACGGGCGGGGGTTCTGCTCGGGCGGTGATTTGAAATCTATGGAAAATGGGCTGGGGTTTATACATTCCGATGGCACCGAGGATTTAACCTCCACTGCCCTGGCAAGAAAAAATGCAATATGGAAAAAGGTTCAAAGAGTACCCTTGATTTTACAGGAAATTGATCAGCCGGTTATTGCTATCCTGCATGGATTTGCTATTGGTGCTGGATTTGATATGAGTTTAGCTTGTGATATCCGAATTGCTGCGGAAAGTACAAGAATATCTGAAAGCTACTTAAAAGCAGGGTTAGTGCCTGGGGATGGGGGAGCCTACTTTTTACCAAAACTGATTGGTGTCGATAAGGCCTTAGAACTGCTTTGGACCGGGAACGTATTAACCGCTCAGGAAGCAAAAGAATTGGGGCTCGTTACTCATGTGGTGGAAGATGATCAATTGGATCAATTTGTGAATCAATATGTAGAAAAATTAGCAAATGGTCCTCAAACAGCGATCCGCCTTACAAAAAGAGCAGTTTATCAAGGGCAGGAAATGAATTTACGATCCGCTTTAGATATGATTTCATCTTCACTGGGCATTGTCACGGAACTGGAAGATTATCATGAGGGAATAAAAGCAGTTATTGAAAAGAGAAAACCGAATTTCCGTTAACTGAAAAGGAAGTATGAAGAGCTGCCTTATCATTAGGCGCTCTTTTACTTGGATTCTTTTTATCGGACCATAGAAATTCTTGTTAATTTCAATATATATGGTACTCTAGAGTTGAACTATAACCTTTAAGAATCATCGTGAAGCAGCAGATCTACACAAGGAGGGAATGTCATGAATGAGGAGAATTTCCGAAAAAATTATTCCATGCAGACCATTCATCGATCCATACAAATACTTAGAGCATTTTCACTTGAAAATAAGATGCTCACGTTAACAGAATTACATAACAGAACAGGCTTATCGAAGGCTAGTTTACAACGAATATTATCCACACTTGTGTTTGAAGGGATACTACAAAAAAATGAGGAAACAAAAAAATATCAGCTGGGATTAGAGTTATTATTTCTTGGCAGCCTTGTTGAAAAAAATTCAAGTTTATTATCGATTGCTACTCCTATAATGGAAGAAATCCGGGAAAAAACAGGAGAAAGTGTCAGCTTGAATGTAATTGAAGATAATCTGCGCAAATGTATTGGCTATCTAAAAAGTAAATACGAACTGCAAACGCTTACCTTTGTCGGACAAGAATCTCCTTTATATGCAGGGGCGTCTGCAAAGATTTTATTAGCGTATTTATCCCCTGATGAGTTAGAAAAATATGTAGAAGAAACCGATCTGGGTAAAATCACAGAGCAAACCATTATATCAAAAGAATCGTTATACCAAGAGCTGATGAAAATTAGGCAGCAGGGGTATGCTTTTAGTTTTGGGGAACGAGTAAAAGGAGCCGTATCTGTAAGCACTCCTATTTTTAACCCATTTAATGAAATCTTGGCTGGACTTTCTATAGCTATACCTTCGCCACGATTTGAAGAATACGATAAGGAAATGTTAATTGAGTTGTTAAAAGAAGGATCTGGTAAAATTACACAATCCCTTAAAACCTTTAATTAAATTTCGATTACAGAAATCCTATCCCAAAAACATCAAAAAAAGAAACGATTTTACGAGATCGTTTCTTTTTTTGATGTTTTGTAAATGGAATAATTAAAATTTTCAAAAAATAATTTACAGTTAATTTATATATGTGTTACTATAATTATAAATATCGTATTATGATTTTAGTTACCGTAAATCGATAATGTTATGAACTAAATATATTATAAGTGTAACCGTGGGGTGAAGAAATGAGAATTGAGGAAATTAATCAGATTATACAATTGACAAGAGCAAACAAAAGCCTTGCTATTCCTGAAGTCTTCTCAAAGAAAATTTTTGAAAGCATCGGAATGAATATACCGGAGCAAGGATTGGCAGGATCAGAGGATGAGGCAGTTTATTTAGCAGAGGTAATTGGATACCCAGTTGTATTAAAGGTCCATTCTTTTAAAATCTCTCATAAAAGTGATGCCAATGGTGTCCTGCTCGGAATAAAGAATTCTAATGAGGTTAGGAAAGGTTTTCGTGAAATCGTTAAAAATACTTGTCAGTACCTTCCTGCTAATCATCAGGTTCAAGTATCAGTGCAGAAAATGGCTGAGCCTGGCACAGAGGTTATCATTGGGATGAAACGGGATCCTATATTTGGGCCGGCCATTCTCTTTGGGCTCGGCGGGGTATGGGTGGAAGTGATGAAGGATGCAGCACTTAGGGTGTCGCCTTTACGGGAGAAGGATGTAGATGAAATGATTTCAGAGATTAAAGGCAGCCGTTTACTCGGAGATTACCGCGGGGCAAAACCGCGTGATATTGATGCCTTAAAAACTATTATTTTTCAAGTGGAAAGGTTAGCGCTAGAGTATCCAGAAATAAGTGAAATCGATTTAAATCCTGTTTTCCTTTATGAAGAAGGCAAGGGGGCAGTGGTTGTTGATGCCAGAATCATCATGGCACCAATGAAAATGAATGAGAAAGGAGTGGTGCAGCAATGAATTGCAGTAGAATGAAAGCGGTTAATAAATTGCTTTATCCTAAGTCGATTGCTGTAATTGGAGCGTCAAATAATATAAAGAAGACCGGCGGAAGGCTGTTGTCTTATATTTTAAAACATGAATATCCATATGAAATTTATCCGGTTAACCCTAAAGAGGAACAAGTACAGGGGATAACCTGTTATCGATCCATAAAGGACATTCCGAAAGAAGTGGATTTGGCGTTAGTTGTACTTCCTGTTCAACTGATTTTTTCTACGATGGAAGAATGTGCTGCAAAAGGGATAAAAGTCATATCGATATTTTCATCCGGTTTTGCTGAACTTGGGAGGGAAGGAGAGGTACTTCAGGAAAAGCTTCTTAAAAAAGCAAGAGAATTAGACCTGTATATCTGTGGACCGAACGCCATTGGTATTGTCAATACGCATCAAAACTTTTATGGCAGTTTTAGTATGTCAATGGAAACCCCGAAAATACCTCAAAATGGAAAAATAGCATTTGTCAGCCAAAGCGGTGCAATTGGGGGCGGATTGTTAAGCAGGGTTTGGTCAGAGGGAATAGGAACCAGTCATTATATTAGCTCTGGAAATGAAGCAGACCTGGATTCCGCTGATTATATTGCTTTTTTAGCTGATGATAAAAATACGGAGGTCATTTGTGTTTATTTAGAAGGATTAAAAGACGGTCAAAAATTTATAAATGCTTTGAAAAGGGCCTTTCTAAATGAAAAACCTGTTATTATCTATAAAAATGGACGAACATCCTTGGGGAAAAGGTCTGTAAAGTCGCATACCGGAAGCTTAGCTGGAGACCATCAAATCTACGAAGCCGTTTTTAAACAATATGGAGTTATTGCAGTTGATAATTTGGAAGAAATGTTTGATGTTGCGAATGTGATCTTGTCAATGAAGGATATCCGAGATAAAAATGTAGGCGTTGTCTCAACTTCAGGAGGCTGCTGTACGATTATTGCGGATTCATGTATTCAACATGGTCTAAATGTGCCAGCTTTTTCTTCAGAGACTCAGGTTAAACTAAATCAAATTATTCCCGACTATGGTGTTGTGCAAAATCCTTTTGACACGACAGCAAATATCATTAATAATCCCAAAATGTTCCGTCAATCAATGGAAGTTCTGATGGAAGATCCTGCAATTGATTCTATAGTCCTCATGTTGACTACTGTCGGTGAACCTATTGCATCCATTGTTGCTCAAGATATTATTGAAATATCGAAAAGCAGCTCTAAGAGTTTAATTGTAACTTGGCTTATTTCTGAAACTCTAGCATCCAATGCCTTTCACTTACTGAGAAAGAATCAAATACCGATCTTCTCAAGTCCGGAGAGGGCAATCAATGTCCTAAACTATGTTACAAATTATTATCTTAAGAAGAAAGACCTGCTAATAGAAGGTGTTTTTTAATCATTTGTTGAATTTTACTTAATAAAATTATCATTCTGACCGGAGATTTAACCAAAGCAGCTCTATAAGGTAAATTTTACCCCTTATATAAAATGAACATGGTTTAATGTATGTTCCATTCATCATAGTTTTGCATCCTCATTAAATAAGATAAAAATACTCTATTTTAAATTTTCTCAATATTTAGTTAAAAATATTGAAATTCGCAAAAAAGTATATTATCATGTATTTATATACTAACGATATATAAAACCGTTAATCGGTAAAATGAAAAGAAAACAATCACAGTCATTTTTAAAGTGGAAGAAGGGGGTCAGTCATGTCGAAACTTTCAAGGCAAGCGGCCATTGTGGGTGTTGCTGAGTCGGAATTAGGAAAAGTGGGGGACAAAAATCCACTTCAATTGCAAGCAATGGCAGCTCGCGCGGCACTCCGAGAGGCGGGAATTGAAAAACAAGAGGTAGAAGCGATCTTCTCTGCAGGTCCATATGCTTACCTGCAAACTATGACTATAGCAGAATATCTAGGAATCACACCAAAATATTCTGATTCTACCAGTCTAGGAGGATCTTCATTTGAAGCCCATATTGAACATGCAGTTGCAGGTATTTATGCAGGATTATTTGATGTCGCCCTTATTACATATGGAAGTAATCAACGAAGTAAACGGGTGCGTCCTGGCAGCAGTATCGCTGTAAACCCCTTTGAGGCGCCATATGGGATGCCTTTCCCAGTAGGCGGCTATGCATTAGCGGCGCAAAGACATATGGAACTATATGGAACCAAACCAGAACAGCTTGCTGAAGTAGCCGTTGCTGCCCGGAAATGGGCAAACTTAAATCCAAAGGCCTATGCAAAGGGAGAGCTGGCAGTAGAAGATGTTCTAAACTCTCCTTTAATCAGCAGTCCTCTCCATGCATTGGATTGCTGCTTAGTAACGGATGGCGGGGGCGCAATCGTTATTGTATCAGATAGGAAAGCGAAGGAATGCCGAACAAAGCCAATATGGGTGCTCGGGACGGGAGAAACTCATACACACTTAAATATTAGCGAGATGCCGGATCTTACTATAACAGGAGCAAGAGAGTCAGGTGAAAGGGCATTTGCAATGGCGGGGTTAAGGCCGGATGAGATAGATGTGGTTCAGGTTTATGATTCATTTACCATTACCGTCATTCTTCAGCTGGAGGATTTAGGTTTTTGTGAAAAAGGGGAAGGCGGAAGATTTGTAGAAAACCAACGGATTGCTCCTGGCGGAACATTTCCCCTGAATACAAGCGGTGGAGGGCTCTCATATTGTCACCCTGGTCTGTTTGGGATTTTTCTTCTCATTGAAGGAGTTCGCCAATTGCGCGGAGAATGCGGGGAACGGCAGGTTAAAAATGCTAGAACAGCATTATGTAACGGAATGGGAGGCGTTCTTTCGTCCTCATGTACGGTTATTCTTGGGAGGGATTAATATGCTGGTTGAAGATGTTTTAAATACGATTGACAGTGATACTCGTCCGTTTTGGGAAGCGACAAAACGGCGTGAATTACTTATTCAATATTGCCCAACTTGTAATACCCATCAATTTTATCCTCGTATTGTCTGCAAAAACTGTTTATCGGATGTAGAATGGACCACATCTAAAGGGAAAGGAACTCTATATAGCTTTTCAGAAGTGCAGAAGGTTTTTAATCCTGACTTTAAAGAAAAGGTTCCATTTATTGTTGCAATGGTTGAATTGGATGAAGGCCCTAGAATGTTAACAAATTTGGTCGGTGCAGAAATAGAAGATGTGAAAATTGGAATGAAGGTGCAGGTCGATTTTAGTGAGAGCTTCGGTGAGTATAATTTGGTGCAGTTTAGACCGGTATAGGAATGGAATTTCAAGGAGGCTGCTAGATGATTAATAAAATAGTTAATTCCGTTGATGATGCAGTAAAGGATATAACGGATGGCAGTACGATTTTATTTGGCGGTTTTGGAGGTGCAGGTGTTGCAAATGAATTAATCTCAGCCTTATCGCGCCAAGGTGCCAAAAATATTACGGCTGTAAGTAATAATTGTGGATACTATGAAAAGGGTTTAGCTAAGTTGATCATGGATGATCGGATTTCAAAAATTATCTGTTCTTTTCCTTTAATGAAGGAAAGTTATATTTTTAAAGAAAAATATAAAGAAGGAAAAATCGAGCTTGAATTAGTTCCTCAAGGGACTTTAGCGGAAAGAATCCGGGCAGGAGGTGCTGGAATTGAGGGCTTTTATACGCCGACTGGTGTGGGGACAGAAATTGCTGCCGGTAAAGAAGAAAGGGAATTTGATGGTACACCATGTGTCCTTGAAAAGGCAATAAAGGCTGATGTTGCTTTGATTAAAGCCAAAAAGGCAGATCGTTGGGGAAACCTTATTTACAATAAATCAGGAAGAAATTTCAATCCAATTATGGCCACAGCAGCCAAAATAACCATTGTAGAGGTCGATGAAATTGTCGAGTTAGGCGAACTGGATCCTGAAACCATTGTTACCCCGGGAATATTTGTACATCGTATCGTCAAAAAGGGGGGATTGTAATGGAGAAAACATTATTAACTCGGGAGCAGGTTGCAGAGCGGATTGCACAGGATCTTCATGACGGCGCTATTGTAAATCTGGGAATTGGGATTCCGGTGTTAGTCAGCAATTATGTTTCAAATGATGCTGAAATTATTTATCAAAGTGAGCAAGGGGTCTTGGGGATGGGATCCGTGGCTAAACCGGGTGAAGAAGATCCAGATTTGGTAAACGCTTCAAAACAGCCGGTTACTCTTGTCCCTGGAGGAAGTTTCTGTCATCATGCAGATTCTTTTGCCATGTTAAGAGGCAGGCATATTGATATTGCTGTTATGGGCGGTATGCAGGTATCTGAAAAAGGAGATTTGGCAAATTGGAAGGTGAAAGGCGCTGAGCTTGGCAGTATTGGCGGAGCAATGGATATCGCATTAGGAAGTAGAAAACTTTTTATTGCGATGACTCATACGAGCAAAGATGGCGGCTTTAAAATTGTGAAGGAGCTTGACTATCCTGTAACTGCTCTTCGCTGTGTAGACCGAATATATACAGACATGGCGATTATTGATGTTACTTCAGAAGGATTAGTTCTAAAAGAGGTTGCGCCAGGATTAAATGCAGAGGATGTACAAAAGGTTACCGAAGCTAGATTGATTGTTTCCAATGAATTAAAGGAGATGTCAATTTAACTATATAATAGTAGGAATTTTCTTAAGAGGGAAATCAGGACTAGAAAGGAGTTGGGAGGTTTTATTCTTTATTATCAACTAGAATAGGCAGATACCAGCATAAATAATCAGAAGATTAACCATAGTTTGATAATAAAAAGGAGGAACCAAGTTGAAAGGAATAAAATTTCCCATCATATTTAGCTATCTTATGGTCCTGCTCTTAATTATAGCTGGATGTGGATCTAACACAGAAAAGACTGGAAGCCAGCCAAAGGATGATGGAAAAAAGAAGTACACTTTTAAAGTTGCCACTGCCAGTGCTGAACCAGACCAGGACTCCCAATTAATTTATAAGGGGTTTATGGATAAAGTAACAGAGTTAACGGATGGTAAAGTTCAATTTGATTGGTACCCTGCACAGCAATTAGGAAGCATTGTTGATTATATTGACATGACTGCGGATGGAGCAGTTGACATCGCCATGTTTGCTGTCAGCGTATTTCCAAATGAAATGCCTTTGGGGAATACAGTGACTGGTATTCCAGGAATCTATAAGAATGCACGGGAAGGGTCCATTGCGTATAATAATTTAACCCGGCAAAGTCCTATGCTTGATACAGACTTCTTAAGCCATGGTGTAAGACCATTAGTGGCGATCACAACAGCTCCATATAATGTCTATACAAAAAATATTAAAATTAAGACTCCAAAGGATTTAAAAGGAGTTAAACTTCGGACCAGCGGCGGCTTACATGCAGAAATGGTAGAGTTTGCAGGTGGAATTCCAGTTGCTATTCCATCAGCCGATATGTACGAGGCGTATGAAAAAGGAGCAGTAGATGGTCTTCATGGCTTTGCTTCATCTGATACTTCCGGCGGTTATAGAGAGGTAAGTAATTATGGAACTCGTAATCTTAATTTTTCTGGGGGAACAACGGGATTGATGATGAATGCAAAGTTATTTGACGGGCTTCCTGAAGATATTCAAAAGGCGTTTATGGAAGCAGGAGATTATATCGCCGCAAACGGTTCTAAAGCATACGAAGATGATGTAAAAGCAAGAGAAGACCGCTGGGTTAAAAATGGTGATGTAGACCTATACGAACCAACAGAAAGTGAAAAAGAACAGTGGCAAAAATATTATGATGATTTTACTGAATATTATTTAAAGAAGAAAAACAGCGAGGATGTAAATAAGGTGATTAAGATGTTCAGAGAAGAAGTAGAAAAAGTCCGTAAACAATAAATTTTAGTTTGATAAACATGAAAGGGCTTTCTATGGATAAACATCTCTTCTCCTTTTAAGAGTCTGTATTTTGTTTATTTACTAGAAGGTCACGAAATTTTTAAACAGATTTATATCTTTTATAGGAAAAACGGCCATTGTTGTTAGCAGGGCTCCTAGGGGTCTGAATAAATAATAATCATATTTTTGAAAGGAAGTAATGGAAATGAGTACTAAGACAAGTAAGTCAAATCCATCTAATTTTGCAAGTATGCTCGATGATCTTCGCAAAACAAACCGGCAGATTAACCCTGTGCTGGCTGATCCAGAGGATTTTCTTGTGGAACCAAATGCTGCACCAGGCTCGTTAGACGCGAAGGCGCCGAAACGTTTGCAAGAACTGTACCCAGATATCGCACACTATAGGAAGATTCCTACAGAGCTATATTACAGTCATGATGCAATGGAAAAGGAATGGGAAAAGTTATGGACAAAAACTTGGATTATTGCCGGCCGTGCATCGGATGTAGCTGAGCCAGGTGATTGGTTTAAGTTTGATATCGGCAGGGAATCTATTTTGATTGTACGCAGTGATAAAGATACTGTGAAAGCTTTTTACAATGTATGTAAGCATAGAGGGAATCAGCTGGTCCACGAGGAATGCGGCAAAGGGGCAAAGAGTTTTATCTGTAGTTATCACTCCTGGATGTGGAAATGTGATGGAGATATTGCCCGTGTAACAGATCGAAATACATTTTCTCCAGAATTATTATGTGATGATTTAAATTTATCCAAAATCCATTGTCATATTTGGGGCGGTTTTATTTTTATTAATTTGGCCGAAAATCCTGTTCCATTTGACGAATATCTGGATCCTGCATTAAGGCGTGCATTGGATGCTTACAAGTTTGAAGAATGGCATATTGTAAAAGATGTCAAGGTAACTGTACCTGCAAACTGGAAAACGAATCTTGATGCATTTGCTGAAATGTACCATCTTCATCAAACACATCCTCAAGGTGTTTTAGCGACGGACGATCATTTTGGCCAATATGATTTTTACAAGAATGGGCACAGCCGAATGATTGTACCTAGAGGGAAGGTAAGTAAAAGGCAGGATGATCATGAAACCATTAATGATGCGCTTCGCAGTTTAATGGAAGATTCAGGGGTTAATCCTGATACGTTCACGGGGAAAGCTGATGATGTAAGAGATGCTTGCCAAAAAGCAAAACGTCAGGGATTAAGTCCTTTCCAAGTGGATTATACTAATCTATCTGACAGCCAAATCATCGATACTTGGAGCTGTTCTGTTTTTCCTAACTTAAACTTAAACATTAACGCAGAGGTGGCCCTTATTCAACGGTTTATTCCACATGAGTCTGATCCGGATCAATCATATTATCATATCACGATTTTAAGTAGAAAAATGAATACGGAGAAAAGACGGCCGTTCTTCTTAGAGTTCACCTATGGTGTTGATCCTAATCAAGATATCAGCGGGAATTTCCGCCCAGAGTTAAAGCATACAACTGTCGAAAACTCTGAAGTAGGGTTTTTGCTAGATCAGGACTTACAGCAAATCGGCCAGGTACACAGAGGAATTAAATCGAAAGGATTGAATGGGGTTCTTCGTCTCAGTGAGCAAGAACGCAGAATCCAGCAGTTCTTTGCTGAATACGATTTATATATGAAAGATTTAAAGTAACTAACTTTATAGTTAAGAATATTTCAGACTTATAAAAGTCGTTCTGGAGGTTAGAAAATGAGTAATACTCAAACTCAGCAAACTCAAGCAAATATTCTATCAGCTGAAAAAACAAGATGGATATATAGAAAAATGGTAGAAATCCGCAAATTTGAGGAAGCTGTGATAAAGGGTACGAGAAACGGATCTTTAGGACCTTTTGCACATACATCTGACGGTCAGGAGGCAGTTGCCGTTGGTACTTGTGCTCATTTAAATGAAAAGGACTATATTACAAGTACTCACAGGGGCCATGGCCACAGCATTGCAAAAGGCGGAGATTTAAATACATTGATGGCTGAAATGGCGGGAAAAGCTACAGGCTGTGATAAAGGAAAAGGCGGTTCTCTCCATTTAGCTGATTTAACGAAAGGGAATATCGGCGCAAATGGTGTGGTCGGCGGAGGTCTGCCGATTGCATGCGGTGCAGGCCTAACTGCAAAATTGACGAAGAGTGGTGCGGTTACGGTAGCGTTCTTTGGCGATGGCGCGAACAATCAGGGAGTTTTCCATGAAGCACTTAATCTTGCAGCAATTTGGAAATTACCAGTAGTCTTCGTTTGTGAAAATAATAAATATGGGGAGTACACTTGGAACGGTTATGCAACAGCAGCCACCAAAATTTCTGATCGTGCTGCAGGCTACAATATACCAGGGAAAACAATTAATGGAAATGATGTAGTTGAGGTATATCAAACAGTCGGCGAGGCTATTGAGAGGGCACGAAATGGAGAAGGTCCAAGTTTAATTGAATGCGAGACATTCAGAATTCAAGGTCATGGAATTTCAGACCCGCAAATATACAAAACAGAAGAGGAAAAGCAGCTACATTTAACAGATGAGGAGTGTATCAAAAAATTTAAATCATATGTTACTAAACATCAGCTGCTGAGCGACAAAGAGATGTCAGAGATTGACCAATCTATAGAAGATACAGTGGAAAAAGCTCTTCAATTTGCGATTAATAGTCCATACCCTGATGCAAAAGAGCTTTATACAGATGTGTATGTATCTTATTAATTATTGATATTTTCTTAATAAAAGGCTGTGTGATAGGTCACTGTTGATTGTAGGGGAGATCAACAGGAAATTAAAACCCAGCTCGATAAAATCATTTTTTAAACTTAAAAAGGGGTAGATGATAAGGGGGCTGTTTCTTATTGCCATATTGTCTAACCCTCCCCTAAGAATAGGAGTTGAAGAAATGAGCAGACAAATTACTACTGTTCAAGCACTTAATGAAGCGATTAAACTTGCCATGAGGGCTGATGAAAGAGTTATTGTGATGGGGGAAGATGTTGTAGGAGGTACTGGTCTGCCCCATTTGGAAGAGCAAAATATCGAAGCAGTTGGCGGTGCATTCCGTGTAACCAAAGGCTGTTCCGTTGAATTCGGCCGGGAACGGGTATTGGACACCCCGATTTCTGAAAACACAATTGTTGGAACAGGGGTAGGGGCTGCCATTACTGGATTACGGCCCATCGTTGAAGTCATGTTCAATGATTTCCTCGGCTATTGCCTGGACGCAGTAATGAATCAGGCAGCAAAATTTCGTTATATGTATGGCGGAAAAGCAAATGTACCGCTTGTTGTACGCATGCCATTTGGGGCAGGTTATGGTGCAGGTGCACAGCATTCACAAACATTATATTCAATGGTAACAAGCGTTCCAGGACTTAAAGTGGTAGTCCCATCTTCTCCTTATGATGCAAAAGGGCTGCTTCTTGCCGCGGTTGAAGATAATGATCCAGTCATCTTTTTCGAAAGTATTTCCCTTTACGGCTTAAAGGGAGAGGTTCCGGAGGGGTATTATACAATTCCTTTAGGAAAGGCAGAAATCAAACGGGCTGGAAGTGATGTGACAATAGTTGCTATCGGAAATATGGTTCAAAGAGCACTTCAAGCAGCAGAACAGCTTGCAGCTAAGGGGATTGATGCAGAAGTGGTTGATCCTCGTACCCTTTCTCCACTGGATGAGGATACTATTTTAGCATCGGTCGAGAAAACGAACAGGCTGGTTATTGTAGATGAATCAAACCCTAGATGCAGTGCAGCAGCTGATATTGCAGCTATCGTACAGGAAAAAGCCTTTGATAACCTGGATGCTCCGATAAAACGGGTAAATGCACCACATACACCTGTGCCATTCTCAAAACCGTTAGAGGATTTATACACTCCATCAGCTGAGAACATTATTAGGGCTGTAGCTGAAGTTGTAAACGACGAATCCATTATACCAGTTTAAATAGCTCAGTAAGGTGGATCAACCACCTTACTGTATTATATTGAAGGGAGAATCATGATGGCAGTAATCATTGAGATGCCAAAGCTAAGTCTCACCATGCAAGAGGGGACTGTTTTACATTGGATGAAGGAAGTTGGGGAATCGGTAAAAAAGGGAGAAGCGATTGTTGAGGTCAGTTCTGATAAAGAAGTTTGTGAATTGGATTCTCCTGAAGATGGAGTGCTCCTGAATATTGTTACTTCAGAAGGAGAGTCTGTTGCCTGCCATTCCGTACTGGCGTACATAGGAATGCCTGGAGAAAATACGGGCAATGGGAACCATTCGCAAGAAGCAGCAGCAGCTCTCCAAACGTTTGCTGAAGCTAAGGTAGAAAGAAAGGCTGTTAATCAGCCCGAAAACCAAGCGGCTAAAATAAAGATTAGTCCTGTTGCTCGTAAAATGGCAGTTGAGGCGAATCTCGATTTGCAAGCCATTGCGGGGACTGGACCAAACGGGAGGATTACAAAAGAGGACGTTGAAAAAGTAATACAAGAAAAAGCAGCAGCTGCAAGTGTAACGGTTACAGTAAAACCAGCTGAACCTGAAACGAAACAAGAGCAGACTTCGGCGGCATCTTCAAAAAAGACTCCATTAATTGGAATGCGCAAGGTGATTGCTGCCCGGATGCAGCAAAGTCTTCAACAAAGCGCCCAGTTAACCCATCATGTTAAAGCTGATATTACCGAACTTCTATCTTTGAAAAAACAAACAGCAGAGCATGTGCAAAATCGTCTTCATGGCAAACTGACAGTAACAGATTTCATCGCTCGGGCAGTTGTTCTATCCCTTATAGAACATGAACAGATGAATAGTGCGTTAATGGAAGATGAAATTCACGTTTACCACAATATCCATCTTGGAATCGCAGCAGATGTGGAAAATGGGCTGGTGGTTCCAGTTATTCATCAAGCAGAATCCAAATCACTCTTAGAACTCTCTCACTCTATTAAAGAACTCGGCCAGCTTGCAAAATCGAAAAAATTAACCTCCGAACAGATGAAAGGTTCAACTTTTACCATTAGTAATCTAGGGGGCTATGGAGTAGAATATTTCACTCCGATTCTTAATCCGCCAGAAACAGGCATTCTAGGTGTAGGAACTGCACAGGATACCCCTATATTTGTAGGGGAAGCCATTCAGAAACGAACCCTTCTGCCTTTAAGTCTAACATTTAACCACCAAGTGGTAGATGGGGCTCCGGCAGCTGAATTTCTCCGAACGGTAAAGAATTACCTGGAAGAACCTATTCATTTACTCTTATAAAGAGCCTATGAATTTAGAGATTAAAAATAATAAGTTTCCTTGGCTTGAGGTGATCACTGTCTTGGAAACTTATTATACTCTTTCTAAAATCCCCAGAAGTTATCTTTATAAGAAGCTATTTCAAAATAACGTTGAAAGCGGTTTCTTTATAAAGATAATCAAATTAAGAAAGGTGGTTGGAATATGGTTAGGATCAATAGATGGATGGATAAATTAGATAACTTTTTCGGTTATATATCTGCAGCCATCCTTTTTCTAATGATGATGTGGATCTTTTTGGATGTCGTGCTAAGGACATTTTTTAATTCTCCGATTGTAGGAACACTTGAGTTTACAGGAGAATATTTGCTGCCCATTATCGTCTATTTTGCGATAAGTTATACACAAAAACATAAAGGCCATGTAAATGTTGATTTAATAGAACGAAGGTTTCCAAAAATGATGAAAAAGATTACCCGGTTATTATCTAATTTATGTGCATTATTTATTTATCTTATGCTGGGGATTAACAACTATCATCAAGCATTGAAATATATAGCAGCGGATACAAGAAGTGCAAGTCTCCTTAAATATCCTTTATGGCCTGCTTTAATAATGGTTTCTATAGGGATTTTGTTATTTTCCCTTAGATTATTTGTCGATTCTATCAATATGATTAATGACAAAAGTGTACAACAAGAAAGTGAAATACTGCAAGAAACAAGTAATTTTGCAAACTAAAAAGAGGTGATGAAAGAATGGTTGCACTATGTATCGTTATATTAATCGGGCTGATTCTACTTGGAATGCCAATCGGATTTGTTTTATTAATTACAGGCTCTATCGGATTATATTTAATTTCTGGGTTCGATATCGTACAGAGTTATCTTTCAACAACTGCGTATCGAAGTGTGAATAACTTTACTTTTAGTGCAGTCCCCTTGTTTATTTTAATGGCTCATTTTATTTCCAAAAGTAGAATTGCAGATGATCTTTTTGACAGTATATTGAAATGGTTTGGACATTTTCCCGGTGGTGCAGGAATTTCAACAATCTTTGGAAGTGCAGGCTTTGGAGCACTTTCCGGGTCTAGTCTCGCTGCCACTTCCGTTATGTCGCAAATCGCTGTTCCAAAAATGGTGCAATCACGTTATTCAGAATCGTTTGCGGCAGGTTTGGTAGCAACATGTACAGGAACATTGGCCGTAATGATTCCACCCAGCATTCCATTGGTGTTATATGGAATTCAAACGGAAACTTCAATTGGTAAACTTTTGATGGCAGGTATTATTCCGGGGTTGTTAATCGCTTTTTTGTTAATTACTGCTGTTGTGATTGTGGGGGCTAAACAGAAAAGCATGACAGAAAAATACCCTTGGAAAGATAGGTTTAGCTCCTTAAAAACGGTTTGGCCAGCAGCCATTTTAGTACTATTCGTCATATCAATCATCTATTTTGGAATCGCAACTCCTACTGAATCGGCCGCTTTTGGTGCAGCAGGCGCCCTCGCTATCGGTTTGATGACCAAAAGGCTTTCTTTTAAGGAGATTGTGGACTCACTTTTGGAAACCATCAGGCAAACTGGCATGATTTTCATCATCATTATTGGTTCATATATCTTCTCCTATTTTATTACTCTATCAAGAATTGGAGTCGATATCTTAAACTACATCCAAGGAAGCGGATTTCCTGGATGGACCGTCTTATTGCTTGTGATCTTATTATACTTAATTCTTGGTTTATTTATGGACCTGATGGCATCAATGTTAATCACTCTCCCACTGGTATTCCCATTAATTACAAGTCTCGGATATGACCCGGTATGGTTCGGTATCATTGTTGTCTTAGTACTTGAAATTGGGTTAGTGACTCCGCCTGTTGGCATTAATTTATATATTACCAGCCAGCATACGGGAATATCTGTACAAAAAGTTTTTGTAGGGTCCATTCCATTTATCGGAGTATTGTTATTAAGTATTTTAATTTTATGTATTTTCCCACAAATTGCTTTATATCTGCCATCGCTTATGTGAAGATTCTTTACCGAATGAAAGAAACATAATTTTAAAAAGCTAGCATATGATAGTCTAATAATTTCCATGTAAACTTTCATTATTTGGGAGTGATAGTATAAGAATTTTATAAAAATATAGAAGTTTAGTTCAATTGTATCCTGCAGAATTAGAGTCAAAATAAATGTTTAACTCTAACCAATTAGAATGGTGAAAAGAAAGTTTATATGGATGATTTATAAATTGCTAGAGTTTTCAAGTTAAAGTGCATTTAGAAAGATACATTATGTTTTTGTATTTATATAAGGGGGAGTAAATTTGGAAGGTAAAAAGTCTTCATTCCTAATAACCTGTATTATTGCAATCCTTTTATTGTTTACAGGTTGCAGTTCTTCAAACACCAAAGAGGCAGGCAGTCAATCGAAAGAAGGTAATAATGGCAGCGGTGAAAAGACCTATACATTTAAGGTGGCTACTGTATCTGTACCGGAAGACCCTGATTCTGTCTATATTTACAAAGCATTTATGGATAAAGCAACAGAATTGACGAATGGAAGACTGAAATTTGAATGGTACCCCTCACAACAATTAGGGCAAATGGCGGATTATCTAACTTTGACAGCAGATGGAGTAGCAGATATTGGGATGTTTTCTGCAAGTGTATTTCCTAGTGAACTATCACTTGCAAATAAAGTAACTGCTTTGCCTGGATTATTTCAAAATGCCTACGAAGGTTCAATGGCGTTTAATGCCGTCTCTCAAAAAAGTCCTATGATTGATGAGTTTTTAAGTCATGGGGTAAGGCCATTGTTAGCCGTTACAACTCCAACATTTAACTTTTATTCCAAAGGAGTAGAAATCAATGTTCCTTCTGACCTAAAAGGCCATAGGGTTAGGACAAGTGCAGGAACATTATCAGAAATTATTAAAATGGCAGGTGGAACCCCTGTTGGTATACCGGCAACGGAAACGTATGAAGCATATGACAAGGGAGCAGTTGATGTACTTCATCATTATGCAGCATCAGATGTAGCCCACGGAATAAGGGAATTAAGTAACTGGGGAAGCAGAAACCTTGGGTTTTCAGCAGGAACAACCGGCTTTATTATAAGTGAGAAATTATGGAAAACGCTGCCTAAAGATATTCAGGATGCTTTGCTGGAAGCTGGTAAGTATGTAGCTGCCAACGGGTCAAAGGCTTGGGATAAGGACACGTTCGATAGGGAAGAAAGATGGATTAAAGATGGTGATGTACCTTTACATGATGTCACTAAAGAAGAACGTGCCGAATGGCAAAAATTCTTTGATAAATTTGAAAAACAGTTCCTTGCAAAACAAGATGACCAATTTAAAGATGTCCTAGAGCAGTTTAAGGAAGAAGTAGCCAAAGTAAGGAAGTAATTTTTTTTTGAATTATACGTGGTACCTGATATCGATAGTCGATACTTTTATGATTCAACCGCAAATCGGACAGTTGAAACAATTTTAATAATAGGGAGATGTTGATATGCAAACAACAACAACAAAATATGCGAAACTTTTTGAGCCTGCCAAAATTAACGGTCTAAATCTAAGGAATAGACTAACGATGTCTCCGATGGGAAGCTTTTTGGATAATCCTGATGGTTCACTTAATGACATTCAACTCGAATATTACGAAAACCGGGCAAAGGGCGGAGTCGGAATGGTTATAGTTGAATCTCAGTATATTACGAATAAAACCGACCCTTGGATTCGTAATAAGACCATTGCAGACACAGATGCACAAGGAGAAGGCTGGGCTATCCTTGCAGATAGAATACATGCCCATGGCGCTAAAATGGGGATGCAATTGAGCATTGGTTTGGGAAGAAATGGATTTCTGTTTGGTGACGAAGGTCAGATGGTATCGGCTTCTGCGGTTCCTTCTCATCGTGATCCAAATCATATTTGCCGTGCATTAACAGTGGAGGAGATCCATTATTTGGTTGGATGCTATGAAAGAACCGCTAAACGCGCAGTGGCAGCCAATGTAGATATGCTTCAAATCCATGCTCATGCTGGATATATGTTGGATCAATTTATGACACCACTTTGGAATAAGCGTACAGATCAATATGGCGGAAGCTTTGAAAATAGAATGCGCTTTGTAAAAGAGGCTTATGAAGCGATACGGAATGTTGTTGGCCCGGATTACCCAATTACCATTCGTTTGGCTGGATACCATGATTTCCCTGGAGGCAGAGAAATAGAAGAAACGATTGAAATCTGCCAATACTTGGAGAAAATTGGGTTTGATGCATTGGACATTGACCTAGGTGCCTATGAACGTAAACAGTGGATCGTTCCTACTCCGGTTCACGGAATGTCTAGTATGGCACATGCCGCGGCAGAAATTAAAAAACATGTAAATATTCCTGTCATTAATGCGGGAACCCATACTCCAGAGACGGCTGAAAAACTATTGGAGGAAGGAAAAATTGATTTTGTACAAATGGGACGGCCGTTAATTGCTGATCCTGATTTGCCAAATAAGCTTCTAAACAACCATGAGGAAGACATCAAACCATGTTTATTCTGTAATGAATATTGTGATGGGTATGTACAGCTTGGTAAAGGAATTACTTGTGCCATTAATCCGGTCACTAATTTTAAATTACATTACCCGGATATCAAAGTAGATGTTAATCATCTTGAAAATACTGTTGATACAGCTAAAAATGTTGTGGTCATTGGCGGGGGCCCTGCAGGTATGGAAGCGGCACGAGTAGCAGCTTTACGCGGGCATAATGTAACTATTTACGAAAAAAGCAACACGCTTGGCGGCCAAATAAATATTGCATCCGGGGTTTCATTTAAGCATAGGTTAAAGAAATTTATTACGCATCAACAAATCCAACTGAAAAAGTTAGGCGTAAATGTTTGTCTGAATACAGAAATAAACGAAAATTCCCCTGTGCTGGCGGAGGCAGATCACATTATTGTAGCACTTGGTGCAAAACCAGTCATTCCTGATATTAAAGGGATTAACCGAGCAAATGTTATTGAAGTGACGCAGGCACATATTCATCCGGAACTGGTTCAAGGGGATAAAATTGTGATTGCCGGCGGCGGGCGGATTGGATCTGAATTTGCATTGGAGCTTGGTCGAAAAGGGAAAGAAGTGATTATTGTAGAAATGGGTGATGCGATTGCCCATGATTTAATTGTAGAAAACCGTAATCCATTAATTTTTAAAATGGAAGAAGTTGATATTACGGTTTTAACTAATCACAAAGTCACGGAGTTTACTGAAAAAGGTGTCAAGGTACAGGTATCTTCAGGTGAAGAGTTTGAAATAGAGGCTGATACCGTTGTTGCTGCATTTGGAAGAAAAGGAGAAAGTGTGCTGGCCAATAAAATTTGTGATAAATATAGCAATGCTGTTAATGTCGGGGACTCTACAGGTAAGGGCCTGACTGGTGAGGCTGTTCACACTGGATTTATTGCTGGATTGACTATTAATTAAAAATCGTTGTAGTACTTGGAATAAAAGCATTAACCAGTCAGCGGAACGCTGAGATAATAGTAAACCCGCTATTTCCTAAAAAGCTCTTACTTTAGATTAACTTTTCTGGGAAATAGCGGGGATTAATCTATCAGATTAATGGTTTAGGGAGGATTTAGTATGAAAGCGAGTGTTTATTACGGCCCCCAAAATGTAAAGGTGGAAAATGTAGAAGAACCTAAAGTACAACCAGGTACAGTCAAGGTGAAGGTCAAATATGCATGTATTTGCGGCACTGATTTACATGTATACCGTGGTGAAAAAAAGATAGGGGCCAGAGCACCAATAATATCGGGCCACGAATTTACAGGAGAGATTGTTGAGACAGGAGCAGGGGTTACTCAATGTAATGTTGGAGATCGTGTCATTGTGGAAAATTTTTGGGGATGCGGTGAATGCATTTATTGTAGAGAGGGAGAATACTATGCATGTCAACAACTTGAAGCATACGGTCTCCAACATCCAGGGGGATTCGCTGAATATGTTGTTGTCAGGGAAGATAAAGTATTTCAGCTCCCAGATCAAATAAGCGATGAAGTAGCAGCAGTTATTGAGCCAACAGCTGTTGCTATGCAATCTGTTAAAAACAGTAATTTGAAAATTGGTGACAAGGTAGCCGTATTCGGTGCCGGCCCTATGGGTCTGCTTGTGACCCAATGTGCAAAAGCAGCAGGTGCCAGTCAAATTATCGTTTTTGAAATCCATGAAAAGAGACGACAGCTTGCCTGGGAAATGGGAGCAGATTATGTCTTTGATCCAACGAAAGAAGACCCGGTAAAAAAAGTTCAAGAATTAACCGGTGATGGTGTTGATATTGCTTTCGATGCGGCAGGGGCTGAAGAATCTTTCCTAGCTGCTCTAGATAGTGTAAGGCCAAAAGGAGAATTAATGATTGTCAGCGTGTTTGCAGATTATGTAACCTATAGCCCATTTTTTCAACAAAAAGGGGTAAAAACCATTAAAACAACCAGAGGGAACCATCATATGTTTCCAAAAGTTATGGGTTTATTAGTGAAAGGTTCTATTGTAGTCGATCCGGTTATTACAAGTACTATCCGTTTAGACGATATTGTAGAGCTGGGTTATAAAAAACTGCTTGCCGGTGAGGAAGGGAAAGTATTGGTTTCCCCGGAATTGTAAATATATGATTCTATAAATCTTACTTAAAACTGACTGGACCTCGCCATTTTTCGATTCCTTTTTTAGCAATTCATTGAAATGGCAAGGCAGGATTTTATAAAAAATACTTGGAGGGATAAAAAGAGATGACTAGGGAATTTTCAATGTCTTACCTAACTGCACTTGGCTGTTCTCCCCCAGAAATGACGTATATCGCCAAGCAGGCAGGGTATGATTTTGTTGGTTTTAGATCGATTACTCCACATGACCGTAAATTTTCTGCTGTAGATCCATCTATTTCCTTATCAAAGAATAAAGAAATGCTCCGTAAAACAAAAACGGCACTGAACGAAACAGGCATAAAACTTCTCGATCTTGAAGTAGTTGTCATTTATGATGGCGTCGATCCAAAAGAACATCTTTCAGACTTTGAAGCAGCGGCAGAGCTGGGTGGGAGACATGTTCTTACCGTTATTAGAACGAGTGACCGTCATCAGGCAATTGAATGCTACTCAGAACTTTGTGAATTAGCAAAACCGTTTGGGTTAACCATTGATCTTGAATTTGTCACATGGTTTAATGTTTCAACACTTAAAGGAGCAATTGATATTGTTAAATCTGCTGGCTGTGATAATGGAGGTATTTTAATCGATCCCCTTCACTTCCATCGTTCTAGAATTCATCCTAATGAGCTGGAAAATGTACCTAAAGAATGGCTTCATTATGCACAACTTTGTGATGCCCCTGCTAAGATTCCTGCCACACAAGAAGAACTCATCTATACAGCAACGAAAGAGCGTTTATATGTCGGCGAAGGGGGAATTGATCTCGCATCGATTCTATCGAAAATGCCGGAAATTCCGTATGCTATTGAAATACCAAATGTAAAACGGATCAAGGAATTGGGAGTAGAAAAGTTTGCCCGTAACTGTTTACAAACGGCAAAAGAATATCTCGATCGCAGTCTATTACCGCAATGAGGTACAGGATAATGGTTGATGACAAATCTGGAAAAATTTTTTCATCCTTTCATAGGAGGGGTTATTAATGAAGGCAATGGTTTATTACGGTACGAATAATATAAAGCTAGAAGAGGTGGCGGTACCTGAAGTACAGCCCGGTACTGTTTTGGTTAAGGTTAAATACACAGGTATTTGCGGGACAGATTTACATGAATATCATAAACAAGGATTCTCTAAAGTACCAATGATCTTGGGCCATGAAATTACCGGTGAAATTGTCAACATTGGAGAAAGTGTGTCAAATTACAAGGTTGGGGACCGGGTTGTTATTGAACCAATCATAACCTGTAATGAATGCAGCAGCTGTCGAAAGGGGAATTACAACACATGTGAACACCTTCAATCCTATGGCCTTCATCATCCGGGGGGATTCGCGGAATATATTCTTGTAAAGGAAAAAAATCTAGTTCCTCTTCCTGAAAATATGAGCTATGAATTAGCTGCACTTGTAGAACCAGCTGCAGTAGCTATGCAGGCAGTAAAATCAAGTGCATTAAAAATTGGGGATAAGGCAGCTGTTTTTGGGGGAGGACCCATTGGGCTGCTCGTGACACAGTGTGCAAAAGCGGCAGGTGCCAGTCAAATAATAGTAGTAGAAATAGAAGAAAAGCGCCAACAGTTAGCACTGGAAATGGGCGCGGATTATGTCATTAATCCACAAAAGGAAGATGCCGTTAAAAGGATTCGCGAACTATCAAATGGAGGGGTTGATGTTTCCTTTGATGCAGCAGGTGTTGAAGCTACTTTTCATGCAGGGCTTAGTAGTTTAATACCGGGTGGAGAGCTGATGATTATTAGTGTTTTTACAAAACCTGTCGCCTATAACATAGAAATACAAAGGCTGGGTGAACGCAAAATTAATACCTCAAGGGCTTATAAGAACATCTTCCCGCAAGTTATTTCTTTAATGGAAAAAGGATCTATTAATATAAATCCAATTATTACAAGCAAAATCAGTCTAAAAGATATAGTAGAACAGGGTTTTAATAAATTATCTTCCAGTAAAGATGAATGCAAAATTTTAGTTTCCCCTGAATAAAAAAATCAAAAAGCGGATGAAAGGAGGGTACATTCTATGAGGAATGGTAAACTGTTTCCCAATCCTTTCCATAATGGTTCTATTCAACAGTTGTGCTATGCCGTCAATAATTTGGAGGAAGCAGCCAAGCAATGGGCGGCTGTTTTCGGTGCGGGACCATTTTTCGAGCGGATGCACCGCCCTGTAGATGAATTAATTTACAAAGGTGAGGCTGCTTCCCTTGATCATTCCCATGCATTAGGACAGTGGGGACCGATCCAGATTGAACTGTGGTTACAACACTGTGATAGTCCGGCAGGAATGAAGGAAATGAACACGATCAAAGAAGGATTTGGGAAGTTCCATCATATTTCTTATACGGCAAATCATTTTGATCAAGAAGTTGAGCGGATGGAGAACTTAGGATTTTCAGTTATATGGGAGTGTACGGCGAAAAGTGGTATGAGGGTAGCTATGTTCGATACAAGAACAATAACTGGTGCCATGACGGAGGTATATGAAAAGAATGTTTTGATCACAGATTTATATAAAAGAATTGCTAAAGCTGCGGAGGGATGGGACGGTACAAGGCCCTATAGGAAAGAAGAAGAAATACCTGAATAATAGGTTATCCTATTATTTCTTTTTGGCAAATGAGAATTTATGATGACTGATTAAAATTTTAAAAAGTGAGGTTCTATTATGTTTGGATTAGAAGGAAAAAAGGCAATTGTCACCGGCGGCCGCCGCGGCCTTGGCAGGGGGATGGCCTATGGGTTACATAAGGCTGGAGCTGAAGTAGTTTTAATCGATATTTCTAATGAGGTCGAAAAAACAAAACAAGAATTTACAGCCAGCCAAGCAAAGGTACATGCATTGACGGGGGATTTATCCAATCGTGAGGATCGTCATCGATTATTTCAAGATGCTGTCAAATTACTGGGCGGAGAACTAGATATTTTAGTCAATGCAGCGGGCATTAATGATAAAGGCCCAAGTGTTGAATATCCTATTGAATCCTGGAATCGAACGTTTGAAATTAATGTAACGGCAGTATTTGAATTTTGTAAGTTTGCTGGTGGAATGATGGCCAAACAAGGGAGTGGAAAAATTATTAACATTTGTTCCTTAACTAGTTTTATAGGACATATTAATGGAACAGCCTATTCTGCCAGCAAGGGTGCCGTAGCGCAAATGACGAAATCATTATCGAATGAATGGGCAAGATACGGCGTCCAAGTGAATGCAATAGCCCCGGGATGTATGGAGACAGAAATGACAAAATCGTTATCCAATGAAAAAGAACGATTTTCAGAACTTACTTCACGTATTCCTGCCGGCAGATGGGGCACCCCTGAAGATTTAGAAGGTATTGTGGTCTTCCTTTCCTCACAAGCATCCAATTATATTACTGGAACAATTATTCCAGTAGATGGCGGATACTTAGCACGCTAAAGAATGAATAAGAGGTTAGTATAAAAGAGCACGATGAAAAGATTAGTTGAGAAATTGATAAAACGATATATTTATAGATTTGCTAACATTCGTATTTATCCTTTTTTACTTAGTGTTTTATTGTTTCAGGTAAAAGCAATAAAGCATCACCATCTCCGTCATCGAATCTTAGTGTTTTTATGCTAGTTAAAAAAGGAAGCGAATGGAGAGTTTGAAATGAGTATTTCTAAACAACGATTATGGACAAAAGATTTTATATTGATTACACTGACATCTTTTTTTATAAGTGTCATGTATTTTTTAATCCTGACTACTATAACGCCATATGTGATTGAGAACTTCAATGCCGCAGAAAGTAAAGCAGGGCTTGCGGCAAGTATTTATGTTATTGGTATCCTTATATCCCGTCTCATTATCGGAAAATATCTTGAAATTATAGGTCGAAGAAAACTTTTTTATATTGGTGTTTTTTTGACCTTTTTCGCAACGCTGCTTTACTTTCCAGTAGACAATTTAAATATCTTAATAATCATCCGGTTTATTCACGGTGCAGTAATGGGGATAGCGCTTGCGGTTATGCAAACAACTGTTATGGACCTAATACCAGATGAACGACGTGGCGAAGGAATCAGTTTTTATACATTAAATTTTATTCTAGGAACAGCGATTGGTCCCTTTCTGGGTGTATTGATTAATCAAATAGCAAATATGCAAACGATATTTATCGTTTGTACCATAATGACGGCAATCAGTGTTGTTTTATCTTGTTTTACTTCAATACCAAAAGGAAATATCACAAGTGAACAACTTGATGAAATGAAGGGATTTCATTTTAAGGATTTCTTTGAAGGAAAGGCACTCCCGATTGCGTTATTAATGGGGATTTTAGCCTTATCTTACTCTGGTATTCTCACATTTTTAGCGGCCTATTCCATGGAAATCAATCTAATGACTGCAGCAAGCTTCTTCTTTATTGTTTATTCTGTTATCGTTCTACTTTCCCGCCCTGTCACAGGCAGAGTACTGGATTCAAGAGGAGATAACATTGTCATGTACCCTGCTTTTATTCTTTTTTCAGCCGGCTTGTTTTTTTTGAGTCAAGCAGGGCACGGCCTTACTTTACTAATTGGCGGCGCATTTATTGGGCTTGGATTTGGGAATTTGCAGTCATCTTTACAGGCAGTGGCAATAAAAAAGACCCCAAGTCATCGAATAGGACTGGCGGTTTCAACATTTTTTATCTGTCATGATGTTGGGGTGGGAATTGGCCCTTTTCTTCTTGGCTATCTTATTCCAGTCATAGGTTATCGAAATATGTATTTTACTTTAGGGATTATTGTTCTGTTTTGTGCGTTTTTATACTATGTCATACATGGGAAAAAGGCAGCATTTAATAAACCAGTATCCTCGGAAGTATAAAGAATTAGACTTTGAATTGTCACAAAACTAAGATGAATACAAATCTAGACCAGTTCAGTTGTTCCTTTTTCATAAAAAACTTCCAAAATGCTTGCTCATTAAGTAAATCATGAATTACCAAGCGTAATCGGCCGAGCCGTGCATGCGGGATTTAAAGCAGCTCTTTCTATATAAAATATTTATATAACACCGGAGGATAGATGATGAATACAGTTACAGTAATAGGTGGAGGTCCTGCAGGATACGTTGCCGCGATTACAGCGGCACAGCAGGGAAGCAATGTAATCCTTATCGAACGAAAGAACCTAGGAGGCACTTGCTTAAACGAAGGATGTATGCCAACGAAAGCACTTCTGGAAAGTGCTGCTAGATTCGAACAGGTCAAGAATGCCTATCATTTTGGCATAAGAGTCAAAGACGATGTAGCCGAAATCGATTGGCCCCAGGTGCAGCGCTATAAAAATAGTATTACAGAAAAACTTGTTCAAGGCATTCACTTTTTAATGAAAAAGAACAAGATTCAGGTAATCACTGGTGAAGCTGAATTTATATCCAGTCAGCGAATACAAGTTAAAACGACAGCGGGAGTAGAAGAAATTCAAACGGACAAAGTCATTATTGCCACGGGGTCAGAATCAGCGAGTCTTCCTTTTGCCCCATTTGATGATTGGGTCATTGACAGCAGGCAGGCAATGACGTTGTCTGAAATTCCATCTTCTTTACTTATTATAGGAGGAGGAGTCATTGGTTGTGAATTTGCCAGTATTTACAGTCGAATGGGATCAAAAGTGACAATTGTGGAAATGGAGGATCATCTGCTTCCAGGTGAAGATCCTGATGTTGTGTCCTTTTTAGAAAGGGCTTTGAAAAAATCAGGTGTGTCAATCTATTGTGGTTCAAGCTTATCACGAATTGATAAGGGAGACAGGGAAGCAATGATTGAAACGAAAAAAGAAGGATTAAAAGAACTTAAGCCTGACAAAATCCTTGTTGCAATTGGCCGAAAGCCAAGTGTGGCAGGGATGAATTTAGAGAAAATAGGTGTCTCTTTCGATGAAAGGAAGGGAATTCATGTAGATGAATACATGCAGACCAACATTCCGGGAATTTATGCCTGCGGTGATGTAATTGGTGGTATACAATTGGCACACGTCGGTTTTCATGAAGGCCGGACAGCAGCAAGAAATGCATGTGGAGGGAGGGAAATGGCAAACTTGCAAGTGGTTCCCCGCTGTATTTATACTTATCCCGAAGTTGCCAGTGTAGGATTAAATGAAAAACAGGCCAAGGAAAGGTATGGCGATATTAGGACGGGACAATTCTCGTTTGCGGCCAATGGAAAAGCATTAATCAGCGGGGAAGCGGCTGGAAAGGTAAAGGTGATTGTGGAGCCGCAGTTTAATGAAATTGTGGGTATCACTATTGTTGGTCCACATGCAACGGAATTAATTGGGCAAGGGGCCATTATGATGCAGGCCGAAATGACTGCTGAATCGATGGAGAGCTTTATTGCCGCTCATCCAACCCTATCAGAAGCGATTCATGAGGCACTCCTTAGTGTTTCTGGTCAGCAAATCCATGCGTAGTATATGTTTGTAGATGAAAAACACTGCAGCTGAAATTTCAAACTGCAGTGTTTTCTATTTTTTATACATAATTATTGTTCTTTCATATGGTACACTTTACCGTTTTCTAGATTACCGCTTAGAACTAAGTCAATAAGATAGTTTGCGGCATCTTCTACCTGTACGATTCTTGTTTTTTTCTTATATTCTTTATCTTTGTCAATTTCTTTAAACGCATCCTTGAAAGCGGTCCTGACAGTTTCATGCATCTTTGTATCCATCACACCGGGATTGAAGGCGATTATTTTATTTTTCGTCTTCTTTTCCTTCTGCTCAATAGCCGCCGTTTTTGTAAACATATTAAGTGCAGACTTAGAACTGCAATAAACACTCCACCCTTCAATTGGACGATTGGCTGCTCCAGACGTAATATTAATGACCTGAATAGGCGTACTGGCAAGATGTGCCTCTTTAAAAAGTAGATTTGTAATCAGTATGGGTGCCACTAAATTGACTTTTATATTGCGAACCATTGGGGTTAAATCTAGATTCCCGACATTTTCAATTGGTTCAATTATACCGGCATTATTAAACAGTAATATTTCTTCCGGTTCTTTTTCAAAAATATAATGATTGATAAACATGAACACTTCCTCCACTTCTTTTTCTAAAGAAAGGTTGCAGGAAAAGTGATGGTAGAAAGTTTTCTTTTCTTGTGCCAGTTTTTTAAGGTCCTCATTTTCCGTACGAGAAACAGATACAATGGCAATTTGCTCATTGATTAAACGTTTGGCTATAGCTTCCCCTAAACCTTTGGAAGCCCCGGTCACAATGGCATATTTCATGACAGCTCCCCCTATCGCAGAGTTTATGTAAAGTTTCTTATCATATTGTATGTTGCCGCAGTGGTTAAATCAACTTTAAAGAGGGGAGGACTTTAAGCTTCTTTGTTCGTTAACTGAGGATGGGGGGTACCTCTTAGCCATTACAATTTTCCTGTGAACTGAAACGCCAGCACAACAAGCCCCAATACCCACACGTAGATGGCAAACGGTTTTAATGAGTGCTTTTTCAAAAAGCGAATCATCCATTTGACCGCAACATAGCCAAAAAAAGCAGAGGAAGCGATTCCGACCAGGAGAGCCGATAATGAGATTTGCTCCCCGCCGCCGCTGATTAAATCCTTCGTTTGTAAGACAACTGCACCAGCAATGGCAGGTGTGGATAATAAAAATGAAAAATATGCGGCGGTTTCACGGTCCAATTTACGCCAAAGTGCAGCCACAATCGTCATGCCGGAACGGGAAATGGCAGGTAGAATGGCCACGGCCTGAAACGAGCCGATTATAAAGGCATCTCTATAGGTGATGTCGTCCATCCGTTTATAACCGTTTTTGGCGGAATCCGCCATCCAAAGGAATAAACCTGTCAGCAGAAACTCCCATCCGATTGTCACCCCGGTTTTTGAAATATCTTCAATGTAGTCTTTAAAACCAAGCCCAATAATAACAGCAGGAATTGTGCCGACAATTAATAAAAAGGTTAATTTACTAAAGGGGTTTCGAATGATTTTCAGAAACTCGTCCTTATAAAAGATAAATACAGCGATTAATGTGCCGACATGGAGCATGGTATCGAGCAGAAGTCCTGCTTCCTGCAAACCAAATAAATTTCTTCCTAAATATAAATGCCCCGTACTGGATATGGGTAAAAACTCTGTTAAGCCTTGAATAATTCCAAGAATAAGTGCCTCAAGTTTTGTTAACATATCGTCCCTCTCATTTCCATGAAGTTTTAGCCTGTACCATATTGATATGCAAAAAACTAACAGGCTATGAAAATAACAAATCAAAATGTGTGCAATCGAACCGCTTTCTCCCATAAAATAGAATCATAATCATTCGAAGGGAGATAAGCATGGTGGAAACAAAACATCTTCACTTTAATACGTCAATTGGTGTACAAAAGCCTGAAAATATTCGTAACAAAACAACGGCCTGTCCTTTTTGTGCCAGGAACGAACTTACGAATATCATTGATGTGGAAGAACCTATTATTCTCTTGAAAAATAAATATCCAGTTTTGGAGAATGCTTATCAAACCGTGTTAATCGAAACAGACGATTGTCATGGGGACCTTTCGACTTATTCAAAGGAATATCTGCACAAATTAATTCAGTTTGGGATCAAGCATTGGCTTGAGATGGAAGAATCGGGCGCTTACCGTTCAGTTATTTTCTTTAAGAATCATGGACCATTATCTGGAGGGTCATTATCTCATCCACATATGCAAATCATTGGCTTTCATGAGATTGACTATAAGCAAAAAGTTTTCCCGGAAATGTTTGAAGGAATTGTCATTGCAGAAGAGGAAGACGGCACTCGTTTTACATTATCAACAAAACCCCGTGTCGGCTTTTACGAATTTAATATGGAGATGTCCGATTCATGTTATCAAAAAAGATTCTCGGAGTATTTGCAAATCGCTGTGCATTACATTCTGAATCACTTTCCGTTTAAGGCTAATAGTTATAATGTCTTTTTTTATCATATTGATAGAAAAATATTCGCTAAAGTGGTGCCGCGCTTTGTGACGACTCCTTTGTTTATCGGCTATGGTTTGCCGCAGGTGCCCAGCAATCTGGAATGGATGGCAGGGGAAATTGAACGTATCTATTTTAATGTACCTCAAACGGCTTAGAAAAGGGAATCCATGGGGTAAATGGCAATAGTAAATATAGTCAGACGTTATTTAGAAGTTGTGATTTCCCCTTTTTAAAAATATAATGTAGGAATGTACAAGTTTTATTATCAAGGTGGAGACCATCATGACTTCCAATAAAAATTCAACTTCGAATCTGGACTATAGTCTTGTTCTTATACTAATGCTTCTGTTTCTGGCCAGCTGTGCGGCGATTTATAGTGCCCAGCAAAGCGGGCAGTATGATCGGAACTTTTTAGTGATGCAAATTGCCTGGTATGTGGTCGGCAGTATTATCATCAGTGTGGTGATGCGGTTTGACTCCGACCAATTGCGTAAGCTGACATGGTATGCCTACGGATTTGGCGTTGTCGTTTTGATTCTATTAATTATTGCACCGGAAAGTATTGCTCCAAGAATCAATGGTTCTAAAAACTGGTTTCAGCTTCCTGGAATAGGAACGATTCAGCCTTCAGAGTTTATGAAAATATTCTTGATTCTTGCGTTAGCCCGCGTAATTGATGATCATCATCAAAAAAACGTGATAAAGACGCTGCAAACCGATTTTTGGCTGTTAATAAAGCTGGGAATGGTGACTATGGTGCCGCTTGGCCTAATCATTAAAGAGGACTTGGGAACTGGACTTGTTTTTTTAGCGATTTTACTAGGAATGATTTTTATTTCGGGGATTACATGGAAGATGCTTGTCCCCATGTTTTCTGCAGCAACCCTATTGATTGGGACCATTTTTTATTTTGTGCTATGGAAGCCGGACATTTTGGAAAAATACCTCGGGGTAAAGCAATATCAATTTGGCCGTATTTATTCTTGGCTTGACCCCTATAATTATCAAAGTTCAGCAGGATATCAGCTGATTAAATCGATGCTGGCAATTGGTTCAGGACAAACGAACGGAAAAGGGATCGGGAACCGCGAAGTGTATTTACCGGAAAGCCAGACAGACTTTATTTTCAGCGTTGTCGGTGAGGAATATGGTTTTATTGGTGCAAGTGTCCTCATAAGTTTGTTTTTCTTGTTAATTTACCATATTACTAAGGTTGGAATGGAAACAAAGAATCCATTTTACACTTATATATGTGTCGGGGTTATCAGCATGATTACGTTCCACGTATTTCAAAATATCGGCATGACCATCGGCGTGCTGCCGATTACCGGTATTCCGCTTCCATTTATCAGCTATGGAGGCAGTGCTTTAATGGGAAATATGCTGGCAGTTGGGTTAATTTTTTCGATCCGTTATCATTATAAGAAATATATGTTTTCCACCGATTCTTAAAGACGACAAAAAGAGCAGGATGCAGATCCTGCTCTTTTTACTTTAGACGTTTACTCCTTGATTCTTTTGCTGTAATTTTTCCTGTGCCCGCAGCTGTTTAAATGATCTTGTTTCAGCTACAACAATACCTGACAGGAAGACAAGTCCGATTAAGTTCGGAATGGCCATTAAGGCATTAAAGATATCGGCAATGGTCCAAACCATACCTAAATTCATGCCTGCACCAAGTAAAACAGTAGCAACATAAATCACACGGTAGATGGTAATGGATTTAGTACCAAACAAGTATTCAAAACATTTTTCCCCGTAATAAGCCCATCCTAACACAGTCGAGTAGGCAAAAAGGATAATGCCGATTGTAACGATCCAGCCGCCTCCTGGAAGCAGAGCATCGAAAGTTTGTGTTGTCAATGCAGCTCCAGTCGGCCCGTCCATATACATACCGCCCATGACAAGCGTGATACCGGTGATAGAACAAACAACAATGGTATCAAGGAATGTTCCGGTCATGGAAATAAGTGCTTGGCGTCCCGGATGATCGGTCTTAGCAGCAGCTGCCGCAATCGGAGCAGAACCCATTCCTGCTTCGTTCGAGAATACCCCGCGTGCCACTCCGTAACGGATTACGGAACCAATTGCACCGCCGGCTACAGCCTGGCCTGAAAATGCATCTGAAAAAATCAATCCTACTGCATGTGGAACAAGATCAAGATTCATAAAAATAATAGCAAGTCCGCCTAATACATAAAAAATGGCCATAACTGGTACAAAATAAGAAGTTACTCTTCCAATACTTTGAATTCCGCCTAAAATGACGAGAGCCGTAAAGACAGTTAAAATAACTCCTGTTATCCAAGGATTTAATCCAAAGCTGGTTTTAACTGCATCGGCAACTGAATTGGATTGAACAGAGCTGCCGATTCCAAATGCGGCAACGGAACCAAAAAGGGCAAACAGGACTGCAAGCCATTTCCATCCTAATCCTTTTTCAATGTAATACATCGGACCGCCGGCCATTTGGCCATTTTTTCCTACAATCCGGTATTTAACTGCTAAAATGGCTTCTGAATATTTGGTTGCCATACCAACAAGTGCTGTAATCCACATCCATAATACGGCACCAGGTCCTCCCAGCACAACAGCGGTAGCAACACCAGCAATATTACCGGTACCAATCGTTGCAGCGAGTGCTGTCATTAATGCCTGAAAGTGTGAGATATCACCATCAGAGGTGTGATCTTGATCCTTTTTCGAGAAAGCAAGCTTTAAAGCATAAGGCAAACTAGAGAATTGATAAAAGCCCAGCCGTAATGTAAGCAAAAGCCCGGTTCCCACAATGAGGATTAATGTTGGAGGCCCCCACACAACACCGCCTAACCATTCTAGAAAATCTGCCATTCATTCCACCATCCCTTATCTTTTTATAGGTAAAACCGCCTATATTAGGCAAAAAGCAAAATATTCTAATAATATATTAAAATATTAGCAGTGCTTTTGCAATATTAAGAATCTTGTAAATTGGATAAAAACACCGGTCATCTGTCAACTGTTATAAATAAAGGTGAAGTAACTATGATTTGTTATATAACAAAAATTATAACCTAACAATTCTGATAGTGTCTATTATTTTTTTAGAAAAGATTCTATTTTCTAATAAGTAAAATAAAAGTATAGCTTATAAGATTGGATATATTTGACCGTTTTCCCCTTTCATAAACAACATTTCTCTAATTATTGATATACTAAAAACAGCGCTGATTTCGTTCTGTGAATAAAGTTAAACTTCAATAAGCAGGAGCTTTACTGCCCGTTACGGCGGGATAAATTTTCAAGGAGGGAAAATACACACATGGAGAAAGAATTTGTTCAGCAGCTTGATGCTTTGCTTGAAAAATATAGCGAGCTTTTAGTAGGGGAAACGAATGAGGAAACGAAAGAAAAAGTGAAGGCATGGGCCATGTATACCCATATTGCGAAATCCATGCCGCCGCTCATTTCCCATTGGAGTGCCTTGTATCCCAATGCACGGGCGGAAATGAAGGAGATTATCCAAGAAATTAAGGATCTTAACGAACAGCATCGGAAATCGACGAAAAAATAATAATTTGAAATCGAAAGGCACCATTTGCAGGAATGGTGCCTAAGTTGTTTAATCTTTTTTGTATTGGCTGTTCTGGCTGTTTTGTTTGTCAATCCCGCTTGCTTCACGGCCGGGACCGGCATTGCCTTTGACACTGGCTGCACTGACCCCTGCTTTAGAAGGGTCCTTCTTCATTCTTGCCATTTTCATCACCTCAGCTTTAGGTTGCCCTTTGACGCTAAAATTATCTTCAGCAAAAGTGAGGATTTATTATTCAAAAAAATTTAAATTTTCCACTTTTACTGATTGCGAAATTTTTCAAAATATTTTATAGTAAAGATAACGGAACTCATTCAAGGGTAAATTTTTTTGAGCAAAAAATGAATGAGTGTTCATTCAAAGTTCGTAAAGGGGGAGACAATGTTGAACCAATTGATAAAAAAAGCGGCTGTATTAGGATCTGGGGTAATGGGATCCGGAATTGCAGCACACCTGGCAAATATCGGAATTCCTACCTTGTTATTAGATATTATGCCAAATACATTAACAAAAGAAGAAGAATTAAAAGGACTTACATTAGAAGATAAACAAGTACGAAACCGTATCAGTACTGCGGCTGTTCAAAAACTGTTAAAGCAAAAACCGGCTCCGCTGACAGTGACAAGGAATCTTGACTTAATTGAACCAGGCAACCTTGAAGATGATTTAGTCAAATTAAAAGATGTGGACTGGGTCATAGAAGTAGTGGTTGAAAACCTGAATGTGAAAAAACAGGTGTTTGAAAAAGTAGATCATTTCCGTAAACCAGGAAGTATTATCAGTTCAAATACATCCGGCATTTCGGTAGAAGCAATGGCAGAGGGACGTTCGGACGATTTCAAAAAACATTTCTTGGGTACACACTTTTTTAACCCGCCGCGCTACTTGAAATTATTAGAAGTGATTCCCACACAACATACAGACCCAGAGGTGCTCTCCTTCATGAAAACCTTTGGTGAAGATGTTCTCGGAAAAGGGGTTGTGGCTGCAAAAGATACTCCCAACTTTATCGCTAACCGTATTGGGACCTACGGCCTTTTAGTGACTGTACAGGAAATGCTGCAGTCCGGTTTAAGTGTCGGTGAAATTGACTCTATCACGGGACCGCTGATTGGCCGAGCTAAAAGTGCAACCTTCCGCACGCTGGATGTGGTTGGATTGGACACATTTTATCATGTGGCCGGCAATGTATATGAAAAGGTGGAGGGCGAAGAAAAAGAGATATTCGCCGTACCGGCATTTTTAAAGAAAATGATTGAAAACGGGTGGCTGGGAAGTAAGTCCGGTCAAGGCTTCTTCTTAAAAAAAGGCAAAGAAATCCTTGAACTTGATCCAAATACATTGGAATATGGCCCGCGTAAAAAGCTTTCAACACCTGCTATCGAACTTGCAAAACAGGAAAAGGGAACTGTCAATAAATTGAAAGCGCTTGTTTATGCAAATGACCGTGCTGGTCAATTCTTATGGAACACTTTTACAAAATCATTTGTATACTCTGCCCAGCTTTTGGGTGAGATTGCGGATGATATTGTTGCCATTGACCGGGCCATGAAATGGGGATTTGGCTGGGAGATGGGCCCATTTGAAACATGGGATGCGATCGGTGTAGAAAAGTCTGTAAAGAAAATGAAAGAATCCGGAATGGAGGTTCCTGCCTGGGTCACAGAAATGCTGGGCAAAGGCAATGGTTCATTCTATAAGGAAGAAAACGGACAGCTTTATTTCTATCACAAAGGTGAATACCAGCCTGTAGATTTTAATCCAAAGGTTATTGACCTTAACAGAGTAAAGAAACAAAAAGGTGTGATTAAAAAGAACAGTGGTGCAAGCCTGATTGATATCGGCGACGGTGTGGCACTCCTCGAATTTCATTCCCAAAATAATGCCATTGGTCCTGATATTATTCAAATGATCAACTTCGCAGTTGATGAAGTAGAGAAAAACTATAAGGGCCTTGTCATTGGAAACCAGGGGAAAAATTTCTGTGTCGGCGCAAACCTTGCGATGATGTTAATGGCCGTACAGGATGATGATGTTTTTGAACTGGATCTGCTTGTCCGCCAGCTTCACAGTGCCATGCTGAAAGTCAAATACAGTATCAAGCCGGTTGTTGCTGCACCATTTTCCATGACTCTTGGCGGAGGTGCAGAAGTTTGTCTGCCAGCTGCACATATTCAAGCAGCATCTGAAACGTTTATGGGCCTTGTTGAAACCGGTGTCGGCCTGCTTCCAGGCGGCGGCGGAAACAAGGAGCTTTATATGAAGCACTTAGATAATATGCCAAGAGGCGTTCAATTCGATCTGCAGCAAGTGGCTAATAAAGTATTTGAAACGATTGCCATGGCAAAAGTCTCAACATCAGCAGAGGAAGCACGTGATAATGGCTTTTTAAGTAAATCTGACGGAATCAGCGTGAATAGTGACCATCAGCTTTATGATGCTAAACAGGCTGTAATTAGGTTACACGAAAACGGCTACAAACCAAAAGTACGGAGAAAGGTTCCGGTTACTGGAGAGTCAGGTTATGCGACCCTTTTACTCGGTGCAGAGGCAATGCGCTTATCTGGCTATATTTCAGAACATGATTTAAAAATTGCCAAGAAAATTGCTTACGTCATTTCCGGCGGCAGCCTGCCATTTGGAACCGAAGTAGATGAGCAATATTTATTGGATTTGGAAAGAGAGGCCTTCTTAAGCCTGATTCAAGAGCAAAAAACACAGCAGCGTATGCAGCACATGCTCCTGAAAGGCAAGCCGTTAAGAAATTAAAGTAAGGAGATGTCCTCTTCAATAATATCAGAATAATATGTTTTCGACTTTGAAAATTGTCCAGCTCCAGCGCCTAGCCAGTATTCATCTCAGAATAAACTTCTCGAGTATCTTACGCAAAGCGATAGCTTTAAGCAGCTCGAGGCCACAAGTCAATCCGTCAAGAAGGTTAAAGAGCTTTATTTCTTACCGGCTCGTTTTGTGCTTGTCGGGTCTGACCCAGGCGCTTGCGCTTTTCTAAATAATAGATTCGTATTTTTATCCCGCTTTAACGGGCTTATGATCCCCGCTTCTAGGGTTATCGCAAGCAGGAAGTAAAAGCGGGGGATAACTGCACGTAAAAGCCCGAGTGGTTCGATAAACAATCATTTGGGGATGGAAAAAACCCAATGAATGAAGTTTTACTTTATAACTTGAAAGAAAGAGAGGGAACATGCATGAGAGAAGCGGTAATTGTAGCCGGGGCCAGAACACCGGTAGGTAAGGCAAAGAAAGGAACGCTTGCCCATGTTCGTCCTGACGACCTGGGAGCATTGGCAGTAAAAGAAACAGTGAAGCGTGCCGGAAATTATGAAGGAAATATTGATGATTTAATAATTGGCTGTGCAACTCCTGAAGCTGAGCAGGGATTAAACGTCGCAAGAAATATTGGCGCATTGGCAGGGCTTCCGCATACAGTTCCTGCCCTGACAGTAAACCGATATTGTTCATCAGGTTTACAGACAATCGCATATGCAGCACAATCCATCATGCTGGGGCAAACGGATACTGTCATCGCCGGCGGAGTCGAGTCAATGAGTATGCTGCCGATGACAGGTCATGTTCTACGGCCGAATGCAAAGTTGGTAGAATCTGCCCCGCAATATTATATGGGAATGGGTCATACAGCAGAAGAGGTAGCAAAAAAATACGGCATTACCCGCGAAGAACAAGACGCCTTTGCCGTACGAAGCCACAAGCGGGCATTTCAGGCTATACAAGCAGGAAAATTCACCGATGAAATTGTACCAGTGGATGTAATGCTGCGTTCTGTCGGGAAAGACAATAAGCTGGTAGAAAAAACGATTCAATTTGCACAAGACGAAGGTGTCCGCCCGGATACAAACCTGGAAACTCTGGCAAAACTTCGTCCGGCCTTTTCGGTAACGGGAACCGTAACAGCAGGAAACTCATCGCAAACAAGTGACGGAGCGGCTGCCGTAATGGTAATGGACCGTGAAAAAGCAGAGGCGCTTGGACTTAAACCATTAGCCAAATTCAGATCCTTTGCTGTCGGCGGAGTACCGCCGGAAATTATGGGGATTGGCCCGGTTGTTGCTGTACCAAAGGCATTGGAGCTTGCAGGACTTGAATTATCTGATATTAATCTATTTGAATTAAATGAAGCATTTGCCTCCCAATCGATTCAAGTCATTCGTGAACTGGGCCTTGATGAAGAAAAAGTAAACGTCAATGGAGGTGCTATTGCCCTTGGTCACCCGCTTGGCTGTACAGGAGCAAAGCTGACTTTATCATTGATTCATGAATTGAAACGCAGAAACGAACAATTTGGTGTTGTGACCATGTGTATTGGCGGCGGTATGGGGGCAGCCGGGGTATTTGAATTGCTATAAAGGATCTTTGGGGCAAAAAAAATCAGGCCCTCTTGAAAAACAAGTTTAGGAGGAAACATTTATGACTGAGACAAAAAAAATGGTAAAAGGCGGAAGCTTTTTAATTGAAGATATTTCATATGAACAAGTACTTACACCAGAGGATTTTACGGAAGAACATTTAATGATTGCTAAAACAGCTGAAGATTTTATTGAAAAAGAAGTACTTCCACAAGTTGAATATTTAGAAAAACACGAATTTGACCGCACTGTAAAATTATTAAAAAAAGCGGGCGGACTTGGACTTTTAGCAGCAGATGTGCCGGAAGAGTATGAAGGATTAGGGTTAGACAAAATCACTTCATCCTTATTAACTGAAAAAATGGCAAAGGCAGGGGGATTCTCCTTATCCCATGGTGCCCACGTTGGGATTGGGTCTCTGCCGATTGTTTTATTCGGTAATGAAAATCAAAAGAAAAAATATCTGCCTGCCCTTGCTTCTGGGGAAAAACTGGCTGCTTATGCGTTAACAGAGCCTGGCTCAGGATCTGATGCCCTAGGCGCGAGGACCACGGCCAAATTGAATGAGGCAGGCACTCACTATATTTTAAATGGTGAAAAGCAATGGATCACCAATGCCGGTTTTGCCGATGTTTTCGTTGTTTATGCAAAGGTGGATGGCGAGCACTTCACCGCCTTTATTGTGGAAAGGGAATTCCCAGGGGTTTCTACCGGAGCAGAAGAAAAGAAAATGGGAATCAAGAGTTCATCTACTCGTACACTTATTTTAGAAGATGTCCCTGTTCCAGTTGAAAACCTATTAGGTGAATTTGGCAGAGGCCATGTGATTGCCTTTAATATTCTCAATATCGGGCGCTATAAGCTTGCTGTCGGAGCTGTAGGCGGTGCTAAAAATGCTATGGAAATGACTGTGAAATATGCGAATGGACGCCAGCAGTTTAAAACACCTATTTCACAGTTCAATTTGACAAAAGAAAAATTCGGGACAATGGCTTCGAAAATTTATGCAGCAGAAAGCTCTGTGTACCGCACGGTCGGATTGTATGAAAACAACCAAGGCCTGCTTTCTTTGGAGGATGCTAAGGATATCAAAAAGATTGCGAAGGCTGTTTCTGAATATGCTATTGAATGTTCATTAAATAAATTTTTCGCTAGTGAAGTTCTTGATTATGTAGTGGACGAAGGTGTGCAAATCCACGGCGGCTACGGATTTATGCAGGAGTATCCAATTGAAAGAGCATACCGCGATTCCCGTATCAACCGTATTTTTGAAGGAACGAACGAAATTAACCGGCTGCTTGTTCCGGGCACGCTTGTAAAAAAAGCAATGAAGGGCGAACTTCCGTTATTCCAAAAGGCGCTTCAGCTGCAAGAGGAGTTAATGATGCTGATGCCGGAAGAACCAGGTGATGCACCGCTTGCCCAGGAAAAATATCTTGTTCGAAATGCGAAGAAAATTGCGCTGCTTGCTGCAGGCCTGGCAGCACAGAAATATGGCAAAGCACTTGAAAGAGAGCAAGAAGTGCTGGCCAATATTGCAGATATTATTTCAGACGTTTATGCAATGGAATCTGTTGTTTTACGTACGGAAAAAGCATTTGCAAAAGAAGGGATTAAGAAAAATCATCAGAAGCTTCTTTACACTCAAATCTTCTGTCAAGAAGCATTCAATCATATTGAAGCCGTTGCAAAAGAAACGCTTGTTGCGGTGGAGCAGGGCGACACGCTTCGAATGATGTTGTCCTCCCTTCGCAAATTTACACGTCATACCCCAATCAACGTCATTGCGAAAAAACGTGAAGCTGCAGATGTAGTGATTGCTGCTGAGCGCTATCTAGTTTAATGAATGAATGGCTTCCTTCCGTTGGTGAAGGAAGTCCTTTTTATTTTTTTGAAAAAAAAGAAGGAAATTCTACGAATCATGTCGAAAGTATCTGGTGGAATTCATTTGCCTGTTAGGAATTTAAACAGGAATATGATAATATCATGTGGTACTATTTTATTGAAAAGGGGCGTGAAATCAATGTCGCTGACTTTTTACTGGTATCCAAAATGCGGAACATGCCGAAATGCGAAGAAATGGCTGGATACCCATAATATTTCTTATGAAGCCGTACATATTGTCGATAACCCACCATCACGTGAGGAATTGGACAAGCTTTACAAAAATAGTGGTTTAGAATTGAAAAAATTCTTCAATACCAGCGGACAAAAGTACCGTGAATTAGGTCTCAAGGATAAAATCAAAACAGCTAGTGAATCTGACCTTTTGGACCTGCTGGCATCTGATGGCATGCTGATTAAACGCCCGGTTTTAACCGATGGCGAACATGTCACAGTTGGTTTTAAAGAAGAGGATTATGAAAAAATATGGCTGAAATAAGCCGCCAAACTCAGTGAAATCGATTTTAATCGATGATAGATTTTAGAATGAAACATGGAGGGAAATGACAATGACAGTACCAAAGGATTTACGTTACTCTGAAGAACACGAATGGGTAAAAGTGGAAGGTGAAAAAGTACGTGTTGGAATCACACACTTTGCACAATCTGAACTTGGGGATATCGTTTTCGTAGAACTGCCTGAAGTTGGCTCTGAATTAACCGTTAACGAACCATTCGGCAGTGTTGAATCTGTAAAAACTGTTTCTGAACTTTACGCTCCTATCAGCGGAAAAGTGGTAGAAGTAAATGAAGAGTTAAATGACAGCCCAGAATTTGTGAACGAATCACCTTACGAAAAAGCTTGGATGATTGTTGTGGAAGTATCAAACTCAAGTGAAGTAGAAAAACTTATGACTGCAGAACAATATGAACAAATGACACAAGAAGACTAATCCTATTTTGTTTTAGAGGCACCCTTTTTTCGGGTGCTTTTTATTTTGAAAAAACTTCCACTATATCATGGACATCTATAGGAAAAAATAGGTTGTAAGCAAAAAACTATTTTTTAATTGACAATAATGATATTGTTAACATACAGAGCATAAGCAATCTTCAAGGAATTAGAATATGTTAACAGTAAACCACTTCTTTTAGGTGATGGATGATGAATGAATCGTATGTTGACAAAGTTCTTATTGTCGAAGGAAAATCAGATAAAAATAAGGTTAAAAAGATTGTGAAGGGACCGGTGGATATTATTTGTACCAACGGGACCATCAGCCATACAAAATTAGATGAATGGATTGAATTCTTAGATGATAAGGATGTCTATATCCTTGTCGATGCCGACGAAGCAGGAGAAAGGCTTCGAAAGCTGTTTAAACGTGAATTTCCAAATGCTGAGCATTTATATATAGACCGGATGTACCGCGAAGTTGCGACTGCACCGGTGCAACACCTGGCAACCGTCTTACTTGGTGCCAATATTGATGTCCACACAGAGTTTTTAGAAATGGGATAATACTATGAATGAATGGAATCAAGACGATTTATCTTTATTTATGGAAAAAGGCGGAACAGGGGCATTGTATTTCTTTACCCCGTTATGCGGGACCTGCCAGCTTGCTGGAAAAATGCTGCAGGTCGTAGAAAAAATTGTTGAGCTGGAAATGGGGAAGATGAACCTTAATTTTTACCCTGCCTTGGCTGAAAAATTTGAAATTGAAAGTGTCCCCTGCCTCCTGTTGATAAAAAACGGCCAAGTGAAGGAAAGAATTTACGCCTTTCACTCGGTTCCCTATCTCTTGGACAAAATAAAGGGTGAATTGATGAAAAAAGCAGATGCTTGAGGTATCTGCTTTTTTATATTTGAGGAACTACTTAAGGGGCTTTCTCAGGATTGGTTAATAAAGGGGATTTGGGAGAAAATAAGAGCTGATTCTACCTAAGAGGAAGTCAAAAGGAGTCTGGCGGTAAAAAAAAAGGGTTAATTCTTCCCGGAAGGAAGTCAAAAGAAGTCCAGCGGTAAAAATAAAGGGTCGATTCTTCCCAAGAGGAAGCCTAAAGGAGTCTGGCGGTAAAAAAAAAGGGTTAATTCTTCCCGGAAGGAAGTCAAAAGAAGTCCAACGGTAAAAATAAAGGGTCGATTCTTCCCAAGAGGAAGCCTAAAGGAGTCTGGCGGTAAAAATGAGGAGCTGATTCTACCCGAGAGAACACCCAAAGGAGTCTGACGGTAAAAAAAAAGGGTTAATTCTTCCCTGAAGGAAGTCAAAAGAAGTCCAACGGTAAAAAAAGGGTCGATTCTACCCGAGAGGACACCCAAAGGAGTCTGACGGTAAAAAAACAGGGTTGATTCTACCCGAGAGAACACCCAAAGGAGTCTGGCGGTAAAAATAAAGGGTTAATTCTTCCCGGAAGGAAGTCAAAAGAAGTCCAACGGTAAAAAAAAAGGGTCGATTCTTCCCGAGAGGACACCCAAAGGAGTCTGACGGTAAAAAAAAGGGTCGATTCTTCCCGAGAGGACACCCAAAGGAGTCTGGCGGTAAAAATAAAGGGTTAATTCTTCCCGAGAGGACACCCAAAGGAGTCTGGCGGTAAAAATGAGGAGCTGATTCTACCCGAGAGAACACCCAAAGGAGTCTGGCGGTAAAAATAAAGGGTTAATTCTTCCCGGAAGGAAGTCAAAAGAAGTCCAACGGTAAAAAAAAAGGGTTGATTTTTCCCAGAAGAAATTTGAAAAAGAGCGAATGGTTAGTATCAGCATAATTCCCAAAAAGTAAGGCTCAGCTCTATCATAATAATGTTAAAGCTGAACCTTAAAAATAACCCCTATTCAATTAGAAAATATCTAACTTTTGTCTTCCCAACCGACCTATAATACTTCAACAAGATCCTTCGAATCGTTTTCTTAGACAAGACCATCCCACACCACTCATGCACCCCGTTAGTAGTAATCTTCATACCCGGAAATAACAGCAGTAATTCCTGAACATTCCGTACTACAGCAGCCTCTAATGGCTCTTTATGCCCGCATTTCCTGCATACCAGCCAGTTTCCATCAACATAGGTCTCAAGTGAAAAACATAATTTGCAAAGCATTCCCTTTATAAGATTCTCATATGCGTAGAAAGGCATGCGCATATGGGAAGACACAGATTTGTGCATAGAAAGCAGCTGCTGTACAAGTATTTCATGGGATTTAGTTAATCTTGCTGGGATGAAATTCAGGGTTTGCACATAATTTTTAACTTGGGTGGGGTAAACAATTGGATATTCTTTTGGAGCCTGCATGAGGGTGAATTCGGGATGGATGAAGACAAGACGAGCCTCAACGCGAAAGTCAAAGCCAAGTTCCTGGAGCAATTTGATAAACAATGATTCACAGCGTTGAAGTTGAGAAAGCAAATCTTTAGCGATGTTTCCATTGGCGCGATATAGTTTCCCGGATTCATAATAGTATTCACCTTTATAGTTTTTAACATCATAAAGGTGTATCGTGTCTTGAAAAATCATAACGGTATCAATTTGAAATTCATTTCCGCCAATCTCAAGCAGCAGGCCCTTCAAAACGATACACTGATTTTGAAGGTTGTCGGTTAACAGGTCAAACTGCAGTTCACCTTCAAACCCTTTTTCCTGCCCGATATAGTTCCAATAATCCTGTTCAGCTAATGTCATACGGGCATTCAATGATCTCAAAACTAGTAAATTTTTTGCAGCAGTACGCGGTCCGATTTTCATATTCCACAACCTTTCATCATCTAACTCATACCTATTTTAATAAAAAAGCCCTAATCACACCATGAATTTTTTGAAATTTCGATACAATTGTTTTAAAATTGACATATTTCTCAGGAAATCTCAAAAAAAGTCGAGCGAATTAAAAAGGATTTTTGGTCTCATTACGGAATAGTTTTAAATAATGAGTAATGAACCGGAGTGATAGATATGATAGAGGCAGTGAACAGCTTTATCCATGCATTAAAAAAACAAACGCATATCCTTCCATTGATCCACCAAAAGGAGTTGACAGTCAATCTAAAAACAAACGACGAGATCATTCAGCTGTCCATACAAAAGGGCCAAATTTCTATAATGACTGCCGGCCAAGAACAACCCACAATCTTCGAAATTTCCGGCAATCCGGACAACCTGAATAGGCTGCTTACAGGAAAAGAAAGATTGCGGACACTAGAGCGAAGCGGGAATTTAACAGTCACCGCACCATTAAGAACCATATTATTGCTCGAGTCGATTTTTTTCTTAACCCAATCAGACCGTTATTTAGAAAAAATAATTTAATCAAACCTGTTGACTCGGGATTAAATAAGGTGTATGATACTTTTAAATATTCTAAATCAATAATCAATTTCATAAAAATTCTTATCGCGAGCGGCGGAGGGAACTGGCCCAATGATGCCCGGCAACCGGTTTTAATACACGGTGCTACATCCAGCAGAGTTAAAGCTCTGAAAGATAAGAAGAGAATCCTCTCTTCTTATGAAGCGGGGATTTTTTATTGAAATGGTAAAAGAAGGAGCGGGAATAAATGGCGGAGAATGAAAAAAAATATCGTTTTGAAACATTGAGTGTTCATGGAGGACTGTCACCAGATCCGGTAACAGGTGCCCGTGCTGTTCCGATTTATCAAAATAATGCCTATCAGTTTAAAAGCACGGAACATGCGGCGAATCTATTTGCCTTAGCAGAGCCTGGATACATATATACGCGGATTCATAATCCTACCACAACCGTTTTTGAAGAAAGAGTTGCTCTTCTTGAAGGCGGTGTCGGTGCGCTTGCGGTTGCGAGCGGTATGTCTGCCATTACGCTGGCCATTTTAAATATTGCGGAAGCAGGAGATGAAATTGTTGCTGCTTCTAACCTGTATGGCGGAACCTTTAACTTGTTTGCTGTTACCCTTCCAAAGTACGGAATTAAAGTAAATTTTGTAGACCCGTCAAATCCAGAAAACTTCCGTGCAGCCATTACTGAAAAAACAAAAGCTGTATTTGCGGAAACGATTGGAAATCCAAGTTTAGCTATTTTAGATATTGAAAAGGTTGCAGAAATTGCACATGAGGCTGGAGTTCCATTAATTGTAGACAATACATTTGCTACGCCGTATCTTTGCCGCCCAATCGAATATGGAGCTGATATCGTTGTTCATTCAGCAACAAAATGGCTTTTAGGTAATGGAACATCAACAGGCGGAATTATTGTTGACGGAGGAAAGTTCGACTGGAATTCACCAAAGTTCCCTGGCTTAACAACACCAGACGCCAGCTATCATGATATTGTTTATGCGGAAGCCATTGGGGCAGCTGCATACATTATTAAAGCACGTGTCCAATTATTAAGAGACCTTGGCCCAGCATTAAGCCCATTTAATGCATTCCAATTTGTTTTGGGACTTGAAACCCTCCATGTTCGGATGAAAGAGCATGTATCTAACACAGAGAAGGTTGTCGAGTATTTAACGAATCACCCTGCAGTGGCATGGGTTACTTATCCAGGTCATCCGTCACATCCAGATTATGAGCTTGCTCAAAAATATCTTCCTAAAGGTGCAGGTTCAATGGTTGTTTTCGGCATTAAAGGCGGAAAAGAAGCAGGAGCTAAATTAATCAATTCGATTAAAATCTGGGCTCACGTGGCGAATGTCGGTGATGCTAAAAGCTTAATTATCCATCCGGCAAGCACGACCCACCAACAGTTAGATGCGGAAGGATTAAAGGCTGCCGGAGTATCTGAGGATTTAATTCGTCTTTCCATTGGGATTGAGAATGTGGAAGATTTAATCGAAGATCTTGAAGATGCGATTGAAGCTGCGACAGGCTTAACTTCTTTAAAAGCAAAAGCTTAAAAATTCGACAATATAAGACAATTTTATTGACAGCTCTTTTTATCCATGTTACGATTGCTCTTGGATTTTACAATGTCATTAAACATAAAACATAATTAAATATAGAATTGTTTTTTGTCTCTTATCAAGAGAGGTGGAGGGATGTGCCCGATGAAACCCGGCAACCGTCAATTATTGAAATGGTGCCAATTCACACAAAGCAAACGCTTTGAAAGATGGGAGAAAGGTTATGTTTGACGTGCCTTTCTGCCTTTGCAGAAAGGCTTTTTCATTTAAACGGGAATCTTTCCTTTAAAAAAATCAAATTCTATATCTATTAGGGATAAAAAGCGGGTGATTTGATGATTTCAATCAAAAATGTCCGAAAAATTTTTCCAACCAAACAAGGTCAGTTAAAAGCAGTAGATGATGTGAATCTTGAAATCCAGGATGGAGAAATTTTTGGGGTGATTGGATACAGCGGTGCCGGGAAAAGTACCCTAATCCGAATGTTAAATGGACTAGAGCTCCCTTCAGAAGGATCGGTAACGGTTGCCGGAAGGGAGATTTCAAAAATTAAAGGCAGTGAACTACGTAAGGCACGGCAGGAAATCAGCATGATTTTTCAACACTTTAATTTACTATGGTCAAGGACAGTCAGTGAAAATATTGCCTTCCCACTTGAGATTGCAGGGGTTAAGGGGCCGCAAAGAAAAAAACGCGTTGATGAGCTGATTAAACTAGTTGGCTTAGAGGGAAGAGAAAATGCCTATCCTTCACAATTGAGCGGGGGACAAAAACAGCGTGTCGGAATTGCCAGAGCGCTGGCTAACAGTCCGAAGGTTCTCCTTTGTGATGAAGCTACTTCGGCGCTGGATCCGCAAACAACGGACTCTATTCTTGATTTATTAGTGGATATCAACAAACGTCTGGGTCTGACAATTGTGTTGATTACACATGAAATGCATGTCATTCGAAAAATTTCACATCGGGTAGCGGTCATGGAAAGCGGAAAGGTTGTTGAAATGGGTCCTGTTCTCGACGTATTCAGAAACCCGCAGCAGCCGATTACAAAACGTTTTGTTCAGCAAGTTACAGAACCGGAAGAAACAAAAGAAACATTGGAACACCTGCTTGAACGGTTTGTTTCAGGAAAGATTGTTCAATTAACTTTTATAGGGGATTCTGCCGAGCAGCCTGTTATAACGAACCTTATCCGCCATTCCAATGTCAATGTGAACATCCTTCAGGGGAAAATTTCACAAACCCAGAACGGATCATATGGCACACTATTCATTCATATTGATGGGGAAGATGAAGAAGTGGACAAGGCTGTTGACTTTATTCGTTCCCAGCAGGTAGGAGTGGAGGTGGTTACGAATGGATAAATATTTTCCGAACGTTGACTGGCTTATTATGTGGGATGCGACAAAACAAACCCTTTATATGACTGGAATATCAGTCCTGGCGACATTTGTTTTGGGAATCATTCTTGGCATGCTGCTATTCCTTACAGGGAAAGATAACTTATGGGAAAATAAACCGGTTAATACGGTAATCGGCGCTGTCGTCAATATTTTTAGGTCGATTCCGTTTATTATTTTAATTGTCTTATTGATTCCATTTACGACCTTATTATTAGGGACGATGATTGGCGAAAAAGCTGCACTTCCTGCTTTAATTGTGGGTGCTGCACCATTTTACGCAAGAATGGTGGAAATTGGTCTAAGGGAAATTGATAAAGGTGTTATTGAAGCAGCGAAATCAATGGGGGCAAGCACTGGAACTATCATTTGGAAGGTGCTGCTGCCAGAGTCCATGCCGGCATTAATCTCGGGCATCACTGTGACAGCCATTGCACTTGTCGGTTATACGGCAATGGCCGGAGCAATCGGTGCCGGCGGCTTAGGGAACCTTGCCTATAACTACGGGTTCCAGCGAAACCAAAATGATGTCACATTAATCGCAACTGTCATTATTCTGATCATTGTATTTGTTATTCAGTTTATAGGTGATTTTATCACTTCAAAATTAGATAAAAGATAAAAAAGGAGATAGGTTGAAATGAAAAAATGGCTTGGAATATTTTTAGCATTAACACTTGTGCTGGCATTGGCAGCATGCGGTAAATCAGAACAAAAGTCAGAAAGTAAAGATACTGGCGCAGACAAGGCTGAGACGACCAAATTAGTAGTTGGAGCATCTCCTGTGCCACATGCTGAAATTTTGGAAAAAGCAAAACCGATTTTAAAGGAAAAAGGCATCGATTTAGAAATAAAAACATTTACAGATTATGTTTTTCCAAATAAAGCTCTTGCTTCAAAGGAATTGGATGCAAACTACTTCCAGCACGTTCCTTATTTAAATGGACAAATTAAAGAATTTGGTTATGACTTTGTGAACGCTGGCGGTATTCATATTGAACCAATAGGAATTTATTCAAAGAAATATAAGAAACTTGAAGACCTGCCAAAAGGTGCACACATCATTATGAGTAACTCTGTTGCCGACCATGGCCGTTTATTATCATTGCTTGAGCAAAATGGGCTAATCAAGTTAAAAGAAGGCATCGATAAAACTAAAGCGGAAATTAAAGATGTAGTAGAAAATCCTAAGAATCTTAAATTTGATGCAAACTATGAGGCAAAGCTTCTGCCGCAAATCTTTAACAATGGCGAAGGCGATGCTGTATTAATTAACTCTAACTATGCCATCGACGCTGGGTTGAATCCAGTAAAAGATTCAATCGCGATTGAGGATAAAGATTCACCATATGTAAATATTATTGCGGTTCGCAAAGGCGACGAAAACAAGCCGGCTATCAAGGCCCTTGTAGAAGTTCTTCAATCAAAAGAAATTCAAGATTTTATTCTAGAAAAATACAAAGGTGCAGTTGTACCTGCCCCAACAAAATAATAGTCATACAAGAAGCCGGTGAACTTAAATCACCGGCTTCTTGTTTTATTTCAACTTATAGAACTGTTCAGCACATGCGTCCGGCCATTTCATCTTTAATAAGCTGACAAGAAGCGTGCTTTTCATATTTTATACATGAAATAACATCATATGGCAAAAAATAGATTTTACGTACCCATAGCATTTATTCTGAAAAAAGAGTAAAATTTTAATCGAGTTGTTTTTACATACTTTTTATAAGAATACGCCTTTTTCTTTTTTTATTCTCATTTGCAATGTCTTTAGTGAAAATACACTTTAGTTATTACTATGGAAAGGTTGCTAATACTTTTAATTTGTTATAAGATTGTAATGAGAATAGAATGAGAATAAAAACTACAGATCGTTACGGTCTGCAAGATACAACTATTTCGGAGGTATAAATATGGCTGGATCAACTTTAACAATCAAGGACCTTCATGTTGCAATTGAGGGAAAAGAAATATTAAAAGGGGTAAACCTCGAAATTAAAGGCGGCGAAATTCATGCCATCATGGGCCCTAACGGAACAGGTAAATCCACTTTATCTTCAGCAATCATGGGCCATCCAAAATATGAAGTGACGAGCGGAAGCATCACATTAGACGGTCAAAATGTGTTAGAAATGGCAGTAGATGAGCGTGCTCGTGCTGGTCTATTTTTAGCAATGCAATACCCAAGCGAAATCAACGGGGTAACAAATGCAGATTTCTTGCGTTCAGCAATCAATGCCCGCCGCGGAGAGGGCAATGAAATTTCTTTAATGAAATTTATCCGCCAAATGGATAAACAAATGGAATTCCTTGAAATGGATTTAGATATGGCACAGCGTTACTTAAATGAAGGTTTCTCTGGCGGGGAGAAAAAACGTAATGAAATTCTTCAATTAACGATGCTTCAGCCAAAAATTGCTATTTTAGATGAAATTGACTCTGGTCTTGATATCGATGCCTTAAAGGTTGTTTCAAAAGGCGTTAACGAAATGCGTTCTGAAGACTTCGGATGCATGATTATCACACACTATCAACGTTTATTAAACTATATCACTCCTGACTATGTGCATATCATGATGCAAGGCCGTATTGTGAAAGACGGCGGTCCAGAACTTGCGCAGCGCTTAGAAGCGGAAGGTTATGACTGGGTTAAGAAGGAACTTGGCATTGAAGATGAAACAGTTGAGCAAGAAGCTTAAGTGTTAGGTTAGGGGGATTAAAATGACAACTGAAATTCAATTACCATTTGATAAGGCGTTAGTCAGCTCTTTTTCAAAAGAAACGAACGAGCCTGCCTGGTTTGCTGATCTCCGCCTAAAGGCATTAGAGCAGTTTGAACAACTGCCAATGCCAAAACCAGATAAAACAAAAATTGACAAATGGAATTTTACACAATTCCAACAGCATACAGTTAAAAGTCAAGCTTTTTCGTCTCTAACTGAACTTCCAGAAGAAGTGAAAGACTTAGTCGATGTGGAAGCTGGCAATCAAAACCTATATGTACAGAGAAATCAAACACCTGCTTATTTGACTTTGTCAGATGAATTGAAAAATAAAGGTGTTATTTTTACAGATCTATTAACTGCAGCAAGAGAACATGGCGATTTATTGAAAAAATATTATATGACACAGGCCATTAATGCTGATGAACATAAACTGACTGCATTGCACGCGGCACTAGTGAATGGCGGAGCATTCTTATATGTGCCAAAAAATGTGGAAGTAACTGAGCCAATCCAAGCAGTTTTCATTCAAGATGATGCAGAAGCAAACTTGTTTAACCATGTAATAGTGGTGGCTGAGGACAATAGTTCTTTAACATATGTTGAAAACTATATTTCCACAGTGGAGGAGTCTAATACTTTGGCCAGTATTTTAACTGAGGTTATTGCCGGTGCTAATGCACGTGTTCAATATGGTGCGGTTGATACCTTAGCTAAAGGGATTACTTCCTATGTAAACCGCAGAGGGGTTGCCGGAAGAGATGCCGAGATTGATTGGGCTCTTGGTTCAATGAATGAAGGAAATACGATTTTTGAAAACACCACCAACTTACTCGGTGACGGGGCTTCCGGAGATGCAAAAATGGTAGTTGTCGGCCGTGGAAAACAGACACAAAACTTTACAACAAAAGTTGTTCACTTTGGTAAAAATACTCAAGGCAATATCTTAAACCATGGAGTAGTATTAGAAAGTGCAACATCTATTTTTAATGGAATTGGAAAAATTGAGCATGGAGCATCAAAATCAGATGCTGAACAAACATCACGCGTGTTAATGCTGAGTGAAAAAGCACGAGGCGATGCAAACCCAATCCTGTTAATTGATGAAGATGATGTCATGGCAGGTCACGCAGCTTCAGTCGGACGCGTCGATCCGGTTCAGCTTTATTACTTAATGAGCCGCGGCATTCCGCAGAAGGAAGCAGAACGTTTAGTCATTCACGGCTTCCTTGCGCCGGTTGTTATGCAGCTTCCAATTGAAAAAGTGAAAAAACAATTAACGGATGTTATTGAAAGGAAAGTTAGATAATGAATATCCAGGATATTCGCCGTCAATTTCCAATACTAGATCAAGTAGTGAATGACAATCCGCTTGTTTACCTGGACAGTTCCGCAACATCACAAAAGCCGATTCAGGTAATCGAGACAGTGAATAACTATTACCGCGAGTATAACTCTAATGTTCACCGCGGTGTTCATACATTAGGAACAAAGGCAACTGATGCTTATGAAGGTGCAAGAGAAAAAGTTCGTAAGTTTATTAATGCAAAATCAACGCAGGAAGTTATTTTTACTAGAGGGACGACGACATCACTGAACACAGTGGCTCATAGCTATGCAACGGCCAACCTAAAACAAGGTGATGAAATTGTTATCACATATATGGAGCATCATAGTAATATCATTCCGTGGCAACAGGCTGCAAAACGGACAGGTGCTCAGTTAAAGTACATTCCGCTTCAGGAAGATGGTACATTGTCATTGGATGATGTTCGCTCAACTATTACACCGAATACGAAAATTGTTTCGGTGACACAGGTTTCCAATGTTCTTGGCACCATTAATCCAATCAAGGAAATCGCTAAGATTGCCCATGAAAATGGAGCTGTCATGGTTGTTGATGGTGCCCAAAGTGCTCCGCATATGAAAATAGATGTCCAGGATTTGGATTGCGACTTTCTTGCATTCTCTGGTCACAAAATGTGCGGACCTACGGGGATTGGCGTTCTTTATGGTAAAAAGGATTTGCTCGAAAATATGGAGCCGGTTGAATTTGGCGGTGAAATGATTGATTTCGTTCATTTATATGAATCAACATGGAAAGAGCTTCCTTGGAAATTTGAAGGAGGTACTCCAATTATCGCCGGTGCCATTGGACTTGGAGCTGCTATCGACTTTTTAAATGAAGTCGGCTTGGATAATATTTTAGAGCATGAACATAAGCTTACCGCTTATGCGCTTGATAAACTTTCTTCTGTTGAAGGAATTTCCATTTATGGTCCGCATGATCCTGCAAAACGCGGCGGACTTGTAACCTTTAATTTAGCAGATGTACACCCACATGATGTAGCAACCGTTTTAGATGCAGAAGGAATTGCGGTACGTGCCGGCCACCATTGTGCACAGCCGCTGATGAAATGGCTGAAACAGTCAGCAACAGCACGGGCAAGTTTCTATCTGTATAATACGGAAGAAGATATTGATAAACTCTTTGAAGGGCTTGTCAAAACAAAGGAGTATTTCAGTGATGTCTTCTAATTTAGATGCACTATACAGAAGAGTAATTATGGACCATTATAAAAAACCGCGTAACCGCGGAATTTTAGAAGATGGCAGTCATACGATTAATATGAATAATCCAACCTGCGGCGACCGGATTCAATTAACTTTCAAAGTAGAAGATGGAGTTGTTGAGGATTGCCGGTTTGAAGGGGAAGGCTGTTCTATTTCAATGTCATCTGCATCGATGATGACACAGGCCATTAAGGGGAAAAAAGTGGAAGAGGCATTGCAGATGTCCAAGATTTTCTCCGATATGATGCAAGGAAAAGAAATCGATGAGAATATTGATTTAGGTGATATTGAAGCACTGCACGGTGTATCCAAATTTCCAGCCCGCATTAAATGCGCAACACTAGCATGGAAGGCGATGGAAAAAGGATTAAATGAAGGGGAAAAACAATAAAATAAGAAAATGCGATTAAAAAGGCTTTATCCAGCTTTTCGCGTCCAGGGATCAAGTAAAAGGGAATATGATGGCTCTTCATTTTCTTGTCCCTCCGACCAAATCGCTTCGCTTTTCTAAAAAGGAGGAATACGACGATGGCAAAAAAAATGCCTGAAATCGGTGATTATAAATACGGTTTTGCCGATAAAGACGTTTCCATTTTCCGGTCAAAACGTGGCCTGACACGTGAGATTGTTGAAGAGATTTCAAAGATGAAAAAAGAACCACAGTGGATGCTTGATTTCCGCTTAAAATCACTTGATATCTTCTACAGCAAACCAATGCCAATATGGGGCGGAGATTTAAGCGGATTAAACTTTGATGAAATCACTTATTATGTAAAACCATCCGAGAAATCTGAGAAATCATGGGATGAAGTTCCAGAGGAAATCAAGGCAACTTTTGATAAACTCGGCATTCCGGAAGCAGAACAAAAATACCTTGCTGGTGTTTCTGCTCAATATGAATCAGAAGTTGTTTACCACAACATGAAAGAGGATCTTGAAGAATTAGGAATTGTCTTTAAAGATACTGATTCTGCGTTAAGAGAAAACGAAGATATCTTCCGTGAACACTGGGCAAAAGTAATTCCGCCTACAGATAATAAATTTGCTGCACTGAACTCTGCTGTTTGGTCCGGCGGCTCTTTCATTTATGTTCCGCCAGGTGTAAAGGTAGATACTCCATTGCAAGCTTATTTCCGGATCAACTCTGAAAATATGGGACAATTTGAAAGAACACTAATTATCGTTGATGAAGGTGCAAGCGTACACTATGTAGAAGGTTGTACAGCACCAGTTTATACAACAAATTCCCTTCATAGTGCGGTTGTTGAAATCATTGTTAAAAAAGGCGCTTACTGCCGTTATACAACGATTCAAAACTGGGCTAACAACGTATACAATCTTGTTACAAAGCGTACGGTCTGTGAAGAAAATGCAACAATGGAATGGGTTGACGGTAACATTGGATCTAAATTAACGATGAAATACCCGGCTGTTATCCTTAAAGGCGAAGGTGCCCGCGGTATGACATTATCTATTGCCATTGCCGGCAAAGGGCAGGTACAGGATACGGGTTCCAAAATGCATCATTTGGCACCAAATACTTCTTCAACCATTGTGTCAAAATCCATCTCTAAACATGGCGGTAAAACAAATTATCGCGGTTTAGTACACTTTGGCCGTAAAGCCGATGGCGCCCGTTCAAATGTTGAGTGTGATACATTAATTATGGATAATTTATCAACATCTGATACGATTCCATATAATGAAGTGTTAAATAGCAATATTTCCCTTGAGCATGAAGCGAAGGTTTCCAAGGTTTCTGAAGAGCAGCTCTTCTACTTAATGAGCCGTGGTATTTCAGAACAGGAAGCAACTGAAATGATTGTTATGGGCTTCATTGAACCATTTACAAAAGAACTACCAATGGAATATGCTGTTGAAATGAACAGACTTATCAAATTCGAGATGGAAGGCAGCATCGGTTAATATCCAAAAAGCCTATATATATTGCGGGTTTGAGGGGATTCTATAACGTGCCAACTTGATGGCGTGCCAAATTCGTGCCAAGTTGACCTTATCTTTTAGTATAGGAGGCGAACTTTTGAAGTTCGTCTTCTTCTATTTTTGGGGTAACATCAAGATAAGTATCCGCTGTTGTTTTGATGGTTTTATGTCCCAAGCGATTTGATACATATTTGAGGCTTGTACCTGATTCAAGTAGCAATACTGCATGTGTGTGTCTGAAACCGTGGGTGCCTTTATATTCAACACCAGCTTTTTTGCAATAATCTTGCATGGTTTCACGAATAGTAGAAGGCGTTAAATAATGCCCGTTATAATTTTGAAAGATAATGCTGTCCTCATTTTTGCGGAATCTTGGGTTTCCTAAAATCAATTCATTTTGCTTCATCTTGAACTTCTTTAATTCACGTACTAAATCATTATCAATCTTGATCGTACGATAGGAAGAAGAATTTTTTAATGTTGTCAATTTTACATTGTTATTATCATCACGACTTGTTTGTTTGTCGATCGTTACTTTATCTCCATTAATATCTTCCCATCTTAAGGCTAATGCTTCACTTATCCTTAAACCAGTTTTGCTTAAAAAAAGCATGAGCATATAATAAAGCTGGTAATCAGGAAAGCGTTGATGCTTATATGTTTTCATGAAATCCAATAACTGATTTAATTCTTCAAGGCTGAAATATTTTACTTTTTCCTTCTTTATAGCGACAGAATCTTGGACAGGAACCTTTAATTTATCAGCAGGATTTTTTTCAAGCACTTCAAGTTCGTGAACTGCATAATGGAAAATACTTTTTATATAAGAGAGATACTTCAATCTTGAACCAAAAGAATATTTTTCTTTTCCGTTTTCATCTAGTTCACCAAATGTAGCCATCCATCTTTTTATTTCTGGTCTATGAATCGTCATAATTTTTTTATGTCCAAAGGTGGGCAAAACGTGATTCCTTATAATGACTTCAATTTGTTTAAATGTCGATTCCTTTACATTAGCTTTTTTATGTTCAAGCCAATCTTTCACAACTTCATCAAAAAGCATATTTCTATCATTTATCGTTTGTCCGTAATATTTTCTTTCTTCAACTTTTGCAGCTTCAATTTCTGCTTCCTTTTTTGTTCTGAAAGTGCCAAGGCTTACTAATTTTCCATCCTTGTGAACACGTGCTTGCCATTTTCCACTGGCTAACTTTCTGAAGTTTGCCATGGTTAAATCACTTCCTTTTTAACAATTCCTCTACGATGGGTTCTAATATGTTTGCTACTGCAATTTGTAAATCTTTTGTGAGCGGTTTTTTCTTAAAATAAATTTTTAGGTGCTCTGAATTTTTTAATAAATAGTAAAGGTCATATCCTGAAGGATTATGTTCCAATTTTTCATATTGCATATCTTCTACTATTTCAGTTGGGAGATACCCTGCCATCTCTAGCAAATCAGGCAATGGAATATTAAGCCCTGCGGCAATCTTTTCAAGCGTTTCAACTTTTGGAATCCCCCGTTTTCCTGTTTCAACTTGAGAAAGGTAAGAGTGTGCGACCCCTGACAATTCACTAAGTTTCCTAATAGAAAGTCCTTTTTCTTTTCTTAACTGCCGTAATTCCTCTCCAAATTCTCTCACTATTTCATCTCCCTCTTTCTATTTGAATCCTATTTCATTTTAATTCATTCGGTTGCAAAAGTAAACTATTTTTTAGATATGTTTGCAAATACATAACAAAAGTGTTATTATGCGATTGCGGTCGCAAATAGTAAATAATTCACCGAAAGGAGTTCGCTAATGTTTAACATCAGCTTAAATGAAGACGAATTAAAAACGATCTATCTTGAAGAAGTACAAAAACGATTAGAAGATTGGGAGCAACAAACACTGCTCATGGATATGAAAGAACTTTGTAAAATGCTTTCGTTAAGCAGACCAACAGTAGAAAAATTATTTATATACAATCCGAACTTTCCTTCCATGCGAGTAGGGAAGAAGTGGTTGTTTCCTCGTAAAGAAGTAGAGGAATATATCAAACGTTGGTCTATTGATGTTAGGAAAAAAGGCTGCGTTATAGAATGTGATTAGAAAGCTTATTGAGGACAAAATTATTGTCAGTGTCGATGAAATTTTTTAATTTAAATGGAAACCGTGGTTTCCGTGCGAGATAAATGATACGAATAAAAATAACGCCTTCCAAAAAGAAGGCGCAGAAAGGATTTTATTAATGGATATACAAAAAGATTACTCCTTAGATGATTTTAAGGTAAACCAAGACTTTTCTCAACACGAATTGGTTAAAAAGCAAATCATTAAAGTACCAGTACGTAAGCCAGACAAATCCTGGTTTGTTCGTGTTCATCAGAATGAAAAATATAGAGGTACATTTTATCTTTTGGAAATCTCAGATGCCTTCGGGAAAGAACTTTATTTGGTGGCTAGTAGTGTATCAGCGGAAATATATGCTGAATTTCATCAATATATGAAAGCTCAAACCATCTACACAGCTATTACGAAGCAGGGTGATGTGTTTTTGTGGCCAATCCCACAACCAGGGCCTGATGGCAAAGATCTTGAATGGTGGCAGACTGCACGGGAAGCGGCACAAGGAGCTATTGAGAAATGGTCCCGAGTTGTCGCCAATCAGAATATTGGTGGTTATGATTGTTATCATGCAGAAGGGAACCTTGCAGACCCAAATTGGCCAGATGAAGATTTCCAAAGTTTATTGCTCAAAGCCTTTAAACATAGAATTATTGATAATATGGACCATGAAGCCCTCAATAAATTACGAGGAATGTCGTGAAATTTGAAGGTTTTAAAGAAATCTGGGCTGTAGACTTTGAATTTTCATCAGGCCCAGACCTTTTGCCAAGACCTGTCTGTATGGTAGCCCTAGAATTGCGAACGCAGCGAGAAATTAGGCTTTGGCTTTGGGATAAAGCTTCAGTACCAATTCCTTTTAATATAGGACCTGATACTTTATATATTGCCTATTTTGCTTCAGCAGAAATCAGCTGCTATTTGGCATTAGGATGGGAAATTCCTGTGCATATATTGGATTTGTATGTGGAATATCGAAATCTGACAAATGGAAAGACAATTCCTTATAGTCGAAGCCTTTTGGGAGCATTAACTTATTTCGGACTAGATCCTATGTTAGCTTCTGAAAAGAAAGAAATGCGGGATTTGGCCATAAGAGGTGGCCCTTATTCCAGCGCTGAAGAAAAAGCTTTATTGGATTATTGTTCGGAAGATGTTTATGCCTTAAATAAAATATTCCCGTGTATGAAGGATCGGATTCATCTAGGTCAGGCCTTGATCCGTGGCCGTTATATGTGGGCAGTTGCTCAAATGGAGCGGTATGGGATACCTATCGACACTCATTTATTAAAGCACTTGATGGATCATTGGGAAGAAATCAAATCACGATTAATAGCCGATGTCGATAATGATTTTCATGTATATGAAGGCACTACGTTCAAGGTAGATAAATGGGAGCGTTGGCTGGTGGAAAATAAAATTCCATGGCCGACAACCGAAAATGGGAACTTGAAATTGGACGATGAAACCTTTAAAGATGCGTGTAAATCGTTTCCTCAACTGCAACCCCTGCGGGATTTGCGGTACATTTTAGGTCAGTTGAAGCTGAATAAACTTGCCGTTGGTGCGGATGGAAGGAATCGTTGTATGTTAAGCCCTTTTCAGTCACGGACGGGCAGGAATCAGCCAAGTAACAGCAAATTCATCTTTGGACCTGCGGTCTGGCTTCGGAGCCTGATTAAACCAGAATGCGGGAAATCTATTGCTTACGTTGATTGGAGCCAACAGGAATTTGGAATAGCGGCAGCCTTATCCAATGATGAAAAAATGAAACAAGCTTATTTAAGTGGAGACCCATATTTAGAATTTGCCAAACAAGCTGGAGCTGTGCCGATGGATGCAACTAAAAAAAGTCATAAGGCTATAAGGGACCAATATAAAGCCTGTGTCTTGGCCACTCAATATGGGATGGGTGCTGAGTCACTAGCAGACAAGATTCAGGACATTCCTTTAAAAGCAAGGCGGTTATTAAATGCCCATAAGGAAACGTATCAAATGTTTTGGAAATGGTCGGACGCAGCAGTTAATTCTGCTATTCTTAACGGACATATTCAAAGCGTATTAGGCTGGGACCTTGCTGTCGAGAGCGGCTATAATTTCCGAATGCTGCAAAACTTCCCGATGCAGGCAAATGGAGCGGAAATGCTGCGTTTAGGCTGTATTATTGCTTTGGAACGAGGTGTAAAAGTATTGGCACCTATACATGATGCGATTCTGATTGAAGCAGATAGCAGCAACATTCAAGAAGCGGTAGCCATTACCCAAGCGGCATTAGTTGATGCATCAAAAATTATACTAAAAGACTTTCCCTTACGTTCCGATGCTGATATTTTTCATTATCCTGATCGTTATGAAGATGAACGAGGTAAAGAAACGTTTGAAAAAATTATAAAAATCCTAAATGAATTAGGCGGTGGGAAATTTGTTCAAGCAATTCAGGTTAGCTGATGGTGAATACTTATCTGAGTTTTCCAAGCAACGGCATGAAATGAAGAAAACTAAAAAGAAGAATGTTAAGCCTTACATTCGAAACGTGGAGTTAAACTGGGTCCGTCAAGCAATGGATTCCAAATATAAAAAACCACTGGTTACGTTATTGGTGCTGTACTACAGTAGCCTAAACAAAGATAAACGATTCTATATTCCTTCTAGCAAACTTGAAGAATGGGGAATTACAAGGCAGACATATTGCCTTACCTTAAAAGAACTAGCGGATAAAGGGCTAATAGAAATTCAAAAAAGTCAAGGAAGTAAAACGAGGATTAAGGTCCTCAAATTAGTGGAAAGTTGAGGAATTAATCCGCTTTATTATCAAAGGTACCAGTACCTATAAAGTATATTTATATAAAATACTTACTTAATAAATTTAATTAAGTAATATAAATAATTAATAAATAGACCAGGTGTTAAGTCGTACATATATTACACATTTGCGACCTTACATTTGTGTAAATGTGACTTAACACCTTCTGTCAAGTGGACAAATAGTAAATTTCTTTAAAGGGGTATTGAATATTAAACTTGAAGACGGACTAACTAATTCTGAAAAACAAATATTAAATAAACTTGATCCTCCCGAGCAAAAAAACATGCTTCAGGTGTTAAGAAATTTAGGAGAGGGTTATCGAATTGTGATAATCGATTCAGGAATTTGTTTGTTATATGATTTACAGAATGGATATGATATTGAAATCGAGGGCGGATGTGATGAAAAGCAGGAATTTTCTATTTATTTATGGGAAAATCAAACACGACTTCTTGAAATCCGTCATGCAAAAGGAATTAGCGATTTAAAATTTGAATTGGACCAGCTATGTGAAAAATATCGATTCCATATTATTCAATAAAAAGACCAGCCTTTGATGGGGCTGGCTTTTTGTTTTGGCGGTGAAAAAATATTGGCTAAGGTCAGTTTCAAAGGCTTATTAATTAGGATGCCTTAAAGCATAAACGATTAATCCTATTGGAATAATAAAGTTAAGGATAAAAAATAAATATTAAACGAGGTGTGTTTCAATGGATGAACGTGAATTAATCCAAGAAGCGAAACGGGCTTATCACCGAGAATATATGAGAGATTATCGAAAGTTAAACCCAGAAAAAGTACAAGGGTATCGTGATAATTGGTTTTTGAAAAGAGCATTGATAGCAAAGGAAGTAAAGATGGAGAAACCACTAGAATCCATGACACCTAAAGAGCAAGCCTTATTTGAATTGGAACAATTGAAAAATAAGCAACTTGAAATAGAGGCAAGAGAAGCAATGAAATATGAGCCATCTGTCGCAACATTTTACTGAGGAAAGAAGAGGACAGCCAAATGGCGAACAAAATTATGATCAAAGGTGCAATAGTTTCAAATAATGATTACCCCGTTTACGAATGGCTTGATATAGAAGCCACAAGCCCTAGAATCGTTCATAACCAACTTGCTGCGGCTAATGGTCAGCCTGTGGAAGTAGATATTAACTCTGGTGGCGGAGATGTGTTCGCTGGGAGTGAAATCTATTCGGCTTTAAGAGCTTATTCTCTCAATGGCGGTCATGTTGGAGTAAATATTGTCGGCTTGGCAGCAAGTGCAGCATCGGTTATTGCTATGGCAGGGGATGTGGTGCGAATCACTCCTGTGGGGCAGATTATGATTCACAATGCCTACATTAATGGCGCAAACGGCGATTATAGGGACATGAATCATATGTCAGGTGTGTTAAAGAACGTGAATCAAACTCTGGCAAATGCCTACCGATTAAAGACGGGCAAAACCGAAGCGGAGCTTCTATCGATGTTGGATGCAGAAACCTGGCTCACTCCTGAAGCTGCTTTATTACATGGTTTCGTTGATGAAATCCTGTTTGACGATCGATCACAGCAGGGATTAAGTTTTGATGGAAGAAGTAAGTTAGCTACTTATCAAACGAGAAAGATGGCAGCACAATTAAAATTAATGAAATTGAAAGTAGGTATCTAACGGTGAAAATTACAAAAGAGCAATTGCCAAGTAAAGAACAGAAAAAGCGTGGTTTACAGTGGTTTCAGAAAGAGGAACCAGCTGAGAAGCCATATGATGGGAAAGTCAAGGTACGGATAACGGAGCAAGAATATAATGCAGTTATCTCTGCATGCCATATGAAGAATCAGGGGTCTATACGCTTTGTTAGAACGGCACTTGAAGGCATCGATGAGGTGGATGGTTTAATCCAACCACAAACAGAGGAAGACCCTCAGGATTGGCTGACGCTTGAGTTTGATAAGGAAGCAAAGGAATCATTGGGTCAAGCTGCTAACAAGGCAAAGATGACGCTTGAGGAATTTGTTCGGGCGTTGGTTTGGACAAAGGTAAAGAAGACGTTTAAAGCTCAGAAGAAACAAGATGAACGACGGATGGAACAACGGAGGAAAGAAAACTATCGGGCTGTTATGATTCGATTGGAACCAGATCTGATTCAACAATTTGAATTAAAATTCGGAAGAATCAATAGTATCACCGATATTGAAAACACACTAAAAAAATTATTACAAAAAGAACTCGCCTAGTCCCCCCTGTAAAAAATGATGGGCTTCGCCCAGGGTACCGATGACGGGAGAAGAATTTTTCTGCGTGATGCTTACATGTATTTTTTTGGAAGATTTTTAAAGAAATGCCCGAATATTATCGGAACTAAACGTTTCTTCAATGTTTTAGCAGCATTTTAAAAAGTAGCTGCTTTTTTATTTGATGGAATATTAATTGGAGAAATAAAAGGGCATTAAGAAAGCAAAGGACAGACCCATTGCCTAGAGTGATCTAAAATTATTTATATTCAGTAAAGTCTCTCTTTTTCCCTTTCGACAGATTTGTGAACGAATAACGGAATCCAAACCGACTCATAAGTGGGCTGTTTATAGCTTTTTTATTATCGTACTTTTACACTTTATTGATATAATTAAGGGTAAACGTAAAAAAGTGTAAGATGTTATTATAAAATTGATCTTTTTGGGGTGATGATGTGGATTCATTATTGGAAGGTATCTTATCTAATAATATGAATGAGCGGAATAAAGCGATAGAAAAAATAATTATGGAGCAACCGTCAGAGCTAAAGAGTGAATTGTTAAAAATCACTTTAGAAGGTCCAACATATGCAAAGTTAGGAGCTTTAAAAGCGTATGGAAATATTATTTCAAAAAACGAAATTGGGACCATCATTGAGTTTACAAAGAATAAAGATTGGCATATCAGGTTAGAAGCATTAAAGTGTATTGTTAATTTAATGGGGACAGACTCACTTGAAATACTGAGACCATTTTTAGAAGATAAAGCACATGGTGTAAGAAGTGAAGTTGAATTAATGATATCTAAACTCCAAAATTAATCAAGTATGGATAGCGTCAGCCTTAAGTGGGTTGGCATTTTTTTATTTCTTATTATCCTAAATAAATGAAACTTAAGCATTAATTTTTTTGTATAATAGAGGGATGATGGGTATTAAGGAGGTTTCCGCCATGGCACATCAACCTGAAGCAGCGCTTGAAAAAAATTTACATAAACAGCTTGTGGATCAAGGCTACGATGCAGTCAAGATTACAGACTATGACGCTTTATTAACCAACTTTAAGCAACAACTCAATAAATTCAATGAACATAAACTAAATGGACAACCATTAACTGATATAGAATTTAAGAGAATTCTTACCTTAATTGAAGGTAAAAGTATTTACGATTCAGCGAAAATTTTACGTGACAAGCTACTGATAGAACGTGAAGATGGTACGCAATTGTATGTAGAGCTACTCAATACAAAAGAGTGGTGTAAAAATCTATTCCAAGTCACAACACAAACAACGGTGATTGGAAAATACACAAATCGTTATGACGTGACCATCCTAATTAATGGGTTACCACTTGTTCAAATCGAATTGAAACGACGTGGACTAGACTTTAAAGAAGCATTCAATCAAATACAGCGCTATCGTCGTCATACATTTCCTGGTGTGTATCGTTTCCTACAAATCTTTATTGTAAGTAATGGTGTTGATACTAAATACTTTTCGAACTCTGATTACGATATTCAATTTGGGTTCACATTTTTCTGGACGGATGAGAAGAATAAACTGATTACAAACTTACAAGATTTTGCTAGTGCTTTCCTAAAGCCGTGTCATTTAGCCAAAATGATTAGTCGTTACATGGTCATTAATGATACTGATAAAGCGTTAATGGTTATGCGACCATATCAAATGTATGCGGTAGAAGCATTGGTAAAACGTGCAACGGAAACCAACAACAATGGCTATATTTGGCATACAACGGGTTCTGGTAAAACCTTAACCTCTTTTAAAGCTGGTCAAATCTTAGCAGATGAAGAAAGTATCAAAAAGGTATTCTTCCTAGTTGACCGACAAGATTTAGATAGCCAAACAATTGCGGAATTTAATAAATTCCAAAAAGGCTCTGTAGACCGTACAGACAAAACGGAAATACTGATTGAACAAATCCAAAACCCAATGAAGCGTTTTATCGTAACAACAATTCAGAAGATGAACAATGCTATAAAAAGTCCAAGATATACAAAAGTTATGGAGCCTTACAAGCAAGAACATGTTGTCTTCATCATCGATGAATGTCACCGTAGCCAATTTGGTGATATGCGAAAAGAAATTGATCGTCATTTCCAAAACGCTCAATACTTTGGCTTTACAGGAACACCTCGTTTTGTAGAAAACAAGAGCCAAGATGGTCGTACAACAGCCGACCTATTTGAAAAATGCTTACACCATTACTTAATTAAAGATGCAATTCGTGATGGGAATGTACTGGGTTTCTCAGTTGAATACATTCGTACTTTTAATGCTAATATTGATGAAAGTGACCCAACTAAAGTACAAGCTATCGATACGAATGAAGTATGGCATGACGAAAGACGTTTAAACCTTATTGCCGACCATATTATAGATAACCATATAAGACGGTCAAAAAGTAAAGGTTACTGTGCGATGTTTGCAGTGGATTCTATTCCAACACTTATCAAGTACTATGATATTTTCAAACAGAAGAAACACAATCTGAAGATTGCTGGCATTTATTCATATGGGCAAAATGAGGAAAGTAGTGGGACGGAAGAGCACTCTCGTGAATCTTTAGACCGCATGATTGTTGACTATAACAAAATGTACGATACCGATTTCTCAACAGAATCATGGGATCGCTACTTCTCCGATGTATCGAAAAAAGTAAAGAAGGCACAAATCGATATTTTATTGGTTGTTAAAATGTTCTTAACGGGTTTTGACAGCAAGCCGCTGAATACGTTATATGTAGATAAAAACATGGTTTATCATGATTTACTGCAAGCATACAGTCGTACAAACCGTGTAGAGAAAGCGACAAAGCCTTATGGAAATATTGTCTGTTACCGTAACCTAAAAGAGAATACCGATGAAGCCATCAAACTGTTTTCCCAAACAAAATCAGTGGACGAAGTATTGATGCATAACCCTGAGGAGTACTTAGCTGCCTTCTTAACGGCTCGAAATGCTCTACTTGAAATCGCAGCAAATCCAGAAGCAGTGGATTTATTAGAAAGTGAAGAGGATAAAAAAGGTTTCATTACTGCTTTCAAAAACATGACGAAGTTCTTGCAGAAGTTGCAGTCCTTCTCTGACTTTGTGTTTGATGAAGAAAAATTGCAAATCTCGGAGCAAACATACGAAGACTTTAAGAGCAAGTACTTCAAGGTATATGAAATGATCAAACGTGGTGAAGTACCAAAAGAATCCATATTGCATGATATCGACTTTGAATTAGAGCTAATGCATACAGACCGTATTAACGTAAGCTACATTTTAAATCTCATTGCGAACCTTAACACAGAAGATGAAAAAGAACGTGACAAAGAGATTCGTTTTATCAAACAAGAATTAGACCATGCATCTGATCCGAAGTTACGTCTAAAAATTGAGTTGATAAAAGGTTTCTTAGATAAGGTCGCACCAACGTTAGCACCTAATGAATCAGTAATGGATGCATACAGTCGTTACGAAGAAGAAATGAGTGAGCAAGAACTCTCAACATTTGCGAAACAAGTAAATATTGAAGATAGTGTATTACGTGAACAAGTATCAACATATGAGTATTCCACTTTAATTGAAAAAAATGCGATTATGGATTCTTTATCAGGGTCATTCTTGAAAAAGAACAAAGCAATTAAAGCGATTACTTCTTTCATTCGTGACTTTACCGAAAAATACGGTGCGTAGTTACCACAATACCCATGTAATAAAAGAGAGAGCGCTAAATAGTGCTCTCTCTTGTTATTTTAAAAAATATCAAAAAAATAAATGGAAAAACATTGATATTTTTTAAAATATCATTTATATTAAATGTATTGATGTTGATATATTAAAAAATATCAAAGGAGGAGTGTTGTGAAACTTTATCAAATTGCACAATTAACACAAGGTGCCTTTGCAAATCGATTGGAAACTTTTTCTGACAACATTGAAACATCAAAAGTCAAGCCACTTTCATTAAAGGAATTTAACGAAACACTGGGCTTGGCTTATCGAATTTCAAATGAAAAAAATGTGGAAATTGCTGTACCGAAAGAAAAATTAGTTCCACAACTGCTAACTGATACAGTTAGTCTTATTTTACACACGCATACGCAAAAGGTCGCTCTGTTACCCGAGAAATATAGCGGGTTATTATTAACAAATAACTTTATAAAAATCGAATTAACCAGTGATGTAGATGCAGCCTTTTTTGAATGGTATTTTAATGAACATCCATCCATTCAAAAACAACTGTCTGTTTTAAGTGAAGGAACAGTCATTTCATTATTGAAACTTTCTAATTTAAAGGATTTAGAAATTGACTTACCACCTATCCAAAAGCAAATCATTATTGGGAAAATCGCACAGCTTAAAAAGAGAAGAGAATTATTGATGGATGAAAAACGTGAATTACAACAGATATATATTCAACAGAAGCTAATTCAAAGTATCAACGTAAATTAAAATTATCTTAGGAGGAACTCAATTATGACTACAAGTGAAAAGCAACGTCAACAACAAGCTGAATTACATAAAAAATTATGGGCGATGGCAAATGATTTACGAGGTCAAATGGATGCCAACGAATTCAAGGATTATATTTTAGGGCTAATTTTCTACCGCTACTTATCTGAAAAAGTAGAAGCTCGTGCAAAAAAACTACTAAAAGACGATAACATATCTTACGCAGAAGCATGGGGAAATGATGAGTACCGTGAGGACTTAGCTGAGTATCTTATTGATGAGTTAGGTTATGTAGTAGAGCCGCAATTCTTGTTTTCACGTTTCCTTGAAGAAATCGAAAAAGGGGCAAATGGTAACTTTGATGTAGAGATGCTACAAAACGGTGTTAAAGCAATTGAATCATCAACTATAGGTACTGAAAGCCAGGACGATTTCCAAAATCTATTCGACGATATGGATTTAACTTCTTCCCGCTTAGGGCGTACAGTGAAGGATCGTACAAATTTAATCAGTAAAGTAATTGTCAACATTGCAGATATTCCATTTTTACAAGATGATGTAGAAATTGATGTTTTAGGTGATGCATACGAATACATGATTTCTCAATTCGCAGCAAATGCAGGGAAGAAAGCTGGCGAGTTCTATACGCCACAACAAGTATCAAAAATCTTAGCGAAGATTGTGACTGCTGGAAAATCAGAAATTCGTGATGTATATGACGGAGCTTGTGGTTCAGGTTCTTTGCTACTACGTGTAGGAAAAGAAGCGAAAGTACACAAATATTACGGACAAGAAAAAGTTTCAACAACATACAACTTAGCTCGCATGAATATGTTGCTACATGATGTACCATACCAACGTTTTGATATTCAAAATGCGGATACATTAGAGGAACCGCATCATATCGACCAACGCTTTGAAGCAATCGTTGCCAATCCTCCATACTCAGCAAAATGGAGCGCAGATGATAAGTTCAAAGAAGATGAACGCTTTAGCGCCTATGCAAAACTAGCACCAAAATCAAAAGCAGACTTTGCTTTCATTCAACATTTTATTCACCAATTAGATGATAACGGCACAATGGCAGTCGTGTTACCACATGGTGTCCTATTCCGTGGTGCAGCAGAAGAAGCGATTCGTAAGTATCTTATAGAGGAAAAAAACTACTTAGATGCAGTCATTGGTTTACCAGCGAATGTCTTCTATGGTACAAGCATTCCTACTTGTATTTTAGTTTTTAAAAAATGTCGTAAGCATGATGACAATGTTCTTTTCATTGATGCTTCAAATGAATTCGAAAAAGGAAAAAATCAAAACTTATTATCAGATGAACATGTTGAAAAAATCATTTCAACTTATTTAGGTCGTGAAACAATTGATAAATATTCGTATTCAGCAAAGCTTGATGAAATCAAAGAAAATGATTATAACTTAAATATCCCTCGCTACGTGGATACATTTGAAGAAGAAGAATCAATTGATTTACAAGCAGTTGCACAACGTCTAAAAGAAATCGATGATGAAACTGCAGAAGTGGATCGTGAATTAGAGAAGTATTTTAAAGAGTTGGGGGTGTAAGAGATGAATGCACCTAAATTGAGATTTGCGGGTTTTGGTGACGATTGGAAAATGACTCTTCTTAGCGATTTAATGACATTTAATAATGGTATCAACGCTGACAAAGATAGTTATGGTCATGGAAGGAAATTTATTAACGTACTAGACATTTTAAATAATACGTCTATAAAGTATAAAGATATTATTGGTTCTGTATCTGTTTCTCAAAAGGTTGAAGAAACCAATAAGGTCGAGTACGGAGACTTACTATTTCTTCGTAGTTCTGAAACTAGAGAAGATGTAGGTAAAAGTTCTGTCTATTTGGATAAAGATGAGTTTGCGTTATTTGGTGGCTTTGTAATTCGTGGCAAAAAACATGGCGATTACCATCCATATTTTTTAAAACTCAATCTGGAATTACCGAATGTACGTAACCAAATAAGTTCTAAAGCTGGCGGAAGTACACGTTTTAATGTTAGCCAACCTATCTTAAATTCAATAGAAATAAATATTCCTTGCTTACAGGAACAAGAAAAAATTGCTAACTTTATCAGTAACTTCGATAAAAAAATTCAACTTCAACAAGAAAAAATCGACTTGCTGAAAGAACAGAAAAAAGGCTATATGCAGAAGATTTTTAGTCGGAGATTGCGATTTAAAGATGATACGGGAAAAGATTTTCCACAATGGACAAAAACATTTTTAAAAGACATTGTTTCAAAAAAATTCAAAGGGAGCAATGCCGATTATTCAGAAGACCCATCACAAGGCAATTTACTTTTACACAATGAGTTTCTTGAACTCGGTATAAACCCTCTATATGTAAACAAAGAAAATGATGTTTCTAATAAAAACATTTTGATTTTATGGGATGGTTCACAAGCTGGTAATATTTATTTTAATAGAGAAGGTGTACTTGGATCAACTTTCATGGCATTAGAATTAATTCCAAAAATCAACTCAAACTTTATTGGTCAACAATTACAATACTTTGAGCCAATTATAAAAAAATCTTGGAGGGAGGGTTCAGGAGTTCCACATGTTTCAAAAAGCTTTATAGATAGATTTAAAATTAAGATTTGTTGTGAAGAAGAACAACAAAAGATTTCAGACTTCTTGAATATGTTTGATAAGAAAATTAGAATAGAACAGTCTATGCTCCTAGAACTTGATAAACAAAAACAAGCCATCATGCAACAAATATTTATTTAATAACTAATAAAAGCTAGAGTATTATTCCATGTACTCTAGCTCTTTAAAAAATAAGGAGGTTTTCCCGATGAAAGATATTTTTTCCTATAATGCTGATATAAATAAGAATGCCTATATGAATTGGAGAACAAATCGATTTGATCATATACATAACATGCATGTAATAGCGGAGGGGTTTATGAATTCTTCAATCTCATTAGCCCAATCCTGCTTAAAAGATAATCATGACAAAAAAGCTGATATGTTAATTTTTCCGATTCTGTTTAATTTAAATCATGGTATTGAAGTTTACTTAAAAGCAATGTGTTGGAATTTAAATCAGCTATTAAATAAAGCTAAAACCTTTGAGGCATCACATAATCTTAAAAATCTAATAAAGGAAACGAAAAAATTAATTGTAGAGTTTGATAATCAACCTGAGGCATTACAATGGTCTATACAATTAGAAAAATATATAGATGAACTCTATACTAAAATTGAAACTGTAAAAGATAATGGTAAAAAAGTTTATGATATTACTTTTGCTCGTTATTCCTTAACAAGAGATTTAGAACCGCAGTTTTATATTACAGAATTCGATAACGTTGTTATTGATTTAGAAAACTTCGTGCAGTTCTTTAATGATGTATTTAGTGATTTACACAATATGTCATCCTATTTGTTAGAAATATTGGAACGAAGAAGTGAACTTGAAGCTGAAATGGAATATTAGAGGTAAGAACCCACAGCAGTACAAACTGTGAGTTCTCAAGTGTTTAACCCTTTTCACATGTTTTAAGTTCAAAATTCGTGCCAACACCGTGCCAAATCCATGCCAAGTTGAAATTATCATCCATTTTAAACCATTTGAAGAAATGGCTTTATATCGCGGTTTAACCGACCTTTTTATAAATCATTTCGTGCCATTTCGGTCAGAATTAATCAAGTTCGAAATGGAAGGCAGCATAGGTTAAGATTTTTAAAATAAATAGTTGATTTAAATCCCTTCTAAAAAGGCAGCAGAAACTGCTGTCTTATATAGAAGGGATTTTTGATTTCAGATACAATCCTATCTTAAGCATGCTATTCTACCAAAAAATTTTAACCCCATTCATTCATTCAGAACAGATTTTAAAGTAGTAACTACAAATTGCAGTTCTTCCTCTGTTGAAGATATCGGTGGATTAATACGAATAATATTTTCATCTTGACCAACGATAAGGCCCCTCTTTTTACACTCTTCTGCAATATTTTTTGTAAATTCTTCTGGTACTGGTGTTTTTGATTCCTTATCTTCTACAAACTCAATCCCATATAAGTATCCAATTCCACGAACCTCGCCAACGTTGTTGTCTAAACGAGTTAATTCATGCAGCTGGCTTAAGATGGTGCTGCTGAATTGGTCCAATTGTTCCACCAGATTCTCACGTTCAATGATTTCTATCGTTTTTAGGGCTACGGCACATGCTGCAGGATTTCCTCCCATAGTTGAAAAGTGTCTTAAATGGTTTCCCTTTTCTTTAAACGTTAAATAAATTTTTTCACTTACCGCAGCAGCACCAAGCGGAGCCTAAGCGCTTGTCAATCCTTTAGCCATCGTCACAATATCGGGTTGGACATCTTCAGAGTGCATAAATCCAAACATTTTCCCTGTTCTTCCGAATCCTGTAATCACTTCATCTACAATTAAGAGAACATCATGTTCCTTGCAAATTTCTGAAACCCGAGTTAAATACTCTTTAGATGGGATAATACATCCTCCTGCAAAGAGAAAAGGTTCTAAAATGATCCCTGCTACAGTATCTGCTTCTTCCCGTAGAATTACTTGATCGATAAGCTCTGCAAAAATAAGGTCACAATTTGATCCAGAATCACCAAAAGGGCATCGATACGAATACGGAGGCAGAACATGGATAAAACCTGGGGATGAAGATCCAAATTTGCCCTTGAATGCAGGCGTTGCTGAGATATTTTGAGCACCAGAAGTGCCCCCGTGATAACCCCGATAATGGGAGATGAATTTATGTTTCCCAGGATGACCGTTTTGAATATGGTATTGTCTTGCTATTTTTAAAGCGGCTTCATTCGCCTCAGACCCGCTTGTTGAGAAAAAAGTAACATATGAACCATCAAGCAAATTACTAAGTTTAGAAGCTAATTGAATGGCAGGGATATTGCATGAATCTGGTGAAAAATAAGCTAATTACAACATTTGCTCATAAGCAGCCTGTGCAAGTTCTACTCTTCCATATCCTAAGTTTAGACAACTATGTCCAGACATAGCTTCAAAGTATTTGTTTCCATCTATATCTATAAACCATCCTCCTTCCCCTTCTACCCCAATGATAGGGCTCGATTTTCCATCAAAACTATACATGTCGTGCCATAAATGACTTTTTGCTTTTAGATAGAGTTCTTGCGTTTCCATATCGCCTTTCATTATAAGCCCCCCCAAAAAATCATTTTTAGAATCGTACATCCAAAACGGTTCACTTCCAAATTGAGCCGTAATATACCAAAAATGAATGATTTGTGCATTAAATATCATAGTTAGAAAATTCACACAATTAACTATAATGTCATCATAACATCACAACCAGTTTGTGTACACCTTTCAGTAAAAATAGTAATTCAGGCTCTGCCCATTTCCTCATGATAAAAATCATTCGGCCTTTCTTTACACATTAGATAAAGGACAGCTTTTTATCTTTTGTGAAAGGTATAGGTTTAAAAAACTCCTTTTTTAAAAAAAGGATATGCTATTATTAGGTAATGGGGGTGAGTTCAATTGATTTACATTGGCCTTACGGGATGGGGCGATCATAAAAGCCTGTATCCGAACCTGACGTCTTCACGTGATAAGCTGAAAGAATATGCAGGTCATTTCCCGATTGTTGAGGTGGATACCGCTTTTTATGCCATACAGCCGAAGCGAAATGCTGTAAAATGGGTCACTGAAACCCCTGAAAGCTTCAAGTTTATCGTCAAAGCCTATCAAGGGATGACTGGACATCAGCGCGGCGAAATTCCCTTTGAAACCAAGGAAGAGATGTTTCAAGCATTTAAAGAATCCCTTGAACCATACATAGATAAAAATAAGCTGGCAATGGTATTATTCCAATTCCCGCCATGGTTTGATCTGCGAAGAGAAAACGTCAATTATTTAAGATGGTGCAAAAAGCAAATGGGTGATATCCCATGTGCCCTTGAGTTCAGGCATCAATCTTGGTTCATCCCAAAATACCGAGTGCAGACACTTGATTTTATGAAGATGGAAAAATGGATTCATAGTATTTGTGATTTATATTAGTCTCTTTTTGTTTTATAATCCATATTTTACCACTATATATATAAACCTACATATACCAATGTATTGTTCGAGAAAATATTTAACACATCTTTCCAATTTTGTGTTGAAATTATATTCTATTTAATTTAATATAATTGTATAAAATATTGTATATTTATTGACTGCTTTAAGACTCTCAATAGACCACTATTACAACAACAACATTGTTTTTTGTTCAGCAAATGTTGTTGTAAATTTTTTGCATTAAAACCGAACATACGTTTTGCATTTATAGTCAATAAAAGAATGTGTATTGCTTATATGCGATGTGGGTTCAAGAAAATAATTAAGGTAGGTGGGCTAAAATGGAACATTTGCTAACAGTAAAAGAAGTAGCAGAACGACTTAATAAAAGTGAGGAAACTATTAAAAGATGGTTACGCTTAGGAAAATTTGCTAATGCTTTCAAAGAATCTGATAAGAAAGGGTGGCAGATTCCTCATGAAGATGTCCAAGTCCTGCAAACCACAAGGAGCATTTCTCCACATATAGACGAACAAATGTCAAATTTGTATATTTCTCAACCACCTCGGAATGAGGATTCAAAAGAATTAGTATCATTGGCATATCAAGCAGTCACCATGACTTCACCTACGGACACCATAATTAATCTTCTAAACTATATAGGAATTAGGCGTACCTTAGAAATCTTGCTAATCATGAGTCAGTCACCTAATAAGGTTAAAAATCCCGAAGGATTTATCAGAAAGGCAATTACTAAAGGGTGGACTCCCAATACACTGCCTATTAAGAGGGAACGAAATATAGCAAGAGTCCGAAGTAATCAATCAGAATATAGTCAGCAAACAGTTCCTTTTTATAATTGGCTTGAAGAAGATTAATGATTAGAAATAAAGTTGGGCTTAAAAGAATTTAATCTGCTCTTAAAGGGTGATAATTGTGAATTATGAATTCGTAGTAAAACAAAAAAAGATAAATGAAATTAGGGAAGGAAAACTCAATTCAGGTGATAAAACATTTCTGTGTATAAAAGATAAGGTAACAGGAATTATTTACCCACATCCATTATCCAATTTCATAAAAAGTGAACTGGAGAGGAAATCACTTTCTCTTACTACACAAAGGAATTATGCGGAGGAAATAAAAAAATTTTTGAATTATATTTTAGAGTGTATTGAGAATGAAGATGAAACATTTTTACATTTAGAGGAGGAGGGGATATTTGGATTACAATTACAGCATGGTGCAAGATATATCTCATTCCTGACTCACAGGGTTAAATTGGGCCAAATCAAGTCAACTCAAGTATTCCGTACAGAACGTATTCTTGTTAGATTTTTTCGCTGGTTAATAGAACAAAACATAACTAAAGAGAATGTTCAGTATAGGGAAGAAATTAGAATTGTGAAAGGTGAAAAAAGAACTATAACCATTTCACCTTTTGATAACTTTGAACTTGGAACAGAGTACCCAAATAAAAGGGAAAGTACAAAAGCAAAGGATATAAAATTACATGATTTTGGAAACGGTAGGTTAGACCTTGTAAATCTTTTTATAAGAGTTGCGGAAATAGAAGCCCCCGATATTGCATTAGGAATAGCATTTCAGTGTTATGGAGGGTTACGGAGAGGCGAAGTGGTAAATCTATTACGAAGCAGTGTAAAAGAACCGAACAAGAATGATTCTGGAGAATTTACACTTAACATACAGGATAACTGGAAAATACTCTTTCCAGATAAGGAACTTACTGTGTCAGAACAGGTAAAAAAGGAACGGATACAAGCAATATTTAAAGTTCCCATTGTCTTAGAACTATATAAAAAACATAAAGAGAATTTATTACGTTTAGAAAGAAGAGGAAGAATAAAAAATAAACACGCTTTGTTCTGTTCTATTCACACTGGAAAGCCAATTACGGGAATGGCTTATTGGGAACGCTTTACGAAGGTGAAAGACAAATTCTTAGAAATTCTTGAACCTAATGAAAAAGATTATCAATTCTTAACATCAAAGTCCTGGTCAACACATATAGGCAGAGGGATTTATACTAATATGCTTGTGTTCCTACTCGGATGGTCAGCAAGTCAAGTGGCGATTGCAAGAGGAGATAGTAATATTCAATCCGCACAAGACTATATTGAAGAGCAAAATGTTAAGAAACAGACGGAAGAAGCAGTAGAAATTATTGCCAGAGCAACAATTCAAGCTAATCAGCGAAATTATACAAGTATAGAAAATTTAAGGGGTTTATAAATGGAAGGATATAAAGCGGTATCTAATGTTTATAGTAATTACAATGAATATGGATTGACGGTTGGGAAAGTTAAGCAATTATCAAAAAGTGGTGAATTGGAAGAGAAAGTTATAGGAAATAGAACATATATTTCTGTTCAATCTTTGGAGAGATACATCCAGCAAGTGGATGAAATTCGCAGTAATTATATGACAATTGAAGAATTTTATTTAAAACTTACAGGAAAAGGAAGATACAATATTCGTGTAGTTAAACAAATTGTAGAAGAGTCCTGCCTTGAACTGCTAATTATGGACATACCTATAACGCAAAGTGAGAAATACCTTATTAAAAAAAGTAGTTATGAACAATTTTTGCAGGATTATATATCAATTCAGGAAGCCTACAATCAACTAAAAATGCACAAAGATATTTGGCATTTTAGAGAATACTTAAAAAAACAAGGAATAATAGTTGTAACATTTCAAAATCGTTATGAGCTTCAGTTTGTAAAGAAGGAAGATTTGAATAAATATGAGAGTATTATAAGTGTTGTTGAAGTCAGAAACCTATTAGGTTTAACAGAAAAAAACCTTAGTGAGGCAATTAAACTTTGCAAAATCGAAAGTTTTTGGGGAAGTAAGTCAAGACTCTATATAAGAAGAGAAGATTTTGAACTTTTGAAAAATTTACAGGAAAAAACATTAAATGATTTAAAAGAGAATACTTATACTTGGGAGGAAGTTGACTCTCTTTATAAAGAGAATATTGGTGGGAAAAAAATAGATGATAATGCAATTAAAAAGTTTGTAGTACCAGGTAATATTTATCCACTTGTACGAATTGATAAATATAAGCGAAAGATGACAGTCTATTCTAAAGTTGGTGTTGACAAGTATATAGAACAATTAAAAAAAGATAAAGAAATATCAAGGTTATGTGAAATAACCACCACCGATTATTATTCTCTTTTACAACAAATTCTTGAGATTGATAATGTATTTTTTTCTAATAATGCATCACTAACAAAAGAGCTTTGGTATCAATTTGTTCATTGGAAACTTAAAAATATGCAAGGCAGTCGAGGAACGGCTTTGCATAGAGTGTCTGGTTTTAGACATACCACAAAACTGTTAGCCGAATTTACAGCTACGAAAGAGATATATGAGTTTTCAGTGAATGAGTTAAACATGGGTATTTTTAACAATAATATCCCGAAAAAGTATCAAAGGGAAATTTTTTCATTCCTGTATAATATTATACAAACAGTTGAACAAAAAACAGGTAAAAAGCTATTTAACGTATCGAAATTAAATTTTAAATACGAAAATACAAATAAACAGGAAAAAGAAATATATTCAGTTGAAGAATATTTAGCTTTATACAATTACTTAAGCGACTTTGAAAGTCATAAGCAATTAGCGATTGCTGATGTTGAAAAGGCATTAAACAACAAAAAGGGTTACAAAAAATACGATTCTTTCTGGTTGTATGTATTGCTTCATATGAACAATGGTTGGAGGAATGGTACTGTTTTAGAGTTCCCAAGATTCAACAATCCTATATTTGATAAGCTCAATTTAAATTCTATTGAGTCTCTTGAAAATTTACATTTAACATATAATGAAGCCGAACGGATAGTAAAATACTATCAAATGCAGTGGTTTGAACATAATAAAACCAAAGAAAAAGCGACATTTTATTGTTCCAGTGTTTTAACTTTACCAATGGCGTATGCCATTGTCATTTGCGAATTTAGATGTAGAAAATTGCATCTTCATAACGAAAAAAATCTGATTCATTTTTACAATTCAAGAAATAATGTTACCCCTGCTATACATGGTGGATTCTTTAAAAACTACAGTGGGGAGTTTAAATTTGAATCAAGAAAAATGAACAGAACGGTTTTAACTTATACAAGTTCAATAATTAAATCCACTTTTAATGGTGACCCTATAGAAATCGCTCGTCATTTAAGAGGACATACAACCAGTGAAACTACTAATATTTATATACAACTCCCTCAAGAGCATTTAGATTTTATTAGCGAACAGCTTTTTGACACAGGGTATTTTGGATTTATTTATAATCAAGTCAATCAATTGCTGATTGGTGGAAATCCTACAAATAGGATAGAACAAACAAGAGCATCAAATGAATTGAAGGAGTTGTTTGGTGACGTAGTTAAATTGGAAGATACGACTACCTATTTGAAGCAGTTATCACAAGAACGAGACGAATTAGGTAAATACTTGCAAGAGATGCCAAAAGAGGAATTGAAAAATAGATTAAACCTGATAAATTTAGGTCTTTCTCCAGCGAAGGAAGAAACATATCAGTGCTTTTTTTCAAGTTGTATTGCTATGGAGATAGATTGTAGTAAGTGTCCGTTTTCAATTCCGCACTTTTATTCACTTAACTCAATTTCAAAAAGAATAAAAAGAACATTCCAGAGTTATCAGGAAATAGCCTATAATCAAGAAATTCCAGTGGGTGAAAAAATAAGGCTCTATAATTTATTGATAATTGACTTTAAGAGCATTATGGAAGCTAAACAAAAGTTTGGAAATGAAATTGTTGAGATGTTTTTAGATAGCGACCTAAATGATTTTTCAAGGCGTTTAGTGGAACTACCAGACCCTCAGTATATTGAAAATATATATTAAAAGAAAAAAGAAGGCGAATAGTATGGAAACAGTCAATATTATGGAGGAACTTATAGAGAATATCCAAGATTTTAATGATAATAGATTTAACTTGGAAAGTTCAATTGAGGAATCTATTGCTGTTCTTGAAGAAGAAATGAGTATAAACAAATTAAGTGAGTGTCATTTTAAAGAAAATAAATGGTACTTAGAATCTACCTTTCTTGCAAAGAGAGTAGGAATTGATTTCAATAAAATAAGGGAAAGTATTCAATTTAACAAAAAAATTGATGCAATAGAATTCATTAATATAGTAAAGTGTTGGACCGCCTCTTTAATTGAGGGAGGATATAATTCAAATGTTGTTGCAAAAATGGTTAATGAAGGGTTGAAAGATTTTCTGATTATAACAAAAGGTCTTACAGAAGCAAACGAAGATGAACTTGCAGATACACTATTAAATTTATCGGAGAGTAAAAAAAGGATTGTCTGCAATAGTGCATTAAATTTTTTGGATTATTTTCCAGATTTAGGTGAGGATTATGCATCTTTACTGTATTCCGTCAAACCAGAATATCAAGGTGCTAAAGCAAGATTACTTCCCCCTTCTAAGGATATTCTTATCTTTTCAAAAGTTTTAGAAGAATATTTTTCTAAGGACCTGTCTGAATTAGAATATCTTAAGTGGTTTCCTATTTGGCTGTGGTGGAATTTAACAATGTTGATTCCTATGAGACCTTCTGAGTATTGTACTATAGAACGTGATTGCCTTTTACAAAAGGATGGTAAATTTTACATTAAATTACCCAGGCATAAACAGAAGTTTAATAACAGAAGAAACATACAGGTTCTTGATAAAATAAGTATTCCTGAAAAGTTATATAGAAAGATAGAAGAATATAAAGAAAAAACAGAACCTTATGGTAGAACAGATACTTTGATTTCTTATTTATCCATTCCACATTTTGTAGATAAAAGATATTTTCCAACCACTACATCATTTCATGATAATAAATTGAATCCATATAATTATTCAATAAATATTCTGAGGGAGAATTTAAAGAGTTTTTATGAATACATTGTTTTCGGTGAGTATAATGTTCTACAGGTGGAGGGTGAATCTGATATAGAAGGATTATCTCTTACTCAAAAGCTACGACCTGGGGATACAAGACATCTCGCATTTCTCAATTTAAATAGGCAGGGTTATCATCCAGTGGAAATTGCAAGGATTGGTGGTCATAATACAATATATTCTCAAAACCACTATTTCAATCATGTTTCTAATTTTGTAGACCTTGAGATATTAGAGTTGATTGCAAATATTGATTTAGATAGTTATAAGAATAAAATGGAAGATTCGGAAACAAAAAGCGACCATTCGATTAGTGTATCGTTCATTGAGAAGTATGTATTAAGACCACCGATGGGTGACGTTAAAATAAAATTGAGGGATGGCTATTGTACCGATGCTAACCAGAATTGTAAGGTGGAAGATTGTTGGGAATGTGATTCTTGGCGAATAACAGAAGAAGAATTAATAGAAAAACAAGATATTTTAGCACAAAAATTAAAGGACTCCGAATCTGGTATTAATGAAGTTGTAGGTAATCTTACAAACCTATATAAGGGTATTTACAATAATATTGGAAAGGATGAATTTTATTCTTCCGACAACCCAGAAATACGAAATGAGTTAATTAACAAATCAAAGCGGATAGACAACGCAATTAGAAAATATATCAATCTTATGAAGGTAAAAGAAAGGATTGATTCTATTGGAAACAAGAGGTAGAAAACCAAAGATATATCCTCAACCAGAAATTGACAACATCATTTACCGATTTACACAAGAAGATAAGGTTGGTGGATTAATTAGGTATTCAGAAATGTATCGGTTCGCTAACAAATTGTATGAAAATGGGGAAATACCATATAAATTTAGTGAAGATTATTGGAGACGGGATGGCAGACAAGGAAAAGAAACGATAGATAAAGCCAATAGATTATATGAAACTACAATTGTAAACAAAAAGACAAATGAAACTGATATTTTTGTAGATACAGAAGAATGTGTCAATAAATTCTTTACAGGTAAACCGTCAGATAAGAAAAGATTGATTCAAGCCTTAAAGATTAACGAAAAAAAGGCAAAGGATTCAAATAATCTTTTGATTAAGATAGAAGAATTAAAGCAGGAAATATCCATCCAAAAAGACAAGAATAAGGAATTAGAGGTATTGGTGGAGCAATATCAAAATACTTTATTTTCATGGTTCAATGCAAGTCTAAAATCAGATGTCCCTTTAATCAATTTGATAACTACAGGGAAGTCGAGACATCCAATTATTGATTTGTTTTTTAAAACTGCATTTTCTAACCCAACTGAGGGATATGAAAAATTTGAACAATTCAGGAAAAATGCTGAAAGAAATAATGAAAAAGCAATAGCAAATACAAAAGATAGTGTTGTGACACCAATAAATAAGAAAAGTAGACTTCAGCAGATAACAGAACAGTTTAACCAAAAGGAGTAAAAAGAATTTTTATGAAGGACTACCCATATTTTAAAATTGGGTGGTTTTTTGTTTTGCGTAGAAATGATATATATTGACTATATTTTATAAAATAACTAATAGAATTCCATTGATTAACAGTTATAATAATATTGATAGGGAAGGAGGTATGTTTTCAGTGGATAAGAAAAAAATGAGCGAACGTGATATTTGTACGAAATTCATTAGTCCTGCTGTTGAACAGGCAGGATGGGATATAAAAAAGCAAGTTAGAGAAGAATATGGCTTTACCGATGGTCGTGTAATAGTAAGAGGAAACTTAACTACAAGAGGGAAAAGAAAAAGAGCTGACTACCTTCTTTATTACCAAGCAAATTTACCTATTGCCATTATTGAAGCAAAAGATAATAAACATTCTATCGGTGCAGGGATGCAACAGGCTATTGAATATGGAGATATATTAGATGTACCTTTTGTCTATTCAAGCAATGGCGATGGCTTCATTGAACATGATATGTTGACTGGTAAGGAGCGTGAGCTTACGTTAGCAGAGTTTCCTTCACCATCAAATTTATGGCATAGATACAAGCAGTTTAAAGGTATCACACAAGAACAAGAGGAACTGATTACAGAGCCTTATTATTATACAATTGGAGACAAAACTCCACGTTATTACCAACTCAATGCCATTAATCGTACCATTGAGGCGATTGCAAAAGGGCAAGACCGTATTTTGCTGGTCATGGCTACTGGAACTGGTAAGACATATACAGCATTCCAAATTATTTGGCGGTTATGGAAAGCTGAAAAGAAGAAGAAAATCCTGTTTTTAGCTGACCGTAACATTTTGGTTGACCAAACTATGCAAAATGATTTTAAACCCTTTCAAGGGGTTATGACGAAGATTGAAAACCGTCAAATGGATAGTAGTTACGAAGTTTATTTGGCTTTATATCAACAGCTTTCAGGCAACACAGACGAAATGGAGATTTTTCGTCAATTCTCACCAGACTTCTTTGATTTAATAGTCGTGGATGAAGCTCATAGAGGAAGTGCAAGGGAATCTTCCAGATGGAGAAAAATTCTTGAATACTTCCACAACTCTACCCAAATCGGTTTAACTGCTACACCTAAAGAAACCGATAAAATCAGTAACATTGCTTACTTTGGTGAACCAGTTTATACTTATTCCCTCAAACAAGGTATTGAAGATGGCTTCTTAGCACCGTATAAAGTGATTCGTATTGGCATTGATAGGGACTTGGAAGGGTATCGCCCAACCAAAGGACAATTAGATAAATACGGTCAAATAATTGACGACAGGGAGTATTATTTAACGGACTTTGATAGAGATATTGTATTAGAAAAAAGAACGGAATTGGTCGCCAAGAAAATAACAGAGTTCTTAAAGAAAACAGACCGTTTTGCTAAAACGATTGTCTTCTGTATTGATATTGAACATGCAGAACGAATGAGACAAGCTCTGGTAAACGAAAATGCTGATTTAGTAGCAGAAAATCCAAAATACGTCATGCGAATTACTGGAGATAATGCCGAAGGCAAGGCTCAATTGGATAATTTTATCGATGAAGAGAGTCTTTATCCAACCATTGTTACCACAAGTAAATTAATGACAACAGGTGTGGACTGTAAAACTTGCAAACTCATTGTATTGGACAACATTTTTGGTGAAAATGGTATGACGGAATTTAAGCAAATTATTGGTAGGGGTACACGTTTAAAGCCCGAATACGGAAAAGAATACTTTACGATTATGGACTTCCGTAACGCATCTCGACTGTTTGCTGACCCTAACTTTGATGGCGAACCAGTACAAATATATGAACCTGATGAAGATGATGACATTGTTCCACCTACGCCACCTGGTGGTAATGGTGATGATGACGATAACAATGATGATGGAGATGGTGACGGTGAAAGAAAGAAAAAGTTCTATGTAGCCGATGCTGGTGTCCAAGTCTTGAATGAAAGAGTTCTTTATTATGACAAAGATGGAAAACTAATTACAGAAAGCCTGAAAGATTATTCTAAAAAGACAATCTTACAAGAATTTGCTACGTTAGATGACTTTATCAAAAAGTGGAACAGCGAAGACCGTAAACAGGCTATTATTGATGAATTAAAGGAACATGGTGTCCTTTTAGAAGCTCTTAAAGAGGAAGTTGGCCAAGATTTTGACGAGTTCGACTTAATCACTCACATAGCCTTCGATATGAAGCCTATGACACGTTCAGAAAGGGCTAAGAAGGCTCGGAAGGAAGATTACCTTTCCAAGTATTCAGGAATAGCCAGAGACGTGTTAGAAGCCCTTATAGACAAGTATCAAGACGAAGGCAGATTTGACTTTGAAGACGTACAGCTTTTAGAATTAAATCCATTTAATAAGTTCGGAAATCCTATGAAGATTACCAAGTCATTTGGAGGTAAAAACAATTATATTCAAGCAATCAAGGAACTTGAAAAGAATATTTACGCTTAATGTAGCTCTTTCCTTTAGGAAGGAGCTTTTTGTTCGACAGAATTAATCAAATTATGACTTGATGAATACAAAAAATGCAGATAAAATATTAATTAAAAAATGTTAATTATATTCATTGTTTTTGATGAGTTTTATGGTGGTGATAAATTGAAGAACTCAACTGAATTTGAACAATCGAAATGTTATTTGGAAGACCTATTATTGCTAAATGGCGTTCCGAAGAACCTTGCTCTTCTTCTTTTTGAGTTATTGAGCTATGTAAATAAAGATAATCAAATTGTTATCAACGCTTTTATCAAAAAAGAATTAGCTGAAAAAGTGAAAATCAGCAAAGGAACAATCGATAATGCCTTAACAAAGTTAAAAGATTCAGGGCTATTGGAACGGTTAGATAGAGGGGTTTATGTCCCTCATGCCACTCTATTAAATGCTTCAAAGTTAATCAAAGGTAATATAGTTTCATTTAAAGTAACCTATGGAAAAAATAAAAAAGAGATAGAACCGAGTTGAAAGGGGTTTTAATATGAGTATTGAAACATTAATTAAACGCATTCAGGATATAATGCGTCAGGATTCTGGTGTAGATGGTGACGCTCAGCGTATTTCCCAAATGGTGTGGTTACTATTTTTAAAAGTATATGATGCGAAAGAAGAGTTGTGGGAGTTCTATGACGAAAATTATAAATCCATCATACCAGAGGAATTACGTTGGAGAAATTGGGCAGTTGACGAAAAAGACGGTAAAGCACTTACAGGTGAAAAATTGCTTGATTTTGTCAATAATGAGCTTTTCCCTACGTTGAAAGATTTGAAGGTAGATGAAACAATTGAAAAAAGAAGTGCTATCGTAAAATATGTTTTTGAAGATGTCTTTAACTATATGAAAAATGGTACGCTTCTACGCCAAATCATAAACGTGTTAAACGAAGTGGATTTTACCGAATATGAAGAACGTCATACGTTCAATGATATTTATGAGAATATTTTAAAAGACCTTCAATCTGCTGGAAATGCTGGAGAGTTCTATACCCCACGACCTGTAACAGAATTTTTGATTGAAATGTTGAATCCTCAAATTGGTGAAAGTATTGCGGATTTGGCGTGTGGAACAGGTGGGTTCTTAACATCAGCAATTTCTCACATGGAAAGTCAAGTAAAGACTCCAGAAGATAAAAAAGTGATACAGAGGAGTTTGTTTGGGATTGAAAAAAAGCCACTTCCATATTTATTGGCAATGACTAATTTAGTTCTCCATGATATTGATTCACCAAATCTAATTCATGGAAACTCTTTATCCAAAAATGTTAGGGATTATAAGGAAGAAGATAGATACTCTGTAATTGCAATGAATCCCCCTTACGGTGGCACTGAAGAAGATGCCATTAAAGTGAATTTCCCTGTTAGTATGCAATCCTCTGAAACTGCAGACTTATTCATGACTCTAATCATGTATAGGCTAAAGAAAAATGGAAGAGCAGGTGTTGTTCTTCCAGATGGATTTTTGTTTGCTACAGATGGTGCGAAGAGAGCCATTAAAGAGAAACTATTAACTGAATTCAATTTGCATACAATTGTTAGGTTGCCCAAAGGGGTATTTTCACCTTATACAGATATACCAACGAATCTTTTATTTTTTGATAAAACTGTACCTACAAAAGAAATCTGGTATTATGGACATCCACTTCCGCAAGGATTTAAAAATTATACAAAAACCAGACCAATTAAATTAGAGGAATTTAAAGCTGAAATTGATTGGTGGAACAACAGAACTGAAAATGAGTATGCTTGGAAAGTTTCGATAGAAGAAATTATATCCAAGGGATATAATCTTGATTTTAAAAACCCAAATAAAGCCGATGAAAGTACCAATCTTACTGCATCTGAAATTTTATTTAAGATACAAGAAAAAAATCAAAACATTCATCACCTTATTGAAGAACTAAATAGGATTTTGAGGTAAGTAAAAATGAAAAGTATTAAATTTATTCAACTCGGAAAAGTAATTGAAAGAAATAAAGAACAAGTAACGATTGAAGATAATCAAACTTATAAACAGGTAACAGTTCGACTTTGGGGTAAAGGTGTTCAATTAAGGGATGAAGTCAAAGGGCATGAAATCAAGTCTGCCAAAAGATTTATTGTAAAACCAAACCAATTTATCATTTCTAAAATTGATGCAAGAAATGGAGCTTCTGGTTTAATTCCCAATGAGTTAGACGGAGCTGTAACAACGGGGGACTTCCTTTCTTTTAATTTTAATGAAGACTTAATAATTCCAGAATATTTATTCTGGTTGAGCAAAACAACATGGTTTATTGAGCAATGTGTTAAAGCAAGTTCTGGAACAACCAACAGGGTAAGATTAAATGAGAAAAAATTTTTAGAGATTGAAATACCACTTCCTAATATCGAACAACAAAAAGTGGTTATTCAGAAAATAAATAATGTGGTTGGCCTTATAAATCAGGCTGAAACGGAACTTAATGAACAAAATGAATTAGTTGCTGAATTACAAAAGGCTATTTTGTGTCAGGGGATACAAGGAAAATTACTTGAACAAAATTCAAGTGATGAACCTGTTTCAGAGCTTTTAGAAAGATTGCAAAAGGAAAAAGGTGGTCAAATACAAGATGAAATTCCAATTTCTGAGGTGCGATTTGAATTGCCCAAAGGATGGGAATGGGTAAGGCTGGGAGATATATCTTCCTATATTCAAAGAGGAAAGTCTCCAAAATACTCTGAAATACAAGAAATTCCTGTAATTGCACAGAAATGTATTCAATGGAGTGGATTTGAAATCCATAAAGCAAAGTTTATAGACCCAGATACATTGAAAGGTTATTCAGATGAAAGATTCTTAAAGTCAAATGATTTATTATGGAATTCTACTGGATTAGGAACACTTGGAAGAATTATTGTATATAAAGAGGAATATAACCCATTTAAGATTGCTGTGGCAGATTCGCATGTTACAGTTATAAGACCGTTTAGTAATATTGTTGATTCACAATTTTTATTTTATTGGTTATCAAGTCCTTTTGTACAATCTGAAATCGAAAGTGTGTCTACTGGTAGTACAAAGCAAATAGAATTATCTACATCAACAGTGAAAGAGTATCCAATTCCTTTAGCTCCCTTAGAGGAGCAAAAGAGAATCGTGAAAAAAATTGATAGTCTTATGGAATATTTAAATAAGCTCAAAGAAGAAATTCATTTGGCTAAAGATGAAATGCAAAATTTCACCAAGAAAGTATTCCAAGAGGCTTTCGGTCAATTATAATCACAACAGTCATAATCAAAAAGGTTTCTCTTTATTGAAAAGGTAACATAAAAACTGGAATTCAACTCTTTTTTATTGAATCTTAATGAAGACATTGACACTGGACACATCGTGTCTTCTATGTAACCGAGCCTAATAAAAGTTCGGTTCACGAAAGAACGACCAAGAAGACCACCCCTTGCTTTTGCGGAGCTTTGGGTGGTTTTCTTTTTCTACAATTTATTTAAATAAGACACCTTTCGGGATGTGTGTTGAATAAAAGAATACAGGTCAATAATATCTATAAACATGGTAAAATAATACTATTAAAATTTAGGAGAGAAGGTTTTAGTATTTGAACAATCTATTTTCAAAAATAAAAGATTTCTTTAGAGGCTGGTTTGAAAAGAAAATCACTTTCTTCCTAATCACAAGTGGAGTCGGTGTATTATCGACTGGATTTGCCCAAGATTGGTGGAAAAGTGTACTTGTATCTTTTATAAATGAAGTGTTTGATACCCATTTAGAAAACACAGAAGAGCCAACCAATTACGTTTATTTAACAATATCAACATTAATTGGTGCAGGATTAATCGGATTAGGATTTTGGTTTTATTTCAAAACAAAAGAAAAAGTAAAGAAACAAACAATGTTGCAAATTCGCCATTCCTCTATAGAATCGGTAGATTACACCAAAGTTGATGTTGATTTATCCGATTACAATATCGAACCATATCCAATTCTTCAATTAGAAGAGCTTAAAGTAATTAATGAGACTAATCTTCGCCATGCATTACGAGAGCAGGAGAAAACAGTTACAAAAATTCTCCAACGTGTAGATGGAAATAATGATATCGAGTTATCCTATTGGGGATTGGCTCATATTCCATTACTTTTTTTGCTTGGCTATCAAATAGCTGACAAGTCGAATAGCTCCTTTTATGAATGGAATCAGAATCAATTAAGGTGGGAAAAAGTTAAAGACAAACAGACGATATATCCAACCCTGAAGATAGAGAAAAATAATTCAAAACAAGGTGTAGACGAAACAAATGAGGTAGTTGTTAAAATAGGAATCACTTATCCAGTTAATGATGCTGACCTAAATGGACTTGATTTGGATAACTTTAACTCCTATTATCTCCATTTAGAACATCCACACCGAAATGCGATTGTTTGTATGGAGCAACTTAATCAGTACCAGAAGCAATTTCGACAGCTTTTAGATGAAATCAATCAAACCTATCCTCAATTGAAAAAAATTCATTTATTATATTCAGGACAACCTTCCTTAGCGTATCGTTTGGGAAGTGCTATTTCTCCAAGAATGGATAAAGAGATTTGGGTCTATAACTATGTAGGGATATCTTATCCAAAGTACAATTGGACTATTAATCTTAAGAAAATAGGAAATCAAATAAGTATAAAAATAACAGGGGGAAAATAGAACTGGAATGAAAAATCTGAATAGTAAGTTTAACACATTTTATGGTAAACATGTGGTTTTGCCAAAAACCGAAAAGGATTCTCTTTTTGAGAAAAAAAATCTAAACATTAAACGATTGAAGGAAGGGTTAAAAGAATACAACGAGGAGAAAGGCACAAGTTACAAATTAGCAGAAGAACCTATTGTTCAAGGTAGTGTGGCGATGTCTACAGTTACTCAAAACGAAAGTAAGGACTATGATATTGATGTGGCTATTGTTTTTGAAAAAGACCAACTTCCAGAAGGAACAAAAGCCACAAAGAACATCATCGTGGATGCCTTAAAACGAAAATGCACAAATTTTAAAGTCGAACCAACAGCAAAGACGAATTGCGTTCGTATAGAGTATCAGGAAGGGTATCATATTGATTTTGCTATCTATCGCAGATATAAAGAGAATGAACAGGATGATAGTTACACATATGAACATTGCGGTAGTGAATGGAGAGAAAGAAATCCAAGAGCAATAACGAAATGGTTCTTGGATGAAAATAAAGAAAAGAATTATCAATTAAGAGAAGTGGTTCGTTTGTTAAAAATGTTCTGTAAATCAAGAGAGAGTTGGGTAAATATGCCTGGTGGACTCATTCAAAGTGTTTTGGCAAACGAACAATTCCAGTCCTATGAGAGAATGGATGAATGTTTCTATTATACTGCAAAGGCGATTAAAGATAGATTAGAAGAAGACACAGAAGTAGTTAATCCTACGGATGAGACCAAGAGTCTTAAATTGGTTAGCAAAGATGATACGAAAATGGTCAATTTATACAACAGACTGAAAGATAAGTTATCAAAATTAGAAATTCTCTTTGATGACAATTGTACCGATTATCAAGCAATTGAAGCATGGGAAGCGTTCTTTAATCATTCTTATTGGACAGAACAAAAAGAAAAACTTTCAAAGGCATTGGAATCCTACACTTCTCTTAATGAAATGGAGGAATTTATCCATTATCGAGAAACCGAGGAATTTATTCAACATCTATTTCCAGTGAACTACGAATCTCAATATGAAATTACGATAGATTGTAGAGTAGTCCGAAATGAAAAAACAATTGGTTGGTTACAGTCTATGATGAAAAAAAGAGAGGTATTATTACCGAGTTGTCAGTTATACTTTATTGCTAAAACAAATGTCCCTGCACCTTATAACGTGTATTGGAAAGTGAAAAATAGAGGGGTAGTAGCTGAAGCAAATGATATGATTAGAGGAGAAATTGTACAGACAGATAGCTTGTTTCATTATGAAGAGACATCTTTCAAAGGGAATCATTATGTTGAATGCTATATTGTCAAAAATGGAGAATGTGTTGCTAAACAAAGAATTAATGTAGATATTAAAATTTCCTAAGAATATATGTAATCCTTTTATAGATAATTTATCCTTATTATTTATACTGGAATTTTCTTCCTCGCTAATGTAATCTAAAAGAGGACAATGATACTGGACATTTATCGTTGTTTCTTATGCCGAGCCTTTAAGGGTTTGGTTTCACCGAAAGGATTATTTACGAGAACGACAAGGAGGACCACCCTTTTTTGCTGTGACGGAGCTTCATGGTGGTTTTCTCCTTATTTGAATCATATCTAATATTTTACGCACTTTACAAAATGTATCGAAAAGTGACGCTTCAGAATGGAGTAATTGGCACGATGGCATAAGAAATATGTCATACAGTAAGGAAAATATCGACTTTGAATAAGTATAAAAGCGAATAATAGGCTTTAATATACAATAATGTCACTTCGGAACGGAGAAATCGGAACACCCCGTTATTCATGTCTGATAAGCTACAAAATGTCACTTCAGAACGGAAAAATTGACACGATGAAACAAAAATACGCCATATAGTACGGAAAAATACGGACTTTGAACAAGTAAAATGTCGGATAATATGTAGAATTATAAAAAATGTCAATTCAGAACGGAGAAATCGGAACACCCCGTTATTCATGTCTGATAAGCTACAAAATGTCACTTCAGAACGGAAAAATTGACACGATGAAACAAAAATACGCCACATAGTACGGGAAAATACGGACTTTGAACAAGTAAATGTCGGATAATATGTAGAATTATAAAAAATGTCAATTCAGAACGGGGAAAATGGGGCTAATAAATATGGATTGGTAAGAATTATGATTTTGTTGTTGTAATTCTGTCCATCCAACATTATTCTATAAATAATAAAGGTCACATATATAGGCAAATTCAGAGGCATCTTGCTATAGACTCATCTACTTAAAAAAAAGTAGGGTAGTAGTCTATAAAGCAGGATGCCTTATTTTTTGACTATATTCAAGGGATAAGTGAGGTGTAAAGCATTGCAAGGATGGAAAGTAAGTATAGGGAAGTGGGGTGAAAAGTAATGGGTTCATTAATTGTTGTAAGTCTATTTGCAATAGTAATTATTGTAGTTTTAGCAGTGGTATCTGTGAAGCTGATATTAAGGAAATGGAAACGATTTTGAAAAGCATTGCTGTTAATTTTGTTGTTCCTACTGTAAACGTTAAATAGATTTATAAGAAAACCCTGATATGTTGTATTTAAACAAAAGGTGTGGGTTTGTTTTCTGTTTCGAGTATCTTGGTATAAGGGGGAAAGGTTTAATGGAACAAGATTGGAAAGAAAAGTTTAAAGCAGAAATACTTGAGGATATAAAAAAAGAGGCAAAGCAGGAAGTGGCAGAGGAAGTTGCCAGAATTTATGTGGAAACTACTAATTATGATGATGAAAGGATTTCTGAAAAGTTTGGAGTACCTATTTACAAAGTTCAACACTTTAGAGAAGAACATCAAAAGTTAGAGTTTGCGAAAACCTTAGAAATAACAGCCGAACCACAATATATTGAGGATAGATTATTACCTTTTCAATGCTTACCGCAAGATATGTATGTAAGATGGGGGAAACTGGATGGGGCAAGAAATATGATATTGCTTGGTCTTCACGCAATAGGTTGGAATGATTTTTTAGAACTCCTTTCTGGTGATAAAAAGGATATCTTACGAAAGCTGTTAAATGAACAAGGTGTGGGTGATGAAGAAAATAATGAAGAATGAGCAAGAAATACCAAAAGAATATTGTCCGTTCTGTGGTAAGAATTTGATAAGAGTACCTTCGGAACAAGAACAAAAGAAATACAACCTTCGTTATGTCAGTGAAAAAATTGGTATATCCAATTGGGATTCAATTGTTGCCTGGAAATGCCCATATTGTTTAAATACATGGAAGAGGAAGTTATAACTTTGGATATGCAGTGTTTATTTATTCCATTACTTCGGGAATTTACTCAAAATGGCATGATTGATAGTTTGGAATATCAAACCTAACTGGGGTTCATAGGGTTGAAAAGATTATAGACCAAGTGTACATACGAAACCAAAACTATAGGGAGTGTTGGTAATGGAGCTTAAACCTCACAGAGAACCGCAAAAGATAACATTTGACCAGTATAAAGAATATACTCCAGAAAAGGTTGAAATGTTTGAGAACAATCTGTTTTTCAGCGAAGACGAACGGATAAAAATGCTTTTGTTATTAATGCAGAATGTAGGATTAGAAACAATGGTGAAAAACTTGCCGATAAAAACCCGAAAGGAATTGGGAGAAATCGTGGAAGAAATGGAAATGGAACGAAAATGCACAGAGATTGTTGAACAAGTGGTTTTACAATTTGGTCGTTCGCTCAACATGAATCATGAGTATCAATATAACAAGAAAAATAATACTTTATATATCTATTGCTATGTTCTCGATACGAATTCTCTTTGGTATTATCGTTATTATTACAACAGCGAAGATGATAAATTTATTGAAACGGAGAAACAAGGATTAGAGTCTGCGGAAACAATACGAAGATTAATGAATAAATAACTTGTTATTTTTTGGAGGAGCGATAGTTATGCCGATTCATGCTGTCATCTCATCTGATAAAAAGAAACTGGAAAAACAGATTCAAGCATTGAAGTATCAATTGGAACAAGATATCAATGATAAGGATAAAAAAATTCACTCCCAAGCATTGGCAGTATTAGAATTGACCCTTGAAAATTCTTACATGCGGTCATTATAAAAAATACAGGTCAGCATCGAAAACTTCTCTACCATTTTTACAGGGAAGTTTGTTTTTTTAAACTTTTCTTATACTGGTGTTATATCCCTTTTTATTGTAATCTTAAAGTGGATAACGATACTGGACATTTATCGTTGTCCATATAACCGAGCTTTAAGGTTTGGTTCATTAAAGGTTATTTACGAGAACGACCAGGAAGCCACCTTTTTGCCTAATGCGGAGCTTGGGGTGGTTTTTCCATTTGTGATTTCAAATTTTTACACTGATTTACATATAGATGTAAGGTTTAGAAAATGATTTGGAAAAATTACATTTATAATGAGGTGGTTTCAATGTCATTAAAATGGAAGAAAAGAACCCCGATAGTTAATCCCAATAGAAGACCGATGTCTGTTGACCATGAATCTGATTTGGAAAAAGTACGGAAAATGAATGAAAAAGCTCTTCGACTTCTTGCAAAATTAGGATACTAAGGGGGTATTTTAACAATGGGTGCAAAGAAATTCGTGGCTAAATCAAGAGTTTATTGCCCCCTTCCTTCTCCTTCTCCAATGACTGCTAAACGAGAAAGGGAAACAAAGGAGCTTCTTGAATTTTTAGAAAGACTAAAAAGGAAATGGTTTTTCCTTAGAAAATCGTGACGGTTTTCACTTGATGCACCAAGCAAGAGAAACACAAATATAAATTCAATAAAATTGTATTTTTATACATAAAATACTTAAATTTTTGTTTAAATTAATTTATTTCGCACAAATACATTTGGGTGAAATTGATATAACATATGATATTAAAGGGAAAAGTTAATTTCACACAAACATATATCTAATATAATGTGATGAGCCGCAGGCAGGCGAAGGATCTATACCGGCAATCTTAGAAACCACGCATCCTGATAAAGTGTTAGTCCGATTTCATGGGAGGAATATTTACGGCTGGCAAAAGCAAAGACGATCTTCTGAAGATTGGCGCGAAGTCCGCTATCTTTACCGCTATAACAAAGAAGAGCTTGAGGAATGGGCAGAACAAATTATAAAATTAACGAAGACAAGCAAAGATTTATATCTTTTGTTTAATAATAATTCCGGCGGGGATGCGGCAGATAATGCGAAACAGATGATGCAGCTTTTACATATTGAATATGAAGGACTTGCTCCAAGACAGCTGGATTTATTTTAAAAGTAAGGATGTATGACGGCAGGAAAACACGTTAATTTAGGAATGTAGAAGGTGAAAATATGGAATGGATTATATTACTTTTAGTAGGAATTGCGGCCAGTTCATTGGGGTCGCTGATCGGCATGGGCGGCGGAATCATTGTGGTGCCGGCTTTGCTGTATTTATCAACACTTACAGCCTTTAGTCATCTGACTCCACAGGTGGTTGTCGGGACATCGCTGTTTACCATGATTTTTACAGGCCTTTCGTCCACATTGGCTTACTTGAAGCTTAAAACGGTTGACTATAAAAGCGGACTTATCTTCCTTATCGGAAGCGGACCAGGGAGTATCCTTGGGGCATGGGTGACGGAAAAATTAGACTTGCACTCTTTTAATATTTATTTTGGGATTTTTATTTTGTTCGTCTCTATTGTCATGGTGATAAAGGAAAAGTTAAAACCTCTTCCATATAAAAAGGAAAAAGGGATTGTCCGAAGTTTTACCGATAATAGCGGGGAAACCTTTGAATATGGCTTTAATCCAATTTTAGCTGTGGTCATCTCCTTTATTGTCGGCTTCCTGTCTGGTATATTTGGAATTGGCGGGGGATCTTTAATGGTTCCAACCATGATTTTGTTATTTTTCTTTCCGCCGCATGTAGCCACTGCGACTTCAATGTTTATGATTCTGCCCACTTCGATTTTAAGCTCCATTACACATATTGCCCTGGGAAATGTTAATTGGCTTTATGCACTGGCATTGGTTCCAGGCGCTTGGATCGGGGCAAAAGTGGGGGTTTATTTAAATTCAAGGCTTAAGAGTAAAACAATTGTATTAATCATTCGAATTATCCTCATAGTAGTTGCCGTACGGCTAATTTATGAAGGAATAACAGGGTAGTGTTGATATGGAAAAAATTCATGTTTATCATACAAATGATGTTCACAGCCATTTAGAGCATTGGCCAAGACTCCATCATTTCATTGAGCAAGAAAGGGAACGTCATTTAACAGCCGATGAAGAGTTCTTCCTCTTTGATATTGGTGATTTTATTGATCGCTGGCATCCATTAACGGAGGCGACGATGGGGAAGGAAAATATCAAGCTTTTAAATGAACTTCAATATGATGCGGTGACAATCGGGAATAATGAAGGAGTCAATCTTCCACATGATGATTTAAATCATCTGTATGATCATGCGCATTTTGATGTACTGTCAGCAAACTTTTATTATACAAATGGGAAATACCCTGACTGGGTGCGTCCATACAAGATTTTTCAAACAAAAAAAGGGACAAAGCTCGGTGTAATCGGGTTAACAGTAAACTTTCCCCATTTATATCATTTGCTTGAATGGAAATGCACTGATCCTGTTGAGGAATTGAAAAAATGGATAGATGAGGTAAAAGAGCAGTCAGATGTCATGATCCTTCTTTCTCATCTCGGTCTCAGCATGGATGAACAGTTAGCTGAAGAGTTTCCGGAACTGGATATAATCTTGGGTGCTCATACCCACCATGTTCTTGAAAAAGGAAAACTGGTCCATGATACACTTCTTGGAGCAGCAGGGAAGTTTGGGTTTTATGTTGGACATGTAACATTGGAGCTTGATCAGCAAAAAACGGTTCAAAACAAACAGGCAGTTCTATATGAAGTAGAATCTCTTCCAGCTGTAGTGAACGAGGCAGAGCAAATCGATTCATTTTTTAATGAGGGTAAAGGATTATTGCAAAATAAAGTCACGACATTGAACGAGACACTGGAAACAAATCCATTCCAGGAAACAGTGTTCTCAAGGCTTTTGTGTGAGGCGGTAAGGGAATGGTGCGGCGCTGATTGTGCTATGATCAATGCCGGATTGTTATTAGGGTCATTATCTGGCGATGTTACAGAATATGATTTGTTATCCATTTGTCCTCATCCGATTAACCCATGTGTAATCGAGCTGACAGGTACAGAATTATCTAAGATCATTTTGGAATCCATGGATGAATCACTGCATCATCGTGAAATTAAAGGACTTGGGTTTAGGGGAACTGTTTTGGGGATATTTGTATATGACCAAATCGAAATCCATTCAGACAGGATTTTGGTCGGGCAAAAGCAATTAGAACCGGAAAGAACTTATTCGTTAGCTTTGCCTGATATGTTTACCTTTGGCCATTTCTTTAAAGAAGTTTTGCCGAACAAGGAGAAAAAGTATTTTCTTCCTGAATTTCTTCGTGATATTTTAAAATGGAGACTTAAAAACTAGTCCTTTGCCTAGGACACATTTTTCCCTATTGACATAGTGTGTTAGTAGGGAAAGGAGTGTAGGACTCTTGATTAATCTTTTACCAATCGAGATTAACGGCCATACATTTTTGGCAGTGTCCGTGCAGCTTCCAAAAACAACGCTCTTGGCAGTTCAGAGTGATAAGGGCTATATCATGTGCGGTGCTCTTGATGTCGGTCTGCTAAATGAAAAACTTAAGGACCGTAGGATTATTGCCGGGAGGGCAGTTGGAGTCCGTACGATTGATCAGCTGTTAGATGCTCCGCTGGAGTCAGTGACCTTGGAAGCAGAGGCATTAGGCATTCATAAAGGAATGATTGGCAGGGATGCACTGCTAAAGATGATTTAAAAAGCCTGTTTAAAATGCAGGCTTTTTTGTTTTGCTTGTCCATATCTTACAGCCAAGTTTTTTGGGCTAGTTCACCTTTTTTTAGCATACATATAGCTAGAAGGGGTGATGAACTTGGCTAAATTTCGCAAAAGACGCCTGCGGCGGGGAGCGCTGCCATTCCGATATGTCATACTGTTATCCTTTGTCTTTTTTATTTTATCGACAGCAATAGGAATCATACTGGTGAACAAAGGAATCGAACCTACGTTAATGCGCTATGCTGAAACGGAAACAAGAAATATTGCTTCGGTTGTCATCAATAAGGCCATTACAAAACGAACAACAAATGTTGGAGAAAATAATGATGTGATCGTTGTATCAGCCGGCAAAAACGGTATCGGGCAAAATGCCCAATTAAATACGGATCTCATCAACCGGGTTTTGGCGGAAACAACGGCCCAAATTCAAAAAAATATCAGGGCAGCGAAACAGGGGAAACTTGCTTCTCTTGAACAGTTGACAGATGTAGAAATTGAAACAGAAGATTCGTCCGATAATGAAACCATTACATGGTATGTGCCATTGGGGCAATCAACAAATATTGCCTTATTGGGAAACCTAGGTCCGAAAATTCCCGTCAAATTTCATGCGATCGGTGAAGTGGAACCGGATGTTAAAATAAAAAAAGAAGAAATGGGGATTAACAATACTTGGATAGAAGTTTCTGTAGACGTTGAAGTATCCGTACAAATTATTACACCGTTTGCGACGGATATAACGAAGCTAAAGCAAAGTATTCCAGTCGGCGGCCAGCTGGTGGAAGGAGAAGTTCCGCAGTTTTATAACAGCGGCGGGGGAGTCACTCCTTCTTTTCAAGTTCCAATAGAGGAAAAGCAAGATAAATCCAAAAAGAAGAAAAATTAAAGGACTATCCGCATGGACAGTCCTACTTTTTCTTTCTCATTTCCATCCGTTCAAGCTGTTTCCATCTTGCTAAATGTGGATAAGGGTCGAATGACCATTCTAATCTTCCATTGTCTTTATACATCCCATAATGTAAATGAGGCGGGAATTTTCCAGAGGTTCCAGGAGGACCGTAGCCAGTGCTTCCTACTCCGCCGATTACCGTTCCCGGCTCGACAATTTGACCGACGTGGATATCTTTTGCGAACCCGCTTAGATGTGCAAAGTAATGGTACGTATTATTGATGTCACGGATTCCAATCCTCCAGCCGCCATACTTATTCCAGCCCTTAATTTCCACTACTCCATAGCAAGTAGCTCTTACTGGAACGCCATAACCTGCAAAAATGTCAGTTCCTTCATGAATCCGCCGGCCGCCCCAGCCTCGTCTGTCTCCCCATGTACTCCGGTAACTGTGGTTGCTATGAAGGGGCACAGGAAACACCCGCTTGTCTAAATCAAGCCTGCCAAAGTGGCGGTACAGCTTTGCATAGGTCGCGATGCTGCCAACAGTGCGATCGCGTTTATAATAATTCCATAAACCAATTTTTATATTATCGTGATCGACCCCGTAGGCTGTCAGATAATTGGCCATCGCATATAAGACATCTTCATCTTGATTCAGGCTTGCCTTGCCATCCCCATTCCCATCAACTCCAATCCCGTTAAAAAATTGTATAATTGCAGGATTTTCCTCAAGAAGATTCGGATTGGCCGGCCCTGCCCAAACTTCCTTTGGGAAATAAATACCCAAAACTCCATTTGGTTTTGGCAGATCACGGCGGACTGAGCGCATATTTCTTTCATATTGGTCAATGGCCGCTAAATAATACCATGGGACCTGGGTAACTGTTTCAACCTTTTTATAGAGAAGCATTCTTTCTTGGTATGGATTGGCACCCGGTTCTTTTGCCTGAACCGTGAATGCTGTATTAAAACAAAAAAGAAAGGCTCCAATGAATAGAGCAGCACGCAAAGGAATCTCTCCTTCCGATTAAATTACAAGTTTAGTTTATGAATTATAAGAAATTTCATTATCGCTAATATATGGTAAGTGTTTCAAACCAAAAAAGTTTGCTATCTTGTGGTTACGGGAATCGTATGTTAAAGTGACATCAGAAGAAGTATTTTTCAATGGGGGGGCTAAAAATGAGCAAGAATGATGATGTTCTAAGAAAACCAGATTGGTTAAAAATAAAGCTTAATACAAATGAGTCTTATACAGGATTGAAAAAATTAATGCGGGAAAAAAATTTACATACGGTTTGTGAAGAAGCCCGCTGCCCCAATATTCATGAATGCTGGGGGTCACGCCGGACAGCTACATTCATGATTCTTGGAGATACCTGTACCCGTGCCTGCCGGTTTTGTGCGGTAAAAACGGGTCTGCCAACAGAATTGGACTGGGCCGAACCAGAAAGAGTTGCTGATTCTGTGCAATTAATGAATCTTAAACATGTTGTTGTCACAGCTGTTGCCCGTGATGATTTAAAAGACGGAGGAGCCGCGGTTTTCGCTGAAACGGTACGTGCCATCCGCAGGAAAAATCCATTTACAAGTATTGAAGTTCTTCCATCAGATATGGGAGGCAAGGAAGAAAATTTAAGGGCTTTAATGGACGCAAAGCCAGATATTTTGAATCATAATATCGAAACAGTCCGCCGGTTAACTCCAAGAGTCAGAGCTCGTGCAAAATATGACCGTTCCCTGGAATTCTTGCGCCGTGCAAAAGAAATGCAGCCGGATATCCCAACTAAATCAAGTCTAATGATTGGTTTGGGAGAAACAAAAGAGGAAATTATCGAGGTGATGGATGATCTGCGGGCAAATCATGTGGATATTATGACCATTGGGCAATATTTACAGCCAACCAGATCACATCTAAAGGTACAAAAGTATTACAGTCCTGATGAATTTAATGAGTTACGGGAAATTGCGATGAGCAAAGGCTTTAATCATTGCGAAGCAGGCCCGCTTGTCCGTTCTTCCTATCATGCAGATGAACAGGTTAATGCCGCTGCCAAACATAAGCAGCTGCTTGGAGAACAAAATGCACAGGAAGCATAAGAAATGTGCAAGTCCTTCTTGGCGCTTGAACGGGCTATTTTCAAGGCCGGAATATAACACTTACTTTTAAGAAAAGAACTGCAGTCCAAAATTAGAGGCTGCAGTTCTTTTTATTTTATTGAGTTCTGTTTTGATCTTCCGGTGCCAAACCGTTTGCATCTTCACCAGAATTTAACTTGCTCCCTTGAGGTGATTTTTTCATTTTATTGATGACATAATTCACCTGTTCACGGGCTTGTCGATTAGTTGAATTAAGGCTTGCAAGATTTTCCACATCCTGCATTAATGATTTGTTATCAGTGACATACACATGATAATATCTTGGTACAACAGACATTGCTGTTCTTTTTACCTGGTCTGCTGTTAATTTCCGATCTTTCGTATCGGCTGCATAAGCCACTAAGACCTCTTTATCAGTGACAAGTGTGGCAGCGTCATTTACGTTCGGAAGATTTACACTATATTTACTAATGAGATGGGCAAGCTGTTCCCGGTCAATGGCTGACCTTTGATCATTGGCACTATTATCATTCATCACTGGACTTTTTTGATGGCGGACAAAGCCATAGTCATTGCTGACATTGCGAATAGACTTGCCGGCGCCTTCCCGGTATAGCTCATGCCGCTCATTATTGACATTAACGGTATTGCCTGATTCTTCATATACATCTCTGTTACCCATATCCTTTGAACAGCCCGTTAAAGCTGTAATAGCACATATGCCAAGTGTGATGGCTGCTTTTTTCAAATGAAACACCTCCTTTTATTAGAATGACCAAAGCCTATATTTTTTTTCTTAGTAATTGATGGTTTATCGGTTATAATGGAAGATAGACATGTGTGGCGAATTAGAGGTGATAAAGCATGGTTATGATTAATAACACTGCCTATGAGCTCCTTCAGGAATATCGGAATGGATTTAATGAAGAAGCGCTAAAGGCGAGATACAGCGATATTTTATCCAGATATGATTATATTGTCGGTGATTGGGGATATGGCCAGCTCCGCTTAAAGGGATTCTTTGATGATCAAAACCAAAAGGCAACCTTCGATACAAAAATAAGTACATTAAGTGAATACCTTTATGAATACTGCAATTTTGGCTGTGCCTACTTCGTATTAAAAAAGATAAAAAAATAAAACTCGCCAATGAGGCGAGTTTTTCACTGATGTATTTTATTATATGGGGGCTGTTCATCGGCATCAGGATCATCATGTGTTGGATGGGATCCTTCCATCTGCCGCGGCATATCTTGATGTAATGATTTATTCTCATAATTGAAAGCACTATAGCGGCGCTGTCCTTCCTTCCATGGAGTGCTCTTAAGCTGGACAGGCTCATCTTGTCTGATTGGAGATCCAAATGGTCCATCGGGAAATTCCTCAGCGGTAAGGTAATTCCTTTGTTTTTCCACATTGGACAGGTCAAAGTATTCTCTTTCATTATTATCAGCCATTCTATTTTCACTCCTCCTTTGCCCTTATTATGGCAGGGAAGGGGAAAAACATGTGTCAAACCTAGACGATTTCACTTAGGAAAGATCTTAATTCCTCGGCATCCGCTTCATTTAGTTGAAAAGCATATTCTAAATAGCCTTCTTCCTGAAGGTCATCCTGCCCAATAATAGCAAAGCGGTTTCCCTGCATATCCAATACAAGATGTTTTCCATAATGACGCCCTGTTTGGGTAATGGCTAAATCAAACCGTTTGTGTTCCCCCATAAAGCTTACAAACCTTGTTTTTGTATCTTCTTTATCATCATATAGAAAAAAACGTTCTGTCATGAAAGGCAGTCTCCTTTTTTACATTTTTCACATCTTCTTAATAGTAACAAATAAAGCCGGTTTATGGGAATAAATACATCATTAGAATTTTGGGGGAAATTATATAAAGGAAAATACGAATATTGTCAAAATATGCTACAATATAGAGGAACGAATGCCGCTGTTGAACAGCCTATCATGGATATTGCGATTAAACGATGTTCGTGCTGTTGAAATTCTTGCCCGCGGCCAAAGTCTGTGGCAAGGTAAAAAATATAGCAACATAGAAATCGTAAGGAAGTGGAAGCAATGTATTTTGTGGACCGAGAAAAAATAGGAACAATATTGGTATATTTAGAAGCACAGGTTCAGCTTTTTTCAAGCAGGGAAGAATGGCAGTCTCCATTGGAAAAAGCAGCTCTTGAACGGATTGCACAAATGTCATTGGAGTCTGTATTAGATGTGGGAAACGCGATGATTGATGGATTTATCATGCGTGACCCTGGAAGTTATGAGGATATTATTGATATTCTTATGGATGAAAAGGTGGTTTCTGCCGAAATAGGAGAATCCTTAAAAGGCCTTATCAGCTTTCGGAAACCGCTTGTACGAGCCTATACAGAAGTAGATCACGAAAAGCTATTTGAGCAGTATGCGGCCAGTGTACCAGCATTAACCACTTTTGCTGCAAATGTTCGTGACTATCTTGAAAATGAATTGGGACCTGTTTCAGCATTTAAAAACTAACTGGACCGTGAATGCGGTCTTTTTTCCATATTGGGGTGAATCTTTTGAAAAAATACAATGGTTATTTGATTGATTTAGATGGAACAATGTATCGGGGGTCTGAGCGGATTGAAGCAGCCTCTGATTTTGTAAAAAGATTAAAGGAAAAGGGGATTCCTTATTTATTTGTGACGAATAATTCTTCCCGGACACCGGCGCAGGTTGCCGAAAAGCTGGTTCAATTCGACATTCCCGCCGAAGAGAAGCTTATTTTTACTACAAGCATGGCAACAGCTAATTACATTTATGAACAAAAAAAGGATGCTTCTGTTTATGTGATTGGAGAAGAAGGGATACAAACTGCAATCGAAGAAAAGGGATTGAAGCAGGCTAAAGAAGACGCAGACTTTGTCGTTGTAGGAATCGACCGGTCAATTAGTTATGAAAAGTTGGCTGTTGGCTGTTTAGCGGTCAGAAATGGGGCAAAATTCATTTCCACAAACGGTGATATTGCCCTTCCAACTGAAAGAGGCCTGCTTCCAGGAAATGGTGCATTAACTTCAGTGATTGCTGTTTCAACTAAAACAAAGCCAGTCTTCATTGGCAAACCGGAGTCCATTATCGTGGAGCAGGCATTGAAAGTTTTGGGTACATCGAAGGAAGAAACGATTATGGTCGGCGACAATTATGACACGGATATTTTGGCAGGAATAAATGCCGGGATGGACACGCTCCTTGTCCACACTGGTGTGACAACAAAAGAACTTCTGACGGGCTATGACCAAATGCCGACATTTGCCATTGATTCCTTAGATGATTGGGAGTTTTAAAAAAAGGATGGCCCGCGCCATCCTTTTTTTAAAAAGTAAAGAAGTATTAAATTTTGGCTCTGAAAATAATCCAGCCTCATCCCCCGCAAGTCTTCTTTCTCGAATCAGATCCTAGAAAATCCTGCGTAAAGCGTTAGCTCAAAGCAGCCCGCAGTTAAAAAAAATGCTGTTCATTAAGTAAAACCGCGTTTATGGGCCGCAGAACATTTGCCAGCCCTTTAAACTGATCACTAAGGATGCTGCTAAGAATCATCATCGCAGGAACAAGCTGCGCTTATTCCGGAGGCGCTTGCGCTTCTCCTATCAATCCTTATCATCTACACCTGCTGCCCGGTGAGCCAGCCTGCTTGATGCAGCTGCTGCAATCGCACCGACAATATCATCTAAAAAGGTATGACATTCCCCTGTTGACTTATCATTTAATCTTGCCAAAATCCCAGGTTTCTGCTTATCAATATAACCATAATTCGTAAAGCCAATGGAGCCGTACACATTCACAATTGAAAAGGCGAGAATTTCATCAACCCCATATAAGCTCTCATCTATTCCGATAATGGTTTGCAGCGGTTCCTCAAGCATTCCTTTTTCAGCCAGTCTGTCAAGCTGTATCCCGGTAATAATAGCGTTTTGTACCTCACGTTTGGAAAGAACCCGCTCCACGTTAGCTATACAATCATCTAATTGTAAATTCTCATGATACTTTTCCTGCAGATAAAACACTAAATCTGCAATATCTTTAATTTGCACGCCTCTTTCCTTCAGCCATCTGCGTGCTGTTTCTTCGACTTGATCTAATTTTTTGTGATCTGCCATACCTTATATCACCTTTTCTGTATAATTTAGCTAACTCCGTGCTCTATTATTTTATAATATGCAAATTCATTAAAAACAATCAACGAAAGTGACCGGCTTCTCTGGTGATTTTTTTAAAAGAAGGTAGGGAACAAGTTTTGCCATTTCAAAACATATATATGAATTTAGAAGGTGTACCGAAAAGAGGTGGCTTAATTTGTTATCGAAAATGTTGGGGACCTATTATGGAATTAATGCGAAAGAGGAATTCAAAATCAACGCCTTTGATGCAGTAAGAGGAGATGGGTGGCTGTATTTGATTAGCGGTCCACATGGAAAAGAAGAAGAAGACTTGAAAGAATTGAGCAGCATATCACAGCATCTCAGGGGATATGGAGATCAGCAGGTACCCGTCATTATGCCTTCAAAGGACGGGAATTTTATTACCAAGTGGGAAGGCAAGCAGTATTGTGTATTGGCGGTTATGGAAGTGGAGCGGCAGCAGCGTCAGACGAAATTAGGCAGGAAATTAGCCAAGTTTCATGAGCGTGGCAGAAGGGTGCCATTTCAAATTGAACGGACCTCGAGAATCGGGCAGTGGAAGGGATTATGGGAAAAAAGGCTGGAACAAATGGAGAGGGTTTGGAATGGGTTATTGTTTCAAACACCTGAAGATGAATTCGAAAGAATGTTTATTGAATCCTTTCCCTATTATATGGGATTAACCGAGAACGCTATACAATATTTGGTTGATACGGAACTTGATGATGAACCGCTGGAAACCGACAGCGGGACGGTCTGTCATAATCGATTTACCACCCATACATGGGGCGGCCGGTATATCGTTAAGAACCCATTTGATTGGATTTTTGATCATCGAAGCAGGGATTTAGCTGAATGGACAAGAGAGAGGTATTTTCGTAATAACCAAACCTATGATGTAGAATTAAGGCAGTTTTTTTCCGAATATCAAAGCATTGTGCCGCTATCACCTTTTTCGTGGCGGCTGTTGTATGCAAGATTAATTTTTCCGCTTCACTATTTTGATTGTATTGAGGATTATTATTCCACACAAGAAGAACAGGCTAGGAAGATGTTAGAAGAACAGTTGAGTAAAATTCTCCGGCAATCATCTGAAAACGAGCGGTTTTTAGCTGGCTTTTTTCAAATGAGCGGAGCGCCTATTAATCGAATCAACCTGCCCCAGCTGGAATGGCTGTATCATTAAACAAATTCAGGAAGACTATGGTAAAATAGACAAAAAAGACAAGGAAAGGGAATGAGGATGAAGCCATACGTTTATATTACCAGAAAACTTCCTGAAGCGGTGATTAAACCGTTAACACAGCAATTCAATGTAAATATGTGGGAGGATAAGGAGGAGCCAGTACCAAAAGAAGTATTGCTGGAAGAAGCAAAAAAGGCCGATGCCTTATTAACGATGCTGCCGGATGTGGTCGATGAAAATGTATTTTCCGTCGGGGAAAAATTGAAGATAGTCGCGAATATGGCGGTTGGTTACGATAATGTAGACATTGAGGCAGCAACCAGATATGGGATTGCTGTTTGCAATACACCTGATGTTTTAACAGATGCAACAGCAGATTTGACCTTTGCCTTATTGATGGCATCCGCCAGAAGATTAGAAGAAGCAGCCCGTTTCATAAAGGAAGATCGATGGAAAAACTGGAACCCTTATCTTTTGATTGGACATGACATCCATCATAAAACCATTGGCATTCTTGGGATGGGGAAAATAGGAGAAGCTGTTGCCAAAAGGGCAGCAGGCTTTGACATGAACATTCTCTATCACAATCGCTCAAGAAAACCGGAAACGGAACAGCAATTGGGAGCTAAATATGTATCGTTTGAAGAACTAATTGAACAGTCTGATTTTGTTGTTTGTTTAACACCATTAACAGAAGAAACACGGAATATGATTACACTCAGTGTATTTAAAAAAATGAAGCAATCGGCTATTTTCGTCAATGCTTCCCGTGGTCCGGTTGTAAATGAACAGGATTTAGTAGAGGCGCTGAAGACGGGAGAAATTGCCGGAGCCGGTTTGGATGTTTTTGAAAAAGAACCAATACGTCATAATCATCCCCTATTAAAACTTGATAATGTTGTCGCCCTTCCTCATATTGGCAGCTCCACCATTGAAACAAGAACAGCCATGATGAAGGTTTGTGTTGATAACATTGAGGCTGTTTTAACAGGTAAGCCTCCGATAACGCTGGTAAATAAAGCATGGCAGAATGCCTAAAAAAAAGCGATTGCTGGACATACAGCAATCGCTTTAACTATTTAAATTTTAGAAAACTTGTTCAACTTCAACAACACCAGGAACTTCCTCAAGAAGTGCCCTTTCAATACCTGCTTTAAGTGTGATAGTTGAGCTAGGGCAGGATCCGCATGCACCTAACAAGCGAAGTTTCACAACACCATCCTCAACATCAACTAATTGGCAATCCCCGCCGTCGCGAAGAAGAAATGGACGTAATTTATCTAATACTTCTGAAACCTGTTCAAACATTTCTTGTTCTGACATAGTTATCGACTCCTTTCCTAATTATATTATACTGATGCCAGCAGTAAAAATCCATTCTCAGAATTTGCCGGATCACCCAAAAAACTATTTTCTTAGATAAAGTCAATTATACAGTATGAAACCGGATGACGGGCCTGCCAATTTGCAAGTTGCCATTTAATTTTCCCCTAGAATTATAGTAAAATAGAAGAAAAAGAGCAAGGAATGATTTTATGGAATTTACAGAGGTTGAGGTTGTTCTTTATGGTGCTGAGCAGATTTGTCCCAGCTGTGTAAACATGCCATCCTCCAAGGAAACATACGAATGGCTGGAAGCGGCAATTGCAAGGAAATTTCCTCAGCAGCCTTTTAAAATTAGCTATGTTGATATTCACCAGCCGCAGGAAGACACAAAAAAAGGCGATTTTGCCAAGCGGGTCATTGAAGAGGATATGTTTTATCCAGTCGTTTTGATTGGAGAAAAAGTGGTAGGAGAAGGCAATCCCCGCCTGAAAACGATTTTTGCAGAACTTGAGAAATATGGATATAAAGCGGTATAAAAAAACAAGCATTCCTTCATTAAAGTGTACCCCTTGTAAAGGACATTTTAAAAAAAGGCCTAGGCTACCTGTAACAGATGATTCCTGTACTGTACAGGAGTCATCTTTTTTAGATTCCATTGATATCTAGTATGGTTATAGTGGCGGAT
>NZ_JAMBNQ010000040.1 GCF_023715155.1 Neobacillus mesonae
TCCAAAAATGGCATAAAAATTGACCCCTGAGGGGTCTGATTGAGGATAAAACAAGCAAGAAAATGCTTAAAAATGGAAAACGGCACCCGAATGGGGATATTCGGAATGCCTTTTGTCTACAATCTGAGAGTGCTTCATAATGAAGCACTCTTTTAGGCTTATTTATAATCAATCTCATCAGGAGGAGTGTCCAAAAATGATTTTTCCTCTTTGGGTTCTTCTTCCTTCTTCTTGTTGATGTTTACTTTCACATCATCTAATTTCTTTGGCTCGATTCTAACTGTCTCCAGTTCATCAGGATTTTCCGGCAAATGGCCGTGGTCTACTAAATACCTAATTTGCTCGGCATTCAGTGTCTCTACCTCAAGAAGTGTTTTAGCAATTATATCAAGCTTATCACGGTTTTCGGTAAGAATCTTTTTACATCTTTCATAAGATTCTTTAATAATCCGTTGAATTTCCAGATCAATTTCGTAGGCAATTGCATCAGAATAGTTCTGTTCATTATGAAGGTCACGTCCCAAGAACACCTGACCGCCTGACTGCTGGCCAAATTGTAATGGGCCAAGTTTGTCACTCATACCATATTCAGTCACCATTTTCCGGGCAATTCCTGTTGCGCGCTGGAAGTCATTATGAGCACCGGTGCTTACCTCACCAAAAACAATTTCCTCCGCTACACGTCCGCCAAGAAGGCCGACAATTTTATCAAGCAGCTCTTTCCTTTGAAGGAAATAACGGTCTTCCCTTGGAAGCATGACGGCATAACCGCCAGCCTGCCCGCGTGGAACGATGGTTACCTTATGAACCATATCTGCCTCATCTAATATTAAGCCGATAACGGTATGACCGCCTTCATGGAAAGCAACAATTCTGCGTTCCTTCTCCGAAATAACCCGGCTCTTTTTCGCAGGACCAGCTATTACCCGGTCAGTCGCTTCATCAATATCTACCATTTCGATTTTCTTTTTATTCTGCCGTGCTGCCACAAGTGCTGCCTCGTTTAAAAGGTTTTCCAAATCAGCACCTGAAAATCCTGGCGTACGCATCGCAATATTTTTTAAGTTCACAGCGTCATCTAACGGCTTATTGCGGGCATGTACTCGAAGTACTGCCTCACGGCCGTTAACATCCGGACGATCCACTGTAATTTGACGGTCAAAGCGTCCTGGACGAAGTAATGCAGGGTCCAGAATATCAGGGCGGTTTGTCGCTGCAATAATGATGATTCCTTCATTTGCACCGAATCCATCCATTTCAACCAGCAATTGGTTTAATGTCTGTTCACGCTCATCGTGGCCTCCGCCAAGACCGGCCCCCCGCTGACGTCCTACGGCGTCAATTTCATCAATAAAGATGATACATGGAGCATTTTTCTTTGCATTTTCAAATAAATCACGTACACGGGATGCACCGACCCCGACAAACATTTCTACGAAATCAGAACCGCTGATGGAGAAGAATGGTACGCCTGCTTCACCGGCAACTGCACGGGCAAGCAATGTTTTACCAGTTCCCGGAGGTCCTACAAGGAGTACACCCTTAGGGATGCGCGCACCAAGTTCAGAGAACTTCCTAGGGTCTTTTAAGAATTCAACTACTTCGACTAGTTCTGCCTTTTCTTCATCTGCACCGGCAACATCTTTAAAACGCACCTTTTTCTTATCGTCGTTATAAAGCTTCGCCTTAGATTTACCGAAGTTCATAACACGGCTTCCGCCGCCTTGAGCCTGGTTTAATAAAAAGAAAAATAAAATAAAGATAATCACAAACGGAATAATTGAAGTAAAGAAGGTAACCCAGCCGCTGGTTTCTTTAGCCGGCATCACTTCTACCTTTGATCCCGCTTTGTCAATCCGGTCTAAGATTTTTTCACTGTTTGGAATATAGGTAATAAACTTCTTATTCCCGGCTTCAAGCTCGCCTCGAACCTCAAATACACCACGTTCAGGCTGCATTGAAAATGACTTTACATCACCTTTTTCTAACCGTTGTACAAACGTATCATATGTCATATGATCGGTTGGCTCATTATTTCCGTTAAAGAAACTAACGACGCCAATAATAACTAAAAATATCAATAAATAAAAGATGGTATTACGGAAAATCCGGTTCATCTCTTACCTCCTCCCGCGGTTAAACAAACTATATAAAATAGTATCATAGAAAAACTTACAAATTCAAGAAATTGCACTTGTACAAACCGTTTTGAATTTGAATAATCCGGGTGCATCGTAAACTCATCATCATTTAATCATTATTGCTATATACTTCGGGTTTTAAAACTCCAATATATGGGAGGTTCCGGTATTTCTCCGCATAATCAAGTCCATAACCCACAACAAACTCATCTGGCACATTAAAGCCAACATAATCAGCCTTTAAATCAGCTTTCCTTCCTGCAGGCTTATCAAGAAGTGTCACAATTTTAATCGATTTTGCCTTTCTATACTTGAATAAATCAACTAAATAGCTTAAGGTAAGACCGCTGTCAATAATATCCTCGATAATGAGAATATTTCTTCCCTCTACAGATGTGTTCAGATCTTTAATAATTTTTACCTCTCCAGAAGAGACCGTCGAATTGCCGTAACTCGAAACATCCATAAAGTCCATTTCAAGATAGCAATCCATGCGTTTTAATAAATCAGCCATAAACGGCATAGCGCCTTTTAAAACCCCGATGGCAAGCGGGAAACGGTCATGATATTCCTCTGTTAATTGAGCAGCTAACTCCCTTATCTTTACTTGAATTTCTTCCTCTGTTACTAATACTTTTTCAATATCCTGTTTCATCATGTGCCCCCTAGAAGATGTTACGTAGTATAAGTGAGTTGTATATATTGTTTTGTTGTTCGCTGAGTTCCTTCAAATGAAGACTTTTTTAAACCTGGAAGCCAAATAATACAATCCTCTCCATCTGTCACAATAGGCCATGTATTTCGTTTTTGAAGCGGGATTTTTTGATCAATAAAAATATCCTTTAATTTTTTTGAACCCTTCATCCCTTTTATTGTCATTCGGTCGCCTGTTTTTCTGGTCCGAATAATAATTGGCCATTTCATCCTGTCCGCTGCAAATAGAGCTGTGTTTGGACCATAATCGCCCGGCCCTTCCTCAGTATACTGAAGTTCGACACGGGTGCCGTTTGGCAAATCCACTTTACCCGGTTCATTTAATACGAATAAATAAGGTGCTGAATTAGTTTCCAGTTTGTCAAATGTAAAAGTTACATCACCATATAATCTTTGTACCCTTAACTCATCAGGAAAGTCTAATCTGCCCGAAGGCTTGCCATGCTTGATTAAGTTTAACACCTGATCAATATGTACTGCGGAAAGTGCAGATGGCTTTACTTTGTAAAGATAGTTTAATATTAGTTGAATCCCTCTCCTTTGTAAAGGTAAAGGCATTCTTAAAAACGGTTCAATTTCAACGGTTATTTCACACTCTTTTCTTTTTTTCATAACTTTATTCAATTCTTGGACAGTTAATTCCTGCAGAAACTGCTCATCCTCTTGTAAATCTTCACTAAACCGTTGAAATTGCTCGTGAACTTGAGGATTTTCCGTTTTTAAAAAAGGCAGAAGCTGCAGCCGAAATCTATTTCTGCTATATATACTTTCTTTATTGCTTGGATCTATTCTTGGAATCAGATGATATCTTTCACAATAATCTTCAATTTCCGCTTTTGTCACACATAAAAACGGCCGGACTATTGCACCGGTGTGAAACGGGCGGGTAAATGGAATTCCAGCTCTGGCTTTCCCTGTACTTCCTCTTGTCAGCCGCATCAGAATGGTCTCAATTTGGTCATCTCCATGATGGGCCAATGCCAGGCAGCTGCATTGGTATTTATCCATAACATTTGAATAAAATTCATAGCGGGCATCACGCCCAGCCGCTTCTGCACTCTTCCCTGTCACTTTCATAAGTTCAGGGACATTCACTCTTACCATTTCAAACGGGACGCTGTTTTGTTCACAAAAGCTTTTCACAAACATGGCATCATCATATGATTCCTGTCCTCTAAACATATGATCGATATGGGCCGTAACAATAAACAGGTTTCTTTCTTTTTCTTCACGAAGCAAGTAGTGAAGAAGTGCCAATGAATCCGGTCCGCCAGACACGCCGACGACTATTCTTTTATGTTCAAGCTTGAATGAGTGATCCTGAAGAAAGGCCTCAACCTTTGTTTCTAACATAGAAATTGCACTCTTCCTTAATATAAGATACCTTCTAGTTTACTACTCTTCTTCACTCTGTTTCAAAATATAGGGTTCCCAGAGAAAAGGAATTTCCTCCTTTAAATTGTATGGTCTTTTATACGATTATCTTTAAAAGAAGTTTCACAATTTGATTAAAGTTTTAAAAAAATATATAAGGAATATAAAACAGCAGCAACCATTGCTATCGTAAAAAATTCCATCCAGCCTCGTTTTTTCTTGCTTTTGCGGTAATGTCTTCTTGTCATAGGATGGGGATTTTTCTGCCCCTGTGCCGTTTTTTGAGTTTTAAACGTGTTTGCATTTATCCGTGATTTACCTGGATGGTCGCTCAGGCAATTTAATAATTCAGCCCTCATTTGATTTGCACTCGTATAGTGTCCTTGAAGTGCTTTTACGATTACGGCTTCATATGGCCTAAGCTCCGGCCTTTCCCGTATGGCTCCCCGCAGCTGGGTAATACCTCCGGTTGTTTTATTGAATCTTTTTGGATAGGCTGAATTAATCATGATCATCGCGACAGCGAATAAATCATAGGAGGATTCTGCCCTTCTGGAACCAAGGCCCCAATAGCCGCGGTCATAAAACTCTGTGAACTCTTTAATAGCTCTGCCTTGCATTGTCGTACCACCCACATCAATGCACCTTATCTTAGGAGGAGGCCCCCCCACAATTAAATTTTCAGGCTTTAAATCACCAAATACCCAGCCATTATTATGGAGTTTGTCTAAATCATTTAGCAGCTGGAGAAACAACACCGGCATCCATGCCTGCCCTTTTTGCTGTAAAAAAGAAAGAAGATCGGGCCCCTGAATATATTCCATCACATAAAAAGAAATAAGTCCCCTGCTCGTCTGCCAGTCATCTACATCAAGCAAAGAAGGTCCAAGGGATGCGGACCCCTGGACCTTTGCAAAGGATTTTAACACATTTACCTCAGAGGTGATGGACAGGCCATTGTCACTCATTTTTAACGCTGCAAATGACTCATTATGCTTAGCAAGGTAAACCACCCCATTGGCTCCAAATCCGAGCTCTTTAACAATCGTATACTTTTGTGTATGCCATTTCCCTGTAATGACAGTACCGGGAATCACCTTATACTGACTCTTCAAAGTATGATTCATCATCATCTGAAAGCAGACTCCTTAATGAACGTTTTTGATCAAATGAGGACAGGGCTGCCTTTAACGCAGGTCCCGTTGGAGTGATACCCCCGGTTGAAAGCTGGGAAAAGATGCTTGTCAAACTTTGAAGCTTTGGTGTCCAATCCAGCAATTTTTCGACATTATTCTTTTTCCCGGGAAATACAAAAACAGAAAAATGGTTATTTCCTGTTCTAGCTGTAAGGCTTAAAGAAAGGTCTAATAGCGCCTCTTTAACGGTTTCAAGCTTATGCTTCATGCTCGCACTTGTATCGACAAGAATCAACACTTCTAAATCGACAGTTTCCCCTAATTCATCAACAACCTCCATGACCTCGCCGCGCTTTTCCGGCGGAAGGTCTTCCATGGTCTGCGAGCGTCCCAAAATTTGCTGAAGTTCACGGTTGACAACCCCTTGAATCGTTTGGTTCATCGCTTTCCTTGTTACCATCTGCACTGTTTGTGAAAGCTGCTTTGCATACACAATTTGACTGACCCCGCCTCCTGACAGGGCAATCCCTTCAATTTCAGTCATTCCTTTTTCATCAATCACATCATGTTCCATTACTCCAATTACATTCACCGTAATTCCTTGTTCCTTGGCAAGTGCAGCTATGGCAATTGGGTCTTCTCCCTGATTTGAACAGCCATCGGTTATCAATAAAATCTGACGGATTTTACCTGTATACATAAACGGCTCCCTCCACATAATATATTGTTAACCATTTTCGACCAGACAGAAGAATAATATACATATAGAAAAGCGGAAAGCACCCGTATAGCGGATGACAGGATCGGAGGTGCTCCGGATGAGATAAAGGAAACATGGAAAGCGCAAGCGTTCGCTGTTACCGTATCGTAAGACGGAGCGTCCCAATACATGAACCGCTGGGCGCTGAAGCTGAACCGTCATTAAATTTGGCTCTTTTCTAAAAGATTGTTGCTTTTTGCTCCCTTTTTAAGATTCGTTCAAAAAATAGGGGTAGAGATTCCCCTTATTTAGAAAATTGGATGTTAATTAGCTGAAATAGACGGAGGAATTTCCCTTATTTGATTTTAAACTGCTAAAATCGGGTGCTTTTCATTGAATAACGGAAAAAACTCCGCTTATTTTTTACTATTTAAGCTTAATTTAGCAAATAACGGAAAAAACTCCGCTTATTTTATACTTCCAAGGGGGCTATCCTGTAATCCAGCTTTTTCGCAGAGTCCGCTTATTCCTAAATTGAATAAACCACCGCTTTTCTTGGCATAACAACATAGTTTACGAAAACAGCCTTAAATTTTAAGAGTTAGGCATTCCTTTTTAATTTATGCACTGGAATGGATGCCCATTTTGGCGTATTATGTTTAATTTTTGCTACCGCTACGGTCATATCATCATCAATCATATCTGACCTCGAGCGAATCACTTCCTCTAAAATTAAGTCTGCTACTTCCTGCGGGTCATCTGTCTCTAATTCAAGAAGCTTCCGTTTCATCCATAAATCATAATTTTCCACATGTTTGGGTCCTTCAAATACCCCATCACTCATCATTACCAGCAAATCACCTGCTTTTAATTGTTCACTTACAACGTCAACTTCAAATTCCTGAAGGATTCCCATAGGCAGGTTGCTGGCCTGAATTTTAATTATTTTATTTCCCCGTTTAATAAAGCTTGGAGTTGATCCAATCTTCAAGAATCTTGTTGATGCATTTTTCAAATCAATCATCGCCAAATCCAAAGTGGAGAATATTTCATCAGTTGTTCTTAAGGAAAGAATAGAATTAACAGACTTGATGGCTACCTTCTCTTCAATTCCGGATTGAAGGATTTTTTGCAGAAGCATAAGTGTTTCCTTGCTTTCATAATGGGCCCGCTCGCCATTCCCCATGCCGTCACTGATGGCCAATGCGATCTTGCCGAGGCCCAGCTCAATGGTTGAATAACTATCGCCTGAAATCAACCCCCCATCCTTGGCCGCATGAGCGAAACCTGTTTCAACGGTAAACGCCTTCGAAGACCTAAAGGTAGTATGGCAAAAACCGCCTGAGCCGCTGGCACATTCCTCATGTTTTACGACAATGGTTTCGCCAAGTATATCTGTCAGCATCGGGGCAATTAGCTTTTCACATTCTCCATGCCCATTGCAGAATGGCATGGCCATTTCAATATCAATATTTCCTGGTTCAAGACTATAGATTTCAACCTGTTCAATATGAATTCCGAACCCCTGAATGGCCTCCATAATCTGCTCTTCCTGCTTATAATAATTTTCCCGTTCACGCTGAATCTCCTTTGCAAAGTTATCCATTACCTCGGAAACTCCCAATAATTGATCTGCCACCAGTTTTCGGCTTTCCTGCACCTTTTTCTTAAGCTTTTGGCTGGCTTGGAAAAACGTAAGCTCCTGCCCGATGGTTTCGTAAACCTTTTTTGGACGTGAACAAACCTTCTCCCAATCTCGTGAAACTCTAATGGAAATATTTCCATCATTTTGGTCCATTTGATGAATAACTTCTTCCATTGCAGCATAGGTTGTATCAAAGTTCTTTACCCAGCACTGTTCCTTTTTAAAGCAATTTTGGCATGACTTAGCGGTTACATTGCTCATGAAATAGTCTAGTTCCCGTTCACTTTCAGCTTCAGGGGAAATATGGTCCATTTGCGAAAAACTTTTAGACAATGCATCAAAGACACTGGAGAATTGTGAAACCCGCTGTGCGGTTACATCCCGCATCTTTCGCATATATTTCTGCTGTTCCGCAGTATATTCCGGCGTACCTGGAATATATTTTGCTAATCTTGAGGTTAATCCTTGAGGGGTTAATAGAAATAAAACAATCGCCGCACCGGTTTCCATAAGCATTAACTTTAATGAACCGCCGCCTTCCCCGTACATTCCAATTAACAAAGTAGCAATGATTAATCCCAAAGAAACGCCTATTTTCTTTCCTTCCTTTAACAGACCGCCTAAAACACCTGAAAAAGCTAATAAACTCATATGATAGAAGCTGGAAATACTGGCAAGCGTAAAAATTAATCCGGTCACAACTCCAACCGTTGAACCCACCGTGGCACCCGCTATGAAAGCAAACACCATTACTAAGTATCGAGCCATAATATGTTCAATTGACATGTCATAAAGCTTCCACCCAATCGTTCCAGTCATGATCGAGGCAAGCATAATAATTAAGCAGACAATCTCTTCCGTCTTTAATAATTGTCTCCTTTTATATACGGTTAACAATGGTATGCTTTGCAAAAAGATAAGGGTTAAAATAAACGCCAGACAGGCTTGAATACTAACCATCATGCCATCATATATCGTCAGTTGGCTCGATAAAATGAAGGATTCAGCTAATTTCCCAACCCCTAATATAATGGCAACATAAAAAGGCAGCGCCTTCGTTTCGTCCTTCAGCCACTTTTGGCTGATTCGGTACACAATTAAAAAGAAAAAGGCAATCGCAAAGTTAAAAGCAGCATTTGTCAATGAAAGGGTCGCTGCTCCCGCAATTAGTCCAACGAGGGCAAGCGGTGCCCGGTCCTTTTTAATTAAGTAAACAGATGCAAAAAAAGGCAGACTAAATGGGGTCAGTTTTGCTAAAATAAGTGCACGGCCCAGCAAAAATCCGACAACTAACAAAAGAAAGCCCTTTCTGATGAAAAAGGATTCTAGCATTGATTGAACTTTCTTGCTTACATTTTGAAAATCCAACTTTGATGGACGAAGGTTTACTTCACCGACTGGTTCTACTATTCCTCGTTCTACCTTTTCCATGTAACCACTCCCCTGCTATTTGCTGTTGCCCTCTATTATAAATTTGCTAGATTCAAAAGTTTGTCAAATTAGTGAATAGAATTCCATAATTCGTTCGACTGTTTCTACTATATTCATTCAAATAACACGGTTTAATCCCGAATAGATGTCGTTATTTCCAATATCGAGGTAAAAAAAGGGGACAGCACCCAAGTAAACAGTTACATGGGGCTGTCACCTTTTTTATCTGCAAACAAAAAGACAAGCCATCAAATGACTTGTCTTGTAAAATTCTGCTATATTTATTAAAAAGTTAGCAGCAAGTTAACCTCGTCTAGCTCCTCTTCCTCCGCGCTTAGACTCTGTATTTCGCTTTAATGAAGATAGGCGGTCTTCACTATCCTTTAAGAAGCGCGCCATTTTTGACTCAAAGGTTTCCGCTCTGTTGCCTCCACGGTCATTTGTCTTGCCTTGACGAGGACGTTGCGAATGGGAGTGGGAGTGGGAATGCCTTCTCTCAGACTCTGGTCTATCCTTTGCCTTTTTAATGGATAGTCCAATCTTTCCATCCTTTTCAACATTAAGGACTTTTACTTCAACCTGGTCACCAACTTTTAGATGATCATTAATGTCCTTTACATAATTGTCAGCAACCTCGCTGATGTGAACAAGTCCTGTTGATCCATCCGGCAGCTCCACAAACGCTCCGAAATTTGTAATGCCTGTTACCTTTCCCTGTAACTTGCTGCCTACTTCGATTGACATAAAAAAAATGTTCCTCCTTAAAAAATTAAAAAAATCATACTACTATATATTATACAGAAAGGAAAAATTAAGTGTCAATATAACTTTATATTGGTTCATTTTTCCTTATCTTCATCTGGGATATTGAAGATAATTTCATCCTTCTTGGAGAAGAAGTACTCTTTACGAGCCAGCTTAGCAATATATTCTGGATCGTTAAGCTTCACGATATCCTGCTTCAGCTCCTGCTCTTGCTTCTTCAACGCAGTAAGTTCCTGATTAAGCTTTTTCTTTTGTGCTGCACTGGCTTCGATCTTGGCGGATTGGGAAAGAGCACTAGAAATCATGAAATAAGAAATGACACATGCAAGAACGAGAAATAGGGAAAGCCGTCTGATTAAAAGCTTCCTTTTCCGGCCTGAGGCGATTTCTGCATATTCCTGCTGCTTCACATAGGTTGTCTGTATTTTGGATACTTTTTTTTGTCTTTCCGCTCCCATTTTCCATACCCTTTCCTACTCTTTTTTCTTTTTCCACTTTGACAGCCACTTAATAATGAAATTCGTTATTTTCTTGAAATTTCCTGCAATTCTATTATATAACTTCTCGACTGAATTTTTAAGACTTTTCGGCAAAAGCCTCCAAAATATGAGCAAAATCTTTTCTAAGATTCCCCATAGGATTTTCACTATAAATGATAAAACCCTTAAAATAAATTTGACAAGGGTCCAAAGCCCCCTGCCAAGTGCTAAAACAATGACCGTCACAAGCTGAATCAATCCAACGACCGGCCGAATGATAAGCAGGCGGAGGGCTTTTTTAATAAAGCGGTAAATGGAAATAACCGTTTGAATCATCCATTCCAGCATACGGAGATAGATGCTTTTTATTAAACTTTGATAGGCAGCAAATCCGCAAATAAGAGCAAGGAAAATATAGACCCTGATTTCCCCTTGATTGACAAGAAATAAGGTATAAAAGATTAATAAAGCCTGGATGATCCAAAACAACAAATCATTTAAAAAAACAATCCATTGCTTTCTTTTGGGCCGCTTTAGGAAGCGCTGGTACGTATCAAACATGGCTCCAAATAACGACCCCATGCCGATCATTGAAAGCATTGTCAGAAATTGCGTGGAAAGGGTCATCGGAATAACTTGCTAAAGAATCCCTTAGCTTTCTCCCCGTGTTGCTCATCTAGGTAAACCAAGTCATAAACCTTTCCCTTAATGGAAACAATCCCTTTTTCGACATCCAGATTTTTCATTTGCAGATTTTGCCCTTTGATTGCTAAAAATCCCATAACGGTTTCCAATAAGAATTCTTCACTATCAAAGCTTTCTACCTGCTTAACCCCTGTAATATCAAGAAGTTTTCTTCCCCTCATCATTACATCATGATCCTGGATCGTACCCTTCGATGTGCCTGGTTCATAATATTGACTCATTTTTTCATCCCTCACAATCATTTGTACAACCATTCTGTACATTTTTATGTGAAAAATGAAAAATTAGAACTGGATTAGTCTGCTTGGTGTTCCTTAGAACCCAGCCTTTCCTCTTTTAAAATCGTATACATTTCAGCAGCTTCTTCTTTTCGTGTGGTTTCTTGAATTCGTTCAATCCTAACCGTCACTTTTCTTTGACCCAATCTTAAGGTCAATTCATCTCCCGCCTTAACGGTGGAACTTGCTTTAGCTTCTTTGCCGTTAATCTCGATTCTTCCCTGGTCAGACACTTCCTTGGCCAATGTCCTCCGTTTGATTAATCTCGAGACTTTTAAAAACTTATCCAAACGCATGGAAAACACACCTCTTTCTTATAAACCTTTTGATTTAGCTTCATCCCAATAATGGTCAAGTTCATCAAGTGTAAATTCATTAAATGTCCTGCCGCTCTGCTTTACTCTTGCTTCAATATGGTGAAACCTTCGGATAAACTTTTCATTCGTTTCAAATAAGGCTTCTTCCGGATTGATTTTTAAAAACCTGGCTACATTTACAAAAGCAAACAATAAATCACCAAATTCCTTTTGGGCCCGAATAAAACTTTCTTCCGTACCGTCCAGTTCAGCGATAAATTCACCCAGTTCCTCTTTTACTTTCTCCAGGGCAGGAGTAATCTCCTTCCAATCAAAACCGACCTTTGCCGCTTTTTTCTGTAATTCATAGGCACGCAGTAAATTTGGCAGGGCCATAGAAATCCCTTCGAGCATGGATTGAGGTGCTTTTCCCCCTTTTTCCTGCCATTTAATCTGCTGCCAATTAACAACAACTTCCTCGGCATTTTCGGCTGACGCAGTACCAAAAACATGAGGGTGCCTGCGGATCATTTTTGCTGATAATCCTTCAATCACATCATCGATGGAGAAATATCCTTCATCTACCCCTATCTGAGCATGAAGCATCACCTGCAGCAGAACATCACCAAGCTCTTCAATTAAATGGTCAATATCCCCCTCATTAATAGCCTCAATGACCTCATAAGTTTCTTCAATTAAGTATTTCTTCAATGATTCATGTGTCTGCTCTCGATCCCATGGACAGCCTTCAGGGCTTCTTAAGATAGCAATGATTTCACGAAGCTTCGTAAAATTTTTCCAAAGGATTTCCTCTTGTTTAACTGGTGGAACATATACAGAGGTAAGATTGTTAATCGAAACGTTTCGGTCTAATTCATATAATGGCACCTTGGTGATGACCTCATCACTGCTTCCGGCTGCTGTTACAATGATGACCTCATAATCATCCGGCAATTTTTCCATCAACGTCAATTTAACATTAGAAGCCGAAAATTGGTCGTATACTTGGCTGATGATCATATGCTGCTCTACCTGCAGCTGACCGGAATGAAGGGCTGTCGCATCTAATAGTTGAAATCCATCTATGGGATCAATCTTTAATGCAGCAAACAAAGCGTCAATAAAGCTTTGCCCTCCGCCAATCTGTATAGTAATCCCTTTATTAGGTCCTTCCTCTAAAAGAAGCTGTACAGTTTGTTCAGCTACAAGAGGATGGCCCGGAACTGCATAGATTACTGGTTCTGTTTCAGCCTTTTGAAGCAAAATTCTAGTAATTTCCTGATACACTTCTTCAAATTGTTCATATTTTTCATAAATAGAATCAAAAGAGGTATAGGTCATTCCCTCTTTCTCTAATTCTGCTGTAACAGGGTGTTCCTTTGTCCGTAAATATACGTGTTCAGCCTGTACTATTTTGCGATAAACCCCCATCGGCAGCTGATTAATATCCCCTGCTCCAAGGCCGACAATTTCTATTGTTTTTCCCATTTGTTATCCTTTTCCTTTCGTGAAATCAAATGCAGCAGCCTGCTGCCAAACGGAAATAAGCTAAGCTCTTCCTCAGCAAATACCTTTCCTCTAATAATCACCAGCAAATAAACCGCCCCGCCTAAAGCAACGGCAGATAATGCTTGAATTCCGGCACCAAAGCGTCCAATGTGGTCTGCATTATAAAATAGGCCCGTTATACATAAAAATGCCTTTAAAAAAACAGCCATTGCCAGAACGGCCAAAATGACCATTGTTAAAAACCGAAATGACAAGATGGGGACAGCTGCCATTCTCTTTAGCTTATGTAAAAGGACTATACTAACAATCCCAAGTGCAATCAGTGAGGAAATCGCTGCCCCCATTGTTCCCAGCAACGGAACAAAGACGATATTAAAAATATATTTAATCGGTAATACACTCATGACGGCAAGAGCCGGAAAGAACAGACTGCCTAATCCCTGCATAATGGCAATCATCGTTAAAATAATGGAGGTAAAGAAAATAACAAAACTTAAAACCCCTAATATATCTGATCCAAATTCATTTTCAAATAACATAATATTAGCCGGCTTGATAATCGCCCATAATCCAAACGAGGCACCGGCTCCAATGACAATACTTACTTTGATCGCCAGCAGGATTTTTCCCCGCAGTTCTAAAACATTTCCCGCCAGCCTTTCCCTTGTAATCAGAGGGACAATCGTCAATGACATGGAGGTTGCCGCAACGGTGCCTAACTGAATGAGCGGCTGTCCGCGGTCAAATATTCCCTTTAAGGTTTTGGCAAGAGTCTGTTCGACACCGCTTGCTGTTAAAAGGGAATATACATTTAAAGAATCTGCGAGCTGAATAAAAATCAACAGCATGCCGCTAAGACATACCATTAACCCTTGTACTAAAAGAGCCCTTATAATCTGTCTCGCTTCAAACATAAGCCCCGTCAGCCCGGTGCCCTTTAGGTTCATCCTTTTCCATTCTTTACGGATCCATAAAAACATAAACAATATCACTGCGGAAATAATACTTCCCATAATAGACCCAAACATTGCGCCGCTGCCAACCAGGTACAAAGAATACCCTTTTTCAATGAATAAATAGGAAAGAACAAGAATAGTCGCAATCCTGACCGTTTGCTCGCCCACTTGAGAAAAAGCAGTCGGCACCATATCACCCAGCCCTTGAAAATATCCCCTGAGGACCGAAACAATCGGAAAGGTTAAATAAACAATAGAAACAACCCTGATTAAGGCGGCCAGTGCACCATCGTTCATCCAGGCTGCAATTCGGCCTGCCCCAAAGTAGAGAATAACGAAACAAAGAAATCCGAATAACTGTAAGAACAGATAGCAAACCACTAAAAGAAAACGAGCCTTCTCCTCATTTCGCTTTTCCAAATACTCCGTTAATAGCTTGGAAATGACGACTGGAAACCCGGTGGTTGCTAGTACAACTGCTATTCCGTAAATCGGATATACTTGCTGATATATGTAAAAGCCAATATCGCCCGCAATGTTTTGAAAAGGAATGCGGTAGAACGCACTTAGTACCTTTGTAATAAGTGCGGCTATTGTTAAAATGAAAGCCCCTTTATATATGGATTGCGATGATGGAACAAACTTCATTGGTTCACCTGCCCCAAACATGTATACTCAAAGTAGTATTATAGCACAGTCTGATTTTGAGCAGTAAAAAAGGCAGCCTCCGCTGCCTTTTTATGATCCCGCGCAAGCCTCTGCAGGCCTCCGTTTTTCTTTCTTATTGTTCCATTTGCCTGGCCAAGAATCCTGCTGCTGTTTCAACAGCTTTTTGCTCTACCTCGCCAAGCGTACCTTCTTTTGAGAAAATCACTACTGCCCCAATTGGGTCGCCGTTTGCAATTATTGGTGCGATTGTATATGATGAAATCGTTTCCTCATTGCCATCAATCAATGCGACTTCACTTTGCCCGGTAATAAGCACTGAATTCCGGTCTTCCATTGTTTTTTCCACTAAATTGCCGATATTCTTATTTAAATAGTCCTTTTTAGAGCTGCCTGCTACTGCAATAAACGCATCTCTATCACAAATCAAAATAGGATTTCCGAGGCTGTCAAATAGGGCTTCTGCATACTCTTTGGCAAAATCGCTTAATTCGCTGATTGGTGAATACTTCTTCAAAATGACCTCACCGTCGCGATCAACAAAAATCTCTAACGGGTCCCCTTCACGGATACGCAATGTTCTGCGTATTTCTTTAGGAATTACGACTCGACCTAAATCATCAATTCGACGAACTATTCCAGTTGCTTTCATCCAATGTTGCCTCACTTTCATCTGATGATTTTTCAACTTGGCGAAACTATGCTCAAACACTTGACCAGGGGCGTAATGCCATAATTGTCGGTAAAAATGCGGGTTTAGCCATTTTGACAATGACTGTCGGCCTGCCGCCCATGGTGTTGCTTGACAATACTTTATTTCCTTTAAATGAAATCTTCGCCAACTTTGAACTTAGTATCTTTCATCTAGAAAGTTCTATTCACAAATTTTTCACAGTCCAGGAAATATTCCCTTTTCTGTGTTAGCAAAAGCAGACATTGGATGGTTATTCACCTTTTACCATCAAATTCTAAACAGGATTGCCCTGCTCTTTTTTGGCCAGCGGAATCCCTTTAATCATTTCAAACACAATATGAAGCCACTCATTTGTCTGGTATCCTTTTGTATTAACAACCATTTTCAGCTTTTTCCCCTCCATTCCAGGGGTAACAGACCGGCCAAACTGACTGCCGATATGAAAAAGCTTGCTTCCGTCCATTGTGTTCGTAACTTCTTCCGTCAGTAAAATGGTCACATCCTGTTTCAGCTGTTTGATTAATTCCACACCATTTTGGAGTGCATAAACCTTCATTTCTGCAATTTGGAATAAATAGGCCACCTCATCCGGATATTCTCCAAATCGGTCTAACATTTCCGCTTGGAGTTCCTCCACATCCTCAACTGTTTCTATCCCTCTAAAGCGCTTATACATTTCAATCTTTTGATGGCCGTCCTTAATGTAGGCATCTGGAATATAAGCGTCAATTTCCAGGTCAATTTCAACAGATTTCTTCACCTCAGCGTTCGGATCGCCAAGCTCTGCTTTACGTTCTTCAATCGCTTCTTTTAACATTTGGGAATATAAATCAAAACCAACAGAGTCAATAAAGCCATGCTGCTGCGCTCCCAGCAGATTACCTGCCCCTCTTATGGATAAGTCACGCATCGCTATTTTAAAGCCAGAACCAAGCTCTGTAAATTCCTTAATAGCCTGAAGCCGCTTTTCTGCAACCTCCGTCAATACTTTGTCTTTTCGGTAGGTAAAATATGCATATGCTACTCGATTTGATCTGCCGACACGGCCGCGCAGCTGATAAAGCGTAGAAAGCCCCATCCGGTCTGCGTCATAAACAATCAATGTATTAACATTGGGAATATCCACACCTGTTTCAATAATGGTTGTACTTACAAGCACATCAAATTCACCTGCAAGAAAGCCAATCATGACTGACTCTAATTCGTTTTCCGTCATTTGACCGTGTGCATAGGTCACACGAGCATCAGGGACCAGCATGGAAATTTCCTCTGCCTTCCGTTCGATATCCTCTACCCTGTTATATAAGAAGTAGACTTGTCCGTCGCGGGCAAGCTCCCTTTCGATGGCCTCTCTGACAAGCGAACCATTGTACTCCATTACATAAGTCTGTACTGGGAATCGATTCTCTGGCGGCGTTTCAATGACAGATAAATCGCGGACGCCCAGCATTGACATATGAAGTGTCCTTGGAATAGGTGTAGCTGTTAAGGTTAATACATCTACATTTGTTTTTAATTTCTTAATCTTTTCCTTATGTGTTACACCAAAACGCTGTTCTTCATCAATAATTAACAATCCTAAATCGCGGTATATAATATCTTTTGAAAGCAGGCGGTGAGTGCCTACGACAATATCTATAGACCCGGCCTTCAATCCTTTTATGGTCTCGGTTTGCTGCTTTTTCGAACGGAATCTGCTCAAGATGCCAATATTAATCGGATAGTCTTGAAATCTCTCCCGTAATGTTTCGTAATGCTGCTGTGCCAAAATCGTAGTCGGCACCAGAAGGGCCACTTGTTTGCCATCAGCAATTGCTTTAAAGGCAGCTCTTATAGCAACCTCTGTTTTTCCATAACCGACATCCCCGCATAATAACCGATCCATTGGACGAGGGCGCTCCATATCCTTCTTAATCTCCTGAATGGAACGCAATTGGTCTTCTGTCTCCTGATAGGCAAATGTTGTCTCAAATTCCCGCTGCAAATCGCCATCCGGAGAAAAGGCATAGCCTACAGCTGCTTCCCTCTCAGCATATAATTTGATTAAATCATCAGCGATGTCTTCAACAGATGACTGAACCTTTTTCTTAACCTTTTTCCAATCACTGCCGCCAAGTTTATAAACCTTAGGTTCTTTGCCCTCAGACCCGACATACTTTTGGACTAGATCAATCTGCTCAACAGGAACATATAGTTTGTCAGTCCCTTGGTAGCGGATATGAAGGTAATCTTTATGAATGCCGTTAATGACAAGTGTTTCAATTCCTAAATACTTACCAATACCATGATTGACATGGACAACATAATCGCCGACTTTTAGTTCGGAATAACTCTTTATTCTTTCGGCATTGGAAAGTTTTTGCCGATTCTTCGATTTCTTTACTCGTTTATTAAACAGTTCCTCTTCCGTAATGACAGCAATTTTTTGAAAGGCCAGTTCAAATCCAGTTTGCAGGCTGCCTTTGATGATTTGGACCTTTCCTGGAAGCATCTGCTGATTGGGATCAGCTGTAATTGCTTTAATTTCATAATCTTCCAGTACTCGTTCTAGTTTTTTAACCCGCTCCGTATCAGGTCCAAGAAAAACCACGGCATAGTTTCCTTTCACCCAGCGGTCTATCTCTGACTTTAATAGATGCATCTGCCCATGGAAGTTTTGCATTTGCTTGCAGGAAATATTGATAATATTTTGCGGATTCGTGTTGGCAACATGACGCAAAAACAATGAAAAATACAAAATTGGAAATTTGCCATTTTGCATCAAGACCTGCAGATTATGAGAAATATGAAGATCATGAACAATCTGTCCTTCACTTAGGAGCGATGTATACCATTCCGCTTCTTCTTTCACAAGGGAATCATTCATTTCTTGTATTCTGCTGATTTCATCCATGATGACTATGCCATTGCCTGGCAGATAATCTAGTAAACTATTAGGGCTGTTATATGCAAGTGACAAGTATTTAAAGACTTGATCCGGTTTCTGCCCGCTTTTCAATTGTTCCAGTTCAAAGCTTATATTTTGGGAAAGCTGTATTTTTGCTTTTTCATCCTTTATTTTTCTGAGACTCGCCGCTAAACCGGTTTCAAGCTGGTCAATAATCAGACTATAATTTTCCGGCTCTAACAGAGTCTCTGTTGCCGGACCAATCAATACCTCTGATATCTTTTCCTTTGATCTTTGATCTTCCAGGGAAAAATATCGAATCGATTCAATCTCTGTATCAAATAACTCCATTCGGAGCGGATTAGCTTCTGTAAGAGGGTAAATATCGATAATTCCCCCCCTTACGCTGAATTCTCCAGGAGTTGAGACCATCTCTTGACGGGTATACCCCATTGCCACAAGCGTATTTAATATTTCCTCTGGATCTATATCTTCACCGACTTTAAAAGAGTACTGATGCTTTTGCCATAAAGCTTTCGGCGGAAGCACCTTTTTCAGCCCGGCAATCGGTACAATTAAAATCCCCTGTTTTTGCTTACACCAGTAATTTAAGGCTTCAATTCTCTGAGCCTTCAGTTCTGGACTGGCGATACTGATTTCAGCAGCAATTAATTCGTTTGCCGGAAATAGATGAACTTCCTTGTCATTTACTAGATTCACAAGATCATCATAGAGTTTTTGGGCCTGTAATAGATTATGGGTAATAAGCAGGATAGGCCGCTTCATTTGTTCATACAGACTGGCAGTTAAAACCGTCCGTGAAGATCCCGATAATCCAGCTATCAGCTGTTCCCTTAACCCGCCATCCACCCCTGCTATAACAGAGCGTATATCCTCCTGATGGAGAAATATTGATTTTAAACCATCCAAAAGGCTCTCCTCCTCCCTAAGTAGAATAAGCGGTACCTCTCCGCTTTTCTTAGTTGTTCATATCCTTTATCAACATTAAAAAATTCATAGATTTACAAAACGCAAATAGAAAAACGCTTTGGAGTATGTCCAAAGCCTCATTAGTGAATAAGAAAATCATTTTGATGGTAATCAGGATTTCGTTCTAATGATTCCTGACAGTCTTCACAAATTGCCATTATATGAATATCTCCTGAGGAGTCATATGAAACCATTTCCTGTCTCTCGTGGTCTGTTAATTTATGAAGGCCAAGGCTTACTGAATCAACCGAAGCTTGCTCAATTGAGCCAAGGTTTGTGCCGCAATGACGGCAATGGTAATGAATAGCCACGCCTGTCCCTCCTTAATCTGATTTACTTTATTAGTATGAACGCAGCAGGAGGAACTTATTCATTTACCACCTCGAAATTATTTTTCCACTATATTTCTTTATTATATGAATATATAGCATGTATCATGCCTAGAAAAGCGCAAGTGCCTCTGCTGCCCCCTCCAAGCATGGTATCTGACCTTGGGGGAGGCTTGGCATTGGAGCTGAGCCATTCTCGAAGTCAAAATATAAGATACTATAGAAAAGCGCAAGTGCCTCCACATAAGGATAATAGACTCAATCACTGATTAAAGTCATTCATGACCTGTAAAAAAGGCTTATCCATCCATGTTTCACAGGCATCTGCACTCTTTTTCACTGCTGCTTCAATGAAAGACTGCTCATCAGCACGAAATTTCCCTAAAACATAATCCGGAACACTTATGCCGGTATCCGGGTGATCGATGCCAATTCGAATCCGGTTAAACTCCTGGGTCCCTAAATGAGCAACAATTGATTTAATGCCATTATGCCCGCCGGGACTTCCCTTTTGACGCAGACGGATTTTCCCGACTGGGAGATCAAGGTCATCATAGATAACCAGCAAATCTTCTATTTCTACTTTGTAGTAATCCATAACTGCCCTGACAGATTCTCCGGATAGATTCATATAGGTTAACGGCTTTAACAGCAGCACCTTCTGACCAGAGACCGCCCCCATACCATATAACCCTTTGAGTTTTGATTGTGACAGCGGTATGTTTAACCGGGTTGATAATTCTTCCACCACATCAAACCCAACATTATGTCTTGTATGCTCATATTGTTTTCCTGGGTTTCCTAAACCAACAATTAATTTCATCTGCCCTGGGCCCTCTCCCTCTTTTTTCTTCGAGTGTCTTTTAAAGATTTTCCGAAACATTCAATTCTCCCATACTTCAAATGGATAAAAGACGTAACCATACGTGGTTACGCCTATATTACTGTTTCAATCTGGCTGAATACTGAAAATGTTCCTAATTTATTTCCTATTCTTTTCCTTCTGGCTGTGTTTCTCTTCCTTCTTCATTATCAGGATGGCCGCCTTCTTGCTGCTCTCCTGCATTAATTTCCTCTTCCTGCTGCGGCGGAAGAATGGAGGCAATCACTTCATCCTCTTCATGATTAATTGTAAAGTCCCCCTGATGAAGAAGGTCAGCTATTGTTGCAGTTTCACCAACTTGAAGGTTGGATACATCCATCTCAATTTGAGGCGGGATTTGATCAGGGGTTGTCGTAATAGACAACTCATGAACCGGCTGCTGCAGGACACCGCCATCCTTTACACCAGCTGCCTCTCCTGTTAAAACAAGTCTTACATCGACAGTAACTTTCGATGATTTATCAACTGCTAAAAAGTCAACATGAATAATATCCCGTTTTATACAGTCTTCTTGGTAATCAGATAAAATAACATCGACTTGATTCCCATCGACATCTAAAGAAATAACCCCGTTCCTGCCTGCAGTACGGATTGTCTTTGTCAAGTCAGCAGAACTAACAAAGACGGGTTTGCTTTCAATCTTTGACCCGTAAACCACCGCCGGAATGTCTCCGTTTTCACGAATCTTTTTTAATTCGGAATGTCTAAGGTCCTTCCGCTCTTTTGCTTGTAAAACAGTACTCATGAGATATGTCACCTTCCTATTTTTTTCAAAAGCCATCTTTATAAAATTACCCTAAAATAGGAAGGTCTAAACATACTTTCTAATCGATGCCATAAAGTGAATCAATGGTGGGGGCTTTTCATCTCCCCGCTGACTGCTGGTTTCATTGTACTGTCTCTCTCTGCTGCCATAGGTCCGTACAAACCCGATCAGCACCGGGAAGCTTCACTGGGTCTCACCAATCGGGCGCGTACATCAGCCCCCTCTCATATGCCCTCTGCAAATGCTAAACATTAGAGCGGTGGCCATACTGCCCGTTAAAACGAATAAAACATCTGTATGAAACAAAAAGTCCAGCAGATCCTAGCCTGCAGGATCTTAATCAAACAATATACTTACAGATTGCTCTTCATGGATTCGAATAATAGCCTCTGCAATTAATGGTGCAACTGAAAGGCTTTTGATTTTTTCAATCTTCTTCTCTTCTGGAAGTGCAATGGAATTGGTTACAATCAATTCTTTAATTTTTGAGTTTTGGATGCGTTCAATTGCTGGTCCAGACAATACTGGGTGTGTACAGCTGGCATATACTTCTTTTGCACCATTTTCAACTAAGGCATTCGCTGCAAGTGTAATGGTACCTGCTGTATCAATAATATCGTCAATTAAAATGGCAACTTTTCCTTCGATATTACCGACAATATTCATCACTTCTGCCACATTAGGTCTTGGACGGCGTTTGTCAATAATGGCAATTGGCGCTTTTAAACGTTCTGCCATTTTCCGTGCTCTTGTAACCCCGCCATGGTCAGGAGAAACAACCACAATATCACCGTCTAATTTACGGTTTTTAAAGTAATCCGATAAAATTGGAACGCCCATTAAATGGTCAATTGGAATATCAAAGAAGCCTTGAATCTGCGGTGCATGTAAATCAAGTGTCAACATTCTTGTTGCTCCCGCAGTCATAAGCAGGTTGGCTACCAGCTTCGCAGTAATCGGCTCACGGGATCTTGCTTTACGGTCTTGGCGTGCGTATCCATAATAAGGCATAACGATATTAATGGTTTTTGCTGATGCCCGCTTTAATGCATCAATCATAATCAATAATTCCATTAAATGTTCATTAACCGGCTGGCTTGTCGGCTGAATCACATAAACATTACAGCCACGGACACTTTCCTCTATGTTAATCTGAATTTCCCCGTCACTAAATCTGTGGACGGCACATTTTCCAAGTTCTACGCCAATTTCTTTAGCAATTTCCTGTGCCAATGGCAGATTGGAGTTTAAACTGAATAATTTTATTTTTGGATCTAAATATTGATTTGACATTGTGGCCCTCCGTAAATAGTGTTTATTTCTTAAGATTTAGCTTTTCTACATAATTTTCTTTGTTTTCTTGACGTGCGCGGGCAATTGATAATGCCATTCCCGGTACATCCTTCGTAATGGTTGAACCGGCAGCTACATATGCCCCTTTGCCGACTGTAACAGGGGCAACAAGATTAGAATTGCAGCCTATAAAAACATCATCTTCAATTTTGGTCAAATACTTATTTTTTCCATCGTAATTTACCGTAATGGATCCACAGCCAATATTTACCCCACTGCCAACCTCTGCATCACCAATATAACTAAGGTGAGAAGCTTTGCTTCCTTTGCCGAAAACAGCCTTTTTGATTTCAACAAAGTTACCAACTTTTACCTCATCATGAATTTCTGATTCTGGGCGAATATGGGCGAATGGACCAATATTAACACTTGCTCCAATTGAGCTTTTAAACGCGGCTGATTGCCGGATTACTGTTCCATCACCGACTTGGCACGATTCAATTTCTGAATGAGGGCCAATCTGGCAGTCCTCCCCAATAACGGTATTCCCTTTCAGTATTGTTCCTGGATGAATGACTGTATCCTGACCGATTGTCACTTCAGATTCAATATAGGTACTGGAAGGATCAATGATTGTAACTCCATTACGCATATGACTCTCATTGATGCGTGAGCGCATAATCCGCTCTGCTTCTGCCAAAGCTACCCGGTCATTTACACCTAATGTCTCGTCCAAATCATTGGTTTGGAACGCAGAAACAACTTCACCCTGCTTTTTCAAAATCTCAATGACATCTGGTAAATAGTATTCCCCTTGAACATTGTCATTTGAAACATTTTTTAACGCCTCAAATAAAGCAATATTATCGAAACAATATGTTCCTGTGTTAATTTCATTGATCTCTCGTTCAGCTTCTGTTGCATCTTTATGCTCAACGATTTTTTCAACAAGGCCATGATCATTGCGCACAATTCGTCCGTAACCCGCCGGGTCGGCAATCTTTGCCGTGAGGATGGTTGCTTTTGCATTTACCTCTTCATGATGGTTAAAGAGCGCTTCCATTGTCTCTGATTTGATTAATGGGGTGTCCCCGCAGACAACAATTGTTACTCCCTCTTTCCCAGCTAAAATGCTCTCTGCCTGCATGACGGCATGTGCCGTACCAAGCTGCTGCTCCTGCAGGGCATAATGAGAAGTTTCACCCAGCTGTGCCTTTACCTTTTCTGCCCCATGGCCTATAATGGTAACCATTTCCTCTATATTGAGCTTTTTAATCTGATCCACAACGTGTTGAACCATTGGCTTGCCGCATACTGGATGCAGTACTTTATAAAGCTTTGATTTCATCCGCGTTCCTTGTCCTGCGGCTAAAATCACAGCATAACGATTAGACATGGACAGTCCTCCAATTTAACCTTTTTAACCATTTATCATATTATTGTTTTCATTCTTTTTATCCATTATAAAATATTATCGTAAACAGGGATTCATTTCAAGGAGAACAGTAAAGAGTGAATTTTGTGCATGTGTTTAGGGAACTATATTTGTGGTTTTTTAGAGAGGGCTTTTTTCACAATAAAAAGAGCCTCCTACGAAGAAAGGCCCTAGTTGTTCATATCTTCAGGAAGCTCCGGCTTCTTCAAATTCTACTTCTAATTCACCAAGACGGTGGTATTCAGCCAAAACAGCTTCTTGGATTTTTCCGCGTGTTCCTGAATTAATTGGATGCGCGATATCGCGGAATTCCCCATCAGGAGTACGCTTACTTGGCATTGCGACAAACAAACCATTGTTTCCATCGATAACACGGATGTCGTGGACAACGAATTCATTATCTAAAGTGATTGAAGCAATCGCCCGCATACGTCCATCAGTGTTAACGCGGCGTAGTCTAACGTCAGTTACTTCCATGTGCTCACACCCTTTTCCTAATGATAACAAGCTAGTTTAATAATTCAACAAAACCAGTCCGATTCCTTCTTTATTTTTTATTTTTTTTGAAAAATAAGTATAAAATAACGAATTTTCACAAAAAATAAAGAAATTTAGGAAAAGCAGTAAGTAATGTGCCTGACAATTATTGAATCAAAGCAATGACTTCAATCTCTACTAATACATCTTTTGGCAGACGGGCAACTTCCACACAAGATCTTGCAGGCTTATGTGCTGAAAAATATTGGCCATACACCTCATTGACGTCAGCAAATTCATCCATGTTTTTAATAAAAACGGTTGCTTTCACGACTGTTTCTAAAGATGCCCCTGCTTCTTCCAATAAAGCCTTTAAATTTTGGAATACTTGGTGTGTCTGCTCTTTAATGCCGCCCTCCACTAAAGTGCCTTCTGGCGTTAACGGAATTTGACCTGAGCTGTAGAACATATTACCTGCAATAATCCCTTGTGAATATGGGCCAATAGCTGCTGGTGCTTGATTGGTTTGAATAGCTTTCATTTTTTGTTTTCCCCCTATTTTGTAAAATAGTTTCCCTCATGTACATTTATCTTTCTATCTTTTACGTCGACATCAGACAATTTTACCAGTGACAAATAATCATCTACTAAACGTTCTTTGGCTTTTTCTGATTCGACCAAAACAGCAATTCCAGCTACGTGGGCATTAAATTCCTCAAGCATACTGATCATTCCAATCACAGTACCGCCGGCTTTCATAAAATCATCGACAATTAATACATTGGAATCCTGTTTCATGCTTCGCTTGGAAAGAACCATTGTTTGTATTCTCTTAGCTGACCCAGATACGTAATTAATGCTCACGGTCGGTCCCTCTGTTACTTTACTGTCTCTTCTAACCATGACAACCGGAACATTTAACTGACTTGCTACGGCATAAGCGAGCGGTATTCCTTTGGTGGCGATTGTCATAACCAGGTCAATCTTTGTTTCCGCATAAGCAGATGCAATAATCCTGCCGGCTTTTTGAACAATCTGAGGATTGCCCAAAATATCTGTCATATACAAATACCCGCCCGGCAGCAGCCGTTCCGGGTCTGCAATTAGTTCGCAAAGTTCTTTTACAAAAGGCTTGGCTTCCTCCATGCTGACCTTTACGAAAAATTTAACCCCGCCAGCTGCACCTGGAACGGTTTGCAATGTGCCAATTCCTCTTTGTTCAAAGGTCTCTTTCACAATGGCTAAATCCTCGCTGATGGAAGACTTGGCAGATGAATAGCGCTCTGCAAAAAACGTGAGCGGCACTAATTGACGCGGATGGTCTAGTAAATAATTTGTCATATCAATCAAACGTTCACTGCGGCGAAATTTCATAACAATCCCCCAAAAAACCGTATATTCTAATTAAAGAATACTATTAATGTGCGTCTTTAATCAAGTTTATGTCTTTCCCCGAGCATCCTTACGGCAAAAACTTGGTCACAAAACCCTCTTAATCCGTTATAAATCCTGTGCATTCTTGAATCATGCTGCACCAAGCCGAAAACCGTCGGGCCGCTTCCGCTCATGAGGACAGCATCAGCACCAAACCGCTTCATTTGCTCCTTTATTTGAGCCACTTCCGGATGAAGGTTTAAAGTTACATCTTCCAACACATTTCCGACATTTTGGCATACCTTTGTATAATCATGACTGTTAATCGCATTAATCATCTCACCAATATTCGGATGATCCGTTCCGCTTATATTCAGCCTGCGATAGACTTCAGCAGTAGACACACCTATAAATGGTTTTGCTAGGATAACCCAGCATGTCGGGGGAGCCGGAAGCTCTGTAATAAATTCCCCTCTTCCTTTTGCTACAGCTGTACCGCCGTATACGCAAAACGATACATCCGAACCGATTTCACTTCCGAGTTCTGCCAGTTCATCAAGCGATAGTCCCAGATTCCACAATTTATTCAAGCCCCTTAAGGTTGCTGCTGCATCACTGCTTCCTCCTGCAAGTCCTGCGGCAACCGGGATTGTCTTTTCGATTGAAATAACCACCCCTTTTGGAACCTGAAAACGGTCCTTTAGAAGCTGTGCTGCTTGGTAGGCTAAATTACGCTGGTCATCAGGAACATACCGATTATGGGAAAGAATATGTATTTTATCTTGATTTAATAATGACAATTCCACACGATCAGCTAAATCGATCGTCGTCATAATCATTTCAACCTCATGATACCCATCAGGCCGTTTATGTAAAACATCTAATGCTAAATTTATTTTAGCCGGAGCTTTGACTAAAAGCTTCACGCTTGTCCACCTACTTTAAAAATTGTCAAGCCGCGAAGCACCTTTCCCCCTAAAGGCCGCTGGATATCCGTTCCAAAGTCAATAAACAGCCTGTTCTTTTTTTTATGCTCATCTTATGATTGCCGGGGCCGACCGAGGCGCTTGCGCTTTTCTATTCGTTTCATTTTTTGTCCTATTTTACCACAAAAAGGACAATGTAAGACGTGAGATTGATGATATTCTGTAAAAATAATATTTTATCATTAGTTTTCCCCGGGAAAAAGATTCACTTTCCGTCTTTTTGCAAAAATAAAGACCGGGAATACATCCCCGGCCAAGCCTGTGGTAATTATATTGTTTGTTTATTGAAAGGCCAAAGTAATTTCAGATTATTGAGGGTCCCGGCCTGCTATTTGCTGTTCTGCAAGTTCTATCGCACGTTTCACCATATTCCCTGCATCTCTGGCACGGATGCCGCCCCAGCCCTCTTTTTGGACAACTTCATAGAAGCCTAGGTCTTTTGCAATCTCTTCTTTAAACCGTTCGGACATAATGCCTCTTCTTCTGCCCACTTAAACAACCCCTTCCTTACCACAGTATGGTTAGTATTGGGATAATAAGCCGGTTTCATTATATCCAAAAAATCCCTAAAAACAGCAAAAAGCAGTAAACACTCTGTTTACCGCCATCAATTGCTATTATATTCTAGCTTAACACTATTTGTCCTGATGCATCTTCGTAGAAGGTAATTTGGACTGTTTCCGTTAACACATCAGCATAGCTGTAGGAAACTCGTTCAAAAGCATTTTCCTCCTGATCCAGTTCAATCACAAAAACAGAAGGGTAAGTTTCGGCAAGTACACCTGAACGTTCGATTGTTTTCCGACGTCCTCCATTTGCCTTTAGCAATAATCTTTTCCCTAAATTGGAATCCAGGGCTTTTTTGATATCCGCTAAGGTTTTAGTCATTCGGTCCACCTCACTAATGTAAAGTATAACACACTGACACAATCCTGTCAAACAAAAGTATAAATTATATCAGTCCGACAAAAACTTTGTCAATATTTTTTATTCTACTTTTAGTACCAAAATTCAACATTTATTAGGATAACCTTAGACACAACGGATTATGTATCCTTGAAAAATTAAAACCAGCAGAAAAAAAGGCGGTATGCCTGCTTTTGATTTTACTCCTTCGGACGACTCCGCCTTTTTCTGCCTGAATTATTCTTCCTCCTGTACAGGGTTATATGGCATTCCTGTTCTTAATACACCCCTGGTTTCGATTCCTCCCAGCCCCTTCTCTCCTGAAAGCGTATTTCGTAAGACATCCCAAACATTGATCCTTTCCATAAATGGAGTAAAGCTTATTTTTGCCACTATATACACCGGGTCCAGTGCATGAATATTAATTCTAGACGGGGAGCTCGCATAGTTTGCTCCTGCGTGAATAAGAGATTCAAAGTGAGATTGACAGGCGCCGGCGAAAATAACTAATTGATCTAAATGCGGGACTTTTTTTCGTGCTTCCTTGACCGTTTGTACAAAATGTTTCGAATGGCGGTAGGCATTAATATCTGTTATCTTTCCTTTAGCTTTCGAGTATGCATCATGACCGGTAATGACGATAATATCCGGCCGATAATAATCAATTAAGCCGCCGATTTTGGCCGGCATTTCTTTTTCGTTACAATGAATGCCTACAACGGGGACACCGACTTTTTCATATAAATCCATACATTTTTTTAAATAAGCAGGGTCTCCGTCCAAATGAAGCACCTTTCCAGGTATTTGAAAATAACTGCTTGGCTTCACATAACCGTTAGTCGCCTCATACTCCTGCCTCTCCCTCAATAAATCGACATCCTGGGTAAAGAGCCTTAATGACTGCTCTTCAAGTGTCCTGTATTCTTGTGTGAGCTTTTGCCTTTCATTCTGATTCATAATCATTAAATCATCAAAGGGCGCATCGGCACACAAGCGGAAATCCTCTCCGTAAAGAATGGCAGTCTTCTGTCCGTTAACCGTTTGTAAATCAATTACACGAAAGAGAAGATCACAGTTATAGGAACGTCTGCCGACAATATCATTTACTTTTATATCCATTGCCGTCACTCCAAATTAGACCAGCAAATAAGGCCTTGAATAAGGTTTCTTACATAGGCTATGCAATGGAAGACGTCCATGTGAAAAAAAATAGACCCTCGATACACAGGGTCTAGTGAAAATGCGAATATAATTCATTGCTTAAGCGGGCAAATTCCTCAAGGGAAAGAGTCTCCCCTCTTCTGGCCGGATCCACTCCGCTTGTTTCTAATGCCTTGATGATTTCCGCCTTCTTTTGTTTGCCGTCGGGAAGCTGGCTTGTTAAATTATTAAGCAATGTCTTTCTCCGCTGGGCAAAGCTTGCTTTTGTCACTTGAAAGAAGAAGTGCTCATCTTTAACGTTGACGGCCGGGTTCTCTCTTCTGGTCAGTCTTATGACAGCTGAATCAACATTTGGCTGCGGGACAAAGACTGTTTTTGGGACAATCATAACCGTCTCCGCTTTAGTATAGTACTGAACAGCAATGGAAAGAGAGCCGTAATCCTTTGACCCCGGCGCCGCTGAAATTCTATCTGCCACCTCTTTTTGCAGCATGCAGACAATACCGCGAATCGGCAGCTGTTCCTCCAGAAGTCGCATAATGATCGGCGTTGTCACGTAATAAGGCAGGTTTGCAACCACCATAACATCCTTTGTATCTGGAAATTCTTCTTCCATCACGCCCATTACATCCGCTTTTAAGACATCATTATGGATAACTTTTACATTATCATAAGGTGCTAACGTATCTGCCAAAATGGGTAATAGCCGCTGGTCAATTTCAAAGGCTACAACCTTGCCGCTTGTCCGGGCCAGCTGTTCTGTAAGGGCCCCTATTCCCGGTCCAATTTCAATCGCTCCGGATTCTTCTGTTAACCCGGCAAAGCTGACAATCTTTTTTAAGATATTCGTATCAATTAAAAAGTTTTGTCCAAGGCTTTTCTTAAAAGAAAAACCGTACCTTTCCAGGATTGCCCTTGTTCTCACAGGGGTTGCAATATCTTTATCCATCTTTTCGTTCCTCCTGACGAATGGTCACGAGTGCCTCGGCAAACTCCTGCCTGCTAATTTGAAACATCATTAAGCGTTTGTGAAGCTGTTTCCCGTTTGTATAACCGATTTTCAATAGTTTTCCTAAGTGGATTCTCCGCTCCTTCGCGCCTTGTCCGCCGATTAAACCAGCGGTAATTAAATCATCCTGGGTAATTTCCTCTACAATTTCTTTCCGCATAATTTGGGCATCCTTTAAGGCTTCTTTAATGGCCTCAGGGCTTGCATGTTCGACCCCGACACCTTTTCCACTTTTAGCAATAGCTTCTTCCTTCGGCAAAAAGGCATGCTTACAGCCTGAAACCTGTGCAGCAATTGTTTTTCTTATTTTTTCACCAGGATAATCCGGGTCAGTAAAAATGATAACCCCTCTTGTTTCCTGTGCACGTCTCACCTTTTCAATTACGATCTGATTCACGGCTGAACCGTTTGTTTCAATTGTATCAGCCTCTACAGCCCTGTTAATTGCCGTTGTGTCATCCTTGCCCTCAACGACAATGATTTCTTGAATTTTCATAAATCCTTCAAATCCCCTTGTTAAGTAAATAAAAAAATTGAAAAAAAACTGAAACATTTTTGTAATGTCCATCGTCTATATTAGTGAAACCATTCATACAATAAAGTATAATTAAGTTTACCAAAAAAGCAAAATGCAGAGGCCGGCGGGACCTCTGCATTACAAGAAAAAACTACTGTAAAATTTTTATTTTTACTTTCTTTCGTCCCCAGCGATAGGCGTCAGACTTGGATGACATGTATAAATCAATCTTATGCCCTTTAATTGCTCCGCCGGTATCGGCTGCAACAGCATATCCATATCCTTCAACATACACCTTGGTTCCGAGCGGAATAACACTTGGATCGACTGCAATGATTTTAGCATTCGGATTGGCTCGAAGATTAAAGCCGGTTGCTGTCCTTCCGGAACAGCCGTTACAATATGCCGTATAGGCTGTTGCAGTAACATAATATTCTGTTCCTGTTTCTTCACCTCGGGAAACTTGAAGCTCCGTTTCCTTTGTTCCGACAGCTACCACCTTATCTTTTTTCTCTTGAACAGTTTGTTCACTCATTAATTTTCTTGAAACTTCTTTGCCATTTTCCAAAGTTACTTCGTACTGTTTGGATACAAGCCCGCGTTTACCTGAGGTTAAGGTCCTTTCCTTTCCCTTTGGCAGCTTATCATCCTTTTTGGTAATCACTGCAAAGTCAACAGGTTCTTCCACTACATCGGTGACCTTTTCGACGCGAATGACGTTAACTTTACCACTTTTTTTAATGGTGTCATTTAACGACGGTTCAACCCGGTCTAATTTTGTCAATTTAATTCCCTGTTGTGTTAAAAAGTCAGCGACCGTAGTCGAAGTTGACCATACTTCTTGGCTTTTACCGCCGTCAACAAGGCTAAGACGAAAGGCTTTATGTATGCCAATGTTCATCTTACTCTGGATGGCTGTGCTAAGCTCAGGTGTGATTTTGTCATGCTCATTCAATACAATGTTCTGTTCTTTCAGCAGTTCAGCTACAGAATCAGCTGTCGTCCATATCGTTTTCTTCTCGTTGTCCTTGACAATCGTTACCTGTTTCGCTTGCTCCCAAACCACTTCAAGGTGATCAGTCACCTTATTATTAGCTTTCGGATGCAAGTAGTCTTTTGAGTCCGCGGCTACATCAAGTTCATCCAACAATTCCTTAACAGTTGCTGCATGTGTTTTTACAACCCTTTCTTCACCATTTAAGGTGATGGCAACCGTTTTCTTTGATCCTTCAAAAAAGAAAACTCCTAAGGCTGTCAACAATACTATGAAACTAGTAAACGCAATGGCCGCATTCTTCCCGCTCAAAGACTTGGAAAACAGGCTTTTCATGTTTTTGAATACGATGAAAAACGCCTCCTTTTCCTTGGGGAGAAATTTAGATTTAAACGGTCGACTGTCAACCTTTGCATGCCCTGTGAACGTATAACTTATTATGCACAATATTCCAAACATTGCAAAGGTAAACTTATCGACATGGTTATCCTATGTGGAAAAGAAGACGTGTAGAACTTTTTGTTTTTTAAAAATTTTAGGACAAGCTTCTTACACTTTCGACAATATTCCTTATCATTTTATGGCGAATAATTTTTTTGCATTTCGTGTCGTTGCTTCCCCAATCTCTTCGACAGTCATACCTTTTATTTCGGCAATTTGCTCGGCCACCAGTTTGACATAAGCGGGTTCATTCCGTTTCCCGCGGAATGGGTGGGGAGCTAAATAGGGACAATCCGTTTCAATTAGTAACTTGTCCAGCGGAACCTCGGCCGCTACTTCTTTAGGCTTCTTAGCATTCTTAAACGTAACGGGTCCGCCCAGTGAGATGTAAAAGTTCATCTTCATACATTCTATTGCTGTCTCAGGACTGCCGCTAAAACAATGCATTATGCCCCCTACTTCCTCTGCCCCTTCTTCTTTAAGAATTTCGATAATATCTGAGGTCGCTTCACGGTTATGGATAACAATTGGAAGCTTCACTTTCTTTGCAAGGCGGATCTGTTTCCGGAATACTTCCTTTTGTACTTCCTTCGGTGACTTATCCCAATGATAGTCCAGACCCATTTCTCCGAGAGCTACTACCTTTGGATGAGAAGATAATTCCTCAATCCACTTTAAGTCCCCCTCTGTCATATCAATCGCATCTACCGGATGCCAGCCAATGGAGGCATAGATAAAGTCATATTTATCAACTAGCTCCATGGCCCTTTTAATGGTCGGCTGATCAAATCCGACGACGACCATGTTTGTGACTCCTTCATTCTGGGCCCGTAAAATGACATCTTCCAAATCCTCGTTATATTGCTCATCATTTAAATGGACATGTGTATCAAATAACATATTTCTTCATACTCCTTGTCTAATTTAGAAAAGCGTAAGCGCCTTGGTCAGCCCCGATAAGCACAAGACGAGCAGCGGGATGGCTGCTCTTTAACCATTCCTGTCGTATTGACGTGTGACGCTCGAGGGGCTGGGCTGCCCTTGCTGGACAATTTTCAAAGTCGAAACGTATAAATTCTTATATAAAAAAAGGGAAATTCCACGAAATTTGTTTCACGTGGAACATTTCCCCTTTTTCATTATTTTACTTTTGCCCCATTTGGCAATGATTGATCCACTGTTGCTAGGGAAAGCTGTCCGTCTTTCGAACCTGCCAAAATCATTCCCTGTGATAATTCACCGCGAAGTTTAACTGGTTTTAAGTTGGTAATGCAGATTACCTTTCTGCCAACTAATTCTTCCGGTTTATAATATTGAGCAATACCAGAAACAACCTGACGTTTTTCATAGCCAAGGTCCAGCTGGAGCTTCAATAGCTTATCCGCCTTTTTCACAGGTTCTGCCTCCACTACTTCAGCCACACGAAGGTCAATCTTCATAAAGTCATCAATTGAAATTTCCGCCAGTTCTTCAGGTTTTTCTTCTTTTTTCTCCTCCACAGCTGGGGCTTCTGCAGAACCGCCTTGCATTTTTGCTTTAATAAACTCCACTTCTTCTGCAATTTCCAATCTTGGGAATAATGGAGCATCCTTTTGAACCTTTATACCGCTTGGAATCACGCCAAATTTTTCAAGGGTTTCCCAAGCTTGAAGTGATTCGTCGTTAAGGCCAAGCTGTTTAAAGATCCCGCCTGGGGTTTTAGTCAAGAATGGTTTAAGAAGAATGGCCATCCTTCGTAATGATTCTGCTAGATGGACCATTACACTTGCCAGTTCTTCTCTCTTTGCTTCATCTTTCGCCAACATCCATGGCTGTGTTTCATCAATATATTTATTTGTTCTGCTGACTAGCTGCCAAATGGCTGTCAGGGCTACGGAAAATTCCATTTTTTCCATTGCCTCTTCATATTTTGCAACCGTTTCTTGGTTTACCTGTAATAAGGATTCATCAAATTCACCGACTGAACCCGCATAATCAGGAATTACACCGGCAAAGTATTTTTCAATCATAGCCACCGTACGATTTAACAGATTTCCTAAATCATTGGCTAAATCGAAATTAATTCTTTCAACAAACCCTTCAGGAGTAAATACTCCGTCAGCACCAAATGGAACTTCCCTTAACAAATAATAGCGAAGGGCATCAAGGCCGTAGCGGTCAATTAATGTAACGGGATCAACCACATTCCCCTTAGATTTTGACATTTTCCCATCCTTCATTAACAGCCAGCCGTGCGCAAATACTTTCTTAGGCAGCGGAAGATCCAATGCCATCAGCATGATTGGCCAATAGATGGTATGGAAGCGGACAATCTCTTTTCCAACCAAATGGACATCTGCCGGCCAATATTTTAAATACTTGGAATCATCCTCTGTTCCATATCCAAGTGCCGTAATATAGTTAGAAAGAGCGTCAATCCAAACATAAATGACATGTTTTGGGTCGCCTGGCACTTTTATCCCCCAGTCAAATGTTGTCCTTGAAACGGCAAGGTCTTCAAGTCCTGGTTTAATGAAGTTATTAATCATTTCGTTCTTTCTGGATTCAGGCTGAATAAATTCAGGGTTTTCCTCATAAAAAGCAAGCAGCTTATCTACATATTTACTCATCTTAAAAAAGTAAGATTCTTCTTTTACTCTTTCAACCGGGCGGCCGCAGTCAGGACAATTACCATTTACCACCTGATGATCAGTAAAAAATGATTCACATGGTGTACAATACCATCCCTCATACTGATCCAGGTAAATATCGCCTTGATCCAAGAATCTTTTAAAAATCTTTTCGACAACCTCTTTATGCCGGTTCTCCGTTGTCCTGATAAAATCATCATAAGAAATATCAAGCTTGTTCCAAAGTTCTTTAATTCCACTGACAATTCCATCGACATATTCCTGCGGCGTTATCCCTGCTTCTTCTGCCTTCCGCTGAATTTTTTGTCCATGCTCATCCGTTCCTGTTAAATACATGACATCATAGCCGCGCATTCTTTTATAACGTGCCATCGCATCACCAGCAACTGTAGTATAGGCATGTCCAATATGTAAATTTCCACTCGGATAATAAATCGGTGTGGTTAAATAAAAGGTTTTTAACTTTTCCTCCATTATAATTCCCTCCTCTGGTAAGAACAGTGCAAAGCGTCTTGCCCCATCTAACAAGTATTGCCTGTTTTTTCTCATTCTTATCATCAAAATATACCGAAAAATAGACTTTTGTGCAAGAAACCCTGCTTTTAAGCTGTCATCCAAAATTTAAAAAATATTTCCTTTTACACCCATAAAAATTTTACCATATTCGAAGAGTATAGTTGAACATAATGCTGTTTTTGTTAATTTTTGTCGAATTTTCTTTAAGTTTATATTATCTAATATTATCAACTTAATAATATTAAAAATAATATAAAGTGAATAATCATTCAAAAGTCCCTTGATACACCAGCATTTTTAAATTGGAAATATTTTTCCCTTATTTTTCAAAATTAAATTATTGACGAATATGGGAAAGGCTGGTATTATAAATTCATCAAGAAATTTGTCGAATAATGGCGAATTAATAAAGATACAAAATCATAGTTTAATAGCGAGAGGAGATCCAGAACAATGAAATCTACAGGTATTGTTCGTAAGGTTGATGAATTAGGTCGTGTAGTTATTCCGATTGAATTAAGACGTACTCTTGGCATTGCTGAAAAAGATGCTCTTGAAATTTATGTTGACGATGATCGCATCATCTTGAAAAAATACAAACCAAACATGACTTGTGCAATCACTGGCGAAGTTTCTGATGATAACCTGTCATTAGCTGGCGGTAAGTTAATTTTAAGCCGTGAAGGCGCAGAATTATTAATAAAAGAGATTCAAAGCAATTTTGAATTAGCAAAATAAGAATTTCCTTAGAGTCAATCATTTATTATTATTCTTCTTCCTTAGTCATAAAAAAAAGCTTCGGATTCGTATTGAATCCGAAGCTTTTTTCTTACCCATCAATATGGTATGCCTGGTATACTTCCCGTTTAGGAAGTCCACGGTCCTTTGCTGTTTGCTTGATAGCATCCTTTGAGCTCTGGTGTTTAATGGAAATATAATGGTTGACATGCTCTCCAATCGTTAAGTCAGCCCACCAGCTTTCTGTTTCATCCGCTTGGTCTTGAGAGCCTTCAACAATTATGCAAAACTCACCACGGATTTCACTTTTATTTGCCCAATCAAGCAATTCATTTAGGCTTCCTCTTATAAACTCCTCAAATTTTTTCGTCAGCTCCCGGCACAAAGCCATTTCCCTGTTGCCAAAGACTTGTTCCATAAGAGTGAGTGTTTCTTTCAGCCGGTGGGGTGATTCATAAAAAATCAATGTTGCCTGCTGATGCTTTAGACCTTCTAATTGTTCCAATTTCTCATGTTTATTCCGGTTAAGAAAGCCAAAAAAGTAGAAAGGCTGGCAGGACACCCCGGAGGCAATCAGCGAAGTAAGTGCTGCATTGGCACCAGGAAGCGGTACAACGGTTATGTTTTCTGCAATCGCACTTTTCACAAGTTCATATCCAGGGTCAGATATAGCCGGCATCCCGGCATCGCTGACCTGGGCAATTTTCAGACCGTCTTTCAACTTTTGAATCAGCTTTTCACCGCTTGACTCCTTATTATGCTCATGATAACTGACAACCTTAGTCTCAATCTCAAAATAATTCAGCAGCTTTTTTGTGTTTCTCGTATCCTCTGCCGCAATTAAATCTGCTTCTTTTAATATTCTGACCGCGCGATAACTCATATCTTCCAGATTTCCAATGGGTGTAGGAACCAGATAAAGAATCCCTTTTTGCTCCTCGTTTTCAAAGCTTTTCTGCTGCCACATAATCTTCACCCGTTTCTCTTACAATATACTCCAGCTTTTGTTTACGTGATAATTGCTTAAACTGATACTCCGCTCTCATAGCTTCGGTTTTTGTTTCATAACTTTTTGAGAAGGTTAATGTTACCGGACCTCTGCCGCGTGTATATTTTGCCCCTTTTCCTTCATTATGAAGCTTCACTCTTCGTTCCAAATTATTTGTGTATCCTCCATATAAACTGCCATCTGCACAAGTAAGGACATAAAAATAATGATTATTCTCCATATCCATATAAAATCTCTCTTATTTCCTTTGTGTATTCATTCTGTTCATTATAAACAATCAACGGCTTTTCAATTTTTAAATCAGGGCTTCCGTCTTTAATAGCCTCAATCAGCAATGTATTGGCATTCTTCCCTTCCTTAGGGTAGACGAATTGGATTCGCTTTGGTTCCAGCCGATATTGACGCATTAGCGTAATCATCTCAATTAACCTGCCCGGCCGGTGAACAAAGGCTGCCTTCCCGCCCTGCCTGACTAGTTTACTTGATGTTTGGATTGCGTCCTCCAATGTGCAGTATATTTCATGACGGGCAATAGCGAGATGCTCATTCGGATTGATTTCACTTTTTGGCGGGGTAGCAAAGTAGGGAGGATTACAGGTCACTACATCATAATTTCCATGGCCTAAAGCCTCTGGCATGTCCTTTATATCTCCTAAAATCATTTGCAGGCGGCTGCCAAGTCCGTTATATTCAATACTCCTTACCGCCATATCGAAAAGCCGCGGCTGAATCTCCACACCCGTTATATATCCCTTTGATCTTGCACTTAAAAATAATGGAATCACACCGTTTCCGCTGCAAAGGTCAATGATATTGCCCTTTTGAATAGGAACATAAACAAACCTTGCAAGCAAGACTGCATCCAATGAAAAAGCAAAAACAGAAGGGCTTTGGATGATTCGCAAATTTTCCGCTAATAAATAGTCTAAGCGCTCATCGTCCTTTAATTCAACCATCATTACCATCCTTTATTCCATGCTCAGGTATATAAAAATAGAGGCTGACAACAGCCTCTTCACATTATTTCTTATTTAGAAAGGAAAGACAGAACAGGCAGTCTCCATCCTTACGCAAGCTGCCAAAATGGAGATTGCATATATGAAATCCCTCATGATATAACCGTGCAAGGTTATCATACCCTTCCCCTATATCATATGGCTTCGCGTTAGATGGTGAATGATCGGTCTCGTCAGCTGCATCGGCACCTTTTCCATCCTTGATTGTTTCTGCCAGATTCTCTTCTGCCTCCGTGATCACATCTAAACGACGTCTTAGATGTTCATTTTCAAGCTTTAAATAATGATTTTCCTCCAAAATTTCAGCTAAGTGCTGCTTTAATTCGCCCAGCTGCTGATATAGATGGCCAATTTGTGTTTCCATATTACTTACCGATTCGAATATTTCCTTCTTATCCACGTCTTCCACCTCATTAATCTGTGGATTGTATAGAAAAGGCACCTTCTTTAATAATTTCATCCAAAGTATATTCAAGAACTCGTTCTTGTTCTGTTAATTCAACTTGAAGAACCCGTTCCAATATATTCAGTCCTACTACTTTTCCAGGACCGTTCGGGGTTTCAATAACTTCTCCTAAATCAGGCAATGCTTCTTTTGCCGATTCATATTCATCATTTTCATATTTTAAACAGCACATAAGTCTGCCGCATAAACCGGATATTTTAGTAGGATTTAACGATAAATTTTGATCCTTCGCCATTTTAATTGACACAGGGTCAAAATCACCTAAAAAGGTGGAGCAGCACAGCATTCTTCCGCATGGACCTATCCCGCCCAGCATCTTTGCCTCATCACGGACCCCAATCTGTCTAAGTTCAATTCTTGTCCGAAAAATGGCTGCTAAATCCTTGACGAGTTCACGGAAGTCTACTCTTCCATCGGCAGTAAAATAAAAAATAATTTTATTTCGGTCAAAAGTATACTCAACGTCAACGAGCTTCATATCAAGCTGATGCTCATTCACTTTCTCATTACATAATACATAAGCTTCCTCGGCCGCCTGTTTATTTTCATCGACAATCATTCGGTCCTTTTGATCCGCAATTCTAACTACCTTTTTTAATGGGAGGACAACATCGTGCTCCTCTACTTGTTTACGAGGAATGACCGCTTTGCCATATTCCACTCCACGGACGGTTTCAACGATGACAAAGTCATCCTTTTGAATTGGGAGGTCTCCAGGATCAAAATAATAGATTTTCCCTGCCTTTTTAAAGCGTACTCCTACAACATCATACAAATGAAGATCCCTCCTGAATTTTTAACACAAGCTGTTCCATCATCAGCTGAGGATTCATATTCGCGTCAAGCTTCCTTTTAGCTTCGAGGATTGCTGACATTTGATTCGAAAGACGCCGTCCTGATGTATTTAAGGCAAATTGCTTTAACCGTTCACTTTCTTCCTTAAAAACAATCTGCTCCTCTTTATCTAATTGTATATATAGTAAATCCTTAAAAATAAGAAGTAAAAGATCTAGACCACGGTGAATCTGCTCTTTTTCTTTAAAGTGTTGAAACCAATCACTTTGAAGCGCGACCATTGCCTCAAATGGATTCTTGTTCAATACCTCATATAATTTTACCACTATTTTTTGGGCTTGTGCAAACCATTCATCAGCATTTAATTCCAGCGCATCACCTAAGTTATTTGTCAGCTGGGCTAAAATACCTGCTTTTTGCGGCGGCACGCCGTTTTCCATTAATTGCTTAACCATGATGGTTGGAGAAAGCGGCTGGAATGTAAGGACCTGGCATCTTGAGAGAATGGTTGGCAAGATCCGCTGAGGCTGCTCTGTTAAGAGAAAAGCAACTGTTCCGGCACTTGGCTCCTCCAAAAATTTCAATAAGCTATTTGATGCACTAACGCTCATTTTATCGGCATGTACAATTAGGTAGACTTTCCTTGATGATTCGACACCCTTTTTGGTAAATTCAGCCTGCAGGCGTCTAATTTGATCCACCTTAATGGATCCTCCATCGGGCTCAACCAAGTGAACGTCTGGATGGTTTCCGTTATTGATGCGGCGGCAATTATTACAGGTTTCGCAGGGTTTATAGCCATCAATCAATGATTCACAAAAGAGAGCCTTTGTTAGTAAGAGCCCTATATCTTTTTTACCTGTTCCCCTTAAGCCCTCAAAAAGATAGGCATGGGCGACGCGGTTTTTCCTTATGCTGTTTTTTAACATTCTTAAAACCGTTGGCTGCAGCTCTTCTAGCTGATCCCATGTTTTCCCCATACTAATCACTCACTTCATTTTTTGCCTTACTAAACCCGGCTGTTAGTTTGCGTTACAGACACTTTGTATTCCTTGTTTTACGCAGGCGGTACAGGGGGCCTCATGGGCGTCTTAGCACCTCCGGGGTCTCCCCTGCTCCTTGCTCCTTGCACGACATTGAATTACATTCTTGAATCCGCTGCATGCGAGGGAATTGCGTTAGAACTCACGAAAATTCTGCGTGCCCTCCGCTCCAATCAACCTATTAAGGCCAATATCCAAATCCAATTCTTTAAAAATGTAAAAACTGTTCAATTGGAAGCACGAAAACTGTAGCTCCGCCGACTTCTACTTCCACCGGGTATGGGACAAAGGAATCTGCATTCCCGCCCATTGGAGAAACCGGTGAAACAAGCTGTTCTCTTGCACTGCAATTATCCTTGATAATTTGAAGACAGCGGTCAACACGTATATCCTCTGTTCCAATCATAAACGTTGTATTACCAGATTTTAAAAAGCCGCCTGTTGTAGCAAGTTTGGTTGCACGGAAGTTATATTCAACTAAAGCTTTAGACAAACGATTACTATCCTGATCCTGAACAATAGCGATAATTAATTTCATCAAACCACCCTTTCATTTTTTCCCCGGCTCTATTTCCTTTACCTATATTATAACAGTTTATAATATGGCTTTCATTCTTAGAAATATCTCTATAAAAAAAAGCCTTTCAATGAAGGCTATTAAATTAATCATTTTTCCCTGACAATTTGAAGGGTCCTCTGAAAGACTTCCTCTACTGATGCAGATGCATCAATTTTCACGATCCTGTCTGAAAAACGGCTGAGCAGGACAGTATACCCTTCCCTTACCTTTTGATGAAACTCAAGGTCCTCCAAGTCCAAACGATTGATCTCTCTTCCTTTATTTTTATTAATCCGCTGCAATCCTAATTCAGGTTCAATATCAAAATAAATCGTTAAATCTGGCATCATTTGCCCAATGGCGAATTGATTAATGGCCCACACCTCATCAATCCCCAGCCCCCTGGCATATCCCTGATAGGCAAGTGAACTGTCAACAAAACGGTCGCATAATACAATCTTCCCTTTATCCAGTGCCGGCTTTACTTTTTCTATTAAGTGCTGACGCCGTGCTGCTGCATATAGTAATGCCTCAGTCCGTGCATCCATGGCTGTATTGTTTTTATCCAGAATCACCTGACGGATCTGTTCTGCGATATCAATGCCTCCCGGCTCCCTTGTTAATAGTGAATTGTCCAGCTGTTCTGCTATCATATTAATGATGGTCGTCTTTCCTGCCCCATCAGGCCCCTCAAATGTTATAAATGTACCACTTTTCATTCTTTTAATCCTCCAAACCTGTTCCGCTTTTATACTTTAAATACTTGTATTTGCCTTTCTTTTAATAAAGCCCCGCCTTGAAATCTTGCTCCTGTATGTAATAACTTTTTTAGCTGAAGGAGCTTTCGATCTGTAATTTGTTCTCCCTGTAGAAGCAATGGGACTCCCGGCGGATAAGGAATCACCTGTTCTGCACAGATTCTCCCGACAGACTGTTCAATACCTATGTACTCTTTTTTTAATCTTAAAAGCTGATGGTAATCAATTGCAAGACGGGATATCTCTTCCTCGCTATTACGATATTCTTCGTCTCTTTCTTTTATTGGGTACCCAGTTGTCACCTTTTTTATAATCATTGCTGCTTCCTCTAATGGATAGGCCTGTCCATTTTTTAATAACGGCAGAACCAGAAGAATATTATTCGGGTCAGCCAGTTCTGTATAAATAGTACTTGCTTCTAACTCCTTTTGCAGTTCAAATCCGTTAAGACTGCAACGTGATTGAATCGTTATTTTTAAAAAATCCCCTTCTTGCACTTCAGGGTATTCCAAAACTTTAATTGCAGGTATGTTCATGAGCTGATTCTTAAAAGATTTAATTCTCTCTAATAAATAATCTAAATCCTGTTTCCTATATCCTGCAGCATAATGCCTCGCAATATCCAAAGAAGCCATGATGAGATAAGAAGGACTGCTGGATTGAAATATTTTTAGGTAATGCTCCAGCTTTTCATTTGGCACTAGAGAACTATTCCAATGCAAAAATGATCCCATTGTCATCGCCGGCAAAGTCTTATGGGCTGACTGTACAACAATGTCAGCTCCCATTGTTACGGCTGATTTTGGAAAGGGACCGCCAATAATAAAATGCGCCCCGTGAGCTTCGTCCACCAAAACAGGAATTTGATGCTCATGAGCCTCCTCAATGATTCCAGACAAATCGAAAACCATGCCATAATAATTGGGATAAGTCACAATCACCGCTTTCGCCTTAGGATATAATTGAATGGCTTTACGCACAGAATTCCTGCTCACACCGGATGCTGTTTTCCATACCGGGTCATAATCCGGCTCTAAAAAAACCGGATTAACCTTGGACAGCTGCAGGGCATTTAAAATGGATTTATGGCAATTTCTTTGTACCAGAACGATATCATTTTCTGAACAAGCGGCCATGGTCATCGCAAGGTTGCCTACGGTTGAACCATTCACAAGAAAATAGCTTTTTCCCGCCTGATATAGTTCAGCCAATAGACTTTCTGCTTCTAATATGGCCCCTTCAGGCGCATGCAAATCATCCAGACCAGAAAGCTCTGTGGCATCCAATTGAAGGGCCTTTTTGAAAAAGGGAAACTCTTCACTCATTAGACGTCCATATTTATGTCCAGGAACATGAAAAGAAATCGGATTTCCTTTTATATGCTTTATTAAAGCTTGTATTAAAGGCATTCTTAATTGTGCATTCATAAAATAACTTCCTTTTTAGCATCCAGTTTATTTTAACAAAAAAACATTAGAGCTGCCTTATTATAGATTTTTTATAATAACCAATCATAAATTCCATCTTTTCATAAGGGCCCCCCTCAGCAGCTTCCTTGTTTTGGTTTGCTCCAAGACATAGATGTTTCCTATGGGATTCTATTGCTTTCTTTTATCCGGCTGTGTCTTTTAGACCTATTCTATAGGAAACACCAAAACCCTCCCTAAAAAAATAAAGCCCTGTGATAGGACTTTGTTAAGAAAAAATTTCTGGTGTGTTTACCTTTTTTAATTGTTTAAGAAAATGCTTATATTTTGGATCGTTTGTATCTGTTTGAATTAGTTCATGTTCACAGTCTGAACAAATAAAAGAAGTGTATAGATGTATTCCTTTTGATTTTTGATTCTCACAAATAACACATGTTTCAATAAGTTGATGCTGTGCTAAATTTGAACTCAAAGTTCTCCACCTCCATACACCCATTCTTGCCTATAACATTAATTTGTATACAATTTTTAGAATCATCACTTTTCGGTTATCTCAATGATTATCTTATGTTCCATTTCCCGTTTAGGTGTATGTCTATAAAGGATTAATTTTGGGAAATTAAAAAAGACAACCTTTTAAGATTGTCTTTTTATTTGCCCGGCAACGTCCTACTCTCACAGGGGCAAGGCCCCAACTACCATCGGCGCTGAGAAGCTTAACTTCCGTGTTCGGTATGGAAACGGGTGTGACCTTCTCGCCATCACCGCCGGACTATTTATTTGTTGAGGTTTCATTCCCTCAAAACTAGATAATAGAGAAGAAGTATGTTAAGAACGAGTTCGCTTTAATCAATTATTGTCTAGCTCCAGCGTCCAGCAACTAGTGTCCTTCGGTCTTTTCCCTGCGATAAGTCAACATCGATTCGCTTACGCTCATCGTGTTTCCTTTATCTCAGTCAAAGCCCTCCAGGCCATACGTTGCTAACCGGACGCTTCCGCTTTTCGATTTGTCTAGCTGCGGCTCCTAACTTCTCGGCCGTTTCGGTCCGTCCCTTCAAATCCTAAAACCAGGATTTGCAGTGCCAGCCCTCCAACGTCTGTCGAAGTTGA
>NZ_JAMBNQ010000041.1 GCF_023715155.1 Neobacillus mesonae
GCTTGAACAATCTCTATTATAGAAAAAAGTGAGTTTTTTGTTTGGTCTAACCACTTGTCACCCACCCGCATAGCAGGTGGTTTTTTGTTTCGCACGCTATCGCGAGCTCAACGGACTAAAGTCGTAACAAAAAAAGACAAATCCGCAATAACCCCCTGCGAAAATGCCTTTTATTCCAAAAATAAATGTTCAACTTACTTTCTTGAGTGCACGTTTTTTCGGGAAGGCTGGTTTTACTTCTGCAAAAAGAATGGCTGCCAAAATAAGCGCAGCGCCTAATACTATGCGGACCGTCAGTGCTTCGTGTAAAAATAAAACCGAAAACACCATCCCAAAGAATGATTCCATTGATAGAATAATAGCGGCCTTCGTGGCTGTAGTAAGTTGGTGAGCCATATTTTGTAAAAGATAAGCTATCGTTGTTGAAAAAACGGCTAAATACACCACTGAATAGATTCCTTCTTTTTCCACCGTTGTCGGGATATCCCCTTTGATCAGTACAACTACCAAACTAAAAAAGGCTGCCGACAAGAATTGGACCATAGTCAAAGATATGGCATCTTCATTTTTAACAAAACGATTGGTGTAAATGATGTCAAAGGCAAAACCAACTGCACATCCAAGGGTTAATAGATCCCCAATATTAATCGTCATTGAACCCTGCAAAGACAAAAAGCCAATACCCGCTAAGGCCATAACCGATCCGAACATTTCATACCCATCGATTTTACGCTTGAACAAAAAATAAGCAATAATGGGGACACACACAACATTGACAGCAGTAATAAAGGCATTTTTAGAAGCAGTTGTATATTCCAAGCCGACTGTTTGGAAGGCAAATGAAATATATAAAATAGCGCCTAAAACAGTGCCTTTCCATATAACTGATTTTGTGAATTTCTTGAATTTGCGTCTAAATAGGATGGTCAGTATAATAGCCCCTAAGGTAAATCTACCGGCCATCACTTGATAGGCATTCAAATATTCGAGTGCAATGGCGGTGACCACAAATCCGCTGCCCCAAACAATGGCTGTAATAAGCAGCATTCCATCCCCTAAATATTGTTTCATGTCTCTTTTCCTCCTGACTACTTTAAAAGGATATCATGAGACGAGGAACAATAGTTTGATTTTAATTCTAAAAATATACGGTTATTTTTGGATTCATTCCAAAACGTTCGTTGATTCTTTGTGAAGCAAATATAATTTAACCGCCGCAGATACATGCTCATAAAAAACAAGTTCATTTTGAGATGGGGCTATTAATTGGCGGATTTTGGTCATCCGATAACGAATCGTATTAGGGTGACAGTGCAGGGTGTCCGCCGCTTCTTTTACATTCCCTTTTCTTTTCACAAAAGTCACAGCTGTATTCAATAATTCGGGATCCCTTATAATGGGGCCTAAATAGGTTTCCACATAATGATTTGCGAATTGGGCATCTCTGCGATACAGTTCAATCAGCAATCGTTCGGAGGCCAGCTGGTCATAATAACAAATGGGATCTAATTCTATTTTTCCAAACACACAAGCATAGTAAGCTTCTCGAACAGCAAGCTGAAGTTCAGACATTGTTTTATGAACCTGACTAAAACCCATTGTGAAAGGTTCAGCTGGAATGGCGTTAAGTTTCAGCCATTCCTTTAGCATTTTTTCGAATTGGAACTGTGAATTTTTTTCGGTGTAAAATACAAAAATACTTTGTTTATATGTGCAAACCAGGCCGGATTTTAAAAATCCTTCCAATTGGAAAAAGGACTCCCTCCATTTGGAGTCTTTTTCTGGTTGTTTCAATTGGATATTGGCTGCCACGACATGCTCCTCAAATGGTGTACCCATCTGTTTTATGAAGGACTGGATTTGTTCCTCTGAAACTTCTTCATCAACAAGAGTTTGCATTATTTTTTCCAACAAACACCGTTTATCCGCTTTCTTTAATTGGCTCATCGCTTCGAAAATGATGTCTTCAAAGAATTCATCCCCGCCGAAACACAGAATTGGAAAATGCTGCTCATTTGCAACATCCAGCACTTCTTGAGGCAGATCTTTGAAAATAACCGGTTTATATGCCAGGGCACTTACCTTTAAATCTATTAGATTTCTCACCGTATTCAATAATAGTTCAGGCTTTTCTTTTGCAAATAATAAGCTGCTGAGTACAATACTATGAGGATTGAAGGCCGTTTCTCTTACCTGCTGAATCCCTGCTGCAAATTCAAAGTCCAAAATCTCCACACTTTGAATGGGTTTATTTAACGCATTGTCACCTGCTACAACAGAAAAATCTTTTGTAACTGACAACTGCAAAAAATCCTTTACAGTCATCATGCCTATCATCCTTTCAAATTACATATAGAAATGATTATATACCAGGCTGCTTTAAGAATACATATTATAGGTTGTAAAAAGATCTAGTATTTTCAAAAATTCTCTCTGCCGCTTCTTTTTGTGAGAGATTTTTTATTTTTGCAATACAGGAAATCGATTCATTCATCATGATGGGATGTGTCATTTTTTCTGAAAAAGGGCCTTCGAACGGCCATGGACCGTCCGTCTCTACCATGATTTGTTCTAATGGATATGTTTGTACCAGTTTCTGAATTTTGTCCTTATAAACGATTTCAGGTGTAACAGAAATAAAATATCCGTTTTCAATCATTCTCATAATCGTTTTGTAGTCGCCTTTAAACCAATGGAAATGTGCTTTTCGTACAGAATGTTTTTCCAAAAGTCCGCAAACAATTGGGGCATCATCATAAACAGCATGTAAAGCAATCGGTTTATCCCATTTCTTTGCTAATTGGATGAACGCCTCAAGGAGTTCAATGTATTGCTCATACTCCAAACGGGAAACTTTTTGCTCCTGTCTTAAATAATAAGGCAGCCCCACCTCGCCAACAGCGGCCATATCCTCTTTATGCAGAATCATCCAGTCTATTAACTTGTGAATTTCCTTTTCAGTTGGCAGAAGTTGTTCGGGATGAAACCCAAAGGCTGGCTTTACTTTTGGATATTTGTTTGCTAATTGAAAATTTCGTTTGCATGATTCCAGATCCGTCGAAACCGTCAGCAATGCTTCAACATCGGAATCTTCCAGTATCAATTCTATCTCTTTTTCTTTGTATTGGTCTAAATGTATATGGGCATCAATTAGTTTCATATATTTACACGCTTCTTTATTGAAATTTTCCTCTTAACCTAAATTCCATTCAATAAGCATGCCCGCATGTGCCAGGCCGCCGCCAAAACCATAAAGGAGCAATTTGTCCCCATTTTTGATGTTTCCTTCTAAAACACCCATATCCAATGATAAAGGGATGGATCCTGCTGACGTATTACCGTAATTTACTAAACTATATAGTGTTTTTTCTATCGGAAGATCCACTTTTTCACATATAGATTCAATGATTCTTAAATTTGCACTATGTGGGATAAACCAATCGACCTTATTTAATGGCAAAGACGCATTTTCCATAACGCTTTTTATCCCTTTTGGCACCGTAGTAACCGCCCACTTATATACTTCACGCCCATTTTGAACGAGTTTTCCCGTGTTGATAATCTCTTCTTCAAATATATGATGGGACAAGTTTGAGCAATATAGACTTTTTCCTTTTTCTCCTTCAGAACCTACGTTTGCCGAAAGAAAACCGGGCTGTTTTTCATCATACTCAACAAGAACGGCACCACCTCCATCCCCAAATAAAATGCAGGTAGACCGGTCTTCGAAATCCGTAATTTTCGACATGGCGTCAGCACCGATGACAAGAATTTTCTTATGCAATCCAGAAGTAATCAATCCATTGGCAACATGCAGCCCATAGGTAAAACCTGAACAAGCAGTGTTAATATCCAATGCTCCAGCATTCTTAATGTCTAACTTTGCCTGCACCAAGGAAGCGACACTCGGTGTTTTGAAATCTGGTGTCATGGTGCAGACAATCACCATATCTACATCATCCATCGATTTATTATATCGTTCCATTAGATTTAATACGGCTTTATAGCTAATATCACTGGTAGATTCGTCTGACTGCACAATTCTACGTTCTTTAATTCCAGTACGCTGCACAATCCATTCATCATTTGTATCAACTAGTTTTTCTAAATCATAATTGGTTAATTTTCTTTCTGGTACGTAGGAGCCGATAGCAGTAATACGAGCTTTAGAATTTGGCATAAAAACCACCTTATAAAAATTTGTTTCTTTATATTCTATCATCTATTATTAGTATCAGGTACTAATTTTATAAAAAACATGAAATGTCAATAAAAAGAAGCTGACCATTTGATTTTTAACAACCTATTGATCAGCCATATACAATGATTACCTACTATTTATTTTTCATCTTAAACTTCTCTTTTAAAACCGCTTTAAACTGAGCGAGCTCATCTACACGAATAGCAACCTGTTCGAATTCTTTTTTCATTCCCAAAATAAGAACGGCTTCGATTGGTCTTTTTAATTTTAGGATGACGTCTGGATGAACTTCTTCAAAATCACGAGCGATAAAATCAATCGTATTTTTTGGAAGCTTTTGTTTTAATTGTTCAGGTTCCTCAATGATTTCAGCAATATCTGACCATTTAATTTCTATCCGTTTCATTAAACCGAGAGAAAGATAGATTTTTTCGTCGGTCAATAGAGCAGGATTATGGCGGACTGCTTGAATGTCACCTAAAAGGAAAATGACAGTATAAACATTGATGATCAGCAAAATCACCGACAAAATCATGGACTTTTCATGGAATAACCAGTGCAATCCTGCGGTTTCTATGATTACTGCATGAATTAACATGATTTGCATCGCCATGTAACTCGATTTTTTATGCAAAGTAAAGACATTTGTCCATGATTGCGGACTACTTCGCCATGTTGCAAAAGCATAATAAAACATGAGCATTTCTGAACAAATAATGCGAATGACAGGATAAGACTTAATTTGGTCATCTACAGCTTTTGAAAAAGCAAAGATGACGGGAAGGGAACTATTTTTAACAGTGCGGATGATTCGAGGTAAATATTTTACTAGTGTCACAATAACTAGTATTTCTAATAAAAATAATCCGCCTTCTACGGCAAATCCAATCCATATTACAGCTTCAAATGGCTTTAAATACTCCATTGGGATTAGAAAACGTATGGTGATGAGTCCTCCAGCAATTCCAATCACAAAGTTTTTCCAGTTTAATTTTCGTTTCCATGCCATTAATAAAAGCGGTGCAATGAACGCTAAATCAAACATGGAAGCTATAACTATTATGTTTGTATTTTCGGGCAATACCTGCAATCCAAAAGGTGTATGATACAAAGAATAATTGGAAGCTAACACCAGCATCATTAAGAAAAGAAATACATGACGGTTAAGAGTTCGTTTTAGGACCATCATTGTCACCCTTCGCTTTTTCTTTTATCATACCATATTTTGCCTTTTTTGAATTTTAAAAACCCCGTCTATTTTAAAGGTTGTGAGAACGGGGTTTTTTAGTTAAATAGTGTTCAATTGTGGAATTCTCTTTGGAGCGGATTAGTTGTTTTTCAACTTGTAAATTTCTCTGGAGTGTTCGGAAATCATACGGTCATAATACTCTAGGTCCGTTTTTACGGCCATCGTATTTTTAATTTCTTTGACATCATCAATAAGTGTGTCTACTTTGATTTCGAGGCTGTCAACACGTTCGTTTGTTTCAGAAATTTTAATATTTGTGGCTGCTACTGTATTAATTAATTGATGCAGTAATTCCCCATGCCTTTTTTGTTCGCTTTCTACAGCTGTTATTCTTTCTTCCATGGCTGTCATTCTTTCTTCCATGGCTGTCATTCTTTCTTCCATGGACTTCATTCTTTCTTCCATGGACTTCATTCTTTCTTCCATGGACGTCATTCTTTCTTCCATGGACGTCATTCTTTCTTCCATGGACGTCATTCTTCTATCCAAGACGTCAATTTTTTGATCTAAGTGATCAAGTTTATCTAAAATCAGCTTAAGAATTTCTTCCATTTTTTTCACCTCCCTCAATCATTCATTATAGCAGATTCATGTTGGTTTTTGTCGATATGTTTAACTTTGTTAAACAAAATTTTTAAAAAATAAATCAGGTACGAATTAACTAATCCTTGATAATCAACCCCAATAATGATGCGAATTGAATGGCCTGATAGGATGAGACCTTGCATCCTTTTAAATCACTCATCGATACTGTTAAGGTATCAAACGTAGAGGTGCTGATATCAATCCCTTTTAAAGATGTTTGCTCAAAGTTTGCCCCGTCAAGGTTACAAACATGAAAAATAACCGTCTTCAATTTGCAGTCATAAAAATCCGTGTTTTTTAATGCCGCCTCATGAAAAATAACCTTTTCCAGCTTTGATTCTCCAAATGCTGCTAAATTTAAAACGGAATAATCAAATTGTACATTTCCCAAACTGGATTCCGAAAAATTGGTCCCTACTAATTTACAGTTTTTAAATGTAACTCGGTGCACGGATGACTTACTTAAATCAGTATTGGATAAATCACAGTTTTCAAAAACCACATCTGTTATATCAATATATTGAAAATCCGTATGATTGAACCGGCAATTCTTAATGATCATATTGGATAACCGCACTCTGCCAGGGGCTTCATTTTCAAAATTCGAATCCAAGACCATACAGTCTTCTAATTCGGAATCCTCATTTTCATAAATGTCATTAAAATTTTTTAAAGGGTATTCATTAGAAATTCGGGGGCTGTCTATTTTCATACTTGGCCTCGCTTTATTAGAATATTTTTATTGAATAGTTAATCAAAATTTTAACATAAAAAAATGATGCCTGACGAATGTCAAACACCAAATAAAGTTATTTTAAAGACCAGCCGCCTTTTTCAACATAACCGACCACTTGTAATATATTTTCTTTAGGACCCTCAGCACTTATGTAATGGAATTGCCCGTCTTCTCCTTTGAAAACCCAGGCTACAACAAAATAGGTTCCTTCTTTATAGCTTCCATAAACTTGCAGTGCATCATATTTACCAAGAGTGACTTTTGCTCCTTTTATATCCTGTCCCCCGCCGCTTTCCATATTGGCAGCTACAATATTTGCGTATGTTTCTTCATTTGCGTCTTTACCCGCATCCTTGAAAACGTTTATGGATATGATTTGAGAGCCGTCTTTACTGCTGATTTGATAACTGGTATTTGGATTAACATCCTTAAAATTAACCCAGTCTAATGGTACCTGTACATACCCAAACCCTTCTTTACCAACCTTTTTCATTTTCTCCAGGCTTATCTCGTTTTTTGTTTCTTCTGTTTTATTGGCATCTGTTTCAGTAAGATTTTCAGGAGTCTTTTGAACACTTTCTTTTTCTGCTTTTTTCTGTTGTTCATCATTATGTGCTGTCGCATTGCTTTTTGTGCTAGCCCCTTCCTGCTGATTTGAACAGGCCATTAAACCAGCAACCATTGCCAATGAAACAATCCCCTTTAAAATAAATCTGTAGTTCACCATCTTTCTCTCCTCCCCATTTTTGCTTTTATCTTTATATCAGCAATGAACCTCACGATAATACCATAATAAGGAAATTACATAAACGGATTTTTGATTTTCAGGAAAATAGTCCCATGACGTTAAGAAAAAACGGTGCCCGACACCTCAATAACAGATGTCAGGCACCAAAGCTATGATTTTAATTCCCTTAATAATCGCATGATTTCATTCAATCTTTGATCAAGCACAGTGTAGGTCTCATCTTTTTTCGTTAAAAAACTGATTTTACCTAGAATTTCCTGCTGTTCATTTTCAAGCTCGAGGCGTTTCAGTTCCAGATCGTCTTTTGAAGCGGCCTCCATTATGGGAGACCTTACCTGGTGATCTTCAATCACCCATTTTTTATTTGTAATTTTTTCAATAAAATAGCGGTCATGGGAGACAGCAAGTATTGTCCCATTATACTCCATGAGTGTCTGTTCCAGCTGTTCCCGTGATGGCAGATCTAGATGGTTCGTGGGTTCATCTAATAGGAGTAAATCCTTTTCCTCAAGAATAAATTGCATTAACTTACACTTAACCCGCTCGCCCATGCTCATATTACTTATCGGTTCAGTCCATTGCGAGGCATTAAACCCTAAGTGTTTCATTACATTTTGCACTTTTCCCCGCTCAGCAAATGTTTCTTTATAGAAAAATTGTTCAGGTGTTTGCTGTAATGGCAAATCAAAAACTTCCTGTGTCAAATAGCCGACTTTTGCAGCCGAAGAAATCCAAATGTTCCCTTCTGAGGGTTCTTTTCCCATTAAGATATTAAGAAAAGTGGTTTTTCCGCTGCCATTTGGTCCAATTAACGCAATCTTATCTCCTGTTTGGATTGTTAAGTTTACATGTTCAAATAATAACTCACTGCCGAAGTGCTTTTGAAGATCCTTTACTTCCAACAGCCGCTTGCCTTTCTTTTGATTTGGAGGCAAAGAAAATTGAACGGTGTATTCTGGAGTGAGCCGCTCTATCCTTGATTTTGCAAGCTCGTTTTCTAACTGTTTTTGTTTAGATTTTATCTGGGAATCCATTCGTTTTGCCTTCACCCGGTAAAATTCTTTCATTCCTTCTTGCTTAGTGGATTGTTTGTGGGCCTTTTCAGACCAGGAAGATAAGTTCTGCAGCTGATTTTCGACTTGTTTGATCCGCTTTTGCTGCTGGTTATATGCATTTTGCTGGGCTTTTCGGCTTTCTGTCCGAACTGCCCTATAGTGAGAATAATTCCCCTCATACTCTGTAATCTTCTTATCTTCGATTGCCCATATTTTTGTGGCAATTTGATCTAAAAAATTTCGATCATGAGAAACCGTAATGATGATGCCAGGATAGTTTCGAATAAAGTTGATAATCTGACGGGCAGCAGCTTCGTCTAGATGATTGGTAGGCTCATCTAGTAGCAGCATGTCAGCATTTGCAGCAAAACCTTTGGCTAATCTTGCCTTTAATTTTTCGCCCCCGCTCAAATGTTCATAATTCTTCATTGGTACCGAGAGCTTTGCTAGAAGATTCCGTTCATCTGCATGTACTAACTGATTCTTATAAACCGCTTGCTCCTGCCTGACAAATTCTGTCTGTATGGTGTATTTCCAATCCATACTGCCAGCTGGCATTGTTATTTCACCTGCAATGATTTGTAAAAGTGTTGATTTTCCAGCTCCGTTTTTACCAACAATGCCTATCACTTCATTGCTTTTCACATGTAAAACTTCTGCTTCGAATAAGAAAACTTCATTAATGGAAAACTGAAGGTCTTGTATCGTTATTATTTCTTTCATTTCATTCCCTGCCTTTCGGGAGGGCTGCCTTTTTGCATTGATGCGGAAAATTCTTCAACGCAAAAAATCCTCCCAATTTTAATTGGAAGGATTAGTCTACAAAGCTGTAAGCTTAATAAGCCTGTTTTTGACAGACTTTTTCATTTATATGAATTGGGCAGACTAATCCTATTTTTACTGATCGTTCTATATAGTTGATCAAGAAAATAAGATTAGTTAATCATTGGCCGCCCACATTCCCTTCTGATTTATTGTTCATATTATAACATGTTAAATACCCTTTTAGAACATACTTAAATGATAATTTTGGGATAACAGTTCTAATAATTTAATTCCTGCAATACTATTCCCTTTGTCGTCGAGCGCTGGTCCAAAAATGCCAATTCCAAACCTTCCAGGGACAGCACCCATAATGCCGCCGGATACACCGCTTTTCGAAGGAATTCCAACCTTAATGGCAAATTCCCCTGATGCATTATACATTCCACAGGTAACCATGAACGTTTTACAAATACGGGCAATATCAATCGGCATGATTCGCTTTCCTGTTTCTGGGTCAACCCCATCCATTGCAAAGACCAGCCCGATTTTTGACAAATCGTAACAATTCATTTCAATCGCACATTGTTTTGTGTATAAATCAATCAGTGGTTCAACGTCCTCATCGATGATATTATGTTGTTTTAAAAAATAGACAAGAGCCCTGTTGAGGTTGGATGTTTTGAATTCAGAACGAGCCACCTCTTCACAGAAACTGATGTTTGTATCGTTGACCAATTCTTGAACAAATGACAGAAGCCTTTGGAATCTTTCTTCTACTGAGTTTCCTTTGATCATATGGGTAACCACAAGTGCACCAGCATTAATCATCGGGTTTAATGGTTTTGCGGGAGCCATCGTCTCCAATTTTGCAATCGAATTAAAAGGATCCCCCGTCGGTTCCATCCCCACCCGCTCAAACACGTAGTCTGTGCCCCTGTCCATTAACACAAGTGCAAGACTGATTACTTTTGAAATACTTTGAAGTGTAAACTTTTTTTCAATGTCCCCTGCTTCCACACAATTACCATTAGGGTAGTGAATCGCAATAGATAAGTCTTCGGGGTTTGCTTTTCCAAGTGAAGGAATGTAATCAGCAACCTTACCCTTTTTCGTACACTTCTTTGCTTCCATAACGAATTCTTTTAGTTCATCATTTGTTTGACATAGCATCCACATCACCGCTAGTAGTATTTGCTTTATTTTGTATATTATATGGTAAGATTTTATTTATGTTTATTGTGTGGACTAGAGACTAAACAGCGGGCTATTTGGAAAACGGGCTTTTAAAAAAGGACTTTGAAGACAGAATCGGTGTACTTTGCGGTATTCTGTCTTTAATAAACAGGCTTAAATACAAAATCGGTTGAGTTTTACAAAATCTGTCTTTAATAAGACCTCTTAAAGACCGTTTCGGTTAGGTTTTACGGAATTCTGTTTTTAATACATTTTTTTGTCCATATTAATCTTGTTTTCTTAAACCAGGTAATCAAAAAAACTTCCATTGACCGCACAATCTTTTTTTCTTTTGGATTAATCCAGTTTCGTCCATCGACCATTCTAGCTTTATTTTCTTTTCACAGGCAATCCAGCACTTCTCCATTGACCCAACCAGCCTCATTTTCCTTTTCACAGGCAATCCATCACATTGCCATTGACCGCACCAACCATATTTTCTTTTTCACGGGCAATCCAGCACTTCTCCATTGACCCAACCAGCCTCATTTTCTTTTTCACAGGCAATCCAGCACTTCTCCATTGACCCAACCAGCCTCATTTTCCTTTTCACAGGCAATCCAGCACTTCTCCATTGACCCAACCAGCCTCATTTTCCTTTTCACAGGCAATCCAGCACTTCTCCATTGACCCCACCAGCCTCATTTTCCTTTTCACGGGCAATCCAGCACTTCTCCATTGACCCAACCATATTTTCCTTTTCACGGGCAATCCAGCACTTCTCCATTGACCCAACCAGCCTCATTTTCCTTTTCACGGGCAATCCAGCACATCTCGATTGACCGCACCAACCATATTTTCCTTTTCACGGGCAATCCAGCACTTCTCCATTGACCGCACCAACCATATTTTCCTTTTCACAGGCAATCCAGCACTTCTCCATTGACCCAACCAGCCTCATTTTCCTTTTCACGGGCGATCCAGCACTTCTCCATTGACCGAACCAACCTATTTATCTCCTTTCCGGGCAATCCAGCACTTCTCCATTGACCCAACCAGCCTCATTTTCCTTTTCACGGGCAATCCAGCACTTCTCCATTGACCCAACCAGCCTCATTTTCCTTTTCACAGGCAATCCAGCACTTCTCCATTGACCGCACCAACCATATTTTCCTTTTCACAGGCAATCCAGCACTTCTCCATTGACCCAACCAGCCTCATTTTCTTTTTCATGGGCGATCCAGCACTTCTCCATTGACCCAACCAGCCTCATTTTCCTTTTCACGGGCAATCCAGCACTTCTCCATTGACCCCACCAGCCTCATTTTCTTTCACAGGCAATCCATCACATCCGAAAATAACCGCAACAACCTATTTTTCTCCTTTTCGGGCTATCCACAAACAATCTTCATCAAAACTTCCCTATAAAAAAATATTAAAATCCCTCATTCTTGTTCTATAATAAAGGTATTTTAGAAAGGGGATTAAAAATGGTGTTCAGGAAAACAGTGAATCAGGATATGGATGCAATCATGCATATCATTAAACAAGCGCAGGAGTATTTTAAAAATCAGAATATCGACCAGTGGCAGAATAATTATCCGAATCCTGAAGTAATTGAAAAGGATATTCAAAATGGTTACAGCTATGTTCTCGAAATAGATGAAAAAATAGCTGGAACCGCTGCTGTTTCATTCGACGGCGAAAAGACATACCAAAAGATTTACAATGGACATTGGGTGAGCAATGGTGAATATGCGGTGATTCACAGAATGGCAGTTGATAATGAATGCAAAGGCAAGGGAATTTCATCACAAATCATAAAGCACGTAGAAGAATTATGTTTGGAAAAAGGGGTTAAAAGCATCAAAGTTGATACACATGAAGAGAACATCCCCATGCAGAAACTGCTGCAAAAAAATGAATTTACATATTGCGGAGAGATTTTCTTGGAGGACAACAGCAAAAGAATCGCTTTTGAAAAAGTTTTATAAAACGATGAGAGGCACTGCTTAAAGCCCGTCCTTCAAGCAGTGCCTCTTTAAATTACACGTTGAATTTTTTAAAATCCTCTACAAACCCCTTAACCGCCTGTTCTTTTGTGGCCCATGAGGTTACTAGACGGATGGCCGAATGATCCTGATCGACCTTTTCCCAAACATGAAAACCATAATTTTTTTGAAGCTCGCTGATTGCAGCGTTCGGCAGAATGGGGAAAATTTGATTCGAAGGCGATTCGGTAAGAAACTGAATGCCTAATTGACTGAGTTCTGTTTTTAAAAGTTCTGCCATTTTATTTGCATGGGCAGCCAAGTCAAAGAATAGATGATCCCGAAACAGTTCAAGAAACTGAATCCCTAGAACCCGTCCTTTTGCCAAAAGTCCGCCTTTTTGCTTTATATGAAAACGGAAATCCTCTTTCAGCGAATCCCGGCAAATGACCAATGCCTCACCCAGTAGTGCTCCATTTTTTGTTCCGCCAATATAAAAAGCATCCACAAGGCCTGGTAAATCACTCAATTCCAGGTCATTTTCCTTTGAACAAAGGGCAGAACCTAATCGAGCCCCATCCATGTACAAAATTAAATTTTGCCCACGGCAGAAATTACTTAAATCCTGAAGCTCTGATTTTTTATATATCGTTCCAATTTCAGTCGAATTGGATATGTAAACAAGCTTTGGTTTTACCATATGTTCATCCGTATGTTCATCAAGCACTTGTTTTATTAAGCTTGGGTTCAATTTCCCATCCCCCGTGTTCACTGCTAACACCTTATGTCCCGTAGCTTCAATTGCACCTGTTTCATGTGTGAAAATATGTCCAGTACTGGCAGCGATGGCTGCTTCATGTGGTCGAAGAAAGGCCGATATGGCGGTAAGATTTGTCTGCGTCCCGCCTGTTAAAAGATGAACTGCTGCATCGGGTTGTCCGATTTTTTCCTTAATTAGGTCGATGGCCTGCATGGAAAATCGATCTTCCCCGTAACCCTCTTCCTGCTCTAGATTTGTTTCGATTAATACCTGTAATATTCTGGGATGTGCACCCTCGGTATAATCAGTTCTAAAGTTGTACATGTTCATGCCCCCATTTTTATTTTTATCGTATCATATCATTATCAAAATAATGAAATCATGCAGACTCATTTCGCAAAGAACTTTTAATATAAATTAAATAGTTTAGTAAAACATCTGCCTATTTTTATATGGTAGATTGTTGTTAGACCCTTGGCAAAAGGAAAACTTTAATCTCTGGGTGGCTTCCTGCCAGTTAAAGCGGGATAAATTTTTCAAAAACGAGTTGGTTATATGTTGAATCTAAAAGAAGCGGCAGTACTATTAAAAACGGAAGGTATTGCACATGATGAACAGGATGTTATACGTTGGATTCTCGATGGAAAACTAAAAGCAAAACGAACGAAAAGCTTAAACATTGATTATGTCATCGAGCCAATTGATTTAGCAGCATTTATGATAGAAAAACTAATAGAGAAAAGAATTCAAAAATATGGAGTGGATTATCTGAAGTGGGAAAAAACATTTTCCGATAATAAAAGATTAAAAGAGGAAAATGAAGAATTAAAGGCCAAAATCCGGATTGAACAGACCAAAGTCCGTGGCTTAAAGAGAATGCTGCAGGCAGAATATGCACTTTCCGAAGAACCCTCTCCCCTTACATATGTCAGCTTGTTAGGTTTAGATGCGAATGCTGACAAGGAAATCATTAAAAAGGAATTTAAGAAAATACTTAAAGCCCTGCATCCTGACCGAGGCGGTGATGAGCGGCTTTTTCGTGTGTTTTATGAACATTATGACAAGGCCAAGTAATATCGAAGGAAGTCCCCTGATGGCACTTCCTTCTACTTACCTCCTTCCTTTTCCATCATCATTCCTTAGTAAAAACCCCCAAATATGTTTTTAATCAACATTGAAAAAAGAGTGCCTCACAATGAAGCACTCTCCCATGTTTAAACTTTTTCTGCTGTTTTTTGACGCGATGCAATATAAGAAGGTCTGGGCTTTTGACCTGAAAATGGATCGACCAGCCTATTTTCAACACTGTTGTATACAAAGAATACATTGCTTCTCGGATAGGGACTGATATTGCTGTTGGACCCATGTAAAATATTGCAGTCAAATAAAATGACGGAGCCAGCGGGACCTGTTGGGGCAGCAATACCGTTTTGTTCTACAAGTTTAGCAAGGCTTTCATGATCAGGAACGCCAATTTCCTGCTTTCGAAGTGATTTTTCATAATTAGCCTCCGGGGTTTCGCCAATACAGGAAACAAAGTATTTATGTGATCCCGGCACCAGCATTAGCGGCCCATTGTATGGATTATTCTCAGTCAATGTAATCGAACAGCTGACAGCCCGCATTCTTGGCATCCCATCCTCTACATGCCAGGTTTCAAAATCGGAGTGCCAATAAAATTCTTTGCCATTGAAACCTGATTTAAGATTAATTCTCGATTGATGGATATACACATCGCTCCCTAATAGCTGCTTATGGATATCAACTAATCGATGGTCATTCGATAAGGATTGAAAAAATTCCTCATGTTCATGTACAGCAAAAACGGAGCGGACTTCATCACTGTCGGGTTCATGAATCACCCTTTTATCTGTGACTGTTTTACCTTCCTCTAATACTTTTGTAAGTTCGCTGCTCATGACAAATACTTCATCTTCAGAGAAAAATTGTTCAAGAAACAAATATCCATTCTCTTCGAAAAACTTCATCTGCTGCGAGGTGAGAGGACCCGGTTGTGAAGCGGGAGAATAAATAACCGGATCCTTACGGGCATATATAATAGGATGATTCTCGACTCTTGATGGATAGTAATCAATCATTCTCTTACACTCCTTCTCTTCATCTTACAAATTGGCTTTCCCAGCCGGCAGGCTGTAAGCCCCTTCTTCATCATGGGTTTCTCTTCCAGTGCATGGAGGATTGAACGTGCAAACCATCCGCATCTGTGTTTTTGCGCGCAGACAATGCTTTTCATGACCATCCAGAGCATATAAAGTTCCAGGTTTGATGGGATAAGTTTTTCCGTTCGTTAAATCCTCAATTTCCCCTTCTCCCTCAATGCAGTAAACCGCCTCGATGTGGTACTTATACCAAAAGATAGATTCCGTGCCGGCATAAATAATCGTGTCATGCATGGAAAAGCCCACTCCATCCTTTTCTAATATGAAACGTCTGCTTTCCCACGTTTTATCTTCCACATGATCTACAGTTCCTTTAACTTCCTCTAGTGTTTTTACAATCATTTTTCTTCCTCCTTTATCATTACAATTGCTGCTTTTACACTATCTTCAATAATGGTAAACCCTTGTTTCAACTCATCCCGTTTAATGGTAAGAGGCGGCATAATTTTAAATACTTCACTATTAGGCCCAGAGGTTTCCATAATTAATCCTCGTTTAAATGCCTCTTCACAAACCTTTTCAGCTAGTCCTGGAACATCACAGGCTATGCCTCTCATCAACCCGCGTCCGCGGACTTCCCCCTGCAGTTCCGGGTAACAGGAGGCTGTTTCTTCCAAGAATTCCCCCACTATGGCACCTTTTTCTAGTATTTCTGTTTGAAATTCTTCTGTTTCCCAATAGGAAAGGGCTTCTGCTGCCGTTATAAAAGCTGGATTATGACCGCGGAAGGTTCCATTATGCTCACCAGGCTCCCATATATCATATTCTGGTTTAATTAATGTTAAAGCCATTGGCAGACCATACCCGCTTATAGATTTTGACAAACAAACAATATCGGGTTTGATTCCTGCAGGTTCAAAGCTGAAAAATGTTCCTGTCCGGCCGATGCCTGCCTGAACATCATCCACAATCAAGAGAATATCCCAGCGGCGGCAGATTTCCTCAATACGCTTGATCCATTCAAAGTCGGCAACATTTAAACCGCCTTCCCCCTGGACTGTTTCTAAAATAATTGCCGCCGGAAGTGCTACCCCGCTGCCGTTATCCTCTAGAAAGCGGTCCAAATAATCAACGGTGTCGACATCATCACCCAGATAGCGGTCAAAAGGCATAGCAACACTATTATGTAGCGGCACGCCTGCACCATGACGTTTAAAAGAGTTTCCTGTGATAGACAAGGAACCAATGGTCATTCCGTGAAAGGCATTGGTAAAGCTGATGACCAATTCGCGCCCCGTCACTTTTCGAGCCAGTTTTAATGCACTCTCCACTGTATTAGTTCCAGTCGGTCCAGGGAACATGACTTTATAATCGAGCTTCCTCGGCTCAAGAATCACCTTTTGAAACTTTTCCAGAAAAGCTGCTTTGGCCTTCGTTCCCATATCTAAACTATGGGTAATTCCGTCTTCCACAATATATCTAAGCAGGCTTTCTTTCATTTTTGGGTTATTATGACCATAATTAAGGGCCCCGGCACCGGCAAAAAAGTCAATATACTCGTTTCCGTCCATATCCCAAATCTTTGAACCCTTCGCCTTTGAAAAAACTGTCGGGAAACTGCGGATATAACCTCTAACCTCTGATTCAAGTTCCTCAAATACACGAAGTGATGAATTTATTTCTTTTACTGCTTGCATGCGACACAACCTTTCTGAATTTTCGGTTTATTAACTTGATAGAACGGCCTTATTCTTTTTCCATTTGAAATGGGCCGATTCGATAGGTTTGCTCAGCTTCATGTCCGGTTTCCGGAAATAATTTTTCAGAAAAACATTCTGAAATTTCATAGGGACAATTTAAGTTTTTCGCTAAGCCTTTAAATAGGGATTGAGATGCAATGTTCGATGGTGAGATGGTAGCTTCTAAATAGTGAATGTTTTCACAAGATTCCCTGCTCAATAGCTCTTGTAATAGTTTCTTTCCTATTCCTTTTCCTTGATGTGATGGGTGAACAGCTACTTGCCAGACAAAAATCGTATCGTCTTGTTGAGGTGGACGGAAAGCGGACACAAAGCCAATAAGTTCGTGATCTTCTTCTGCAACCACGCAAGTGTCAGAAAAGAATTCACAGAGCATTAGATAAGAATATGCGGAGTTTAAATCTAATGTCCGGGTACTTTTAATAAGTTCCCAAATGTTTGCCCCATCTTCGTTCTTTGGCTTTCGAAAATGATTTGGGCTATACGTTTTTAAAGTCATTTATAATTATTGTCTCCTCCTTTTTGTTAACTTGTTACGAGTTTTATCTTAACGTAAATCAATAAAGGGCGTCAAAGCGCGTAATATGGATTGACTCTGTTCTATTGTGGGTCACTATGAATGAGCGCAGCTTAGCTGGCTCTAATTCTAAAATCCACCCATTTCCTCCCAAATACTCGAATTCTCAAAAAATTATGATAAATCACTACCCGCTAATTCTTCTAAAAAAAGCGGTTGTTTTCTTCTATTTTTACCTACAATAACCAGTAAATGAAACTTACGATTTTCCTTTTCGTATAATAAAGAAACGAATCGTTAAAAGGAGTCGAATAATTTTGCCAATAATAGAATCAGCTGAAGTTTTGGAAAAAGAATTAAGGAAAATTGAAAAATGGGAGAAGAGTCAAAAGGGTTTATGGTTTTGGGAAAAGATTGGACGCATTCCATTCGCACTGCTTGATAAGATAACACCTAAATTTATCCAGGATAAAATTGGTGTGGTCATCGATGAACTGGGGAGCTATATTCAAACCGGCGGCCAATATTTAATCAGTGAGAGAATGATTTTTAAAAAGTTCAACCCCGAAAACGTAACAAACCTAGAGGAAGTTAGGAGGCTGCCGCTTGAGAAAATGGATCACGTGGCGGAAGAAATCAGAAATTCAAGGGAAAAAGCTGCCGCTATTCAAGGAGCAACCACCGGAATCGGCGGCATTTTTACACTTGTCATCGATATTCCTGTTTTATTGGGGTTATCGTTAAAAGTATTACAGGAAATTGCATTATCCTACGGTTTTGATCCGAAAGAAAAATCGGAAAGGGTTTTTATTGTCAAATGCCTGCAATTTACCTCTTCTGATGTGGTAGGAAAAAAAGCAATTTTAGAAGAATTGACCGATTTTAATGCAGAGAAGCGAAGCGGAAGAATCATTTCACAACTCCAAGGATGGCGAGAAGTAGTGGCTACCTATCGTGATCATTTTGGCTGGAAAAAGTTATTCCAGCTCGTGCCGATTGCTGGTATCGTTTTCGGTGCAATGATTAACCGCTCTTCCATTCAGGATGTGGCGGAGACTGGGATTATGTTGTACCGAAAACGGAGGATTCTGGAAAGGCTGCATGAAAAAGAAGAGTTGGGTGAGTTATTATAATTTAAAGAGGAGTCTGGGATTTGTTTTATTGGACAACTTCTCTTAGTTTTACTGCTCATTTGTCCTATAGATGATGCGTTTGGGTCTGGATTTCACTGCCTCCTTATCAACCTGTCCCATAGACGCTGCCAATAGGACAGGATTTCTCCCTTTCCCATTTCAAACAGTCCCATAGGCTGATGCCTATGGGACTAAATTTCTCATTTCCATATTAAACTGGCATATAGGACGTTTTAATCATGAAAATTGGTGCCATCTGTTGTAGCTTTAATAATCTCAGCACGTATAACAAAGTCTCCGAAGTGTTCTCCTTCAAGACGTTCTTTTGCATATCGGGAAAGCAGAACACGAAGTTCACTCAGGATTTCTTCCTCGCCGATATTTTCGCGGTACATTTTATTCAAACGGCTTCCATCAAAAGCCCCGCCAAGGTACATATTGTATTTCCCAACGGCTTTACCCATAAAAGCAATTTCTGACAGTGACGGGCGGGCGCATCCATTTGGGCATCCGGTCATGCGAATGGTAATCTCTTCGTCACGAAGACCATTTTCATCCAAAATATCTTCAATTTTATCAATTAAACTTGGTAAATATCGCTGACTTTCGGCCATAGCCAAACCACATGTTGGAAGTGCAACACAAGCCATGGAGTTGCGGCGCAGTGCCGAATGAAATCTGCCATCTGTTAACCCATATTGATCTAACAGCTTAGTGATGTGTTCTTTCTTTTCACTTGGAACTCTAGCAATCACCAGGTTTTGATTCGGCGTTAACCGGAAATCACCTGTATGAACTTTGGCAATTTCACGTAAAGCGGTCTTTAGCTGATAATCAGGAAAATCCTTCACTCGGCCATTTTGAACAAACAATGTGAAGTGCCAGTTTCCATCACTGCCTTCTACCCAGCCATAACGGTCACCATTATGGTCAAAATGGTATGGCTTCGCCTCTTCCAATTTCCAGCCTAGACGATTTTCCAATTCTTCTTTCACCACATCAAGTCCTAGACGGTCAATGGTATATTTGAAGCGCGCGTTTTTACGGACAGAACGGTTTCCATAATCACGCTGAATCGTAATCGTTTTTTCGGCTAATTCCACAATTTTATCAGGCGTGCAGAATCCAATCACTTTGGCAATCTGCGGATATGTCGCCTTATCTCCATGGGTAAAGCCCATACCGCCTCCTATTGCAATGTTAAAACCAATCAGCTTCCCATTTTCCTGTACTGCAATCAAACCAAGATCCTGTGAAAAAACATCCACATCATTTGAAGGCGGAACTGCAATCCCTATTTTAAACTTCCGCGGCAAATAAAGCGGACCGTACATTGGCTCTACTTCTTCTACCTCTGGTGTACCGGCTATTCTCTCCTCATCAAGCCAAATTTCATGATAAGCCCTTGTTCGTGGTAATAAATACTCACTCAATGTGCTGGCATATTCATAAACCTGGGCATGAATTTCCGATTGATATGGATTAGGATTGCACATGACATTCCGGTTCACGTCACCGCAGGCTGCAAGTGTATTTAGCAGTGTATTGTTTATAGCCTGAATGGTTGGCTTCATATTCCATTTTAAAATTCCATGCATTTGGAATGACTGACGTGTCGTCAGTTTTAATGCTCCGTGTGCATATTTTTCGGCAAGGTCTTCTAATACCAGCCATTGTTCCGATGTTACCACTCCGCCTGGTGCCCGGACACGCAGCATGAATCCATAGGCTGGCTCAAGCTTTTGTTTCTGTCTTTCATTCCTAAGGTCACGGTTATCCTGAAGGTAGCTGCCATGAAATTTCATTAACCGATTATCATCGTCATTAATTCCGGCACTAAGACGGTCCTCTATCGACTCCGCTAATGTCCCTTTTAAATACTTACTTTCCTCTTTAATCCGCTCGACATCACTCGGCGGTCCATCTGGTGCAGATAATTGTTGTTTTAAAACCATCTTGAAAAAACCCCTTCCTGTATATAGCTTTGATCAATAAACATCACGCTGGTAACGTTTTTGCTGCTGCAGATTAGATAAATAGGCCACCGCTTGTTCATGGCTTAAGCCGCCTTCATTTTCAATAATGGCAAGCAATGTTTCATGAACATCATGAGCCATGTTTTTCTCATCACCACATACGTAAAAATAGGCTCCGGCCTCCAGCCATTCAAACAATTCCTTACTGTGTTCAAGCAGGCGATGCTGGACGTATACTTTTTCTTCTTGGTCCCTTGAAAAAGCCACATCCATTTTCGTTAACACGCCGTCCTTGAGCCATTTTTGCCACTCGGTCTGATAAAGGAAGTCTGTTACGAAATGCTGGTCACCAAAAAACATCCATGATTTCCCTTCCGTGCCGATTTCTTCACGTTCTTGCATAAAAGAGCGGAACGGTGCTGCACCTGTACCAGGTCCTACCATGATAATTGGTGCATCTGGATTAGCCGGCAGCTTAAAGTTCTCATTATGTTGAACAAATATTGGCAGTGTATCCCCTGGTTCAAGGCGCTCGGCGGCAAGGATGGAACAAACACCGTTTCGCGGTCTTCCGTTAGATTCATACCGGACAGCCCCAATAGTTAAATGAACTTCGTCCGGATTGGCTGTTAGACTGCTGGCGATTGAGTAAAGCCTGGCTGGGATTTTCCGCAAAATGGAAACAAATTCTTGTGCCGATTCACCCCACACCCCAAAATCACGGACTAGATCGAGCAGATCACGACCTTTTATATATTCTTTTACTTTGTTTTCATTACCAGCTGATACCAGCTTTTTTAATTCCTGATTGCTGGATAGTTTGCTGACTTTTTCAAGAAGCGGTTTTGTTAAAATCGTAATTTCATAGTATGACAGAAGGGCCTCTCTAAGCGGGCGGACATCCCCTGTTTTCACGGTTACCGGCTCCTCTGGATTCCATTTCAATTCATATAAAAGGAGATCCACGAGTGCCGGGTCGTTCTCTGGATAGATTCCCAGGCTGTCTCCCGGTTCGAATGTTAAACCTGAACCCTCTAATGATATTTCAAGGTGGCGCGTTTCTTTATTGGAACCGCGGCCATTTAGATTAATATTTTCCAATACTTCAGCTTGAAACGGATTGGTTCTGGAATAAACCGATTCGACTGTTTGCAGAGTTTCGGCCGGTGTAACAGCAGAACTTTGAGTCTGTGATTCACTTAGGTTGTTCAGTACACCTTGAAGCCATTCGGCCGCTGGTTCATCAAAATCAACATCACAGTCGAACCTCGGGTAAAGCCGTGTACCGCCTAATTCTTCTAATCGATGATCAAAATCTTTCCCAGTTTGACAGAAGAATTCATATGAGCTGTCACCCAGCGCCAATACGGAAAAGTTCAGTTCTGGTAGTTTAGGTGCCCGTTTGCTGTGAACATATTCATAGAAAGTCAAAGCATTATCGGGCGGATCGCCTTCACCATGTGTACTCGTAATAATAAGCAGGTTTTTTACCTTTTTTAAGTTGTTCGGTTTGAAATCACTCATAGCTGATATGATTGCTTTTAAACCATTTGACTCAAGAGCAGCAGCCGCTTTTTTTGCAAGCCCCTTGGCATTTCCTGTTTGTGATCCATACAGAATCGTTATCTCTTTTGATACTGCCTGTGTTGTACCTTGTGATGATGCTTGGGCTGTTGCATTTCCTTGAATAAAAGCTGGCTGAAGGGAAGCAGCTAAATAACCGCTCAACCAAACCTTTTGTGGTTCTGTTAATGTCTGCAAAAGACGGTCGAGAAGCTCTGCCTGCTCCTGACTAAACGGACTGTTTAATACCTGTACTTGCAAAGAAATCCACCTCACATTGGAATATTTTTATAAAATTAATGTTTGTTTAGGTTCAAAGAAGCTTTCTATGAGAGCTTTAAACTGATTTTTCTATTTTAGAAGGCAGATAGAGCCTTTCTAACTGACCTATAAGGTATTTTTTTCTCTTTTAGAGGGTGGATATGGCCTCTCTTTCGGTCCTCTAATTGGGATTTCCCTCTCCAGTGGGCTGATAAAGCTTCTCTTTCGGTCCTCTAATTGGGAGTTTCCCTCTCCAGTGGGCTGATCAGGCCTCTCCATTAGTCCTCGAATCTAATTTCATTCTCTAGAGTACAGATAGAGCCTTTCACCATCAGTCATCTAAACTGCTTTTCTAACTAGACGCAGCTAGGCCGGCACACCGCTGGAAGCCATCTCCACGACAACATCCTCAATTACCTGGTGCTTGCTTAACGGTTCTGTAACGAGAATCTGTCTGCCCTGTTTTTTCCACTTAAGTACTGCTCGATTGACCTCAGCACTCAGGAGTCCGGAAAACAATAAATATGGAACAACAATGACAGTATCCGGTGCTTTTTCCAAAATGGCATTTAGTCCTGCCTGCAGCTTTGGCTCGGCGGCAGCTAAATAACAGACAGATACTTGCTCAAGGCCGAGGCGGAGGCTAAGTCCAGCCTGAATGGTTGAAAAATCCGCCTGAATTTCAGGATCGCTGCTGCCCCTGCCCACAATTAACAGACGATTTTGCGGACTCAAGTTACTGCTCACAGACCTAACCAGCTCTGCCACAGCATCCAATATTCTTCCCTGCACACCGAAAGGATCCTTTACCTCCATTTGAAGGGCGGGATATCTGTCTTGCAGTTTTGCCAGAGCTTTTGGGATATCATGTTTTATATGCCCTGCAGCTAAAAGGAACAGCGGAACAACGGTAATTTCCGTCGCCCCCCTTTCCACACAGCGCCTGAAGCCATCCTCAATCAGCGGTTCTGTCAGCTCTAGAAAGCTGATTTCTTGTATCGGGACATTGACTCGTTTGATTACCCTTTCCAGAAAATCTTTTACTTCTTTCACACCTGTTTTAGATCGCGTTCCATGACCGATGTATAGAATCGCCTTCATTGAAACGCCCCTTTCTGCACTTTAAAGAAGTGATTTTTTGTAAAATTTTCATACATATCTGCGAATTACGGCCATTTATCTGCGAGTTTGAATGTTTTATCTGCGAGTTGGACAGATTTATCTGCGGTTTTAAGCAATATATCTGCGAGTTACCTATCCCTGCAACTTATTCAAAAAGCTCATCCCTGCACAACCGGAATTTTCTGCAAAATTTCTTCCTCAAACCAATTTAATTTTTCATGAAGACGTACAACTTCGCCGATTACAATCATGCTCGGATTTGAAATCTGGGACTTTGCTGCCAATTCTTCAATGGTTTCCAACGTTCCAACTACTGTCCGCTGATCTGTTAATGTTCCCCATTGAATTAAAGCAATCGGCGTTTTCGGTGATTTACCATGGCTGATTAATTGTTTAGTAATGGTCGATAGATGGGCAACTCCCATATATACACAAATCGTATCAACCCCATTTGCCAAGCTCGCCCATTGATGTTCAGCCGCCACGTCCCCAGCTTGATGGCCGGTAATGAAGGCAAAGCTTTTGCTTAAAGTACGGTGGGTAACCGGAATTCCGGCATAAGCTGAAGCTGCGATGCCAGCTGTAATCCCCGGGACAACTTCAAACGGAACATCATGTTTGGTGCATTCTTCGGCTTCTTCACCACCACGTCCGAATACAAAGGGATCTCCTCCTTTTAAACGGACAACCTGATAGCCCTTTTTGGCATACTTCACCAGAAATCGGTTAATTGTTTCTTGTTTCATCGTGTGGTAATGAGGCAGCTTGCCACAGTAAACAAGCTGCGCCCCTTCTTTTGCATACTTAAGCAATTCCGGATTTACCAGCCGATCGTAAAGAATAACATCCGCCTGCTCGAGGCAGCGCAATCCTTTAACCGTAATCAGCTCTGGATCACCCGGTCCCGCCCCTACTAAATAAACCTTCCCGGCCATCGCCTCTCATCCTTTCTTATTAACTTTTAAAAACTAAATAATGTTTTTGAGCTGCAAATATGCTAGAACTTCCTCCACTGCCTTTTCTACTTTTAAAAGATCGGAACGGATAATTATTTCCGGATTTTCCGGCTCTTCATAGGGAGAATCAATTCCGGTAAAATCTTTAATTTCTCCTTTTCTTGCTTTTTCATAGAGCTTTTTAGGATCCCTGCGTTCACATTCGTCGATTGGGCAATCCACAAAAACCTCGATAAATTCCCCTTCCCCAAATAATGCACGAACCTGGTCACGGTCGGAGCGGAATGGGGAAATAAAGGCTGTTGTCACAATTGTGCCGCTGTCGACAAATAATTTAGCCACTTCCCCTATTCTTCTAATATTCTCTGTCCTGTCAGCATCGGAAAAACCGAGGTCATGGTTTAATCCATGCCGGATATTGTCCCCATCCAGAACAAATTCGTTAATGCCCGAACGGTATAATTCACGTGAGACTGCGTTTGCTATCGTAGATTTGCCTGAACCTGAAAGACCCGTAAACCAAAGGACACAGCTTCCATGTCCGTTTTGCAGCCGGCGGTCATGTTTTGAAACGGCAGCAGTGTGCCAGGTAATATTTGTTGCAGTTGCCAATGTTGAACACTCCTTATACCAATGTTTTTTCTTTTAAACCTTCAATTAATACTTCCACAACTTCTTTTCTGCTAAAGGTTGATGGCGGCAGTACACCGGAGCGGAGCATTTCTCTTACTTTTGTTCCAGAAAGAATGACACGGTCTTCCTTACCATGCGGGCAAGTTTTATTGGACGCCATCCCTTCGCATTTTGTGCAATAAAAACTATGTTCAAAGAATAAAGGCTTTATTCCTAACTCTTCTTCTGAAAATTGTGTAAAAATCAGCTGTGCATCATAGGTACCATAGTAATTGCCGACGCCTGCATGGTCACGGCCGACAATAAAATGGGTGCATCCATAATTTTTTCGGGCAATGGCATGGAAAATGGCTTCTCTTGGGCCGGCATAACGCATCGCTGCAGGATGCACTCCAAGCTGCACACGTTCCTCAGGGTAATAATTTTCAAGTAAAACCCGGTAGCTTTTTAAACGGACATCTGCCGGAATATCGTCAGCCTTGGTTTCACCTACAAGCGGGTTGACGAACAATCCATCCACTGTTTCCAGGGCAGCTTTTTGGATATATTCATGTGCACGGTGAATGGGGTTGCGTGTTTGGAAACCGACCACTGTTTTCCAGCCTTTTGCTTCAAATAGGGCCCGTGTTTCATTTGGTTCGAACCATACATCACTAAAGACACCTTTTTCCGGTTTTTTAACAAGAGTGATATCACCAGCTGCATACACCGGACCTCTTTGGAATAATCGTTTCACCCCTGGATGTGCTAGTTCCTCAGTTTTATAGACTTTGAGTGCTTCTCTATCTAAATCTGGCTCATACCATTCGGATACTCTAATCACGCCGTATACTTCTTTGTTATGAACAAGCTTGATTTCTTCATCCTTTTTTAAGAGAGCAGCAGTTTCATATGATACAGGCAATGTTACGGGAATTGACCAAATAGTGTTGTCAGCAAGTCTCATGTTTTCGACCACTGATTCATAATCCGCTTTTCCTAGGAACCCTGTAAGCGGACTAAACACGCCGACTCCAATCAGCTCAAGATCGCTGAGTGCAACTGCATCAATTTCAATTTCTTTTTCGATATGTGAAAAATCAAAATCCGGATTATATGCTTGAATTAGTTTTCCTCCATGAGGCTGTGGTAAAAATGACATCAAAATCAAACCTTTCGTATAGTTTTTATAAAGTTAGGAATGCCCTTGCGGCCGCCCGATACACTTATTAGCGAATTAAATGCTTATATTAGCGAATGTTGGTCCCTTATTTGCGAATTACCGGTTTATATTGGCGGAAAACAGCCTTTTATCAGCGAATGGATATCTTTTTTTCCAAAAGCTCTTCTTTATGGTGTTTCGTTCCTTTTATCAAGGACAAGATCCCAAAGACGGAGATTAGCATGCCAGCCATGGCAATGATTGGGTAGAAATTATGTTCAATTATCATTTGAATCAGTGTATATGACAGCACCATTGCCAATACCGGAGATACCAGCCAAACAGTCAACAGCTGTACAACAATATCTTTTTTCAAAACCGATTTTCCATGTTTGGCAAAGCCGATTCCAATAATCGATGACGTCGTAATTTGGGTCAGCGGAACGGGAATTCCTAACATAGAAGCAGCGGTTACAATGCCGGCTCCCGTTCCCGAGATTATGCAGCCTTCTTCCAGTTTAAGAGTGGTAATTTTTTTACCATTCGTCTCCAGAACATGCCGTCCTAAAAGGATGACTCCAAGGGCAACGAATAATCCTCCCCAGAAGATGCCATTTCCTTTTGTTAAAATTCCGGCACCGACGAGGGGGCCGACTGCATTGGCCACATTGTTCATCCCGGCTGAGAATGCTTCAAACAGTCCCATGAAAACAACCAAAATTGAAAGAAAAGGCACTGCTTTCCTGGTTGAAACCAGCCTATGCACCCATTTGCTTGTTAAAAATTTGGATGCGGCAATGGCAATTAAAAATGCCACAAATGGTGTTACCAGCCAAAACAACATAATCCAAATAAGATTCTCAGCAATTACTGACTGGTAAACCACTCCTGCACCAACTACCGCCCCTACGGCTACTTCGCTGGTGGAGAGCGGGATGCCGAAGATATTGGCCAAAAACAAGGACAATGCGGCGGCCGTCAGCACAATTAAAGCGAGTGGTACAGTGAAAGTACTTGACGGTACAATTCCGCTCCCAATGGTTTTGACAACTTCACCGCCGCCAAGCCAGGCACCGAGAAAAACGGCAATACTGCAGCAAAACAATGCAATCCCTTTTTTAATAACACCAGATCCATAAGCAATTCCCATTGAAGCAGCTGCTCCGCTTCCGCCAATATTTAGTGCGAAAAATAAACCAATGATGATTGCTATTATTGAAAGCATTGTCATGTCCTCCTTAGCGGGTGTGCAGTCCACATTCCGTCTTGCCTATCCCCGCCCACCTTCCTGCCCGTGAATCACCTTCATCAAGAACAGGCAGTGTACAAGGAAAACAGCCAATGCTAGGGTAGTTATGATCATGTAATTTGTTATATGGGAGATCTTTTTTTCGGATATAGTTCCAGACGTCATCCCATGTCCAGTGAATTAATGGGCAGATCTTAATGTTTTTGAATTTCTCATCTTTATTGATAAATTCTGTATTAGCCCTTGTCGGTGATTGCTGCCGGCGAAGTCCTGAAATCCACGCCTGTTTTGCCGTTAATGTCTCCCTTAATGGAATCACTTTTCGAATCTCACAGCATTTATTTGGATTCTTTTTCCATAACGCGGATCCGAATTGTGCGGCCTGATCTTCAAGACTGATTTCAGGCTGTTTTCGTTCAATTCGCAAGCTTGGGAAACGGGCTTCCATTTTGTCAATCACCTCGTAGGTTTCAAGAAAATGCAATCCTGTATCCAGAAATACAATATGGGCATCAGGCTTCACTTGATAAATCAGGTCAATTAGGACAATTGCTTCTGCACCAAAACTTGAGGCATAAACAATCTGTTTGTCTGAGTAGGTGCTGTAAGCCCACTCCAGTACATGCCCAGCCCCTTTCGTTTTATCCTGATCCTCAAAAGAGTCTGATATTTGTTTCCAATTTTCATATGTTACAGCATTCGTCATAGCGGTAACCTCCTTCATTTTCCTGCAGGCCTGCCTTTTTTTGTATAAAAAAAGGCAGTCTGCCACGTTTGATAACATGGAGACCGCCTCTAGTTTGTCTAGTCAGCGCTTTTTATTCGATTGAAGACGAACCTTTTCATTTTTTTCAATCTGCACAATCTTACCATCTTGAACCACTAGAGTGATGGAGCCAAATTTTAAAGATTCCAACATTTTTTCCAAATGTGCAATCAGTTCTTCGCGTTCCTCATTCTTCAGTTGATTCGCCCCCTTTTCGTAAAAAAACCTATCCATTCGGTCGGATAAGGCGAACGAATCTGGTCATCACCTTATCTCTCAAAATGATATCATTTTGCTGGATTTGGCACCTTGCATTGCAGGTTGCCGGGCTTCATTGGACCAGTCCCTCAGCCGCTCTTGATAAGAATAAATGGATATTTGATGAAATTAATCCTACCATACCCATAGGTTTTCTGCAATTATAAATTAAACAATTTTTAGAAAAAGTTTCAAATTAGTCCATTCGGCTTATTTTTTTCCGGGATTATAGAACAAAAAAAAGCCTGAAAGACAGTAAAATGCTCACTGTCATATCAGGCTTATTCTTAAACACTGCATATGCGTAATAAAAACTTATCCCTCAAACACTGGTTAGTTCTATATTGTTCATCTAAAAGCTCTTCTAAAAGATTGTTTTTATCTTCCGGTAATAGATCCAGCTCTTTTATTTTGCGGCGGCATTGGGATAAAAACGATATATACTCTTCCCATGACTGGTCAAATTGCAATTCCAAACTCTGTTTCAACCGTCGTGTCAGCTTCGGACTCGCTCCATTCGTGGTAACAGCAATTTGCAGTTCTCCCCGCTTAATCGTCGCTGGAAAGGTAACATTCCCCTCCTCTGCATTGTCAGCCACACATACCAAATGGTTCAATGAAAGCTGACAGGCAAAGGTTCGGTTTGTTTCGCGGTCATTGGTTGCAAGAATCACCAGAAATGCGTGGTTAAAGTCATCGAGTTTGGCTTTACGGCATATCAGCTCACAGCCTATTTCCTCTGAAAAAGCAATGACATCCTCGCAAAATTCCGGTGATATAAAGACAATTACAGCATGCTCTGCGTTTAGTGACCTTGCCTTTCGGGCAGCAATCTTTCCACCGCCGGCAATGACTATTTTTTTCCCCGTTAAATTAATAAACAACGGCTGCATATTCTCTCACCTATTTGGAAAACTCAGTAACCAGCTGATCAAACCGGCTTAACGCATGATCAATCGGCTCAGACGTGGTTAAATCTACGCCTGTTTTCTTGAGCAATTCCAGTGGATAGTCAGAGCCGCCGCTTTTTAAGAATTCCAAGTAAGATGTTTTGATTTCCTGATCCCCTGAAAGCAGTTTTTCGGCAATATGGATCGCAGAGGCAAATCCTGTTGCATACTTATACACATAAAACGGACGGTAGAAATGAGGAATTCTTGACCATCCATATTTTACCTCGTCATCAAATACCACAATTTCCCCATTGTATTGTCTAAATAAGGATTCATAAATTTTATTAAAAGCTTCCACATTGAGAGGCGTGCCGGCCTCTGCCATTTCATGAGTTATTTTTTCAAACTCGGCAAACATTACCTGGGTGAAAAAGGTTCCACGGAACTGATCAATGAAATGATTAAGCAGGTGTTTGCGAATCTGTTCATTTGTCTCCTTATTCAGTAAATAATGAATCAGCAGGACTTCATTTACCGTAGAAGCCACTTCAGCCACAAAAATACTATATCCGGCCGAGATCCTTGGCTGATGTTTGCTGGAATAATAAGAATGCATGGCATGGCCAAATTCATGAATCATTGTAAACATGCTGTCTAAATCATCATGGTGATTTAATAATACAAATGGGTGAACATCATATACTCCTAAGTTATAGGCGCCGGACCGCTTTCCTGGTGTTTCCCGGACATCAATGTAACGGGAGTCTTTGAATGATTTTAATGCAGCAGCATACTCCTTACCAAGCGGAGTCAATGCTTGTAAAAGGGTATCATATGCTTCATCATAGGAAATCTCTAATTTTACTCCCTTTACAAGTGGAACATTTAAATCATATTGACGCAGTTCCTCCAAACCAAGCTTTTCTTTTCTTAACTGGGTATAACGGTGAAGCGGTGCAATATTTGCCTTAGTTGCAGTAATTAAATTTTCATAGACTTCTCTAGGAACCTTATCCCCAAACAATCCTTTTTCCAATGCGGAAGGATAATTTCTCAGTCTGGCAAGGGTAACGTTCGTTTTAATGTTTGCTGCGAGTGTCGAAGCGATGGAATTTTTTAATTGAAGATAAGGCTTGTAATAGGCTTTGTAAGCCTCTTTTCGCTTATCCCGGTCCTCATCCTCAATTAATTTCGAATACATGCCGCGTGTTAGCTCAACTTTCATCCCTTCTTCATTGGTAACATCGCCAAATTTAATGTCAGCATTATTGATCATACTGTACGTATGGCTTGGGGCTGAAAGTGCTTCGCCAAGCTGGGACAGGATTTCTTCTTTTTCCTTTGTAAGAACATGTTCTTTATAACGGAACGCATCCAAAAGATCCTGTTCAAAGTATTCAAGCTTTGGCTCCTGTTTGATGTACCCCTTCAACGTATTTTCTTCTAAGCTTAATAAAAACGGCATAAAAAACGATGAAGCAGCACTCATTTTCACCGCCAGCTGTTTGGCACGATCAACTAAGGATTGTGCATTAGGATCCCTCGTATCCACATCTGCCTGGAGCATCCCATACACATATACAAGGTTAAATTTACTGGATACTTCTTCCTTTTGTGAAAGATACTGATAAAGTGACGCCCCATCATTTATGGATCCGTCAAACTGCTTTAATTTTGGCAGCATGGATTCAATATATTGATAATCCTTTTCCCAATCGGCAGCGGAAGCATATACATCCTCAAAACGCCACTTTTCTTTTTCCGGTACATCTTCACGTGATTGATAAGTAACTGTCATGTACATCCCCCTTACAAGTGTTATTCCTTTATTTTACCATTCCCGATTAAAAAATTAGAAAATATAACCTTTCTTTTTGCAGCATTCCCCAAACTTGTTATAATCAACATTAAGTGAAACAACAATCAGCAGGGGTTTTACTGCCCGTTAATTCCGGATAAATCTTTGCTATTTAGGGTGAGCATATGAGAAAAAAATATGAAAATATAGATGCCGTTAGAAGCAATAAATCAATGAAAGATATGCTGCGCTGGAATAAGGAAAGACGCAGTAAAGTAAAAGATTTAACGGTACAAATTGAGCAATCACCGGTTAAAAAAATCAATGAACTGCATCAAAACAGGAGCCTGACTTCCTATACCTGGATTGGCCATTCCACATTTTTTATCCAAATGAATGGGCTTAATATTCTAACAGATCCAGTGTGGGCCAAACGGATGGGCTATGAGAAACGCTCAACGGAACCTGGAATCGCCCTAGAAGACATGCCGGACATCGACGCGGTCTTCATTTCACATGGACACTATGATCATCTAGACTTTCCAACACTGAAAAAATTAAAAGGAAATCCGCATTATTTTGTTCCTGCCGGGTTAAAGCGGCTGTTAAATCGCAGGGGATATCAAAACGTAACCGAAATGAATTGGTGGGAACAGATGGATTATAAAGGGATCACGATTCATTTTGTCCCTGCACAGCACTGGACGAGGAGAACGCTGACTGACATGAATACTTCTCATTGGGGCGGATTCGTTTTTCAATCAGCACAAGAGACCTATTTTTTTGTCGGCGATACCGGGTATTTTGCGGGTTTTAAACAAATAGCCGAGCGCTTTAACATCGATACGGTATTTATGCCCATCGGAGCTTACGAGCCGGAATGGTTTATGGCTCCTGCCCATATCTCACCGGAGGACAGTGTGAAAGCCTTCATCGAGTTAGATGCGAAAACGTTCGTACCCATGCATTATGGTACTTATCGTTTGGCTGATGACACCGGACCTGAAGCATTACAACGTTTAGAACAGGCATGGACTGACAACAGTCTTTCAAAAGAGCAGCTGAAAGTGATGTTATTAGGGGAGACAGTATTTGAGGGCGGTGATTAACACCTGCCCTCAATGATTAAGTATTATGACGTGACCGCTTCGTAATCGCGGATTTCTTTATATAAATCTTTTAATTCCGATAAGCTTCCTTCGTAAAGGTGCTTATTTTTTATTTTGAATACACCTGATTTAATTAGCTTCTCAATCAAAATTTGTCTTTCTCTCTGGACAGCATCTTGAAGAAAATCTTTCATTCAGGATCCCTCCATTCATTTTGAACACCACTTCCGACTCCCTTAGTCATTATAAATATCCTTTTTTTCAAAGTCTGTCGAAATAACAGATGATAAAAAATTTGTTACGGTTCTTTAATGAACGCCCAATTGGACACCAAATTTTTAATCATTATGTTACAATCGTTATGTTTGAAAAATAAAAAACGAAGGAGCAAACCCCTTCGTTTACTGTCCATCCGCGCCATTTTGAGTAACTTTTCGAATATGGTTATTCTGAAAGTTATCTTCCTTAGCAGCCTCAACCTTGTCATCTAACAATTTCTTTTGGTCAACAACGATGGATTGAATATGCTTTTTCTTTGCCATACTGATCCCCCCTTTTTTCCGCACTACTATTTTGCTTATTTTTTCAAAAAATAATCATCAGTATGGTATAATAAAATTTAAAGTTACCTAATATTGGTATTTATAAAAGGAGGAACTTTTATGTGGCTGCTGATTGGCATAGGAGCATTTTTAAGCTTCGGCTTTCTTGTAGACCTATGGTATAAAAGAAAAGGCATCCGTCAAACTAACCCCGTAGAAAACTCCAAACACGTTTCAAGTTCAGAAAGAATCTATATAGAATCGTATATGCATAATATGAGGAATGACCAACATGGGAATGGCGGGATATAGATTTGGGTTTGAATAGTATTCATTATAACAATGAGACCGATATCAATTTGTATAGACTACTGCCAGGCCCGAAACACAAAATGAGCTCCTCCTTCGTGACAACAATAAATATACTTGAAGGTATTTTCGGCTTGAACAAATCTTGACTTATTACCATCTAGATCAAGATATATGTCTTTTACAAAAAATAAAACATACCCCCCAATACGTTATGTTAGCCCATAAGATAATCTTCATCTTTTTCAATAGAATCTTGTAAATTTATGAGCGTTTCTAAATATTTTCGTTATAATCTCGATTAAAAGGGCTCAAATATTTGTTTAAAATCAGCACTACTTCATCCATACCTATTGCAATCCTCTTCACAACAAATTCTCTTATTATACAATATTTTTTTGCACAAAACGGCCTCTTAGTTCAAATCATTACCACCTGTCCAACGAGTGGTTGGAATACCGCAATAAGCCTATTACCGTCCTGTGTCTATTGGCGCTGGCCTTCATTTAATTTAAGCAAAATCTTCCATCCCTTTTTAACAAAAGCACCCCTTCCTTTAAGTGTCACATCAAAGTTAGGTAGGAAAAGTAAATAAATGAACTATAATTTCTTTTCAACAAAGTATTTTCACAGTATTCGACTGAAGAAGATAAAATATCTAATATAAAAGAAAATTACATAGGTGCACACTCAATAGATCCTTTTTTAAGGAATACTTTCCTTTTTATTGTAAAAGATAATTTTGTAAATTAGTTTCGGGAGGTTAGTATGAATAAATTATCGAAGATTCTCTCACTTTCACTTTTATTATGCCTGATGATCATGACAATGAACTTTCAAAATGTTAAAGCACAGCAGCCAGACTATGCAAAATGGGGTCAAATGGCTATAGGTGAAATAAAGAAAAAATACGCAGATAGTGAAGTTACTGAATACGAATATTTGGGAAGGACGACCGTCTCTAACAGTAAATCAAGAGACACCTTTGATTTTGTCGTAAAAAAGAATACAGAAAAAAATATAGTGAGGGTATATGTTTTCTTTAACCCACAAACCAATCAATTAATAAACATCCAAACCAAATTAATACAACAGTAATGTATAAACTATTCCTGGCGCAGCCGGGAATTTTTTTGTGCCGAAAAAGGTTTTCATGAAAAAGAACAAATTTTTTCCGCCTTGCAAATCCTTCATAAAGTAACCTGTCCCTCGTTGGATAACAAAAATAGGCTGCCGCAGCAACCTTCTTTTTGGAAATTCTCATTTTTTATACATACGAATTATGACTAATATTCCCCTTCAAAAGGAGTGAACGGAATACTTAATCTATTTTCCACTGCACGAAGCCGCCGATTCACTCTTTGGAGACGGCGTTGGAGTTGATCAATTTCCTTTGCCTGCTGATCGTTTTGTCTTTCTAATTGATTCACTTTCCGTTCAAGCTGCCTCCATTGAGGTAATTGAAATAATTGAGACAGTTGCCTATTTGTGTAATGTTGATCTTGCGTTACATATGGATTGTAGTCAGACTGAATTTGTGGGATTTGATAATTTCCATACGGATACAACTGAGCATCTCTCCTTTTGGGTTTCTAAGTTTTAGATTATGCGGGCAATGGCAGTGTGAAACGGCGAATACCTAGAGAGTGCTATTAAAATATTCCCAAAACATTTGTCTGACTTCTTTTACCTGCGTAATGGTTTCCGTTAATTTCACATATTTTTTAGGATTTACCCTTATACCATTCAATGATGACAAATCTTCCAAGCATTTTATCTCGTTAATGTTCAGAAACTGAATAAATGAATATTTATTTCGAATTAATTTTTAGAATATAAGGAAAGCCCCCGTCCGATAAGGTTTGCAGAAATAGGCTCTCGTCCCAATTCTCTTGCCTAAATGGATAGTTGTCCTATATGGTGAATTTCATGAGCAATAATATGCCTCATAACTTCACCCCGAGTGTCCGTTACAACTCTTCCATCTGGCAGGGTATCGTAAAATAATTGATTTTCCATACCAGCATCATAGTTATTTACAAAGTTCTCCACCTCTAAATGAAATTCCGCGTCCAAATTTCGAACCCTATTCAAGCTTATATACTTATCGAAACTCTCCTGAGAGTCATTTTTACTCTGTAAGAGACGTATCCAGCTCCACTCCACATCAACAATATGGAAAAGAGTGTGTAATATACTCCCGCTTCCGCCAGTTTGATTTTGCAAAAGCTCTTCTTCACTTAACTCTTCACACCAACGATACCAGTCTTCTCTTATCATCCAGTTCTATCTAAAAAGTACTTGCAATAAAATCCCTCCGCAAAAAAATAAATGAACCGTCAAAATATACTTTAGAATATTAAACCTATCTAGTATGACTATTTCAACAAATATAAGAAAATCCCTTCTAGAAGCTGCCTGCCTATTAGCGAAACAATAAAAAGGTGCCCAAATTTCAACTCCTTGTTTCCCTCAAGCACTCGTTTACTTAACAAAATATGAATAATTAAAGTCCGTTATGTCTCCCATAGCTCAATCAGGCTACTTTCACTCATTAGAGCGATGTGCTGCCAAGCGCACATAAAAAAGGACTGCCGAAGCAGTCCATTTTGTTGCTAAATTCAAAGTAAATTCTTTCACGAAGTTGCATTCGTAATTTTATAATTTTTATGATTGACTATGGTTGAAATGGGTTCGTCTTTTTCTTTATTATATCCGTACTCAACAATAACAGAATTTTCTCTAACAACTGTAACAATTCCTTCATAGCTTTTTCCTTCACGCTTAAATACAATATTGTCACCGATTTTAGCTGTTGCCATTTTATCACCCCAAACTTATTATTTTCAGCAAAGATAAAAAAATGCAGAAACAATTAAAAACAGGCTGTAGTTATTGCTAGAAAAAGAAGGCCTTTTATATTAAGTGTTAACGAAACTGAAATAAACATTGGTAAGCGTCCTGGTTTTACCGCTCATGTTTTTCTGTTACTAATTTAATTTGGGATGATATTCCTCCTGCTCCGGGAGTACCAATTACCAGATGTTAGCAAAAAATCTTTTCGAGATGTTATTAGTAGTCCTTGGCTCAGCACCCATTCTATTGATGCAATTGTATTCCCGTCTACTAACCAATAAGTCAATATCCTGACGGAGAATATTGGGAATATTCACCCTCTTTTACATTACTCATATTTCAATCTTTTTCGTCATTTATCAAGCAATTTCTGGTTTAATTAAACTCCATTTAGTTCAATAAAAAGGCCATCGTAACGGCAGCCAATTATTAAAGTAACGCCATGATAGTTTAATAAGGATTCTCACTTTTTAAAGAAGTTAATTGTCCGTAACTTTGCTTTAACATCTCAATAAACTTTAAAAGCGAGCTTGTCATTAGACTATCCTTGTGTCGAATGAAAAAAGTTTTGACAGTGCTGTATTGTGCTGGAATTTCAAAAGAATGTACCAACCCTTTTATTTTAGGTGATAGAATCGAAGACATTGGCACCAAAGAGGCTCCAAGTCCAGAAATCACACCTTGAATAATAGCATCCGGGTGATTGAATTCTAAATATCGAATGTTACCAATCCCTATTGTTTTCAACCAATTTTCAAGTTGTTCTCGATGTGGACAACCTTTTGTATTCATGAGGAAAGGTTGATGACATACATCTTGAATATCTTTCATTTCTCGAGCACTGATTAATACGAGTTGTTCTTCAAATACAAGCTCCTGCACGATGCTGTCATCATTAAGTTGCGATTTTACTAATGCACCGTGAAGTTGAAAATGACGAACCTTTTCCACCAATTCACCTGAATAATCTGTCATTAACGACAACTCTACTTTTGGATAAAGTTTAAAGTATTTAGCTAGTATGGAAGGAAGATACATTGCAGAGGCGGTATGAGTTGCTCCAAGCCTAAGCTGACCAGTGGGTTCTATCGAATCATTAAGAGCTTTATGTGCCTCGTCAATTAAATGGATAATTTGCTCCGCATAACTCAATAACTTCTCACCGTCTGGTGTTAATAACATCCCTCGTTGGCGGTAAAAAAGCTGCGTATTCAACTCTGCTTCTAATTGCTGCACCCTTGTAGTAACGTTTGACTGTACATATCCAAGTATTTGAGCGGCTTTTGTAATGCTTCCCTCACTTGCAACAGCCCGGAAAATTCGTAAGTCATTGATGTCCATTTCTGACACCTCGCATTATTATCATTAAAAATGAATCTATATATCATTTATATTCATTTTACATGAATATTTTCCGAGTGTACAATTATCGTAAATTCAGGAAAGAGAACATTTCCGCTCATCAGCCTTATGAAGCAATAAAAGAATTTTTTAGGAGGTACAATATGCTTAATCAATCAAATGTTGAAATTGGCGAACAATTTCTGTCAGCGTACAGCGCACATAATTGGGAAGGAATTCGAAAGTTATTACATCCAATTGTGAAATGGACTCTTCCAGGTGACGGAGCAATTTCGGGGACAGCTGAAGGAATAGATGCTGTTATTAACCGAGTTAAGTCAATTGTCGATGGAAAAGTGTATACACAACTTCATGGAATACTTGTGGGTCAATTTGGGCTGACATTAGCACTGCACAATTCAGCTGTCTCAGAAGATGGTCGTGTCCTAGAAGAAGAATTAGCGACGGTGCTAACCATTGAATCTGGACTTATAACAAAAATCGATACCTACCTTTCAGATGTAGCAGGTATGGAACAATACTTTATAAAATAGAATTTGAGACGGTTAAAGTCTATGGTGCGACTGAGGATAGCGTGCAACAGTTTCCTAGTTGTTCCCAAAAATAAATTGAAAAACTTATTGATATTTTATTAGTAGACCTGCTATGGCAAATGCAGTTTTTATAAATGACAACAGATTTCAATTAATTGGTTTCGACAATTTTATGTTTCGTGAACTTGCTGCTCGTAAGGGGCGTAACCCACAATCTACAGAAGAATTAGATATCCAATGCCGAAAAGTACCGGCATTTAAGCAGCAGCTGGAAAATAACTTACTCTTACTACACAACAAAAAAAGTGATGGTATGATACATCACTTTTTTATTTGGCTCTACTCAAACTTAACAAAGCGCTCATTAAATTCTGCAAATAATATATTTGGAGTCTTCATCTAAAGCACCCGTTACTTTAAGTGCAATTCTTCACTAATGTATCTCATAAAAAGTCATTTTATATGCCACTCTCATTGAATTAGGATAATCCTAAATTGTATGCTACACTTGGATTACCATTTGATTTACTGTTTTCATGTCCCCTACTCCTTTACGAGTGGGGGTTCTTTATTTCACAAGAAAAAAGAAAAGCAGACTCCCATAAAAGAGTCTGCCTTCCCTGTTTTGTAAAATTAAGCAGCTTTACGTACGTTTGAAGCTTGAGGTCCACGTTGACCTTGCTCAACATCAAAAGTCACTGTTTGACCTTCTTCTAAAGTTTTGTAACCTTCACCTTGAATCGCTGAGAAATGAACGAATACATCGTCTCCACCTTCACGTTCGATGAATCCGAAACCTTTTTCGCCATTAAACCATTTTACTTTACCTTTTTCCATTTGTATTGCCTCCTAGTGTGTAAACACACACAATGTAATACTATTCTTGCTCTCAGTGATCATCAAGACGAAAAGTTACAAATCCTATACACCGAACAAAAATAATTCTCTTTAATCATACCATTTTTTGTTAAAATTGGCAAGAGACAGAAAATTCCATTGCGTTCACTATTTCTTTATGATAATCATTGCCGTATATTTTGTATCAGGATTCACTCCATATTCTGTGTGCATGCTTACAGCAAGCGGAACAGCATTGTATTTAACGTCTATAAGCTTTCCTTCCTCTAATGAGCCAAGAAAATCATTAACTACCCGAATAAGTTCTGCGAAGTCTGTACTTTGAAAACCTTTTGCCTCATACATAATTTATCCCTCCCTTCATCTTATATATTTATACACAAAAGGCTTATTCTCCTATAAGAACTTCTAATATTTAAAATCCTTTCACACCTCTTATTGTTTGTAATTCATGTACTTTTGTTTTTCAACTATTCTGCCACATTCTACAACAAGAAACGAAAGTTGCTAAATTTGTCACTGATCTTCTACTCTTGGATTCCAATAGCTGAATAAGGAAACTTAAGAAAATAATTGGTATTCAAAGGAAAAGACCAGACCTTTATGTGGAAAACATATAGATAAATGGGGTGACCGTAATAAATAAAGTTGGTTTATTAAAAAACCTACGCAATGCCCGTAGAGGTAATTTTTTTCAATAGAGGCTTCAAAGGCTACAAAAGAAGATGAAAAAAAGATTGAAGAAATGGTTAGATAATTGGAAAATGAAGGGGAAATTAAGCTTAGAGAATACGTTCAACGGGAATACTCAGTTTATTTACATGGAATAATTTAGTATGCCTGAGAATAATCAGGTCCCTTTTTAACGGGTGGAACACAATAGAATCTAAGAGTTCTTCAACAACCCTTCCTCCTAATAGATGGCTTGAATTTTCAGCCTATTTATGTTTTTGTGTGTTTTCATTTTTTCTTTTGGGCTCTTAAAAAGTTGTAGGGCTATTTCAAGCAGCGGAATTATTTAGTTTTTCCAAAACAAATTCGTGTTGTAAACGTCTCTCTAATTTTTCTAAATTACCCCATCTTCTACAAAAGTTTTATCAGCCATTAACTTTCCTGAGTTTTTATTAATGTGTTCAACTTTGAGTAATGTATTCACCTTTACAATATCAGGAGTTGCATCTCCACGGTGAAATTTTCCTGGAATTTTTGTCCACAAATTTCCCAATGATCTATTAACCCAATGTCTTTAAAATATAGTTTTTGCAAACGGCATAACCACGTCATACAAGAGGTGTTACGTTTTTGACAACCTTCCTTATCCTTTAAAAATACACACCCATGACAACAAGATTGTCCACTTTCAATACAAACGCTGCAAATCTCATTTTTCCCAATTTCTTCAAACACTTTTAACCCATGCTGGATAAGATGCTATCTATTAACCTAATTCTGAGCAGTTGGTTCTTCCGTTTTTATGGTTTCTTAAACATGAAATCTAGTTCCACTTCTGATTCGTTTGCGCAATTAAAAAACCTGTCTACACTACACTTAATGTAGAAATGCGCCCATTTTCATTAGCATGTATCACCTTCATTATTACTGTTGGTCTTTAACCTATCCGATTTTTTAACTCTTTTACTTATATAAGGTTTGGCACTTTTGGCTTTGTTGGTACTAGCTTTCCAACGATTCCAGCCCTTCTTTCCTGTTCCCCTACCTGTTCCGCCTTTACCCTTAGCTTTATTCATATAATCACTCCATTATTATAATCATTACTTATATGTTTTGTTGTTATATCCATTTTACTTGGTTATTAACCGAGCACGATGACAGCCCGTTCTTCCTGATAATTCTCCCATGATTATTACATTGTACCTCTTTCTTCTTCTCTCCATTTGTAAGAAAAGTCCATTTACTATCACCCGCGTTTATGGGAAAATTCAATTTTATTTACCCAGTCAGTAACGAAAGCCCTATATTAGAAGCATCTTTGCATGATTTTTTATTGTTGTAAACAAAATCAAGAGGGAAAAGGGGCAAATAGAGTAGGCGCATGAAAAAATTTCATGCGCCTCTCACAGATCCGTACGTGCGGGTCATCGCATACGGCTCCTCCATGCTTATCCCCGCTGGGGATGTAGCTCATTGTAAATGTCTAAAAGAAATACAAGTTTAATTTCCCGAAACCTTTCATTAGGTATCGCAAAATGAACATGTTGGGTCATCGAATTTCTCCATCTGAACATAGACAGGTAGGGAAGTTCTCCTTCCCAATGCCTTTTCCGAAGCTCCCTATGGAGCTTTCTTATTTTTCTCCAGCTTCTTAATTGAATCATTCGCAATCTTCTCCGAATCCATGAGTCCAACTGTTTGAACAGATTCTTTGAGAATCCAATGCCGAAGTATCTCCCCCACCCTCTTATGATGGGATTCACCTTCTGTTTGACGAATTCTTCTAAATTCACTGTTTGGTTTCTTTTCGTTGCCTCTTTGATTTTCTCCTTAAATTTCTTGACTGCTTTTTCTGAGGGTGAATGGTAATAACCATTTTTAAATACGTAGCCAAGAAAGATGAACGGTTCCTCGTAGTTATTTACAATCTTTGTTTTATCTGGGTGAACTTTTAAACCCAGTTTTCCCTCTAACAACTTTACTACTGTTCTTAGAACTCTTTCTGCCCCTTTTTGAGATTTACAACAGATGACGAAGTCATCTGCATACCTTGTAATGCGGTGACCTCTTTCCATCATCATGTCATCAAGTGGGTGAAGATAAATATTCGCTAGGAGCGGACTAATAATGTAAACGAGCACAATAATCCAGATACTTTTTTTCAAATTAAACCAGGAGAAAATCTGAAATATTGTGCTCCTTTTTTCAATTTGCTTCGGATTGTGAAAAACTTTGTTTATATTATTTCGGCTATCATCATAAAAAGAAAACCCCTAGAATGGGGCATTCACAGGAATAAAATTTTGTATTTTAATACGAATCTTGTATATTTCTTGAGTATGAAGTACAAAAATTGAATCGTGATCCAGGGTTATGAACCAATCAAAATCCTTTTGTAAGTAGGCATGAAAGTATCTATTTTGAATTCGTAACTCAAATTCATAGCCTTGGTCCAACCAATAGGAGGTTTGTCCAATCCAAACTCTCCACTCCTGATGGCGGTGGTCAAATACGATTATTCCCTTTCTTATCATAAACCACTATCCTCGATAGCTAATCTTACTACTTCTTCATCAATTTGTTCTTTTTTTAGCTGATATCCAAATAAAAGGCTGTTAATCGTCAAGGTATTAATTACCCGCGGCCAGCCCTGAGAGCGGGATGCAATAGCTTCAATAGCGTTTTCTGTAAAAATGGGGATTTTTGCACCCGCCAATTTCATATGGTGGTGAATATAATCGGAAACTTCTTCTCCATTTAACGGCTCGATTTCATACTTCATTATGATTCTTTGTGCAAGTGGTCGATGATGGTTTAACGCCAAGCGAGTCTTTAAATATGGTAAGCCAGCTAAAATTAAGATAAAGGGATTCGTAGAATCCATTTGAAAGTTAAATAAAATCGCTATATCCTGCAAAAATGCATCTTTTGCCATATGCATTTCATCTAAAATGAAAACAGGGGTAATTTTACGTTCTCCGGCCAGCCTTTCAATACCTTGTTGAATTTGCTTGAATAAATCAACCTTACGGAACTTCGGTTCCTCTCCCAGTCCGTATGCTAATCCTCGATAAAAATCCATTACACCGCCTGTTGAAAGAGGGAAATAGATGACATGATACAGAGACGGGTTTAGTGACTCCTTGAAAGACCGCAAGGTAAATGTTTTTCCTGCACCAGGATCTCCAATAAGAAGGCCAATTCCTTTTGATTTTTGTAAATAATTTAATGCATTTAAAGCCCCTTGATAATCAGTTGAAGGGAACGCATCCATAGGCCGTATATCTTTTGAAAATGGAGCTCTAGCTAGGGAATAAAAAGTTTTATACACCTTCTTTCTCTCCTTTCACTTCATCCGGTTGGGACAATGCAAATGGGGAGCGAGCCCGTTTTACATGCGCATTATCTTTCATATTTACAGGAGTTGCTTCGGCCACTTTCTTATCGTCTTCAAAGACATATACACCATTTTCATCTAGTCTCACATCGATTGAGTAACCGATAAAGCGAGAAGGTACCTCGAATAACTGCTTGTTTAAAGTAATCGTTCCATCTGCCTTTACTTTCCGTTGCTCTCGTTTCAAGAAAATGGAATCAAGAATAGACAAATCCTCTAAAAACTTTATGTCATGCAGCTGAGATTGAAATACCTCATGAGGCGTTTTACCATCCAAAGAGGCATGCACTCTTCGATGATAATCTTTCTCTAGCCAGCGCCAAAATCGCTCATTAAGTTCTTCAAGAGATTGAGCTGGTTTAGCATATAATAACGGATAAAAACGTGTTTGAATCGTTTTAAAAAGCCTTTCAATTTTGCCCTTTGCACGGGGGTCGTACGGCTGTGTATGGGCTAAGGTAATCCCAAGTTTAGCGCAAGCGTAGTGAAGCGTTTCAGAT
>NZ_JAMBNQ010000042.1 GCF_023715155.1 Neobacillus mesonae
ATGTAATGTAACGGGGACGATGGTTAGCTTTTGTTGCGGCATATGAAAAGCACCTCCTTTAAATTAATACCTTGATTGTACCAGGAGATGCTGCCGTTTTATATGCGTTGTTTGAATACGGGCTTACGCCACTCTGCTTTCCATATGGCTAAAACAGTTTACAATTGGAGCAAAGACTTAATTGTTTGTACCAATGGAAAGAAGATATTGACCGTAGAGCAAATGAATATGTTACAAAGAAAAGGAATTAAAGTATATGAGCAAAAAATTAAATCTCTTATAGGCGGAAATGGGAGTTTAGAAGCTGTAATTTTTGAGGATGGTGAGGAGGTAAAGAGGAATGGAGGATTTTTGACACCTGAATGGATTCAAGCCACCACTTTCGGTCAATCTTTAGGATGTAAAACACACGAGCTCGGTGGAATTATAACTGATCAATTTGGCAGAACTAATATTGAAGGGATATATGCCGCTGGAGATACGTCAGTTATTGCTCCTTCACAAGTGATTATTGCAGCAGCTGAAGGTTCTAGTGCCGCAATGGGAGTCAATACAGACTTATCTCAAGATGATTTTAATTAAACCATTTAAAGACTTTGTGAAACAATGTACTTAAAGTAACGGGGTGCTTTAGTAGAAGAAGGAGTTGTTTATTATCGTCGCAATTGACCCAAATTGTGACTCAAAAGAAGCTAGATAGAAGCGCCTAGTGGCACTTCTATCTAGCTGGATTGTTCTTTTATTTAATGTGTGATACTAGTACCCTCCCATAAATTGTGTACCAACAATAATCAAGAGGATGAATAGTACCACGATTAAAACAAAACTCATTCCACCGCCGTAACCGGAACCGTATGACATAATTTATCACCTCCTTTTTTAAGAGGTAGTACATCATACGTATTTATTGTTATTTTTGAAATGGACAAGCATGGAATTATATTGAAAAAACTTTTTTATTGAAATTCAAGGGAAATGCAAAAATCCCCGAATGGGGGCTTTGGGCAGTTAATATCCGAATGGACCTGATGGACAACAAGGGTTGACTGGACATCCGCACATTGTATGTGTTTCACAACATTCATTTACGCAGGATTCAGTGTGTGGAAAATAATGTTGATGGTTAACATGAAGCTTGTTAACTGTTGTTGTATGAGAAGGATGGACATGAGAGACTACTTTATTAAATAAGTTTGTTTTTATATATTGTTTTGCAGGGTCAACAAGTCCTGGATCATACTGTGTTGGAAACGCTTGAGGCGGACAGTATATTGGCGGACAAGGTGGTGGAGGGCAATATTGGGATGGCATTTGTTGTACAGGAGCAACCTGAATTGGCATAGCATTTGGCATTGAGTTTGCATCATATTTGATGGTGGAAAATTTCTATTCATCGTTAAATAACCTCCATGTGAATTTGTTTGGTTCAACATTTTTTCTTAGTAAAAAATGTGTTGCATATTTTACCCAACTTTGTATGTAACGACAGGTATTATTGGCATAGCAACATATATATATATATGAAGCTTTTTCATACAAAAAAAGCTACAAATGCTGTTTATCGTTACACTGATATGATGACAATTTACCCATTCAAGCGAAGGCGAATCATTCAATGCCATATTTCCCGTGAGTTTCTTTATTGGTACTGTTTTTTTTAGATATATACAGTTTTTTAGTATTGTCTAACCCAGCATAAAAAACCTCTGAACAATCTTTGATTTTTTGTTTATTAAGTTCAGATATTAGCCATTCTTTATCGAATCCAGCGCTTGTTAAGTTTTCCTCCATTATTGCGCCATCAATGATTATATCCTTTTCAAGACCTGAACTTGTTGTTTGAATGTTCATATGAGAAGGGGTAAGTGGTTTTTTATCTGATTTAGGTAATACAGATAAATTCCCATCTGTTTCCATTATGGCGAATTCTACATCTGCCAAATGGAAGGCATTTTTTTCTCTTAATTTCATTTTTAATTCATTTATGGTCAATTTCATTTTCTTCATATTTTCGTCTACAATGGTTCCCTTTTCAACTAAAGTAATCGGTTCAGAATTGAATAGTTTCCTTAACGTGATGTTTTTCAAACTTAAGTAACCAGCGAATACAGTCAAAATGGCGAATAATATTAAGGCAGTTGTGCCTGATAGTGTTGCAAATTGCTTATCAATAATGGCATTTGCAACTAATGGACCCATACAAACACCCATAACAAAATCAAAAAAGTTCATTTGGGATATAAGTTTTGTACCTATTTTTCGGGTTAAGAATAAAGCTAAAATGTATATTCCAATACCTTTTAGTATGGTTACGAAGAAAACACTTCCCATATATGTGCTACCTTCTTTTATTTTATTTTTGCTATAGATAGTAGTATTAGAAGGAGGTTAACGGGATATTCATTTATCAACCAATATTATACTTAAGTCTTGGAAATGCAGTCTTAATGGAGGGAGTACCACGAAACGAATACTTATTATTTTGTCTCGATCTTTTCAAGCCAATTCTTAATGAGTCTGAGGCGGTACCCTTAAATTGGGAGTTAGCATATCTTTCCTTTTTCAAAAACCTAACGAAAAGTTTGTGAAGGAATGTACTAAAAGTTTAGTTTAAGAAGACATATACTTATGAACTTCAACAGTCGGACGAAATTATGCGCAAAAATGGTGCTCTTTCTTTTTGTTTAGGGCCATTTGTTGAAAAGGGAATATTTCCAATTTCTAATGAATATAGAATTATAAATATGCTTATCAAAAGTGGTGAGATACATAGGGGAAAAATTTAATTTCTTTTTGGGCAATGAAACGGAAAAATGTATAACCAACAGACTTCGGAGCATGGGTTGTGTTTTCGCAGAAGATGAGACACGGTTACTTATCTCAGAGGCACGAACTCCAGCGGAACTCAAGAAAATGGTGGAAATGCGAGCCGATGGTTTACCCCTTGAATATGTTGTTGGATATGCAGAGTTCTGTGGTTTGCGTATAGAAGTAGACCGGGGCGTTTTCGTGCCTCGCAAACGTACTGAGTTTCTTGTTCACCAGGCAGAAGCCCTGTCATGTTATGGTGATATCGTCGTTGACCTATGTTGCGGGTCAGGTGCTGTGGGTGCAGCACTGGCGGCAGCTTTAGGACGAGCGGAATTGTATTCTATTGACATTGATCCTGTTGCAATACGATGTGCTGGCCGTAACGTAAAGGATTTCGATGGCCACGTTTTTGAAGGTGACTTGTATAAAGCTCTGCCCCACTCACTTAAAGGCCATGTGAACATCCTAGTTGCGAACGTACCTTACGTTCCCACCGAGGCAATCAAGCTGCTACCACAGGAGGCTCGCCTGCATGAACCAAAGGTGGCGCTTGACGGAGGAGAGGATGGACTTGACATACAGCGAAGAGTAACAGAAGAAGCACTTCTCTGGCTGGCACCGGGAGGACATCTTTTGATAGAGACGAGCGAAATGCAGGCATCTCAGACTTTTGAAATCTTTTCAGGTGCTGGGCTTACCACAAAAGTGGCTAGAGATGAGGATCTGGACGCTACTGTCGTTATCGGATCAAATTCTGTTTTTTAGAGTAAATCAGTACTTAGTCTTAATCACAAATGAAATGATAATTTTAGAAAGTTTAAGAAATATATTATGAAAGTTTTGGATTTGAAAAATTTGCAATTGGTATAACAAAGAATATAGATCGATAAATTTAAGTTAATTTATTATAGGAGCCTTGACAGTAAAACTGCGGTTTTTCTGCCTTTTAGAACTAACAGATGTTTTTCAGTTTGAATGCTCTACGATCGGGCGCAGTCCTATAACATCGATGTGTCCATTTTTCACTTTTTAGGGCCAGTTTGATGAACAGCACATTTAAAGAGGATGGGTAAGGGAGAAGAGGCTGCGCTAATGGCGAATGCTTTTTAAATTAATCATTAATCAAAACAGAGGCGCGCATATAAAAATAAGTAGTTCCGTTTCGGTGGAGAAACATACCAAATAGTATGTTAATTAGCAGACCAAATCGCATATGATTTGGTCTCTTATTTTCCTCTTATATATCAACAATTATGAGATATTACCACTTTAATTAGAGAGCAAAATCGCAGCCTAAAAACATATTGACAATAATTATTGTCAACGTGCTAATTACTATGTGAATTCGTATGCAATTTGCTAGGTTGTTTTTTTAATGAGGTTCACTTGGTTTTTTTGAAACATATGTAGTCTAATCCATAATGGGGTAACCGGCGAAGGTAAAATAAGCGGAGATTTTTCCGCTATATGCAGAACGGAGCTCGTTTCGGGGAATATAAGGGGAGTTTTTCCGCTTATTCAAAGCAAAATTACCTATTTTCACATTTTTCGAGTCAATAGGCGGAAACCCTCCGTCTATTTTAGCTATTTTCAGTGTTTTTTGTTACTTAAGGGAAAATTCTCCGCCTATTTATCAAACTTGCCTTAGCATTTAACGACTTGTACAACTTCTCCATATTAAAGACAAAAATCCCAAGCTTTTTTGTGTGCTAGTTATATTGTTATTTACTTGTTATTCATGCTGCGATTTTAGATTTTCTCCACGTTATCGGAACTACTTAATATAAAAAGCGGGTCTTTTTGTTATTTGACCATATCTTTGCATCATTCTTGTTAATAGGGCGGCTATTTTTATATCAGAAATAAGGTGAAAGGTATCAGAATAAATCCTCAGCACACAGGGGATTATTTTCCATAGGTTAAAGTCGCACAATATTCTTTATGTATTTGGACCGTCTTGCTATAATAAATACTACAGTTGTAAAAGTAGGAGGGTTATCATGAAGGAGATTCCACAAATATCAGAAGCGGAATATGAAGTGATGAAGGTTATATGGAACAATGAGCCGATTTCGACTCCTGAGGTAGTGGAGAAATTATCGAATAAGAGTGATTGGAAGCCAAATACCATTCACACCATGTTGGCACGCCTAGTTAAGAAAAAGGCTTTGCATGCAAGAAAAGATGGCAGAGTGTTTATATATACTTCACTGGTTGAAAAGCATGATTATGTTGAGCAAAAAAGTAAATCCTTTCTGCAGCAGTTTTTCGGCGGTACGTTACATTCAATGGTCTTAAATTTTATTGAAAATGATCAGTTATCGAAAGAAGAAATATCGGAATTAAAGAATATATTGTCCATGAGGGATAAGAAAGAAGGGGGGAAATAATGGATACCATTTTGATGCGGATTTTAGTAAGTACACTTGTGGTATCCCTCCTTATTTTCATCATTCTGTTAATCAAAAAGCTATTAAACAATCATATGACAGTGAAAGCACATTATCATATGTGGTATTTTCTTTGCATTCCAATCTTTGCTGCCTTTTTACCTTGGAATGATTTTTACTTTAAAGAAGGAACTGACTTTTTTAAAAGCTTACTTTTCTTTGATAGAGAAGCGCCATTGAAGGGTGAAAGGATTAATGGAGTGGATGTCTCTCAGGCGCCAAACAGCGATTTATTACATGATTTCACGGTATCGGTAAACAAGGGGGCACCCGATTTCGTCTACCATACATTTTTTACAGTTTGGGTTATTGGAGTGGTTCTTTTTGTTGGGACTGCTGTTTATTCATACTATCAAGTCTATCAAATCAAGAAGTCAGCTGCGGCTGTTCATGACCAAAAGCTAAACAAACTATTAGAAGAGTGTAAAGAGATGGTTGGGGTGAATAGAAACATAAGGCTGCGGGAGACCTCTCTTATTTCCTCGCCCATCACGTTCGGGATTTTTCATCCCTTTATTTTTTTACCAAGCAAAACACGAGAAACATTCTCCTTAAATGAATTAAAATACGTGTTTTTGCACGAACTGCACCATCATAAAAGCAAGGATCTGTTCGTGAATTACGTCATGTGGATATTTAAGATTATTTATTGGTTTAACCCGGTTGTCTGGTATGCTGTAAAAAGGATTCGAATGGATCGGGAATTGGCCTGTGATGCATCCGTTTTAAATCTCTTGGATGAGAGCGGATATATCGAATATGGGTATACTATCATTCGTTTTGCAGATAAAAAGTATGATCGGCCCTTTGAACAGTTTGCTCCAGGTATAGGTGGGACAAAAAAACAAATCAAACAAAGAATTCAGTGTATTGCAGGCTACTCTAGAGATTCTCTATTATTGAAATGGAAAAGCAAGGTCATCTGTGCTGTTTTAGGTATTGTTGTGCTATTCCTTGCTCCAATCACCAACGCTATTGCCAGCTCAAATGATGTGTATCAGTTTAGCGGGAAGAATGCGGTATATGAAGATCTAAGCTCCTATTTTAAGGGCTTCAAGGGCAGCTTTGTTTTATATGATCCCTCTAAAAACCAATATCAAATATATAATCGAGAGATGAGTGAACAGAGGATTTCTCCTGATAGTACCTATAAAATATATTCAGCCCTTTTTGCATTGGAATCCAAAGTGATTTCCCTGAATAACAATAAGCAGGCCTGGGATGGGAAAATTTATCCCATTCCAGAATGGAATCAAAATCAAAATTTAGCGACTGCCTTAAGCCGTTCCGTGAATTGGTATTTCCAGAATACTGATCGAGAGGTAGGAAGAAAGTCGCTTGAAGATTACTTTCATAAGATAAAATACGGAAATGAGGATCTTTCAGGGGATTTGGATAGCTATTGGATGGAATCTTCATTAAAAATATCCCCCATTGAACAAGTGCAATTACTATATGCACTTGAAGATAAACAATTTGGTTTTCAAGAGGAAAATATTCAAGCTGTTAAACAGGCAATCTTTATTGGTGAGAGAAAGAATCGGCAGTTATATGGTAAAACGGGAACCGGTATGGTTAATGGAAAGAATATAAATGGCTGGTTTGTCGGCTTTGTTACGAAAGGCGAAGATCGTTACTATTTTGCTGTCAATATTCAAAATAAAGATGGACAAGCACAAGGAAGCAAGGCTGCAGAGATTGCCAAGCAAATCCTGCATGATAAACGAATTTATTAAAAATCACCCCAGAAAGGATGCACCTTCCTTTTTGGGTGTTTTTGACATTAAATACTACAATTGTAGTATTTTAAGGTGATTGGTACATGATGTCCCTAATATGAAAGGTCTGATATGTTTTGAAGCAGAAAAAGCTGAAAGAAAATAAAGTAAAAAACCGAATTCGATGGAGATTAAATGGTCTCTTTTTTATGGTCTTTGTTCTGTTTTCTATCCTGATTTTCCGCCTTGGCGTCATCCAAATTATCAAAGGGGAAGCTTATGCGGCTCAGGCCGAGAAGTCGGATGTGACGTCCGTAAGCAATTCCGTTCCGCGCGGAAAAATATACGACACAAATGATAGGTTAGTAGTTTATAATATTCCGGAAAAAGCAATTACTTTTACACCGCCGAAAAACCCTCAGCCGGACGAATTGCTCGAACTAGCCAAAAAGTTGGATACTTTTCTAGTCATGAATGAGAAGGAAACCGACAAAGTGACTGACAGGGATTTGAAGGATATTTGGCTGATGGAAAATAACCTTGGAGAGGATTTAATCACAAATAGGGAGGAAAAATTATACAAACAAGGAAAACTGAGCGACAAGGATTTATATCAATTAAAATTGAACCGCATTGCAGATAGCAGCCTCCGGGCAATAGACAAAAATCTAGGGGCCATCTATCGGAAACTTTCGTCAGCAATCGCATTAACCCCTACGATCATAAAAAATGAAAATGTCACAGATGAAGAATTTGCGAGAGTAAATGAAAATCTCGAAAACCTGCCGGGTGTGGATGTCACGACCGATTGGAAGAGGGGCCGCACCTACGGGAAAACGTTCTGGAATATGCTTGGGGATGTAACGAGTGCAGATGAAGGTCTGCCGGCAGAAAAGGTAGAATACTATACGGCTAAAGGGTACAAACTGAATGACCGCGTCGGAAAAAGCTATATTGAAGAGCTTTATGATGGCGTGCTGCAAGGCAAAAAGGAAAAAGTAAAAATGGTGACAGATTCAAATGGAAATGTGGTGAATACAGAGACGGTGTCAGAAGGGAAGAGCGGCAAGGATATTGTTCTGACAATTGATATGGAGTTTCAAGCCCAAGTAGAAAAAATTATGCAGGAAGAGCTAGTCAGTGCAATCCAAAGGCCGCATACGGATACGCTTGACACTGCCTTTGTTGTGGCGATGGAACCGAAAACAGGCCGCATTCTTGCGATGTCAGGCAAAGTGTATAACAGGAAGACTCGGGATTTTACCGATTTTACACCGGGAACCTTCACATATGCGTTTGAACAGGGGTCCGTTGTCAAAGGGGCCACCGTATTAACCGGATACCAAACGGGTGTCAGGGATTTAGGGGAAATCGAGCTGGATGAAGTCATGCGATTTAAGGGGTCGGGAACCTTTTCCTCTTACCAAGTTATGAACAGAATTAATGATTTAGAGGCATTAGAGCGTTCATCTAACGTTTATATGTGGAAAACCGCGATTGAAATCATGGGCGGCAAGTATATCCCAAATGGCACATTGAATATCGATCCGAAAAAAATTGAAACCATCCGTTATTATTTCAATCAATTTGGTTTGGGCATCCCGACAGGTATTGGTTTTGATAATGAAACGGCTGGAATTAAAGGAACTAATACAAGCACCTACTTTCAAATTGCCATCGGACAATTAGATACCTATACACCGATGCAAATTGCCCAGTATATTACAACGATTGCCAATGGCGGCTACCGGATGAAGCCCCAATTGGTGAAGGAGATTCGTGAACCCAATAAGGATGGCAATGAACCAGGCAACGTAATCGATGAAATCGAACCAGTGGTGCTGAATCAGGTGGATATGAGTGAGGAGATGATAAAGCGGGTTCAAAAAGGTTTTTGGCTGGTTACTCATGGTTCAAAAGGAACAGCGAGAGGATATTTTAAAGACGAACCGTACAATGCCGCGGGTAAAACCGGGACCTCGGAATCTTATAAAAATGGGGTGAAGACTTGGAATCTTTCCTTTGCTGGTTATGCCCCATTCAATGATCCCAAGATTGCCATTGCCGTTATTGTGCCAAATGCCTACCGCGATGGTTATGCTCAACCGCACAGTGCAGCTAACAGCATCAGTCAGCGGGTTTTTCGGGCATATTTTGACCTTAATGAAAAAGGACAATCAACTACAAAATGAGATTGACATCTATTTACTACAAGTGTAGTATTAATTATGCAATAAATTATTACAAGTGTAGTATTTATGCGGCCTACTATTACACATGTAATCAATATTGGTGAAGGGGGGAAATTCTTCTTCAGCATTTCGGGGAAACATAAGGCTATAAAAAAGTGATATGGAATAGGATTAAAAAGGGTACAAACGGAATAAATTTTTACGCTGCAACTCCAAAATTCATGGAAATAGCCGATGATTGGCGTTAATCAAAACATAAGGCTGTTTCCGTAAACTATGTTGTTATGCCAAGAAAAGCGGTGGTTTATTCCATTTAGGAATAAGCGGACTCTGCGAAAAAGCGGGATTACAGGATAGCCCCCTTGGAGGTAAGAAATAAGCGGAGGTTTTCCCGTTATTTGCAAAATTAAGAGCTTAAATAGTAAAAAATAAGCGGAGTTTTTTCCGTTATTCAATGAAAAGCACCCGATTTTAGCAGTTTAAAATCAAATAAGGGAAATTCCTCCGTCTATTTCAGCTAATTAACATCCAATTTCCTAAATAAGGGGAATTTCTACCTCCCTATAGAAATCTTAATATACCAACGGTTTGAGTCGTTGTTGGGGTGACAAATAAATATTTTTCGACAAATCTTATAACTGTATTTTACAAATATGTGATTACCTTACAGGCAATGGGTACGCTTCGCGGTCACTACTGGTTTTTTCTGGATGGTAGTGAGAGATTCGTATGCGATGCACTAGGATCTCTGCTTTGCTTATGATGACGTACCCTCCCATGTCTAAGGGCATCTAAGTGCCTACATTCCTTCGTTCGGTCTAGTCATAAGGCAGAGGCCAGCGAAGCTCTATTAGGGACTCGCGGTCGAATGGGAGAAATTATGCCGGCTTCTCCGTGTCATCCTATTGTCTAGGTCGGTTAGTAATTTCGGCCCTTATGCCGCCCCTTTGAGGCAAGGGATATCATTCATCATTCGCTGTGCGTCAAACTCTTTGTGCTTCGTGCTAATACCATGCAGGACTTTCAACAGTTTCCCGCAAAGGACCACAACAGATTGTTTCTTTCGTAACGGATTGATTGTCCGGTTCGTGTAATATTCATGAAGCTTGCGGAAGGCCTCGTTGTGCCGGATTAAAGGCCCACACGCAGCTCTGCTTCAATATCCTTAAGGATTCGGGGATAACTGAAACGGCCGTCTTTCAGGAGACGGGCGATGACCAGGGCATCTTTCTTATCGTGTTTGGTCTGCAGGTTATCGTCTAGTTCCTTGGATCGCTTGACGTGCAACGGATTGGTCATGGCCAGAGGAATGCCGCGTTCGTCCAAGAAATAGGCCAAGTTAAGCCAATAATGGCCGGTGGGCTCAATTCCAACGATAACCTCCGTTTTGCCTGTTTCCTGCATTGCGGATATAATCCGGCTGTAAAATTTCTCGAATCCATCCCGGGATTGAGAAACGGAAAAGGATTTCTGGAGTACCCTTCCGCGGTCATCCACAAAGCAGGCATAATGTATCCGCTTGGCAATATCGATTCCAACAACGAGTGTTTTTTCTGAGACTTGATTTATTTTTTGATTTTGTTTAAAATCCATTAGGAGTCCTCCTGGTTAACAAATTAGGGGTCATTTCGTCGACGATTTGACACCCCGTATCATACCAAGAGGGCTCTTTTTATTTCAAGTCCTCGAAAATCCTTCTAACAGGAATGCTCTATTTTTTGAACGAATCTTAAAAAGGGAGCAAAAAGCAACAATCTTTTAGAAAGAGCAAAACATAATGATGAAACCCAATTATTCTATTTTCAAGACATCTATTATGAATAGAAAGAGGTTAAAATTTTGAGGAAAAAACATAATATTTTCAGTATGAACAATTTTATATTTGCCTTGCTTCTGCTAGTGGCTGCAATTGTACCTCTTGCCGGCTGGTCAATGACCACGCATAATCCTTCTGACAAGCCCGGAAAGGCAGCCGCTAAAACAACAGCATCCCATTTACACCATGAGTTCGCAGATCTTGAGAGCAAATTTGACGCCCAGCTTGGAGTCTATGCTATCGATACAGGTACAAATCGTACCGTCTCCTATCGGCCAAATGAGCGGTTCGCTTACGCATCCACTTACAAAGCTCTAGCCGCAGGTGCATTGCTGCAGCGTTACTCCATTGATCAACTCGACGAGTTAGTTACATACAAAAGCGAGGACATCGTTTCGTATTCACCCGTCACAGAGCTTCACGTAGATTCCGGGATGACTCTTCGGGAAGTTATTGAGGCTGCTGTTCGATATAGCGACAACACCGCAGGGAACCTTTTATTAGAGAAACTGGGAGGCCCTGCGGGATTTGAAACTGCACTTAGGCAGATTGGCGATAACGTTACCCAGGCTGATCGCTGGGAGACGGATTTGAACACAGCTATTCCTGGAGATAAACGGGACACAAGCACACCAAAAGCACTTGCTGCCAGCCTTCAGGCTTTCGCGGTCAGCGACCTGCTCCCTGCTGAAAAACGTACAATCCTTACAGATTGGATGCGGGGAAATGCCACTGGAGATGCATTGATCCGGGCTGGTGCACCAACAGGCTGGGAGGTCGCTGATAAGAGCGGGGCAGGAAGCTATGGAACACGGAATGACATTGCAATTGTTTGGCCGCCGAATAGAGCTCCCATTGTCATCGCAGTTCTATCCAGCCGCGATACACAGAATGCCACCTATGACAATACGCTAATCGCAGAAGCTGCAAAGGTTGCACTTAAAGCTCTTAAGTGAACAGATAAGTAAATTTACTCATCACAATTCTCGAAAGGACTTAATGGTTTCGTGAAAAACTAGTACAACTTAGTGAAATAACTGAGGATTATTTTACAGCTCTTTCACATTTTCAATCCTCACAATCGGGCGCTTTCCTATAATAAGGAAAGTGCCTTTTCCATTAAAGGGACATTTTGTGGAGTAAAGAAGCTGTAAGGCAATTTCAACTGATGAATCGGAATTCGGGATGAAAGTCCTTCGTGTTAAGGTAAAACGAGTTGTCTGATACTCCTGCATGTAGAGAATGGCAGCAGCCTGAACGTGTATAAGCTGGTGAATCTGGCTGAAATGTACCATGTTCTTAAATAGAATATGGTCATGAAAGGACGGGATACTATAAAATATCCAAGGTAAAAATGTCCAGATCGATTGACATACTTGCGAAAATAATGCTGTCATTTTTGTAGTTTTTTCATAAGATCACAACTTTTGTTTTAAAGAAGGCGAATAAAAAAGTTTATTTCATATTCTTCCACTTTCGGATGCAAGAGTTGTAGTTCAAGCTTTCATAGAAAGCTTTCTTAATAATTTTCTGAAGTTAGTAATTTTCTGAAAGTTAAGGATCTATAGGCGAGTATCTATTCCTCCTTCTAAATGGACACATACATTAGTTTTGAAACAATTTGAGGAGGAGATATAGATGTACAGACTATTTGGAATGGGCTTTGGAGGATACCCGGGAATGGGTTTCGGGGGGTATCCAGGAATGGGCTTTGGAGGATACCCGGGAATGGGCTTCGGTGGATATGGAATGGGTTATGGAGGATACCCAGGAATGGGTTTCGGTGGATATGGAATGGGCTTTGGAGGGTACCCAGGCTGGATATAGGCGGTTAAATGAGTACGACTATTTAAAATTTGTCGTTCAACAGGGGCGATTCTTCTATAACGGAGGATTGCCTCTTTTCTAATTTAAGTAACTATTACGAAAGACCACCAAAAAGGTTGAAGGTCTTTGGTGTCTAAATTTTTTAATAACCGCCACTGTCAAGCATATCTTCGACTGTCATTAATGGTTTTGACGGTAATTTGTTTACTGCATGGATCTAATTCATTGTTTACAAGCTCCGCTGAATAGTGGACTCCATATTTTTCCTTAGTATTTCAATCAAGTTTAAATGCTGGTAATGAGGCGAGTGGTAAAGCACTAGGGAGAATATTTATTAACGGTAAATAGCGGTATTTAACAACATAAATGATGGTATTCAAACTTATTACTTATGCATTGTAAGATGTGATGCTTATTTTGGATAAGCAATATGATCAACTGCAATGGGGCACTTTTCTTTTAGTGGCAGTGTTTGTAAAAATGACTCATTTATTCAATATAAGGAATTGCAAATATTCCTCCATTCCATTCAATGGTAAAGAAAACATAAACTATAATACCCAGGCATTCTTATTATCTAAACAATGACATGAATGCAGGCAGTTTTTCATACTATATTTGGGGGTGGAAAAATGCCAAGAGTAAATTACCGAACTTCGGACGTTAAATTAATGGCAAGGATGATGAGAGCAGAAGCCGAAGGTGAAGGAAAACAGGGAATGTTATATGTTGGAAATGTAATTGTAAATCGTATTGTTGCTAATTGTTTAGACTTTAAAGGTTTAAGATGAGTGAATCAGGTAATTTTTCAAGTACAAGGAGGAAATTTTTCCTTTGAAGCCGTTCAAAAAGGGAATGTCTTTTATCAGAGAGCAAGAACTTCTGAAAGAAGATTAGCAAAACAGAATTTGGATTATTGGAGAGATCACCCGGCGAAATATGCTTTGTGGTATTTTAATCCGCATGCTCCATGCCCTCCAACATGGTACGGCCAACCTCAAACAGGTCAATTTAAAGCACATTGTTTTTATGAGCCAAAACCTGGAACATGTGATAGTATTTATAGCGGTTAAGCTTACTCTTTGAGTAAGTTTTTTTCATATGTAGAATAGGCATACAAGAACATACTTTTAGAGATCGTTTTATTGAAGAAAGCATGTTGTGAAATGCTTAACTTAAGGAAACAGGAGCAATGCTTATTAAGGCCGGTGCCTTTTTTAAAAAGGCAGTTTATAGGGTGCGAAGAACGTGATAAGTTTAATCAGCTATTAAGGCAATTTATTGTTTGATAGCTGATTAAACTAATGGGCACAAAAGTTTAAAATGTATGACAAATAACCCGCTGGGATTCCAGCGGGCATTTTTGTTTTAACGGAAAATCCCCTTGTTATTTCGTTTGGCTTCAACCTTCTTTTTTTTAAAACAACCCATGGTCTTTTCATTACTTAAAGTGAACGTCACTAAGTCATGCCCATTTATAATATATACGGGCTCCAATTTCCTTTCTAAGTCTAATATATAGTGTAATGTCATGTTAGCTCTCCATACATTCGAAAGGAAGTGTAAAAGATGGAAAATGCCTTACCGATTTCAAATGCCTTTCCAAATGTCTTACCAAACGCCCTGCCAAATGCTTTACCAAACGCAATACCAAATGCTTTACCGATTACTCCACTTCCTCAGCCATTGTCTTACTCCTATCCTGCTCCTGTTTATGCAGGTTGTTTTCCTGTACGTGGGTGCAATAATTTTATCCTCATTGTCGTGTTGTTTATTTTATTAATTATTATTGGTGCAGTTTGTTTCTATTAAAAGATGTGACTGGATTTATGAAATAATCCTCTTCTTACTTTCAGATGAGGATTATTTTTCATTATCCGTATTTAACGTATTTTTAAAAACTATGAGAACATGAAAAACGTTTAGCTCGTACATGGGTTAATGGTGATATGCACTACGGTCCGATGGTATAAATAAAAAGGAAGTTCTTTCTTACATTGGATAGTGATGCCGCTAACTGGTATCACTTTTTATAATTCAACCAAAATTATTGTGATATTTTCCACTCAAACGGGGGTGCCTGTCCAAAGGAAAATTATCGCAATTTTTGTTGAAGTTACTGTATTAACGGGGCAGGTTCCTTACAGACTGAATAAACATTGCTTGTTATACCCAATAAATGTAAGTGAATATGTTAAACTATTTAAAGAACAATTTTAGATGGGTGACAAAAATGATGAAATGTATGTTTATACTTGCAGTGTTATGTATTCCTATTTTTGCTTACTTTGATAAAGGAGCTACGGGAATTTTGCTTTCGTTATTCTTCATATTTCTTGCAGCATTTTTTAGTAAGCCTAGATTTAAGAAAAAGTGAAGAAGCAAATTCAACAACGAAGGCTGTTTCAATAAGAATTTATATGGTAAAATTATACTATATTTAAAGAATATAGGAGGTAATGCTGTGAGTGACATCGTTTGGGGCAGTCCGGCTAGTTTGTTTTGCTTAGGGTTTTTCTTTGCAGGTTTAGGAGTTTTTATTAAACTATCAAGAATGCCAAGGAAATAGTAAAAGTTTAACATAATAGATAAAACATTAAATAGCAGTCAATAGCAGGCTGCTATTTTTCATAATCCAAAGAAAAGTGCGTAAATATTAATCATAAACTTTAGCAGAGTCATTATAGTAAATGTAAATGTCACTATAAATACATAGAATTTCTATGTATAATATAATTATGAAACAGAACTAAGGAGAGTACATAAAAATCTTATTTAATTAGTCAAATCATCTTTCACAACTCTATAACCTAATAAACGCCCAATAACACATAGAAAAATAGGGAGAGAAAATGCGAATAAAATATATTGTATTACTTGCGTTAATTATCTTAATTGGAATTGTCGGCTTTCAAACGATTTCTCGCTTTACAGAAGGACGAAGTTATTACTTTAAACATTCTGATTCAACCAACCTTTCAAATGAATCCTTTGGGGACGTACGACTGCACGATAATATTCATCATCCATCTTTTGTAGAGGAATATGGAATACCTCTTAGCAGGGAGGATAACGATTTATACGATTATTATCATTGGAAAGGTGGATTAGAAACGGCTTCAGTTATCACCGGGAAAGAAAAAGGGAATATTGTTCGTTTAATAATTGGGGAAGTAGAAGAAGGTGTAAGGGCCAAATCCAGCCTTAAAACAGTAAAAGGAATCGCAATTGGCAGTACGAAACAAGATGTTATGGATTCTTATGGTTCAAATTACTATACAAGGACAGAGCAAGGTGTAGATATCATCGGATATGTTGACCATAAACTTCGTACCACCATTGAATTTTGGCTGGTAGAGGATGGAAAGGTAGCGGAAATACGATTAGATGACACAAACATTGACTAATGAACGATGAATTATTCAAATGAGGTAACGGCGGAACCTCTATTGATCTTTCAAAGTTAATTTGTGAAAGCTTGTACTTTAACGAAACGGGAACGTTTCTTTAAGAAGGAGAAATACGTTTATTTATTGAAGGGGCAGGTTAGGAAAATATGTTCACAAAATAAGGGGGGATTGGACGTGGATTTGTTATCTTGGATTACTGTTGGTTTCATCATTATTGGTTTTATTGTTCTTACTTTTATAAAAAGAAATATAGAAAGGAAGAAAGGGTCGACTGCCCATTCAATTGTTTGGTGGATAGTGGGGACCACCGTTTGGGGAGCAGCGAGTATCATTCTTATTGTATGGTGGTTTAGCAGAATTTAGGGGGTTCTTGCTGCAGTTTTAAAGGAAGCAGGTACATTTTGAAAGAGTGTACTTAACAAATGGTGGCATTAGTGTAAAAATAAATTGATTTTAAAGATATAGACCATATCTTCGTTATTCAATTAAAAAAATTTCACAGTCTAAGTCGCTAATCGCCTTTATTGGCTACCGAAACCCTGACCGGGCTATCCTCGAACAAGAATTGCAGTGCTTCAGCATTTAAGTCAGATAGGCAGTATATCTGGACAAATAGTCCTTTTGCAATTATAAGGAGGCTGCCGTCAGGGCTCATTAAAGAACGGAATGGCCGATGTTATTCTGTGTTTTAAAATAAGAAGAAAAATGGGTTTTAAATCCATTTTTGTAAATAAAATGATAAAAACCCTGTTTCTTGATTTGTTTATCAAAAACAGGGTTTTTTAATAAGTTTATTTTATTTTATATATTATTTTTAATAAAGTTAAGGCTTTGCTTAATAATATTAATAAATATGTTAAAATGGGATGGAAATGGTCTTTCAAAGCTTCGATGAAGGACAGAATCTAGATCTTATGAAGGAAGCTGTCTATCATAGCTCTGATGAAAGACAAAATATAGATTTTTGGAAGGAGGTTGTCTTTCATAGCTTCGATGAAGGACAGAAACTTGATTTTATGAAGGAAGCTGTCTTTCATAGCTCCGATGAAGGACAAAATATAGATTTTTGGAAGGAAGTTGTCTTTCAAAGCTTCGATGAAGGACAGAATCTTGATCTTATGAAGGAAGCTGTCTTTCATAGCTCTGATGAAAGACAAAATATAGATTTTTCAGAGGAAATGGTCTTTCAAAGCTTCGATGAAGGACAGAATCTAGATTTTGCAGAGGAAGCTGTCTATCATAGCCTCGATGAAAGACAGAATTCAGATTTTTCGAAGGAAGTTGTCTATCATAGCTCCGATGAAGGACAAAATATAGATTTTTGGAAGGAAGTTGTCTTTCAAAGCTTCGATGAAGGACAGAAACTTGATTTTATGAAGGAAGCTGTCTTTCATAGCTCTGATGAAAGACAAAATATAGATTTTTCAGAGGAAATGGTCTTTCAAAGCTTCGATGAAGGACAAAATATAGATTTTTGGAAGGAAGTTGTCTTTCATAGCTTCGATGAAGGACAGATTCTAGATTTTTCAGAGGAAATGGTCTTTCAAAGCTTCGATGAAGGACAAAATATAGACTTTTGGAAGGAAACGGTCTTTCATAGCTTCGATGAAGGACAGAATCTTGATCTTATGAAGGAAGCTGTCTTTCATAGCTCTGATGAAAGACAAAATATAGATTTTTGGAAGGAAGTTGTCTTTCATAGCTTCGATGAAGGACAGATTCTAGATTTTTCAGAGGAAATGGTCTTTCATAGCTCTGATGAAAGACAAAATATAGATTTTTGGAAGGAGGTTGTCTTTCAAAGCTTCGATGAAGGACAGAAACTTGATTTTATGAAGGAAGCTGTCTTTCATAGCTCTGATGAAGGACAAAATATAGATTTTTCAGAGGAAATGGTCTTTCAAAGCTTCGATGAAGGACAGAAACTTGATTTTATGAAGGAAGCTGTCTTTCAAAGCTTCGATGAAGGACAGAATCTTGATCTTATGAAGGAAGCTGTCTTTCATAGCTCTGATGAAAGACAAAATATAGATTTTTCAGAGGAAATGGTCTTTAATAGCTTCGATGAAGGACAGAATTTAGATTTTTATCTTTAAGAAGAGATAGGGATGAATGAGTGTGGATATCAAAAATGTACCAAATTGGATTCTGTCTTTGGAAGCTGAAGATATGGAATTCATTAAAAACTTTGTTATTAAATCAGGTTCTTTAAAAGAAATTGCTAAAGTTTATGAGGTTTCATATCCAACAGTCAGACTTAAACTAGACAGATTAATTGAAAAAATAAAAATTAATGACGCTGTAGATAACGAAGAATTTATCAAGTTTATTAAACACCTTTCGATTGATGATCGAATAAGTGTAGAAGATGCAAAGTTGATTATTGAAAAATATAAACAAGAAAGGAATGAGAAGTAATGGACTTTGATATTTATAGAGTTCTTATTTTTGCTGGTGTTTTAGCTGTTCAATTTTTCCTTTCAAGCAGGAATCATGCATTTTTTAAAGGGAGAATGTATCTAAATGAGGATGCCTGCACTAATAAATACAGTTGATCATGTTGTTTTGAAAAGAGCTATTAATTTTTTCATATTTGCTGCAGTGATAACGATTTTTTCCGCAACAATTACATACATAATGAATCCGGACATAAAAAGAGTAATGGAAGGGTTGGGTGATAGTTCATTAGGCAAAATAAAGGAATCTACAGGTATAGATAAAGTATGGTCATATGTTGTTCATAACGGTTTTGCGGTTCCTTTGCAAATGTTTATCTTAGCATTCATTCCTATTCCATTTTTATATTGTATCAATATCGTAACAACTAATGCCTTGCTTGGAGTTGTTTTTGGAATTGCTTTACAAGCTGATTCTGAAAAAGGCTTTGAGCTAATAATTTCTTCCTCATTCTGCTTTTGAGATTTTCGCTTATTGCTTCCTTGCAGCAATTCTCTTGGAATTCAATCAAGTTGTGAGAACCAAAATAAGAAATATCTTTAAGAAAAGGAAAGAAGGAGATTCTTTCGTTGAAAAATTCCTAAAGACAATAAGAATTTACGCTGTTATTGTTTTTCCGTTCATCATCATTGCTGCGTTTCTAGAAACTTATATAGCGGACATGATACTCAATTTATTTCAGTAGGAGGTAATTTTAATAGAATGAGGTGCGTGATTTATCCAGAAGAAATTTCATAAGTCATTGATCTTACTCTATTGGAACCCAGTGTCTTCTATTCAGCAATTGTGCGCTTTAATCTAAATTTAGAAATATTATAAAAGCTAAGTGTTAACCTAATCGAATGGTGACACCCAGCTTTTATTATTTCGGCGGCTGAAGCTGTTTTATCTGCGGGTGGAAGTACTATATCTAAGCCTAAAAAATCGATAACTATTTGCCGGAAAGCGGCTTTGTTATAGATGTAACATCGCCGAGGAAGAAAAATAACACTTTTTAAGAGAATCTAGTTCAACTAGGTTCTTTTTTGTTTTCTGCCAACTGGAATATATTTCACCCCTTCCCACAATATTGATAATTAGTTGTCATTATTAAAATTATATTTGACAACAAATTTTCAAAATGATATATTCATATTGTGAAAACGCTTTTCACCTATCTTTTTAAGAGATGATAAAGCATTAGAAAATAAAAGTTCTACATCAAAGAAATAAGGGTAGGAGAGGTAGTATGGACGTTCTGGATCAGGTAAAGAACAAACTCATTGTTTCCTGCCAAGCCTTAGAAGATGAACCGCTTCATGATTCATATATTATGGGAAAAATGGCTTTGGCAGCAAAACTAGGAGGGGCAAGCGGGATACGCGCAAACACAGTAAAGGATATCCAAGCCATTAAGAAAGAAGTGGACCTTCCTATTATCGGCATTATTAAACGAGATTACGAGGATAGTAATGTCTATATTACAGCAACGATGAAGGAAGTCGATGCGCTTTGTGAGGAAGGTGTCGATATCATTGCTTTTGATGCGACAAAACAAGTAAGACCAAATGGGGAAACCTTTCAGGAGTTCTTTGGTAAGGTGAAGAGGAAGTATCCAGATCAATTGTTTATGGCTGATATTTCGACAGTGGAAGAAGCCATCGCAGCGGAAGAAGCCGGAGTGGATATCGTAGCGACTACGATGGGAGGATATACTTCCTATTCAAAAGGAATTGTCCCATTAGAATTGTTGGAACAAGTCGTGTCCAAGGTTTCAGTTCCTGTCATTGCAGAAGGAAATATGGATACACCAGATAAGGCCAGAAGAGCTTTAGAAATCGGTGCACATGCCGTAGTGGTAGGCAGTGCGATTACACGTCCAAAATTAATAACAGAAAAATTTGCTAAAGCAATCAATGCTAATTTAATTCAGAAATAAAAAATAAGAGGGTGCTAAACATGAAAGGGATATTCACAGCGTTAATGTGTTCATTTGATGAAAAAGGGCAGGTAAATGAAAAGGGATTAAGAGAGATTATCCGTTATAATATTGATGTTCAAAAAGTAGACGGCTTGTATATCAATGGCAGTACAGGCGAAAACTTCTTAATTTCAACAGAACAAAAGAGACAAATCTTTGAAATTGTGAAAGATGAAGTAAAAGACCAAGTAACATTAATCGCTCAAATCGGTTCGTTAAATATTGATGAAGCCGTTGAATTAGCTCAATTTGTTACCGAATTGGGATATGATGCGATTTCGGCTGTAACGCCTTTCTACTATAAGTTCGATTTCGAAGAGATTAAAGATTACTATAATACTATTTTAGAAAACGTTAACAATAAAATGATTATTTACTCTATTCCAGCATTAACCGGGGTAAGTATGAACCTTGACCAATTTGGAGAGCTTTTTGAAAATGAAAAAATTATTGGGGTGAAGTTTACAGCGCCTGATTTCTTCTTATTAGAAAGACTTCGTCATGCCTATCCTGAAAAACTTATTTACTCAGGTTTTGATGAAATGCTGCTTTCTGCAAGCGTCTTAAATGTAGATGGAGCCATCGGCAGTACCTTTAATGTAAATGGAAGCCGTGCAAGACAAATCTTTGAATTAGCGCAAAAAGGTCAAATTGCAGAAGCCAGGGAAATTCAAAGAGTAACCAATGACTTGATTGCTGCGATTCTAGATAACGGCTTATATCCAACGATCAAAGAGATTTTAAAAACAAAAGGTGTTGACGCAGGTGTTTGCAGGAAGCCAATGAAGGCGTTGACAGAAGAGAAAGTTCAACGTGCAAAACAAATTGCGGAAAAATATCTTTAATGATTTAACACCTGGGAGGGTAGAAACATGACAGGTACATTTACAATACTCGACTATATCATATTGTTCGCCTACCTGCTATTTATTTTATGGGTGGGTATGGCAGTAGCCAAAACAGAAATGCAAGGAAAAGAGTTCTTCAAAGGAGACGGCTCTATTCCTTGGTGGGTTACTTCAGTTAGTTTATTTGCGACTCTTTTGAGTCCCATTTCCTTCCTATCATTAGCAGGTAACTCTTATTTAGGGACATGGGAGCTTTGGTTTGCTCAATTAGGTTTATTTATTGCAGTGCCAATCGCTATTTATTTTTTCTTACCAGTGTATCGAAATTTGAATTTAGATACAGCTTATGAATATTTAGAACGCCGTTTTGATGTAAAATTGCGGGTAATCGGCAGTGTCTTATTTATCATTTATCAAATCGGGCGTATGTCTATTATCATGTATTTACCTGCGCTGGCATTGGCAGCGGTTACAGGTATTCATGCAGTATGGATCATCCTGTTCATGGGTGTGATTGCCACGATTTACTCTGCATTTGGCGGGATTAAATCCGTTCTTTGGACAGACTTTATCCAAGGTGTGGTTCTCATTGGCGGCGGTATTTTTGCTCTGATTATGCTGCTCTTCTATATTAAAGGCGGTATCGGAGAAGTGTTCAAAACGGGTATAGCTGATACGAAGTTTTTCACGGATACACCGTTTTTTGATCCAAACTTTGTCAATAATAGTGTGATCCTTTTAATTGTAGGTGCTGGTCTTTCTACAGCATTCTCCTATATTTCGAGTCAGGACATGGTCCAGCGTTATTTAACGACAGATAACTTAAAAGAAATGAATAAAATGACGTTCCTAAACGGTATACTTTCACTTGGAACCGCCACATTGTTCTTCTTTATCGGGACTGCATTATATACATTCTATAAGCAGCAAACAGGTCCAATGCCTGATGGAAAAGCAGACTTAATTTTTGCTAACTTTATCGTTTCCCAATTGCCTGCTGGTATTTCAGGTCTATTAATTGCCGGGCTGTTTGCGGCAGGCCAATCGACACTTTCAACTGGTTTAAACAGTGTGGCAACAAGCTGGACGCTGGATATTCAAAAAGTGTTGAAACCAGATATGACAGATGAAAAAGGAACAAAAATGGCTCGTTCTGTTTCAACCTTTGTTGGGATCTTCTCAATCGCTTTTGCTATTGTTCTTGTCTATACCGATGTAAGTAATGCTTACGCATGGTTTAATGGATTAATGGGATTAGTACTAGGTATTATTGGCGGTACATTTACATTAGGCGTCATGACCAAACGGGCAAATGCGAAAGGTGCGCTGCTTGGTTTCATAGGAACAACGGTTGTCGCGATTTATATTTCCTACTTTACTGATATTTCATTATGGGCCTATTCCATTATTAACTTAGTCGTTTCTATTGTATTAGGCTATGGCTTCAGCTTACTTTTCAAAGAGAAAAGTAAAGCGGAAGAGGCAGATTTAACGTTCTATGATCGTAATAAAGCTGTTTAAGATCGCAGGGTGTAAAAATGGTAAAAATTAAATCGAAAGTACAAACAGATGTATTGGTTGTCGGAAGCGGTTTATCTGGGATCAAAGTGAGTAAAGAACTTGCCGATCAAAATGTAAAGGTTTTATTGGTGACAAAGATGCAAATAGCATCTGGTTCAAGCTTTTATCCCTTAAAGGCTTCCCTTGGAACACAGGTGACAAAAGATGAACAAGACGAAGAAATCTTTCTTCACGATATTGAAAAACTCAGCCGGGGCATGCACCGCCATGACTTGGCTGAGGTCTATGTAAATGAAATCCCGGATCGAGTGAAGGAATATCAAGATATCGGGGTTCATGCGAAGAAATTAGAGGGTGAGCGGAAGGCCTGCTTCGCTGAACATGAACGCGATATTTATCTATTAAGTGACTGGGATCAAATTCGTGAAAATGTACGGTCCATTTTTGGTACCTATGACAATCTTTCCATTATGGAAAAAACAATTGTCCTTACCTTGATCAAAAAGGATGGACGAGTAGCTGGTGCCATATTGCTGGATGAAAATAATGAGTTCGTCATGGTTGAAGCTAAGGCGGTTATTCTGGCAACAGGCGGGTTTGGAAGTATTTATAAGCATAATCTAAATCCGAATGATGTTGATGGTTCCGGCCATATTTTAGCTCTTGAAGCAGGGGCCCGTCTTGTGAATATGGAGTATATTCAGTTTATCCCTGGGATTACAACGCCAAAATATAAAACGCTTTTCGGAGAACATACGTTAATGTACTGTGATGATATTGTGGATGAGGCAGGAAACAGCATTTTGGATCCATTTCTTCCGGAAGGCTTGTCTAAACAAGAATGTTTAGAGATTCGGAGCACCCATGGACCATTCACCCATTCACTCTCATCCAAATACTTTGATATCGCCATGATGAAAAACATCATCGCTACTCATAACGAAGATGGTTTTAGACTCTTATACCGCGATGAGCTGTATGAAAATCAAGAAGAATTTTATACCGTGTATTTGAATTGGTTAAAAGAAAGAAACATTCATCTGGTGGAGGATGAAATCCGAATTGCTCCATTTGCCCATGCCAGCAATGGCGGGGTTTACATTGATACGTATGGCAGAACAGGTGTAAATGGCTTATATGCCATTGGGGAACTCTCCTGCAATATTGAAGGCGCTAATCGTTTGGGCGGCAATTCTACCGGTGCCTGTATGGTATTTGGAAAAAGAGCGGCAATGGATTGTGTTCAGTATACACGTAAAACGGACTTAATTGAAATAACTGAAAATGAGGCAGCGGCTCAGATTGAAAAAATGTTTGGATTCCACAATCCTGGCAAAAATCTGCTGCAAGAGAATCATATAGAGCAAAAAGTGCATCAAGTCATTGACGGGATAAAAGAAATTATGTGGTACCATGGCAATGTTGTGCGTGATGAGGAAGGGCTGTCTTCTGCAATTGAGGAAATTAAAAAGTTGGAGGCTTCCCTTGAACTTGGAGCTTTTTTTGAACAACAGCGAAATCGAAAACAAATGGTGAAGGCAAGAAACTTTCTAAAGCTTTCGCAAATTTTGCTTACGTCTATGCTGGAGAGAAGAGAAAGCAGAGGCGCACATTATCGTGAGGATTATCAAGAAGAACGGGAAGAATATAACAAGCGTTTGTTTATTTCGATGACAGAGGATGAAACGATTGAGTATCACTTTTTAGCCCAATAAGAAGGATTTTTACTCATAAAAAAAGGGAAAAACCGGCTATGGGTTTTTCCCTTTTTCTCAAGTTTCGTCAGGAATGAAAGGGAGGAAGGAACATGCAGCTTGGGGTGATCGACATCGGCGGGACTTCCATTAAATATGGGATTGCGACAGAACAAGGGGAACTTTCACACCTTCATTCAATCCCGACAGAGGCCTCTAAAGGCGGTCCTGTATTAGTGGAAAAAGTAAAGCATATTTGTGATCAGCTTTTAAAGGATTCTAAATTAGAAGGAATTGCCATTAGTTCTGCAGGACAAATTGATAATATTCATGGGACAGTTGTATTTGCAACGGATACGATTCCTGGATATACCGGAACACCGCTGGCGGAGTTGATTTCACAGCATACAGGATTACCTGTAACGGTAGAAAATGATGTCAATTGTACGGCTTTAGGTGAATATTGGCAAGGTGCTGCCAAAGGGGTAAGAGATTTTCTTTGTGTTACAATTGGCACTGGAATTGGCGGTGCGTTATTCTTAAATGGAAAACTTTATACAGGTACCAGCTTTTCAGCTGGGGAAATCGGCCATATTAATCTATATCCGAATGGCAAGCCCTGTACATGCGGCAATACTGGCTGTTATGAACAATATGCTTCCAGTTCGGCCTTAACACAGCTGGTTGAACAAAAGTTTGGCAAGGCCATTCCATTGGAGCAATTTTTTGAAATGGTAAAGGAAGGACATCCAGATGCCCTTGATCTATATACACAATGGACCGCCGATGTAGCAACAGGGATTGGGAGCCTTGTCCATATCTTTAATCCCCAGCTTGTTTTAATTGGAGGAGGCATATCTGCACAAGGAGAATTTCTATTACAAGGGATTGAGTCATCCTTATCCAAAAAAGTAATGCCAAGTTTCAAGAAACCGCTTAGTATAAAGATTGCAGAGAATGAAAACAAAGCCAATTTATTAGGTGCAGCAAGGCATTTTTTAAATATGAATCCAGTTACGTAAATATGAGGGGATTTCAATGGACACAAGAAAAGTTTCAGCACAAAAGCCATCCATTTTAATGGAGCAGCATAAGCACAATTTCACCAAATCAGATCATAAGATTCATGAGTATATTGCGAAAAATTCTGACAAGGTTTTGTACTACTCCTTAACTGAATTATCAGAGGCCAGCGGAGTGGCAGAGGCTACGGTTTTGCGTTTTTTTCGAAAGCTGGGATTTAAGGGCTATCAAGATTTTAAAGTGCTGCTTGCTCAAGAAATTTCAGAAGATGAGAACCAGACGAATGATGAAACATATGTCGACCGGATCCGCACCAATATGGTGCATGCAATAGAAGATACGTATAATATGCTAGATTTACAAGCCCTTGAAGATAGTATTGAGGCGATTTACCATTCACAGGATGTGGTGATTTTCGGAATTGGGTCCTCAGGGATTGCAGGACTTGATATGCAAAATCGGTTAATGAGAATAGGGAAACATGCTGACATTGTGACAGACCCTCACTTTCAAGTCATGAGGGCAAGCTCTTTAACAGAAAATTCTGTGGTGATTGCCATTAGTTTGACAGGGAGTACGAAGGACATTGTCGACACGGTCAAAATTGCCAAAGAAAAGAAAGCGACCATCCTGGCCTTAACCAACTATATTAAATCACCATTAACGAAGTATGCAGATTTTATTTTACTTACATCTGTGAAGGAAAGTCCGCTGGACAGCGGCTCCTTGGTAGCAAAAATTACCCAGTTGTATTTAATTGATTTAATTTGCACCGGAATCACGATGAAAAACTATGAAGCAGCAGAAAAAGTGAAGATGGAAATTTCCGAGAATATCGGAAACAAGCTATATTAGCATGTTTCATGGGTGTTAAGCACCTGGCAGCGTGAATGAAAAAGGGGATACACACAAATGATTTTAGACAATCAACGAAATTTCAAACAATATGAAGCCATCCATCAAGGCATGAGAGCAGCATACGATTTTATCCAGCGTCAAGACTTAGAAACGTTGGAAGTGGGGAAACATGTGATTGATGGGGACAATGTGTTTGCAATGATTCAAAACTATGATACAAAATCTGTAGATGAAGGCGACTGGGAAGCCCATAAGAAATATTTAGATATTCAATATATGATTGATGGAACGGAAGCAATCAAAGTGGCCAATATCGAAAAGATGGAAGTCAAGCAGCCGTATAATAATAAGGACGATTATTGGTTATTTACCGGTGAAGGCGACACGATTACCCTTCAAACAGGAATGTTCGCTATCTTTTTCCCAGAAGATGTTCATAAGCCTGGAATCCAAATCAATCAGGAAGCTGCACCAGTTAAAAAAGCGGTTATCAAAATTTTATTAGGATAAAACTATGAATAGGAGTCAATATAAAAGGCGTGTCCAGCACGCTTTTTATATTGAGCCTTAGAAATTAAATATCTATACCAATTTTGCGGGGTAAGACTTTTGGGATGCTAAAATATCAATGAAGTTGAAGGTAGTACGAGCATTAAAAGAGGTTTAATTGGTATAGACAACTAGTTCTTTAAGTGCTATGATGAAAGTGATTTGAAAGGAGTCATGAAAAATGAAACCTCAATTACTAAAAGGAATCGAAGTTTATTCTGAAGGAAAAGTGATTAAAAATGGCTATATCAAAATACAAGATCAAAAAATCCTTGAACTAGGATCAATAGATGAGCTAATCAATGAAGAAGAATGTGAAACCATTGCGGTTCCGTCTCACTTTAAAGCCGTTCCTGGTTTTATTGATGTCCATATTCACGGGGTTAATGGAAGTGATGTCATGGATGGAACGGAAGAAGCCTTAACCACAATGGCTGCCACACTTCCGCGAGAAGGTACGACAAGCTTTTTAGCTACAACGATGACACAAGAAAAAGAGCAAATTGAAAAGGCATTACAAAATGCTGGTCAATATATCCAGCAGCAACCTTCACATGGACAGGCTGAAATTTTAGGAATCCATCTTGAAGGTCCTTTTGTGAATAAAAATAGAGCGGGCGCACAGCCCATCCAGCATATTATCGATCCAGATCTTTCCCTATTTAAAAAATGGCAGGACCTCGCAAAAGAAACGATTAAACTGGTCACATTGGCACCTGAGCAGCCAGGAGGCTTAGAAATGATCTCCTACTTGAAAGAGAACGGGGTCATCGCTTCTCTTGGACACACGGATGCCACCTATGAAGAAGTGATCGCAGCGATTGAGGCAGGGGCCAACCACTTAACACACCTGTACAATCAAATGCGCGGCTTGCACCACCGTGAGCCTGGTGTTGTCGGGGCAGCCTTTTTGCGAGAAGAATTAGTCGCTGAGCTGATTGCAGACGGAGTTCATGTCCGCCCGGAAATGATTGATTTGGCGTATAAGCTGAAACAAAAAGAAGGGCTTATTTTAATCACAGATTCTATGCGGGCCAAATGTCTAAAAAATGGCTTATATGATCTTGGCGGCCAGCAAGTAACGGTAAAAGACGGAAAAGCACTCCTTCATGATGACACACTTGCGGGAAGTATTTTAAAACTAGGAGATGCAGTGAAAAATGTCTTAACCTACACTGGATGCACATTAGAAGAGGTCATTGAAATGACGTCCGCCAACGCTGCAAAACAATTGAATGTGTATGATCGAAAAGGCAGTCTCAAGGCCGGAAAAGATGCAGACATCGTGCTCTTGGATGATGATTTTAACGTTCAGATGACGTTTTGCCGCGGAACACTCGTATTTAACAAGGAGGAAAAGTAAATGAATATTATTGAAGTAAAAGACTATCAAGAAATGAGCGAAAGAGCAGCGAAATATATCATGGGAAAAGTGACCGCTAATCCCAGCATCACCCTAGGATTAGCAACAGGCAGTACACCTGTCGGGACATACAAAAACTTAATTCGTGATCATCAAGAAAATGGAACCTCCTATCGTGATGTTACCACCTTTAACTTAGATGAATACGTAGGGCTTTCAGGAGATGATCCCAATAGCTATCAATATTTTATGAATGAACAACTATTTAATCACATTGACATCAACAAGGCCAATACCCATATCCCCCGTGGTGACGCATCGAATCTTCAAGAAGAATGCATGCGCTATGAAGAATTAATCGCCCAAAACGGCGGTATTGAGCTACAAGTCCTTGGAATTGGCAGCAATGGTCATATTGGTTTTAATGAACCAGGAACATCTTTTCAGTCTAAAACCCATATCGTCCAGCTGACTGATTCGACAATCCATGCCAATGCGAGATTCTTCGATAGAGTAGAAGATGTGCCAACGAAGGCGGTTTCGATGGGAATATCAACGATTATGAAAAGCAAAGAGATTCTTCTTCTAGTGTCAGGAGAAAACAAAAACGAAGCCATGCACAAATTAGTAGGATCAGAGGAAAATGAGAACTTCCCTGCTTCTGTGCTGAAGAATCACCCATCTGTTACAATCATTGCAGATCAACCAGCACTTCAAGGGGTCAAAATTCCGCAGTTGTAAAAACAGTTTTTCACTTCGATTGGGGAAAGGAGGCAGACCAGTGAGCATGATTAATAAGAATTCTCCCATTCCAATTTATTATCAACTGGAAGAACATATTAAAGAATTAATCGAGAAGGGTGAATTAAAGCCTGGTGATGTCCTTCCGCCGGAAAGAGAGTATGCTGAAAAACACCAGATTAGCCGGATGACAGTGAGGCAGGCTTTTACCCAGCTTGTCAACGAAGGTTATCTGCACCGTATCCAAGGAAAAGGAACCTTTGTGGCTGAACGAAAAATTGAACAAGGCCTTCAAGGATTGACAAGCTTTACCGAAGATATGAAATCAAGGGGGCTCACACCGGGAAATGAACTGCTTTCCTTTAAACTGATTCCAGCAACGCTCACCATTGCCAGCCAATTGTCGATTAAAGAATATGATCCCGTCTACGAAATCAAACGAATTCGATTAGCGGATCAGCTGCCTATGGCGGTTGAAGTGAACCATATATCGGCCAATCTAATCAAAGGATTAACGGAACAAATCGTCAACCAGTCGATCTATCATTATATTGAAGAGAGTCTTGGTATGCGAATCCATCATGCCGCCCAGACGATTGAGTCATCTATCGCAAACAGCCTTGAAGCGAAACATTTGCACATCTCAACAGGTTCACCTGTCATGCTGATTCAACGAAATACATTTTTGAAAAATGGAACCCCTGTTGAATTTGTGAAATCAACTTACCGTGCAGACCGCTATAAATTTATGATTACAATGAACCGGTCCTAAGGAGGGAATCTTTATCTTCAGCCAATATTTCCAAAAGATGAAGGACTTAATCGATTTAGTGGAACAAGAGGAACAGGAAAAAATAAAAGCAGCCGCGCAAAAAGCGGCACAATGTATTCAAAAAGATGGAGTGATCCATGTTTTTGGCTGCGGCCATTCTCATATGTTTGGAGAAGAACTCTTTTACCGGGCTGGCGGCTTAGCTGCAATCAACCCCATCTTTATTGAAAAACTCATGCTGCATCATGGAGCGGTCCGCTCTTCCCAATTGGAGCGGAAAAATGGACTGGCCCAGGAATTCATGTCAGAAGTAGACATCCAGCCCAATGACCTTTTCATCGTAAACTCCACCTCTGGCAGAAATCCGGTTCCAATTGATGTTGCAGAAATAGCCAAAAATCAAGGTGCTTTCGTCATTGTCATTACCTCTCTAAGCTATGCCGGAGCCCAGCCTTCCCGCCATAAAAGCGGCAAATACCTGTATCAAATGGCAGATCTATGGATTGATAACCATATAGAAATGGGGGATGCCCTTATGGAGCATGAATCTTATCCAACTCCCTTTGGCCCCGGTTCCACCATTATCGGCATGACCATTTTAAATGCCATGATGGTCGAAGCCATTGACATTATGATTGAAAACCATTTCGACCCACCGATTTTCAAAAGCGGCAACATTGATGGCAGTGATGAACATAATCAAAAATTAATTGAGAAATATAAAAAGCGGATTCCGACACTGGATCTTTAAACAAATGGATGGTGAGATTATTATCCATGTGTTTTGATGGGGAGAAATAGAAAAGACGAAAGAGCAGTCCTAAATGTAAGTAGTTCCGTTTCGGTGGAGAAACATACCAAACAGCATGTTAAATAGGAGACAAAATCGCATACGATTTTGTCTCCTATTTTCCTCTTATATATCAACGGCCTAGAGCTATAACCACTTTAATTAGCCAGCAAAGCCGCAGCCTAAAAAACATATTGATAATAGTTGTTGTCAATGTGCTAATTACTATGTTAATTCCTATGCAATTTGCTAGGTTGTTTTTTACTTAAGTAGGTAACTACTTGGTTTTTTCGAAACATAAGTAGTCTAATCCATAATTGGGTAACCGGCGAAGGTAAAATAAGCGGAGATTTTTCCGCTATATGCAGAATGGAGCTCGTTTCGTGGAATATAAGGGGAGGTTTTCCGCTTATCCAAAGCAAAATTACCTATTTTCACATTTTTTGAGTCAATAGGCGGAAACCCTCCGTCTATTTTAGCTATTTTCAGTGTTTTTTGTTACTTAAGGGAAATTTCTCCGCCTATTTATCAAACTTGCCTTAGCGTTTAACGACTTGTACAACCTCTCCATATTAAAGAGCTTTTTTGTGTGCTAGTTATATTGTTAATTACTTGTCATTCATGCAACGAATTCTTATGTTATTTGTGTTGTGGTTTTAGATATTCACCACATTATTCGAACTACTTATCCTAAATGGCTGCCTTTAAAAAAATTCATTTATGATTCGGTTCACCAAAAAATGTGGTTTTTAAAACTACCTATTCGTTACATAACAACTTCCAGGGACATTCTTACATGTTTTTTTTATTGCAGCTACATCTTCAACAAGTTCCTCTACATTATGGAATACACGATTTTGATTGGTCACAATGGCAATAGATAAGGATACAAGTGGTACTTTTTCTATTAGACCTTGTCGATTTTCAGCTATGACATATTGCTGTAGAAGGTGAGAAGGAGTATAAAATTCTTTAATCATCTTTTCAAACTCTTCAATGAGCAAATTGCATTCTGATTGGATTTCATGATGATGGATCATCGCAATAAAATCATCTCCGCCAATATGTCCTAAAAAATATCCTTTATTGGTATAATGTTTTTTCAGAAGTTCCGCAGTAGATTCAAGGAGCTGATCCCCTTTTTGAAATCCATATGTATCGTTATAGGCTTTGAAATGGTCTAAATCAAAATATAAGATGCTAAACCTTTCTTCCTGAATCATTTCTTTTAATTTTGCTTCAATGATATGATTCCCCGGCAATCCTGTTAGAGGATTTAAAAAGCTCGCAAATTCTACTTGAACTTCAACTAACTTCATTAGTAATCTTTCAATACTAACCACGCCGATATATTTATTCTCTTTTGTGACGATGACATAATCATAACGATTCTGTTCTTCCCTTGCCATTGCCAGCTTGCTTACTTCTGTAACAGGTTGATAGTAATCAACAATGAGAGAATCTAAATGGGCTATTATTAATTCAACCGATTTCCCCATATAAAGGTGATACCCATATTGAGTACCAATTTTTTGATAAAAATGTGATCTTGATATAAGTGAAATTGGAACTTCATTATTTACGACAACAATTCCTTGTATGCTTGAATTATCAATAAAGATTTGATCTACTTCACTATTTAATTCTGATTGAGAAACACAAGGGACCTGTTCTACAATATCACCAATAAAAGCAACCATAGTTTTCATCCTTCTTCTTACACACTTTTCTATCTATTAAATAATAGTAAGGCGGTTTTATGATGCAGAATACTTTGGAATTTTCCCCGGCACCACTTCCTCTTTTGGTTTACCTAAAGCATATCCTTGACAAAATCTACTCCATGTTCACAAATAAAGGCCAGCTCTTCCAGCCTTTCTATTCCTTCTGCAATCATTTCAGTAGAAGATTGTTTGGCATATTCAATTTTTAATTTTACCAACTGCTGTTGTTCAATATTTTTATCGATATTTTGAAAAAGGGACCAATACAGCTTAATAAATTCAGGTTTTAAATAAATGAATGTTTTTAAACTATTGTACCCTGAGCCTGCATCATCAATGGCAATTCGAAACCCTCGTGAGCGGTAATTTGATAGAACCTTTTCAAACAATGGAAAGTCTGTAACAGCACTTTTCTCGGTTAATTCAAAAACGACCTGTGTCGGTTCAATTCCCAGATCGGATAAAAGTTGATATGTTTCACCGCTGTGATAATTAGTGTCTAGTAAAACATGAGGGTGAATATTAATGAAGATCAATGTGCTTTTCTCTTGTATATTCTCTTTGTGTCTTTCAATAAACCGTTTAAGCGATATATTTCGACAAAAACCTTCGAATGAAAACACTTGATTCGATTGTCCAACAAAATCATAAAATGTTTCGGTGTTCGTGAATACTTTTGTTGTACTAGAACGATTCAATATTTCATAACCGACCGTTTCTCCTGATGTTAATTTAAGAATAGACTGAAAAAATGTATTTAATGAATGATGTTTCATAATGCTTTGCAACTCTTTTAAACTCTTATAATAGTCAATTGCATTCCTTCTTCTGGTATTTAAGTACATGAGATAAGAATAAACTTGACTATTCTTTATGTCTGAAAATGATTTGAATGGTTTGGGATGATCCATGACTGTACCTTCTCTAGATATGTACATTCTATGATATCAATGTATTTTTAAGCGAATGTAAATTTTTGTATGAATTTTTGTAAAAATCACGGGAGAAATACACGCTAAGAGAAATGGAGAAAGTATGGAAATCGACAGCCGTTTAAGGGCTCCTGATAAAATAATGAGGTGATAGCTGATGATTCACTTAACATAAGGGATTCAAATGAGGGAACCAATATCCTTGTCCTCTAGTGACCAAGTAAATAACGATTGTCACTTAGCCTCCGTTTCTATGATAGGAAAAAAGGGGGACTCTCCCAAGAATGATCACCTAAATAGTATTCTGGTTCGATTGCTTGCCGGGTACCCTGCAATTCATCACACACGTATGAGTGCGTCTCTTTGTATGCATAAAAATGAGATTGGATATAGTAACATTATACTTTGTTATAACCGGGGGATATAAATGAATTTACAATCTGGAACCTATTATTGGCCTACAACCTTTCCTGATGCACCATCATACCCAGCATTAAAAGAAGACACCTCTTGTGACGTATTAATCATTGGGGGTGGAAGTTCTGGAGCACAATGTGCTTATTATCTTGCTGATGCGAATGTAGATGTAGCTTTAATTGAAAAGTCAACCATCGGCAGCGGCAGTACTAGTACGAATACAGCCTTACTTCAATACTCTGGTGAAAAGATGTTTACACATTTGGTCAACACCTTTGGAGAAGATTACACTGTTCGTCATTTACAGTTGCTAAAAGAAGCCATTAATGAAATAGAAGAAGCCTCCAAGAAGGTCGCCATTGATTGTGAATTTAACAGAAGAGATACCCTTTATGCTGCAAGCTGTGCAGAAGATGTTGAAAGTCTAAATAAAGAATATCAATTTTTAAAACAGCATAACTGTGAACTTTCTTTTTTAACAAAGGAAGAGATTGAAGCAAAATATCCTTTTAGCAGGGATGCTGCTATTTATTCCTATAACGATGCAGAAATCAATCCTTTCCGATTTACCCATGCCCTATTGGATTACGCCGCCAGAAAAGGGACCCGTCTATATGAAAATACGGAAATGAACGGTTATCATTATGATGAAGAACGAGGAAAGATTATAGTTTCGACCAAGACTGGCTGTTCGATACAAGCACGCTTTGTTATTTTTGCAGCGGGATATGAAGGAATGGAAATCAAAAAGGAGAAAAAAGCATCCTATGTTAGTACATATACGGTAACAACCCATCCAGTCGACGATCTTTCCCAATGGTATAATAGAACCCTCATTTGGGAAACCGCTCGTCCCTATTTATTTATGCGTACAACCAGGGATAACCGGATTATCATAGGTGGACTGGATGATAATACGACATACCCTGAAGATCGCGATAGTAAACTGATTCACAGGAAGAAAAAATTGGTGGAAGAATTTAATAAAATGTTCCCCGATATGAAAGTTGAGCCAGCCTATTACTTAGCAGCATTTTATGGAGGTATTTCGGATGGCATTCCGATGATTGGTCAATATGAAGAATATCCGAATAGCTATTTTCTATTTGGCTTTGGGGATAATGGAACGGTTTACAGCCAATTGCTGTCGAAATTGATTGTAAAAGAAATTGTTGAAGGAAACTGCCCAGACTTAGCTTTATACTTGCAAGATCGCCCTTTACTAAACAAGGGAAAACATTCGTAAAAGATTTGAAACGGAAAAAACAGCCTTTGGGGAGTAAATAAATGAATAACGATTGGAAAAATTTATGTGAGGCTGTTCCGGCCCAATATCGAAAGGTAAGCTTGTTATGTGAGCTTACCTTTCTCGGTTTCCTTATTCGTTTTTACTGATTCCTTTCTCGTATTGTGTTAAAACAAAAAACAATTTCTATGCAGTACAGGATTTTTCAGTTAAATAAATTTCTTTCTCAAGTAACCAGAAATCAGGTCAATCATGGTGACCATAACGATAATTCCAATAAGGATAATACCGACTCTATTCCAATCTCTTGAAGTTAAAGCAAAAATAAGGGGGGTACCAATCCCTCCTGCACCAATTACACCAAGAATGGTGGCCGACCGAACATTAATTTCAAACCGGTAAAGAGTATAGGAGAGAAAACCAGGGATAACCTGTGGAATGATGGCAAACCAAAGAGTTTGAATGCGGTTAGCGCCTGTTGCTATTAAAGCCTCTGTTGGACCCGAGTCCATATTTTCAATTTCTTCAGAGAATAATTTCCCCAGCATCCCTATTGAGTGCAAGCCTAATGCTAAGACACCGGCGAAAGAGCCTGGTCCAACAGCTTTGATAAACATAATCGCCATCACAAGCTCTGGAAATGTCCTAATAAAACTGAGTGCGAATTTCCCAAAACTTGGAATGGCCCTGCCTTTACTCATATTGGCTGCTGACCAAAAGGCAAACGGAATACAAAGGAATGCAGAAATAAATGTACCCAGGATAGCGATGGCCAACGTATCAAGTAAACCATGAAGCAAATCTTCCCCGCCTGGCTCAGAGATATAATTCCAATCTGGATGGAAAATACCGCTGAATATGGCTTTTGAGATCTGACCAGCGGTTTGTTTTATTTCAGGGAGTCCCATCCCGGAAAAAGCCCAGATATAAATGAGGAGTAAGGCTGAATAAATGAACCAGAGACCGATTTTATTTTTCTTTGGTTTTGGAATGATTCTTGTTGTTTCACTCATATTAATTTCTCCCGTAATTTTGTACTGATAAAGTCAATGAATAAGACGACAACTAGCGTATAGAGAATAATCGAACTCGCTTTATCATATTCAAGAAAGCCAAGTGTCTTATTATAAAATAATCCGATTCCTCCAGCACCAACAAGCCCTAATACCGCAGCAGCACGTACATTAATTTCAAATGTATACAAAATATAAGAGATAAAATAGGCCAAGACTTGAGGAATAACCCCAAACACGATTAGCTGGATTTTATTTGCTCCAACAGCAGTCATCGCTTCAAGCGGTCCTTGATCAATGGATTCGATGGCTTCATATGTTAATTTGGCGATGATACCGATGGAGAAAACAGTTAAAGAAAGAATGCCTGGCAATGACCCCAGTCCAAAAATGGCTACAAAAATAGCCGCTAACAATAAATCAGGTATGGTGCGAATTAAGTTCAAAATGAATCTGACAGGATAAAAGATCCAGGCATTTTGCACAAGGTTACTCGCAGAAAATAAAGTAACAGGAATGGAAAGGATCGCACCAAATGTTGTCCCAATGACGGCCATACGAATCGTTTCCAGCATAGCATCCGTTATATTATTAAAATAGCCCCAATTAGGAGGAAACATTTGCCCCAGAAGATCCATTATATTGGGAAATCCAACAATAAACTCGCCTATAGAAGACTCCGTTTTGACAGAACTACCCCAAATTAAAATAATAAAGAGTATGGCAGTTATATATCCTTTGATTTTACTAGGAGATGGAGGAATAGTCCTTTTTTGTTCTGGATTCATGACACACTCTCTCCTAATAGCCCACTTTCTTTAATCCCTTGCCCATAAATTTCAGCAAATGTTTCATCATCTGCCTTAGCTGCAGGTCCATCGAAAACAACCTCACCCGCACGCATGCCAATAATTCTCGTTGCGTATTCTTTTGCTAACTCAACGTGGTGAAGATTAACAATGGTCGTAATCCCCAATTCCTGATTAATTCTTTGTAAGTCATCCATAACCTGTTTTGTCGTTAACGGATCTAGAGAGGCAACAGGCTCATCAGCTAAAATAATCTTTGCTTCTTGAGCTAAGGCCCGGGCAATCGATACACGCTGCTGCTGGCCGCCAGATAACTGATCTGCCCTTGTGTAGGCTTTGTCTAAAATATTCACGCGCTCCAATGCATCAAAGGCAAGATTTTCATCTTCTTTCGGAAATAAACCGAAAATGGTTCTCCATGTCGAATGATAGCCTACACGCCCTGACAAAACATTCCGAAGCACGGTTGACCTTTTTACCAAGTTGAAATTTTGGAATATCATCCCAATATCACGACGGATTCTTCTTAAATCGGCCCCTGTAGCATCTGTTATGGAGATACCGTCAATCAAAATCTCTCCATCTGTAATCTCGTTTAATTTATTTATTGAGCGGAGTAATGTTGATTTGCCGGCACCAGATAATCCGACAATGACCACAAACTCGCCCTTTTCAATTTTTAAATTAATCTTTTTAAGACCTTGGAAACCGTTGGGATAAGTCTTGGAGACATCTATAAATTCAATCATGTTTATACCAACTTTCTTTACGTAAAATCAAACTGCTAATTGAAACGTATTAGCAAAAAAATCAAGCCAGTAATCTTGTAAACTACTGGCTGGCAAATTTTTATTAGTAGTAATTGTATTACTCTGTTTTTACTTTCTTTGCATAGTCGCGAACGATATCAAACACTTTATCATCTGATGGTGTATAACCCTCATGGGAGTATATGTCTTGGATAATTTTATGTCCTTCTGAATCTTTACCAATTGCAACAAAAGCATCTTGTATTTTCTTTACCCAATCTTTGTTCATGTCAGAACGAACAGAAATGGTATCGTTCGGAATTTTTTCAGTAAATTGAATCACCTTTGTATCATCAAAGACGTTTGGATAATCATTTTTAACAATATTACGTGCATCTTGGAAAATGACGGCTGCATCTACATCACCATTAAGAACAGAAAGTACAGCTTGGTCATGTCCTTTTACAGTAATTCCTTGAACGTCTTTTGTAGGGTCAATACCAGCATCCATTAATGAAGCGGCCGGCCATACATAACCAGCAGAAGAAGTTACATCTTGGAAAGCAATCTTTTTACCTTTCAAATCTTTGATATCATTAATTTTGGCATCCTTTTTCACAATAAACATAGATTTGTAAAAGTCTACTAATTCTGTGGTAGGTTGACCGGTTTGATCATCTACCCCGTACCGCTGTGCTTGAAGCAATACATTTGCTGCCTTCTTGTCATGCGCCATTACGTAAGCAGTTGGCGGTAAGAAGCCAATGTCTACCTTTTTGGAAGCCATTGCTTCAATAATTGTATTATAATCAGTTGAAACACTTACTTTTACAGGAATGTTAAGGCGGTCACTAAGTAGTTTTTCTAGTGGTTTTGCCTTTGCCTCTAATGTACCAGCATTTTGAGATGGAACAAATTGAACCGTTAATGTTTCCGGAACGTAACTTTTGGCCGCTGCAGCATTTTGGGCAGTGTCCTTCGAAGTACCACAGGCACTTAAAATACCCGCAGTTATGGCTAAAGACATGCCAAAGGCAGCGAATTTCTTAAACTTAAACATCTAGAAACCTCCATGAAAATAATAGTTTTGTTATGCAAGAGAAGTATAGCACCAAAATAGTCACATTTTTGTAAATAAATTGTATAGTATTTGTTAATTTTGTAATTTAAGGTAATATTTTATTTTTAAAAGGTATAATGAACACGGATATTTTTGAGGAAAAGGCGGTTGAAAAATGGAAAAGCAAACGGATCAGTGTGAGCTGGTCATCCTTGAAACAAGTGATATTCATGGGAATGTTTATCCAATCGATTATGGAACGAATAAAGAAGTAGATTTGGGTATCGCAAAAGTCGCAAGCCTCATCAACCAAGAGAAAAATAATACTCATTATACACTGCTAATTGATAATGGAGATGTAATTCAAGGGACCCCATTAACCTATCATTACGCTAAGTTCCTTAATCGGAAAAAAAATCCGATGATTAGTATTTTAAATCACTTGGAATATGATGCCGCAATCATTGGAAATCATGAATTTAATTATGGATTGGGTTTACTGAATAAATCGATTGAAGAATCAACATTCCCTTGGCTTTCTGCTGGTATTATCGACGATGAAACAAATCAGCCCGCATTCGGCCCCCCCTATTTTATAAAAACATTTCCCAATGGGCTGCGAATTGCGGTGCTGGGAATCACCACACATTATATCCCAAATTGGGAGAATCCAAGTCATATCAAGGGATTAACATTTGTTGATGCTTTTGAAACGACGAAAAAATGGGTTCATTCTATAAGAGAAAATGAAGATTTTGATTTATTAGTGGTTTCCTATCATGGAGGTTTTGAAAGAGACCTTTCATCAGGAGAACCTACAGAATCATTAACCGGCGAAAACCAGGGCTGCCGGATCTGCCATGAAATCGAAGGTATCGATGTATTGTTAACTGGACATCAGCACCGGCGTATTGCCTCAAAGCTGAATGGAGTAACAGTAGTTCAGCCTGGATGTAATGGCCAGGCAGTTGGAAAAGTAAAACTTCAATTTCAACGCCAAAATGGGAATTGGAAAGTGGTAATTACTTCTTCCGAGTTGTTAGAAGTCGATCATGATACGGCAGCTGACCAGGATATTCTAAAGCTGGCGGAGGAGTTTGAAAAACAAACCCAGGAGTGGCTTGATCAACCGATTGGTCAGATTACTGGAGATATGAGCATTGGTGATGCCTTCAATGTAAGGCTTCGCGATCATCCTTTAATTGAATTCATCAATAAAGTACAAATGGATGCAACGGGAGTAGACATCTCCAATACCGCTCTTTTTCACAATGAATCACCAGGCTTCTCAGAACATGTCACGATGCGGGATATTGTGTCTAATTATATTTATCCAAATACATTAAAAGTCATTCGAATATCTGGCCAGGATATCAAAGATGCCTTAGAAAAATGTGCGACCTATTTCATTTTGGATGAAAATAAAAAAATAAAAGTCAATCCGACTTTTATTGAGCCGAAGCCCCAACATTATAACTATGATATGTGGGAAGGAATCGAATACGAATTAAACCTTACAAAACCAGCAGGAAACCGAGTGCAAAATCTGACTCGAAATGGCAAACCTCTGAATCTTTCTAAACAATATGATGTAGTTATGAATAACTACCGCGCTGGCGGTGGTGGAGATTTTATAATGTTCAAAGACAAACCAATAATAAAAGAAATTCAGATTGACATGACAGAGCTCCTAGCAGATTTTTTTCTAAAAAGAGGAACTGTTGAAGCAAGCTGTAATCATAATTGGAAAGTTATCTATTAAAGCTGCAGGTGAAGGAAACCATGTTTGGGTAATTCCTTAACTGTTCCATTATAGGGGAATTTCATGCTTTAATAGGGAATAAAATGGTTGTAAAAGCTGAGTGTTTACTTATTTGAAAGTGGACACTTAGCTTTTTCTTTTCTATCGGCCGTTATCCTATCTGCGGCTTAGTACCATATATCCGCGGGTTGAAGTAATTTATCTGCAGGATCCACCGAAGTATCCGAGGTATGAAGCATTTTAAATGAAGGTTCAACCAAAGTATCCGCGGTATGAGGCAATTTATCTGTAGGTTCAACCGAAGTATCCGCGGTATGAGGCAATTTATCTGCAGGTTCAACTGAAGTATTAGCGGTATGAGGCAATTTATCTGCAGGTTCAACCGAAGTATTAGCGGTATGAGGCAATTTATCTGCAGGTTCAACCGAAGTATTAGCGGTATGAGGCAATTTATCTGCAGGTTCAACCGAAGTATCCGAGGTATGAAGCATTTTTACTGCAGGTTCAACTGAACTATCCGCGTGTTAACCCCAACCGGTGAAAAGCCAGTTCGACAGATTTTGGTGGTTTCACAAGAATTTAATTTCATTCTTACATTTAGTTCTCCAAAGCATGATCTTAATGATTCTTTGTGGCAATTTGATAGGAAAGGGAAAACCTCTATGGTGGAAAATATGGCTAACGCAGATGCAAAGGTAAAAAATATCGGTGACCACTTTGTACAAGAAGTTTATGAGATCTAGAATCAAAGCAAAAGAGTGATTCCAATTCTCGTCACTTCGATGAAGATTTTAAGAGGAAGTTGGCTTTATAGCTTCGATGAAGGACAGAATTCAGATTTTGGGAAGGAAATAGTCTTTCATAGTTTCGATGAAGGACAGAATTCAGATTTTGGGAAGGAAATGGTCTTTCATAGCATCGATGAAAGACAAAATTTAGATTTTGGGAAGGAAGTAGTCTTTCATAGCTTCGATGAAGGACAGAATCTAGAATTTGGGAAGGAAGTAGTCTTTCATAGCTTCGATGAAGGACAGAATCTAGAATTTGGGAAGGAATTTGTCTTTCATAACTTCGATGAAGGACAGAATTTGGAATTTGGGAAGGAATTTGTCTTTCATAGCTTCGATGAAGGACAGAATTTAGTTTTTAGGAAGGAAATGGTCTTTCATAGCTTCGATGAAGGACAGAATCTAGATTTCTGGAAGGAAAATTGTCTTTCATAGCTCCGATGAAGGACAAAATTTAGATTTTAGGAAGGAAATGGTCTTTCATAGCTTCGATGAAGGACAGAATTTAGATTTTAGGAAGGAAATGGTCTTTCATAGCTTCGATGAAGGACAAAATTTAGTTTTTTGGGAGGAAATGGTCTTTCATAGCTTCGATGAAAGACAAAATTTAGATTTTGGGAAGGAAGTAGTCTTTCATAGCTTCGATGAAGGACAGAATCTAGAATTTGGGAAGGAATTTGTCTTTCATAACTTCGATGAAGGACAGAATTTGGAATTTGGGAAGGAATTTGTCTTTCATA
>NZ_JAMBNQ010000043.1 GCF_023715155.1 Neobacillus mesonae
AACAATGAAAGAGTGGCTACTTCATTATAGACGAAAAGGATTTGAGGCATTAAAACCAAAGAAGCGTGGTGACAAAGGAAACTCTCGAAGGTTATCCCCCGATGACCAGGATCAAATCCTAGAAATATGAAAAAAAATCTCCAAATGCCAGTTAGCGTTTTCTACGAACAACTAATTGAGCATGGAGAAATCCCAAAAAACGAAATATCTTACTCTACTATAATCCGATTATTAAAAAAACACAACCTTGTAGGAAGACAAATATTAGCAACACCGGAGAGAAAAAGATTCTCTCATGAAAAAGTAAACGCGTTGTGGCAGGCGGATTTATCCCACGGACCGTTTGTTCAGGATAATGGGAAAAAGACCAAGACCTTTTTAATAGCCTATATTGATGACTGTTCCCGTCTTGTGCCATACGCGCAGTTCTTCTCGTCAGAGAAGTTTGATGGTGAAGTGGATAAAATTGTTAATCTCTTTCCTTGCTTCTCTTGGACTCTCGTAATCTTTTAAGTAAACCTCCTCATATTTAATCGTTCTCCATAACCTCTCTGTAACAATATTATCAAGGGCTCTTCCCTTGCCGTCCATGCTAATTCGGATGTCTTTGTCCAGCAGTAATCCGGTATATTGGGGACTGGTGAAATGGCTGCCCTGATCACTATTTAAGATCTCTGGCTGTCCCACCGACAGAGCCCGTTTCACTGCTACCAAGACAAAGTCAATCTCTAGTGTTTGGTCTAGCTCCCAGCTAACGACAAAGCGAGAATACCAGTCTATCAGAGCCACAAGATACATCCAGCCACGTTGGAGGCGAATATAGGTAATATCAATACTCCAGTCGTGATTAGGGTGGCTAATGGCCAAATTTCTAAGGAGATACGGATAGATCCGGTGCTCAAGATTGCGTTTACTAAGGTTAGGGCCAAGAGAAATCCCTGCAATGCCCATTTCCCTCATATGGCGTTGTACAGCCTTGCGATTAATATTTAATCCATTGTTGTTTAGAACAATAGTAATTCTCCTGGACCCAAAACAGGGATGCTTGGTATAAATTTCATCAATCTTGTGCTTGATAAATATTTCCTCAGGAGAAGGCTCGACGGGCTTATAATACAAGCTAGTACGATTGAGCCCAAGCAGCTGAGCCTGGGTATTGCCAGCTCTTTATCATCCCAATCAATCATTTGAATACACTCGGCCCTACTCCTTGATTCCAGATTTTTTTTTAAGCCACGACAATTGCGTGGTTAAACGGCCAACCTCGGCGTAGAGGTTTTCAATTTGATTTTCATATTCCGCCTTCATTTGATCCGCTTTTTTATTTTCTTTAGCGAAGATCAAAGGCATTTGTTCAAGAAATGCCTTTCTCCATTGTCTAATTTGATTGACGTGAATTTCATGAGATGAAGCGATTTCATTCATGGTTTTTTCTTCCTTTAGGACCTCTAGCACGATTTGAGATTTAAACTCTGGTGTGCATCGATTTCTTTTCATAAACCTACTTTAACATCTCCTCATTTCGTGTCTAGTTTCTTGGGTCCATTATACTTTTCCTGCTTGATTCATTGCTTTTTCGATGATTTCTACCACAAACGGATCTCGATTTTCCAACTCATTCAGTGTGACAGACCCATTCATTAGACTGTTGCAAATCTCATTTATATCTTCTTGAGCTGAGACTGGAACCAGGTTCCAGATCATCATTTTTTGAAGTTCGGTTGCTACTTTTGTTTCTTGATTCAAGAAAAACACAACCTTTCAGGAGATAGTCAATTTAGTGTTCGTTTTTAAAGTTTTTTTATTCACTAGTGACCTTTATTCCCTTTTATTTAGGTTACAGTAAAAATAATTTTGAGTTTTTCATTATACCACTCCAAAGTTTAACGTAAAATTTAATCATTTTTTAGCATATCTTTTTAATTGTTTTAGGATGACTGGTATTTTTTTGAGTGTGGCTTTTTAGCCCAGTCTTAAAATTCCTCACCCTAAAAGTTATTTAATATTTTTAGCCCCTTTTCTATAAATATCTTTACATCATTTTATTCAATATCTGCAAAATCAAATGGGAATTGTTATTTTACGCGGATTTAGGAAGCATATTCATAAGTTTATTATTAAATTTAAAGCGTACTGTTAAGTGTTTTATAGAAAGCTAAATCATTTTTATCTTTATTTTTTACTTCATTTGATCTCATGTAACACAACAATATCTAAATTTAAGAAACACACTTAAAAGTGCTATTTTGTTAAACTAACGTGCCCTGTTGAAGAAGAACTTTAATCAAAGACGAAATAATTGAAGATTTCTTTAGAAGTCGAATGGAAATACTATACTAATTCTTCCTTGGTTAACCGTACCTTTCCTAGGTAGGAGTGCATTTAAAAAATATTTCCCATCTGCAATATTTATGGTTACATTGACAAAAGCATTGGATATATTTGGTGAAAATGAAAAATGGTGGAGATTTTATAAAGGGATTCCCCCCCTTAAATAGCATGAATTTTTTTAATTTTGGTCCTTACTTGGTCACTAGCCTTTGGATGTTAAAAATGACTTTTAGTAAATTTCCATTGTATTTAATTTCTAATACTATACTTCACATTTTATTTACCTTCCTAGGATTAAAATATTTAAAAAGTTATAAAATAGCTTCCTTAGTAAAATTAACAAGAATTCAATACATAGCAATTAACTTTTTAAGAGCATTATTTCTTTATGGTTTTCAATACATTAATGATTTTAGTCATAGTAAAAAAGCGCTTTTTAACAAATTATCAAATTGTGAATTTATAGCAAAATGGCGGGAATTTTTAAAAACTAAAACGGTTGCACTATATATATAAAATCTTATACATATAAAGCTTTACTTTAGCCATTTTTATTTAGTAAGTACTACAGAAAGTAACGGGGTGCATTAGTTTAAGATTGAGCTGCCAGGTTTGGGGCTTTTTCTTATTGCACTAAATAAGCAGTTGAATAAAGGTATAAAAAGAATGCCATAGTTTTCATTTTACTTAAAAACTGTAAGCTTTAAAAACTAAGCATGAATGTAGGCTTTTTTCATACTATATTTTGGGGGTGGAAAAATGCCAAGAGTAAATTATCGAAGTTATGAAGTGGACGAAATGGCAAGAATGATGAGAGCAGAAGCTGAAGGTGAAGGAAAACAAGGAATGTTATATGTTGGAAATGTAATAATAAATCGTGTTGTAGCACAATGCTTAGATTTCAAAGGTGTAACCACTGTTCATGATGTAATATTTCAAGTACAAGGAGGAAATTTTTCTTTTGAAGCAGTGCAAAAAGGGAATGTATTTTATCAAAGATCAAGAACTTCTGAAAGAAGATTAGCACAAAAAAATATAAATGGTTGGAGAGATCACCCGGCGAAATTTGCACTATGGTATTTTAATCCACATGGTCCATGTCCTCCAACATGGTACGGTCAACCTCATACTGGTCAATTTAAAGAACATTGTTTTTATGAACCAAAACCCGGAACATGTGATAGTGTTTATAAGGGTTAAGCTTACTCTTTAGTAAGCTTTTAAAGTGGACCCCTTCGTCAAACAATATTATCAAGGGCTCTTCCCTTACCGTCCATGCTAATTCGGATGTCTTTGTCCAGCAGTAATCCAGTATATTGGGGACTGGCGAAATGGCTGCCCTGATCACTATTTAAGATCTCTGGCTGTCCCACCGACAGAGCCCGTTTCACTGCTTCCAAGACAAAGTCAATCTCTAGGTGTTTGGTCTAGCTCCCAGCTAACGACAAAGCGAGAATACCAGTCTATCAGAGCCACAAGATACATCCAGCCACGTTGGAGGCGAATATAGGTAAATCAATACCCCAGACGTGATTAGGGTGGCTAATGGCCAAATTTCTAAGGAGATACGGATAGATCCGGTGCTCAAGATTGCGTTTACTAAGGTTAGGGCCAAGAGAAATCCCTGCAATGCCCATTTCCCTCATATGGCGTTGTACAGCCTTGCGATTAATATTTAATCCATTGTTGTTTAGAACAACAGTAATTCGCCTGGACCCAAAATAGGGATGCTTGGTATAAATTTCATCAATCTTGTGCTTGATAAATAAGGCTTATAATACAAGCTAGTACGATTGACCCCAAGCAGCTGAGCCTGGGTAGTGATTGGCAGCTCTTTATCATCCCAATCAATCATTTGAATACGCTCGGCCCTACTCCTTGATTCCAGATTTTTTTTAAGCCACGACAATTGCGTGGTTAAACGGCCAACCTCGGCGTAGGGGTTTTCAATTTGATTTTCATATTCCGCCTTCATTTGATCCGCTTTTTTATTTTCTTTAGCGAAGATCACAGGCATTTGTTCAAGAAATGCATTTCTCCATTGTCTAATTTGATTGACGTGAATTCCATGAGATGAAGCGATTTCATTCATGGTTTTTTCTTCCTTTAGGACCTCTAGCACGATTTGAGATTTAAACTCTGGTGTGTATCGATTTCTTTTCATAAACCTACTTTAACATCTCCTCATTTCGTGTCTAGTTTCTTGGGTCCATTATAATCATTCTTTTTTACAAATTATCAAACTTTATTTTAAAGTTACAGTAAGAGCAAAGGTGCACACATTAGAATAAGATTTCTATAGGGGACTTTACCTTGTAAAAGAGTAAGGATTTTCATGGGAGAAATAATCAAAAGCTAAATATCCTTAGCGTAAGGATACTTAGCTTTTTTTATTTGTATGATTTTGCTTAGCGCGCGAAATGCAGTTTGTTGGCTGCACCTCTGCATAAAAAAACACGGCGTTCCAAGGCAAATATGTATAGAGACAAATATAATGAGTTACAACCTTCTACTTAATTATCCCTAATTTAAATTAATCCCCTTCGATTAAGGAAATTGTTAGACCTACAGCGGCAATGGCCATGCATGAATAAAGAAAACTGTCTAATTCCAGTACGGTAAAACCCGCCAAAACAATGAGTCCATCAATGAATATAATTACCAGTGCTATATTTAAGGAAAAGGTTTTGGAAATGATTTTAGCAAGTAAGTCAGTTCCTCCAGCGCTAGTCTTATATCGAAACATTAAACCTACACCCGTTCCAATAATTATTCCGCCTATTAATGCACTGCCAAGGTGGGAGGTAGAGAATTGAGAACGAAGAGGCGCAAGTAAATCAATGAACAAGGATGAGATCAACAGCCCCTGTAAACTGCTAAATAAATACCCCCTTTCATTCATTGATGCGAATATACAAATAGGGAGACTCAAAGCCACCAATGTTATTCCTGTCTGAAAATCAAAGTAATAATGAAGTATTAATGCAATTCCAAGAATTCCACCGTCAATTAAATGGTTAGGCATGAGAAAACCATTTACCCCAATTCCTACTAGTAAGCTTCCAATGATAGTGGCCAAAAATTTTTGAAAAATAACAATCACCTTGTCCTGTCCTTTTACTCTAATAATATGTTGTCATCTTAAAGTTAAGAATGTAGTAAAAAAGTTAGATAGGCAGAGGAATAAATAAAAGATCTAAAATGAAGATAATAGATTTATGGATAATTAGTTTTTCTTCGGGAATACTTTATTTTTTGGGGATCATACCCTCCAATTCCCCATTTTATACAGCATTAGGGTTTTCCGGTAATTTATAATTATCAGTAAACTCTAATGCATGACCGGGTTCCTTCAAATAAAAGGAAAAACCATATTTGGTGGGACAAAAGAAGATTGAATTGTTACATAACCCTTCTTCCAAGACTTACCCATGAGCGCACAAGGAAATCTGCTCATTATCCGGATATCAACGCATTGTGAAAACAACAATTTTCCATTTGACGAGGCCAAAGGTTTTAAGGTCCGCTTTAATATACCTTCAGAAATTTTAAAAAGCATTTATGGTAGTAAGTTAAGACAAGTCAGATCATTTTTTGATATCAGTGTTGTATTGCCTTTCCAAAAATATCTATTGCAACAGGTACATCTCCTCATAACCTTCAAAAGAGGACAACACCCCATTTAACTTTTATTTTTTATAAGCCATTTTATGAACATATTTCAAAAGGTAGTGTCAGCGACTTGGGCGTTGCTCCAATAAAGTTTGGTATATTCCTCTAAGACTTTAGGGTAACATTCTGGACAGTACCGTCCACTAAGACGAAATGAACCCCTGGGTAATACCGAAAGTTGGCTTTTCCAGAAATAATATTCACAGGAAATGCATATTTCCATGTTCTTTTTCTTCAAAAAAACAGCCCTATTAAATTCATTGGATAGACCTCGATCTATAATACGTTCCGCGACTGTCCTAAGGATAGGCACTTTTACCAAGATTCCCCGAATTGGTTTATCCACAACTCTTCACCGAATCTTCATCTTAAAAGTAAAGGCAGCTCAAAAAAACAACCAACCTTTTTCAACGACATTAAATTGTGGTATTAACAATTAGGAGTATGTGTTGTTTAATATATATATTCACCGCTTAATATAGAGTGGTGGAGACTCTATATTAACGATTTAATAAAGAACTTTATGTAGCCATGAAAATTCTTACTTTTTATATACATCAAAACATTTCTCCATTATTGTTGTTTATATTGAGGTTCTTCTTGTTGCATCTGTTGCGTACGTTGGGTGATTTGATCAACGATTTGTTGTGTTTGTTGTGCAGCTTTGGTGTGAATAGTAATATTTTGTCTGCCAATCTAGTATTAATCACGTAACAAAAATATGTAACAAAATATTCTGTAACAATATTAATTGTTTGGTAGTTTTGGTACAATTATGCTGAAAGGTGAGGGTGTAAATGAAATTTGGTTACATGCGCGTTTCTACCATTGATCAAAATTTGGATCGCCAAAAAAGCAACTTGAAGAATTTGGGTGTGAACGTATCTTTTTTGAAAAAGTCACAGGAACGAAACGGGATCCGCCAGAGTTGAACCGTATGTTAGAGTTTCTTCGACCAGAAGACACTGTTGTTGTAACGGATTTAACTCGCTTATCCCGTTCCACAAAGGATCTGATTGAGATTACATAACTCATTGCCCAAAAAGGGGCGCATTTAAAAAGTTTAAAGGAGTCTTGGCTGGACACAACAACAGCTCACGGAAAAATGTTGTTTACTATTTTTGCTGGAATTGTACAATTTGAGAGAGATCTCACTTCCGAACGAACAAAGGAAGGTATTTTAGCTGCAAAAAAACGGGGCAAATTTCCTGGAAGACCAAAAGCTGATGAGGAAAAGATCAGTTATGCCCTATATCTCATAGATCAGGGGATGAGCCGGACAGATGCTGCCGAAAAGGCTGGGATTTCCCGTATGACTCTATATCGTAAGCTGCAAAGGGAGGGGAAAAGTTGAAAAGGAATTGGGAATTAGATGAACTAATTGATCACTTTATCCTCAGTCTGATGAACAAGAGTTGATTCAACTAAAAAGAGGAAACACAAAGCTGGGATTTGCTGTCATGTTTAAGTTTTTCCAATACGAAGCTAGGTTCCCTCATACTAAAAGTGAGATATCTAGAACAGTTATCGAATACATCGCAAGACGCTACCTCAGAAGAAGAGCATGATTTTAATTGAGAGTAGATATTTAGCCACATGCCAGTAAATCATTACACCTCTGCCCCTATACCGAATATGCCATTCAGCCATTAGATTTTGGTCCCACGCACCAAATTTCTTGGAATCGGAAGCACAGGAAGTTGTTCCTTCTCACCATATATCTGTCATTTTATTCTATCACGCTGAATGCTCATGAATTCTGCTGTCGTATCTGGTTGATAAAAAGAAGATCCTTAAATTCGAAATCAAAGGTAATGACACTGAGAATTCAACAGATGAGGATGGAATCGCAATGGTTTCATCCTTTTATTAGAATATAAATAAAGGGATTGTGAAGGATGGTACTTAAACAATTCAGCAGATATCAATTTTCTTGGAGAATATTCCTTCTTCGTACAAGAACAAACATTGCACTTTTTAGAAATAGTAGATGCTTAGATTTATGTAAGGAAGTGCTCATATACGTTACCAGTTACGGAGCTTCCTGATAACCTAATGAGCATAGCCCGTTATTAAGAGAAGGATTTTCTAATTGATTATATCCAAAGCCTCTAATTTGTATTTGATTAATATGAAATCACCCCCGATATGTTATTAGCAATACGGGAAGCGCTCCATACTTTTTTGATGTGAATGTGTAAATTATATAATGTTTATCGAGGCCAGCAGGAATACAACAGCAGCCCCCTCAACATATCATTCCAATGCCGACATATAATATTGCAGATTCTTTAATTTAGGCTTTATTTCAGCATATTTATATCAGTTTTGTGGCAATCTAATCAAAGATTAAAACATTTTCAACGAGGAGGGCATATAATGCAACAACAGCGGACGAGTATAGATAATCAACAAGCTGTAATGACGGAACCGCCTGAAATAATGTCAACAAAGGATCATCTTTATCTAACGGATATGTTAAGTTGGAATTTACTTGCGATGAAAAAAATTCATTTTTTCGCTCAACAATCTCAAAATCCGCATGTAAAGGCAGCGCTTGAACAAGCTGGACTAATGCACGATTGACACTATCAACAGCTGCTTCAACAGATGCAACAGTATTTGAATCAACCTTCACAAAGTATGAGTCAATAAGGAGGAGACTATAGTGAACAAAAATATTCCAAACGGGATTAAAAATCCTCAAACACCAGTTCCTAAGACGCCACAAATGAACGATAGAGATTTTCTAAACGATGCCTTAACTACGGAAAAATATTTAACATCCTCGTACTCGGTTGCGTTGAAAGAAGCAAGCCATGAATCGTTGTATCGTACAATTGCGTCTGTTTGCCAAGAAACGGAAAACTGTCAGCGCGATCTATATAACTTAATGTTTAAAAACGGTTGGTACGGTTTTGTCAAAGAAAGTCCACAAAATATTCAACAATCCGTTCAGCAATTTTCTAACTACTTGCAAAGTCAAGATCCTTATATAGGAAATTCAATTCAATAAATAAGCGTAATCTTTAGCATTTAAGAAAAAAGAAGTCATTCTAACGAGGAATGGCTTCTCAGGCTGTTAGCTTTGCACTGCAAACATGAGTTTTTCATCACTGCATCTTGGTTATGTGAGTCCTCTCAGGTTGTTAGGATTATTTTTTAATCTATTCGACCCCATGCCCATCAAGGTATATTTTTGAAATACCCTCAAAGCTATGAAAATTCATATAAATAAAAGATATCAAGAAAGACCATCAACAAAAAGTAGATGGTCTACCAAACCTGCCCCGTCAGCTTTACAAGAAATAATCCTGCATTATAACAACGGGATTTATATCAAACTTTAATACAAATTATCAATCTTTATTAGTAACGATTAGACTTTCTTATAAATCATCAAAATTTATTCAAAATGCACATCAGCAGGACATTGGTACTATTTTTTTATATGTTTATTTTAGAAAAATGATCGATCCATTTTTATTCTAATAAAATTAGCTGTGAAAAATTCATAGCCATCATTTTATTTAAGTCGGTCGCTTCACTACTTCAAAATTATCGACAAGCAACAACCAATTTTGCGGAAATGCTATACCAAGCTTCCAATAGCTCATACCCCTTAGCCTTAATTCTTTCATTAGATTAAACTTCGCTTGAATTGAGCGTGCATCCTCAAACCAAACTTCATGTCTTTTTCCGTCCTGATCAACATAATTAAAATACGGTGCCTGAGCTTGATAATCATATTGGATTGGGACATTATGCTCTGCGGCAAGTTGAATAGCCTGCTGGGGACTAACGACTTTTGCAGTCGTACCCTGAACAAACGGCAATGTCCAGTCATAGCCGTATAAATTTTGTCCCATTACTATTTTAGAAGATGGCATCTCCGTGATAGCATATTCCAATACCTCTCTTACAGGCCCAATTGGAGACACTGCCATAGGAGGGCCTCCACTATAACCCCATTCATATGTCATAATTACGACAAAATCAACGATTTCTCCGTGGGCTTTATAATCGTGAGCTTCATACCATCGGCCCTTTTGTTCGGCGCTTGTTTTTGGAGCAAGAGCTGTTGAAATAAGCCATCCTTCCCTTTTAAACCGATCGCGTGTTTTACGTAAAAAACGGTTGTACGCTTCTCGGTCTTCAGGACGTAAGTATTCAAAGTCAAAGTGAATATCACGGAACCCATATTTCTTTGCAGCAGCTACGATGTTATTGATAAAATATATCATTCAATAGGATTCGACCCAGTTCATCACTGAATCCGTCGGCTTCCTGATTTGTAATCACCATCATCAGTACATTATTATTGGCGCTGGCAATAGCAGGGAAATTATTTAGAAGTGGCTCTTTAAGGTTACCGTCTCGCAGTGCCTGAAAGCTAAAGGGCGCTAAATAGGTTAAATACGGAGCAGCTTTCCTGGCACTGCTTTCTAACTCTGGAGAAACAGACGTACCCCTTGGTTCCACATAGGCGTTAAATTCAGCCCTAACCTTTGGACGTGGCGGGATATAAAGACGAAACCCAATCTGAAGAGGCTGATTAATACTAATACGGTTAACAGTAGCCAACTCTTGAACGGATATATTAAATTTCTGGGAGATCGACCATAAGCTGTCACCCGGCTGAACCCAGTAAAAGTTTCCTATTATAGGAATGACTATCGTTTGACCTGGAACGAGGTTATTTGGATTCGGAATTTCGTTTGTTTCGATAAGAGCATTTACCGTAGTCCCATATGTTTGCGCAATAAAAGTTAATGTTTGGTTTCGTTGGACTACATGGATTTGCATTTTTCTTCCCTCCCTGAGAAATGAACGTTACAGACATCATATGACAAACCATAAAAAATAATCACCGTTTTGAGGTTTCGTAACAACGTTATTATGTAGTGGATTTTTCGCTTCGAAGGTGGAGTCTTTCATGATTTTAAGACAAGTATATTAAAAAGCTCTTATTATTGTTTTTAATTTCAGAAATGTTTGTTCGGTTTTTCAAGAGTGAGTTTTAGATGGTAATTTTCAATGGAAGGGATAAAGTAAGTGGATTTAATTAAAATAGACAAATGCCTCCCCCAAGGAGGAAAATAGCAATTTCAAAATACTTTAGTTTTATAAGCTCGAAACATTAATTATGGATAAAGGGAGGCTAATTAAAGTGGACCCCTTCGTCAAGACACTAATTTAAAATATTTAAGGTGGGTCAGAATCCATTATTGGATATCTGCTTTTAGGAGCCAGAGGTGCTCACTGGGGTTCATCAATCTTGTGCTTGATAAATATTTCCTCAGGAGAAGGCTCGACGGGCTTATAATACAAGCTAGTACGATTGAGCCCAAGCAGCTGAGCCTGGGTAGTGATTGGCAGCTCTTTATCATCCCAATCAATCATTTGAATACGCTCGGCCCTACTCCTTGATTCCAGATTTTTTTAAGCCACGACAATTGCGTGATTAAACGGCAAACCTCGGCGTAGAGGTTTTCAATTTGATTTTCATATTCCGCCTTCATTTGATCCGCTTTTTTATTTTCTTTAGCGAAGATCAAGGCATTTGTTCAAGAAATGCATTTCTCCATTGTCTAATTTGATTGACGTGAATTCCATGAGATGAAGCGATTTCATTCATGGTTTTTTTCTTCCTTTAAGACCTCTAGCACGATTTGAGATTTAAACTCTGGTGTGTATTGATTTCTTTTCATAAACCTACTTTAACATCTCCTCATTTCGTGTCTAGTTTCTTGGGTCCATTATAATACTCCTAATCCAACAACTCCAATTAATAAAATTAAAGAAATTGTCGGTATACCAAGCTCTGTTCCCCAACTTAATTGCACATCCCTTGTTGCAATAAAAGAAGCAGAGGCTTTAATTGAGTCGGACAATTGTTGTATTGAATAAACAATTATTCCGGTAATAATTGCCTGTGCTATAAGAAAATAATCTAATGCATCTCGCATTTTTTTCTCCTTTATTTTTAAATTTAAATATCAACCACTTATGTCCAATATACTACCAATATTAACATAAGTATCCTGCATAAAATTACCCTTTAAAAGAAAAGTAGGCGCAATCCTTACAGAAAAACGCCCTTTTCTGGAACAACTCTATTGACATTATACATCTAATTATTTACTTTTGGTTTTGTTTTCCATAGTGGTCCCTCATCTTCGAATCGTTTCCGTACCCCTACAATACCATTAATATTTATCGATCGTAGCACCGAGAACAGAAGCGCGAATGAAAGGAATGTCTTGAAAACGCCTAAGCTCTTCAGCTGTTCCCGTCACAACAGCCCCGTTATATCGAATCTCCCCTTCAGTGGAACGGGTGTTGTCCTCAATTCCATTTAAAGCTTCGTTGACTAGACTTTTACGGTATCCCTTTTTCTTTAATTCTTTCAGTGTTCTCATATTCATGTTGGTTGGAATAAGGCTCTTGAGGATTAATATCAAATCCAAAAGCCCCACCGCCACCTTTTGTTTTTAGACTATCACTATCCAGTTCGTCCTTCATTCTACGATTTGAGCTTTTGATGACGTATCTCCCCATAACCAAATCACATTTTTATAACCTATTTGCTTGGAAACCTCAGCCAAGGTCATTGGCTTATCAAAGGAAATTGCTACTTCAATTAACTTATTTTTATCTAAATCAGTAGCAATATCGAGTTCATGGGGTAAATAATCGTATCTTAAACCAGGATAATAAAAATCAATTTTTCGTTCAATGAGCCCTTAAATGCAGAAATAGCACAATTCTTATTCCTGAATTGCGCCTGATTCTTAAATAAGTTACTGCATACTCGTTTCGTATTGTTCATGAAATGTCTTATTCTGATAAAGAAAATAAATTCGTAGACAGGTTCCGCTAAAAAAATGTTAAAAAATACCATTATTGTGAATCCATTTTCAATTGGGTAGAATAATAACATCTATTGAATGTTTTAAATGTTTCTTCTCCTTGAAATATTTTTCTTTAATGCTAATCACGAGTGGGAGGGATTATTAATGCAACAGGAGGACATAAAGAAAAAACAGAAACAGTTAAAAACAGTTCGTCTAAATCATAGAGGTTCCAGAAAATATTAGAGAAGAGTTTCGGAATGCAGTTGAAAAAAACGGTAAAACCATGACCGAAGTTTTAACGCTATATATGCAAAGAAATAGGCAAAGACATCGGCAAAATATTGCACTCTAAGGTATTAAATTATTATTTTATCGTATCTGATTCCATACCCTTTCCAGATTTAATAGGACATAAACCTTGTCACCATGTATCTCCTTATGTATGATAAGATTTTCAAAAGATTGATCCATCTGTTCCCGTTCGTACTTATGACGTGCTCTAAGGTCCAATCCCATCAAATTTTCAAATCTTTCTTTAGAATTTCTCATATCCATTCACCTCAATAATCGATAGAACTAATTCCGGCTAATCAGACATTTGCGGGTTCGTTTCAAATCAACTGCCACATTCTTTATTTGCTTGTTCTTTCTGTTAGGCAAATTGATTTTTTGTCTTTCGTCCCTGGTGGTTGCTCTAACCACCCATTTTGAATCTATGATTGCTCCACATTGGCATATTGTACAGGTTTTAAAAGATAGTGTTCATTATTTTAGGTCGCTTTATTGACCTGCTGTTGCATATATACTTTTGCAAATAACCAATATATTATGACAGAAATCCAAGGGAGTAATGTTCTTTTGGCTTTTTTATATTTCTTTCAACATTCCTACGCAGTAGGTTAGGAAGCCACAATTTTTCAATTAATCATTTCTAAGTTGTAAATACTATTTATGGTTGATCCGAACAAAAAATCAACAAAGATTTGCCAAATAAAAAAGGGGTGAGAAAATGCCTGATAAAAATATGTGTTCACTATATGGAATCAATGATGATTATACACAAAGTATTTAAAGATAAGAGGAAAGAAATCATTGCTATTATTTCAGAATTATCCCCTATAAAACAACAACAAGTCATCAAAAACTTAGATGAATTAATAAAAATAACAATATCAGCTTGTCACAATTAAATTTTAGGAGTATTTTAACATCTAGTTAAAAAATTTCCTTGCCTCCTTTATTTCAAGTGTGGAGGAATTACTTTTGTATAAATCCCCTAAATTTACACAGATTAAGCATGTTGATATTTTATATCAACTACAAATATCTTTTCGGGGGTAGTTATTTATGACACAACAACAACAGCAACAACAAATGCAACAAGCTATTCAAGCTGCTCAACAAGCTCAACAGGCTGTTCAAGCTGCTTCTCAATCAAGTGCAAATCCACAACAATTACAACAAGCACAACAACAACTTCAACAAGCGCAACAACAATTGCAACAGGTTCAAAACCAAGCAGGGGCTCAAGCTACTGCACAACAACAACAACAATTACAACAAGCACAACAGCAGATTCAACAGGCTCAACAACAAGTTCAGCAAGCACAAGCTACAGCTCAAGTACAACAAAATTCAGGGCAACAACAAAATCAACAAAACCGTTATCAATAATAGTTATCCCCTGCAAAGGGGATTTTGTTGGACTATAGCCAAGTGGTAAGGCAACAGACTTTGACTCCGTGATCGTTGGTTCGAATCCAGCTAGTCCAGCCAAAATTTCGCCGTAAATTTAACTTTATGGAGTGAGCAAAAACAACCAACCAAACTCATGAGATTAAGGAATTGGCGTTTGTTCGTTTTTTATCATTTTACAGTTTTTATTCATCATTGAAACATCCCTAATGGCTTTACATAAAAAAAGTAGGGTTTTACGCAACATCTCATTTAAAAAGGGCCCCCTATTTTGTCTTTTAGTGGATTCTATTCTCTTTAACAATATGGAACTTAATGTAAAGAAAGAGCACAATTATGGAACTTAATGTAAAGAAAGAGCACAATTCTTACTGCAAAATTGCGCCCGTTTATTGAGCATCGGCATCACTCCATGCTCAGCAAGTAAAGTCTCCATTAGCTTAATACTTTCTCACAACGTTTCCGTATTCATAACCCTCACCGACTGACGCCCTGAAAAGGCGATTGCGATGTGTTTAGGAACATAAGAACCGAGTATGTTACCACTTCGATCTTTCGTTTTTCTAGATAACTGTTAAAATATTCAATCTAACAATTTCAAATCTGCAGTTATTTCTACCGACATTCCTTCATGAAGATATGTATTACTTACCGTAGCCATATCTTCTAGTGAACCAATTTCAATTGGTTTTATCAAAATCTGTTTAATTCTTTCATCATCCGTATTTATGATTATTCTCGCTTCACTTTGATTTTCAAACCGATTATGCTTAATTACTAATTCCATAGGTGGTCTCTGTCCAAAATCCCACCAACCATATTCACCGTATTTATAAAAATCAATATAGGAAACGCGTGTAATGATTATTTCTTCTCTATTTAGTCCCAATGCCATAAGGGCATTGATAATTCTTTGTTCAAACTCCTTGTAATCGTGTATAAAAATAACAGCAGGCTTATCTTTTTGATCTAATTTCTCTACTTCTTGAGGATCCAGATTATCCACAAAATCTCTAAAATATGATGCTGGTACCGTTGCTGTTAATCTGTGTTTTCCCTCTTCTTTTGGGCAATCAAACATACTTTGCTTTAAAATATAAAAGCAAAAACATGGCAACTCCATATTCCTAGATCTCTTCAAGTAAACACGTTGTCCAATAGGGATACGCACCAGATCAGGATATTCTTTATATTTCTGATTCAATTCAGTCATATGGTCAATATCAAACATATGAAATGTTGCCATTGTTCCTTCTAATTTGTCTCCGCGCCCCTCGCCTTTTTCAAGAGCATACTGAACCCAAGAGCTTGGTGTACTAAATTTGATTTCACCTTTTTTTAATAAAGTTTCAGCATATTTTTGAGTAGTGCAGCGAAATACTGAAATAAAGTTTTCGGGTTCTGCCCATACACCTTTCTCTTCCACTCTATGAGTCCTCCTTATATTTGAAACAAAAAACCTTTAATAGCAATAGGTCTAGAACGACAACGAGCAAGATTGGGAATATTTAAATATTTGTGAATTGATTTAACTATTCTGCCCTTTCCTTCAATATTAGTCTAATCAATAACGCCTCAAATTTCCAGACAAAAAAGTAAAGGAGCCTCAAGGCACCTAAAAGTAACGCCTATCAGGAAGATGTGGTGCTATTAGATTTTGGCTGATCAAATATTAGCTGAAATCGGAACGAATATAAAGAAATGTTTCCCTCTTTGATAAGCAGAGACAGCAATCCTCTGTTCGGCATTCTTTACGACGATTAGAAAGTTTAGGATACACAGTTACGTTACAAGAACCAGAAGTATCTTAGTCTATTCAACTCGAATCTAAAAATCCAAGATCAGGCGCTCTCCCCTTTTTTTAAAACGATTGGGCCACGTCCTATTTAGTATTACCTTTTTTACAGGGTTACCGAATCCCTTGTCAAACCAAAAAATTATTAATTTTCAATGCAATATTACATAATTGATAAAAAAATACCAGATACTTGTTATAGAATATAAAATTAATCTTAAAAAGGAATTGATAATATGGATAATAAAAAGGCTGCAAAGTTAACTGCGGGTGAGTTAGCACACTGTTGGGAACAGTTAATGATTAATAGTATGTCAAATGTTGTTTTGGAGTATCTGACCTTAACAACAGAAATAGAAGAAGTTAAATCTCTTTGTAGTGAGGCGGGGTCTATTTCTAAATCTGCTGTACAATTTTTTGAATCTGTTCTACGAAGTGAAAACTATCCAATCCCCAAATCCTTTAACATTAAAGATGATTTAAACCCAAATGCCTCTAAGATGTATACGGATGTTTTTATACTATTTTATTTAAATAATATCTCTAAAATTGAAATGTCCTTAACAAGTATGGCACTATCCGATTCAGTAAGGGAGGATGTCCGTAATTTTTTCCATGAACAATTAAAAAACATTTCAAGTTTATTTGAACGTACAACAACTATTCTACTGGAAAAGGGAGTATTTGTAAGACCTCCTTCAATTACTTCCACTCATGAAACAAACCCAATTGCAGATAAAGGATTTTTGGGTAACTTCTTTAATGATAATAGAGAATTAACGGCAAGAGAAGCAAATGAGCTACACAAAAATGTTTTTATTAATTATATTGGTAAAAACTTATTAATTGGATTTATTCAATCAACATCTAATCAGCAATTAATGAGTTTATTGCAACATGGAAAAGAATTATCTTTAAATATTATTGACAAATTAGGTGATATTTTAGTTCAAAATGATTTGCCTATTCCAATGACTTGGGATACGAATGTTTTGGATGGTAAAACATCTCCTTTTTCAGATAAATTAATATCTTATCTATTAGACCAACTTAGTCGTGATGGTATCGCCAGTTATGGGTATAGTGCAGCAGTAAGTATCCGAAAAGATTTAAAAACTACATATGCAAAAATAATTGCAGATGTGTATCAATATGAAGAAAATATAAAATCCTTTATGATAAAAAATGAGTGGATGGAGAAACCTCCTGTTGCACTAAATAGGGATAAGCTTGCACAAGACTAAAGAAAAATAAAGCTACCAAAGTACGGTAGCTTTTTGTTTTTTAAAGGAGTATTCCAAATCTCCTTTACCGCCTTTATACCGATCACCGAACGGACAGTAGACAGGTTTCCTACGAACTTATCCTGAGTTAACGACTCCCCCTCAGTTTTGATGACACCTCTATGCTTACGATACTTCTTCAGTGGTTCAATAGTTTTCGTCTCCTTAATATGTACCTGACAAAGTCTTGCTCTGCCTTTTCCTTAACGCTCAATACCATAGCTTTTGACTATAGCACCTTAAGGGGTTTGCAATCTCTACCTGTATAGCGATTGCGAGAGGCCTACTCTCATCTTAAGTGCAGCATAGCTTCCAGTGTGCTTAAGCACATTTTGGTTGCTTTCGTGGCACACAGTCATCAGCATAACGTACTAAATAACCTTCTTTTAAGTGAGTGCGCTTTTTTGCGAGAAGTTCACCTTCCCTAGTCTTAAATGATTTTTGATGGGGGAATAGTTCCCATTGATTCGCCACCCATTGGTCCAATTCATTTAGTGCAATGTTCGAAAGTAACGGTGAAAGTAAGCCGCCTTATGCAAAGAAAGTAATTATGCAAAGTATTCAATAAAAAAGCTATATTTTTAACGTCTCTAATCGATTTACTTCGCATAATATCCGAGAATGATATATGAGCTTGATGCTCAAATTATTTCGGGGGGAAATAAATATGGAAAGGAAATCACTAGCTTTATTGATTTATGATCTGGAGCAGGAAAAATGATTCGACTTGGCTACACTGAATGCACTTTGAATTTTTACAGGGGGCGGTGGCAGAAACTTCTTCATTATGCACAAGAGCGGGGTGAAACACACTATTCTGAACGACTTGGAATTGACTTTGTTGAAAAATACTTTAATATTTTCGAAAAAGATTTCGATAGAACTCTTTCTCAGTCAGAAACTCAAGAACTTTGTATTATTCGGATGATTGGTGATTTTCAACTTCACTCGACCATTTTACGTCGTTACTATAATCATAAGGAAATCCTCACGGATTCTTGCTTTATCGAAATCCAGTAATCATTTTAAGCAATACTGTGTAGATTATTCAAAAGTTACAATAGGGGTAGCGTCAGGGAAATGCGGATTTACAACGTTAAGGAAATTTCAATATTAAAAAGCCCAATTTCTTAGCCTAAAATCTAAGGGCTTTTCGTATGCATTAAAAGGGATACAACAAATTTTTACGGCTACACCGACTAAAAAAGGTACCTTGCTCTATTTAACCTCTGGGAAGGAGAGCATTACAATAAATCTTCCCAATAAGATAGAATCTTTTAGTCTCGCCCAAACTGTTCTGTAAGAAAAATGCTAAGTCGACTGTTTTAAAAAACTCACCAATTTCTTAATTTAAATGAAGGAAAATGATCCCATCCAAAGCATATTCCTCAAGTTATTGGGAAATTTAGTAAAGAATGTGAGCACTGCGCGCAGCGTTTTAATTTTTTAAGAAAGAGAGGAAATTTATTGTTAAAGCTGAAAGAATTATATTCAGACCTTCAAAACCAAACTGAAAAAGCAATAAAAGAAATAGAAAATTCTGATCACCCGATTGCGATTTTACTTCAAACTATTTTGAAAGAGCAACTGGAAATGATTAAAAAGCTAATGCAAGAGCTTTCAAATGATGGGGCTGAACTAAAGAACATGACAGAATTTCTGACAATTATTTATCATGATAATGAAATAGCCAATCCTACATTCCGAGCATGGAAAAGAGCGGTTGAATGGATGAGCCTTCCATACCTGGAATCAGTGAGAAATTTGGAGCCTTTGTTCCAGGAGATTAAGACCAACCTTGAACACTCAGCTGCCGAATTGGAAAGGATTTATGGGGCTAAGCAAACGAAGTATATCATTCCTTCTTTTTACATATCTGCCCTTCACTAACAGCAAGATCTTTTTTTCTCACAACCAATAACCAAGGAGGAAGTTCAATGTCCTGGGAAACTGAAAGAACCGATATAAATGTGTACAGCCAGGGAGATATTGATAAGTGGGTGTACAGTACCTGTAATATATGCTCAATCGGCTGCGGCTGCTATATAGCTGTGAAAGATGAAAAGATAGTTGGAATCAAGGGAAACAGTGCCCATCCCATTAACAGAGGCAGACTTGGCCCAAAAGGGGAAAATCAGTGGTATGCCAATAATAGCCCCGATCGTCTGTTAACTCCCATGATCCGTGATTCTTCCGGAAAGTTAGTTCCTGCAACATGGGATGAGGCGATGAATTTAATAGTAAAAAAAGCGACCGATTCTCTAAAACAGAAAGGGTCAAATAGCATAGCCATCTATTCAACCGGACAAGGTTTCTTAGAGGATTACTATACAATTGCAAAGATCGGCAGGGCCGGCTTGCAAACTCATTTACTAGATGCCAATACCCGGCTTTGTACAGCTACCACCGAATTTTGCTTACTACAATCATTTGGTGCAGATGGCAGCCCAGCTTCCTTTGATGATGTAGACGAAACTGAAACGCTCATGTTGTTTGGACACAATGTAGCTGAAACGGGTACAGTGCTGTTTGAACGGATCATGAACCGTAAGAAAAAAACAGGAAAACCGTTCATTATCACTGTTGATCCTAGAAGAACACTGACAGCAAAAGCCGCGGACATCCATCTTCAACTTTATCCTGGAACAAATGTGGCTCTTTTAAACGGAATCCTTCATCTGATTTTAAAAAATGGCTGGATTGATCAAAACTTTATTGATAATCATACAATTGGGTTTCAAGAAATGGAGGAATCCGTAAAAAATTGGACCCCGGAAAAAACGTCTGAAGTAACGGGGGTACCTATCGACTTACTCCTGCTTGTGGCAGCACAGCTAGGGAAAACTCCATCACTTATCACCACCACTCTGCAAGGAATCTATCAAAGCGCTGATGCGACAACAGCATGTGTCGCCATCAATAATTTGCATTTGATTAGAGGGTTAATTGGCAAGCCAGGCTGCGGACCACTCCATATGGCAGGACAGCCAAGCTCATCCGCCAACCGGACAGCAGGCGGGGTGGGAACTTTTCCAGCACAGCGGAATTCGGCCAATCCGTCACATATACAAGAGATGGCAAGGCTATGGAATGTAGAGGAAGCGAAACTTCCGGTGGGACCGGAAAAGGGTATTGAGGAACAAATTGATATGATGGAAATGGGCCAAATCGGCTTCTTTTGGAATATCGGCACCAATCCCATGGTTTCTCTTCCGAATAGACGGCGGGCCAAAGCAGCATTTGAAAAAACATTCGTTGTAGTTCAGGATCCTTTTTTAACAGAGACGGCCACGGTTGCAGATGTTGTTCTGCCAACTGCTTTGTGGGGGGAAAAAGAGGGAGTGATGGAGAATACAGAGCGAACGATAAATTTATTAAGAAAAGCCGTCAACCCACCGGAAGGAGTAAGAACTGATTTTGAAATTTTGTTAGATTTTGCAAAACGGATGGGTTTAAAGGATCGTGATGGAAATCCGTTAATTGATTACACTACAACAGAAGAATGCTTTGAAGAGTGGAAAAATGTCTCTCGTGGCCGTCCTTGTGATATGACCGGGATATCTTACGAAAAGTTAGAAAAGTATAATGGCCTTCGCTGGCCTGTAAATGAAGAGCATCCTGAAGGTACAACCAGACTATATTCTGATTTTAAATTTCCTACAGAAACAGAATATACCCAGAGTTTTACGAAACATCAATTTACAGGACGGCCTTTAACAAAACAAGAATATGAAAGGAAAAATCCAAATGGCCGGGCAATCCTTTATCCAATCACCTATTTGCCACCTGCTGAACAGCCGACAAAAGAGTATCCAATGTGGCTGACAACAGGACGACTTGTTTGGCATTGGCATACCAGGACAAAGACGGCTCGATCACCTTTTTTGCATGTTGCTGCTCCCCGGGGATATGTGGAAATCAATGAGGCAGATGCGGAGTTATTTTCACTTCTTCCCGGAGAACTTATTCGTATCTCGTCCCCACGTGGATGGATTGAGGTTCCTGCAAGAATTGGAAATGTGGTACAAAAAGGACTAGTGTTTGTTCCATTTCATTTTGGCAGTTGGGAAGGACGGGAAGCTGCAAATGAGTTAACAGCGGATTTTACCGATCCACTATCCAAACAGCCAACATTTAAGCAATCAGCATGTAAAATCGAAAAGTTGCGGACCCACCATATTGTTACTGAAGAAGATACTTTACAATCGCTGGCTAATCAATATGGCATATCCGTTGATAATCTACAAAAAGCCAACGCATTACTTTCACCCTACGATATTCAAATTGGAAAGATACTTGAGATACCGGCATCAACCATTAATGTACCAATACCACCGTATTTACCAGAGTTAAAGGGTGGCTCGTTTTAAAAAGGGAATTTTTATCTTTGTGAATAAAAAGAACTTATATGAAGGATTTTTCCCTTTTATTTCTTCCGGGGGTTCTAATATAATTTTCAAAAAAGCCCTCGGATTCACCATGGAAAGCCCGAAAGCTTGTGATTGTTGAAAAGGCAGGAAAAAGACCTGAAATGCCTACACATCTTCAAACCAAAAAGGCTTCCTCGTCCAGATTGTTAAATGAAGCTGAACAAAAATGGAGGTGCTATACATTGGGTAAAAAATTCGAAAAAAACCTTATAAAATTCCTTTATTTCTTCGGTATAAGTTCTTTTATATATTTAATTAAAAAACCACTTGCAAAGGACTGGCTCCTTGTTTTCTTTATAAAAAGTTATTATGCATCATTTGTCGATAATCTGGTTGTAAATAAAGGCTATGTTGAATATCCCACCCGATTACCAAAACAAGTTAAAACAAACGTGTTGTTTGATTACATACTTTTCCCAATTACTTGTGTCTTATATAATCAACTAACTAAAGATTCTCGCCTTATTCAGTGCCTTATAAAAGTTCTGTATTTCAGTGTACCGATGACAATTGCTGAGATATGGCTAGAAAAAAATACACAGCTTGTTAAATATAAAAACGGATGGAATTGGAAAATGACTTTTTACTCTCTCTCTTTTTCCTTTTTATTGGTTAGATTTACAATGTCTGTTATAAGACGTATCTTCAATAATAAATACGATTTATCTTAGATGGAGGTTGTTAATAAACAATAAGAATCAAAAAGAAAATAGGAACATATAAAAAATGATTAAATCTGCATATTTGTTTCTATTATTCGCAATTTTTTCTAAATTAACTTAAATCTCCTACTGATTTTCTGTTAATAAGCCCCGAAAACTGAATATAAAAAACTCAGAACATAAAAAGCCCTCAGATTTGAATCGTCTGAGGGCTTATGGAATGTATTATTATGATTATCTTCAAAATAAAAGTTAATAGCTATAACAGCGGAAAAAGAAGGCGAGCGTTGCAATAAATCATCCATTCGCAATGGGACAGAATCACAAAGGTCTTGCTCAAACTGTTCTGTAAGATCTATCGCCACATCTTTACTGTAAAAAAATTCACTCACTTCGTAATTCAAACGAAAACTTCTCATATCGTAGTTTGCTGCTCCCACTTCTGCTACTTCCCCATCGATAACCATCGTCTTCGCATGAAGCATTCCTTTGTTATATAAGTAGATTTGGACCCCTGCTTCCAATAACTCTCCATAATAAGTAAAGCTTGCACGTTCTACCATTTTTTGATTTACTTGACGAGGAACCAGCAATCTTATACGTACTCCACGTTGCACAGCCGTCTTAAGCCCCATAATAATATCCTGATCTGGTACAAAGTAGGGTGTGGTGATATCAACGGTCTTTGTGGCTTGTGTTAACCCTATAAAGTACGCTTGCCTAATAAAAGGTGTAGGAATACTTGGATTACCTTCTACTGTCTGAACATAGGCTTGGTGCATTTTCTCATTAGCCGGAACTTTATTCGTCTTTGTTCGCTCAACCGTTCCCAACTCTGTGCTCCATTCTGTCATCGTGGTAAATGGTTTTAACCTGCTGGTTTTAGGAATGATCGAGGAACCATCTTTTACTGTTCTTGTTTTCATTCCAGATTTCCCCCTTATGTGTTCAGGTGAGGCAATCTTCCAATGGTTCTCGAAAACCATTTTCAAATCAGCTGAAGCTTCACCAACTATTCTTACGTGAGTGTCACGCCAGTAGCCTACATTTGGCTTTAATCCAGTATATTCTTCCCCAATATTAATCCCACCGGTAAAAGCTTCTTTTCCGTCGATTAGGGCAATCTTACAATGATCCCGGTTATTCAATGTTGAAAATATCCAAGGGGGACGTAAAGGAAAAATAGTCCGACATTCTATTCCAGCATCCATCATCCGAAAAATCTGATTTTTGGATAATTTCCTGCTCCCCCAACCGTCTCTTATAAACCGGATATGTACACCTTCCAATGACCGTTCAATCGGTAAGTCCGTAATGCAGCTTCCGATTTCGTCGTCTCTATATATGTAATATTCAAGGTCAATCGTTTTTTGGGCGTTCTGTATAGATTCCATAAGTTTTTCATAAGTATTAATCCCATTTATAAGCACTTGTACTTGACCAGACTTTAATCCACTCCCGGTTAAATGTTTCAATGCTTTCGCTATCTGCTGAACTGAGTTGCCAAAGGAATCAGGAAGCATGTCTGATTCAGAAGAAATAAAAGCTGGCTTTTTACTTCGATTCATACGTATCGGATTTGATGTAATAAGATAGAGCCCAAAACCAATCACAGGGAAGATAAAACTAATGGTTATCCAATTTAAAGCCACTGCTGGTCGCCTTACCTCGCGAACCGCCATAATGATCATAAAAACAGTATTTAATAAATAGAGTCCAAAAATCCATACCAACATAAAGCACCCTCCTTTTTCTTTTAAAATGCACAAATGGTAACCCGTTTATAAGTATCTTTAAAATTTAGTTGCATAAGGAAAAAGTTGTAATGGGCCGCTAGAACCTTGGAAAAATAGCAAAGTCCCACTTAAGGAATACATTATCCCCAAAAGGCTAAAATAATTATAATTAAGTAATTAAGTAGTAATATTAATATTCTCTATTGACGTGGTTATAATAAGCACCCGCCATGAAAATATTGAGAAAGTCCGATTGTTGGAAGACAAGTTATTTGCGATGGATGCAATGGGGTGGTTGGAGTATGAGTTTTTAACATGGGAATGGTGGCTGTTGTTGTCCTTCTTCATTTCACCTTAGATTTTGTGGATAATCACAAAGAAACGAAAATGGCTAGTAGAATCCATACTTTTTGGAGTTATTGTAATGGTGATCACAATTTTATTTGACACAGTAGGGTTGCAATTTTCATTTTGGGAATATCCTATTGAATTTCTACCTGTAATTCCAAGGGCATTTCCGTTTGATGTTTCGGTGGTTCCTGTTGCATATATGTCGCTTTTCCAATATGCCCGAACATGGAAATCATTTATTTCAGCCCAAATCATCATGACTTTTGCATATGCTTTTATTGGGGAACCCTTATGTAAATGGATTAACCTTGTTTGCTATATTAAATGGAACTACCTGTATTCCTTCTTATATTACATTCTTCTTGGACTTGGAATTAGAGCGCTTATTTTGAATTGTGTTTCTGTTTCTAAGTCGTGATTCTGAAAAAATTCGTTGTCCCATTTAAAATGTTTTAATTAAAGCTGGTATAGCTGAATAAAAAAAGGGCGGCGCAGAAATCCCATCCTAATCACTAGTTTAAACACTACATTTAGTTCAAGCATAGCAGGCTGCGATGATTGCAAATAGAACAACTGCAACCGCGTCAGTCAGTTCATCAGTAGGATTAAATTATATATCTTTTTAGGAATATAACAAAATTATAGAGAATGAAAGAGGGTAAGCAACGATGCTTTGGACAATTATTGGTTTATTGCTTTTATTTTGGGTATTTGGGTTAATATTCCATATTGCAGGAGGAATAATTCACCTTGTATTAATAGTTGCAGCAGTTATGTTTATTATTAAGTTAGTTTCGGGAAGGAGTAGTGACAAAACTTAAAATTACTTAGGTTAAAAAGTCCAATCCTTCATTTATGTGTGGGATTGGCTTTTTATATTTTTTGCCGTTTATTAAGACCCGATTGGAATTTAACCTACAAAAAAATTTCTATCACCATTCCCCATCATATAACACCAATTTCAATAACTGTTATTATATCTTTTTAAGCTAATCAATAATGCAATAAGGGAGCACACCACGTTTGTTTGCAATTTGAAACTGCGAAATACAATTTGAAATTATTATCTCAAAGGTAAATGGTTCCCTTGTAAAGTCGGGTGTTAATGTCCAAATCGTACCATGAAACGGACAATTTGTGCCGTCAACGCAATTTTTTAGTTTAAATGCAGGAAAGTCGGACATTTTAACTCATCATCATGACGACACGTATTGACGCAACCACAGCCTTTTGACATGGTATTCGTCAAAATCAGGACATCTTTTACCGTCAACCTTTGGTCATAATAGCTTAGTAGTAACAGTAATTAACCAAAAACAATAGTGAATAAAAAATTTTAAGGAAATATACAAATAAGAAGAATTCGGTGCCTAAAATTGTATTCCCCTTTAGAAATAACAGCCTACTCCTAAGACGATAGTGAAACATAATATAGATGGAATTCATTAAAGAGGATAAAGGGAGTTGTGTGCTTTGAAAGGTATGGAAAAGTGTTCATTATGTGGAAGATATTTTTGGAAAAGTCAACTTTCATTATTACCAAATGGTTTATTTCGTTTTAACGAGAAATATTGTCCACAATGTTTTCCTGATGTGTTAGAAACACATACCGAACTTTATTATGAGCAAAAAACTTGGAATGAGATTCATTTGTGAACCTAAAAAATTAGATATGATAGAGGTTGTCCGAACATAAACACAAATATACGTTTCGTTTAAAAAAACCAAATACAAAAATCTGTCATGCGGCCTAGCTGAATTTCAGGTTTTTGTATTTTTTAATTCCTCTAAATTTGAAAGTGAATGAAACTAAAGGTTAGCTCTTTAGAGATAGACACTAAAAAAGTGGACAAATTAGCCACTTTTCTGGGTCAAACAATTAAGGAATAATACATTATACATTCGGTTGAATTTTTATAATACCAGAACCAAGAACAAAATCGCTAACGCGACTTAAATCACGTCCCAAGTGAAGGTTATTCACTTGGGATATTCCTTCGCCTGTCGCATGGTGCCATTACAAAAAGGGCAGACTACTTCCACTTCTTCGTTTTCATCCAGATCAAATCCGAACTCTTCAACTACATATTCCGGAACCTCGTCTTCTTTTCCACAATCCAAGCATTTAAAAATAAGTATTTTTATGTCTTCATTTAAACCAAATGGATCCTCTTCATCCAATGATTCCAAAAACGCTTTATTCAAATCATCCTGTTCCTTGCTTTTGGCCAAGATTGTACCTCCTTATATTTTTCACGCATTCCATATCCTCCATGTAATGATACAGGAAGCCATAGTCCGCATGCCATATTTCAACTAAATCCATCTCACGATGGCAATGGGGACAAATAAATGGATCCTTATCAAATGCTTCTATCATACGTTGTCTATAAGTTTTCTTTTTCCTCTTACTTTCAAGTAATATTGAAAGTTGTTTAGTCCTCATAAAAGCATACAGGCTCAATACCTGATTAGCTTTTTTATATGACCTTCTGCTATACAAACCAAAGCGACCAACCATTCTAAAATGCTTGGGTTGAATATGCTGTATTAACTTAAAAAGGAATCTATATACAGGCAGGGCTTCATCGACCCTCTTACCCGTTTGATGGTCTTCATACCAAAAGTGCACAGTTTTTCCATCATATTTTACGACTCTATACTCTGCAATAGCTGGCCTAGCTAAATATCTGCCTATGTATTTTGCTGCACCTTTGGCATCTTTCATTTTTCGTTCTGCATTTACATAGAACCCTTTTTGATAACGCTTATATAAATCATTAACAAGCCTTATAACAGATTGGTTATTCGGAAACCATGACTTTAATAAATCTAGTAAAACCTTTTGCCATGATTTTCTTAAATATTCGTAGGGGATAAACTCAGTGGGTACCCATTCATTGCGATTATCGAGGGCACCTTCTGTAACTAAAGTGTGGATATGAGGGTTAAACTTAAGGTCTCTGCCAAAGGTATGTATAACAGTAATAATACCAACTTGTAATTGGCGTTTTTTACTCTTCCTTTGAAAGTAAAATTGAAATACCTCTGCAACCTTTTTACTTAGTTCATTTAATTTTTTTCTATCTTGAAAAAAGACATTTCTTAATTCCTTAGAATCGTAAAGACCATATGGCGATGCAGAACGTTAAAAATCAGCTCCTGTTGTTTATCTGACCAATCATCAGTATATTTCTTACCACATTTATGGCAGAAACGGCTTTTACAAGTAAAGCAAACAAATATAGGATTAGGTCCACCTTCACATCCTAGACATTCATATCGTGCATATCCCAAATCACTAGTACCACATCTCATTGCTTTTACTACTGTTTCCTTAATGTCTTCACGATATGATTCCGGAAACCGATCCGAATGCATTTTCCAAAATCCATCAAAATGGTCCTTCAATATACGTTTGATTACCCCACTGTTACCTTTAGTCATATCAAAACCTCGCACACCATATACGAACATTTTACCGAACAATTATCCACAGGTCGAGAAATTTATAATTTCCTAAACGACAAAAAAATTTCCTAGATTTATAACAAATCTAGGAACCCTGGTAAATATTTTCCAAATGTATCTTCTCTTAATTTAACATATTTATTGCGAGTTTCTTTACGAGTGGATATTAATCCTGCGTCCCTCAACGTTTTAAAATGGTAAGAAGCTGTTGATTTTGAAATATTAATTTTTTCGCCTACCTCTCCACAGCTTAATTCTCCCTTTTTATCCCTAATCACCCTAATAATTTCCAACCTGGATTCGTCAGCTAATGCTTTAAAAATTTGTATTTTAATTTGGTCTTCGTTTTTTTGTTCGATAGTCATAAAACTATCATATATATGTTTTTCAAAAATAACAAGTTAAAAGTAATATTCCACTTGCTTTGTTAGAGCACTACAAGAAAAGGATCGCCATAGTGATTCTTTTCTTTAACTCTTGCAACTATTAGTTTAAGCATATTCTTTCACAAAGTTCTTTCTCATCCCTGTAAAATCAAGTTATTTCCCCTTTCTTTTTTGTCTTTTACTCTAATTCAACAAACCTCCCGTTAGCCACCCATGCAGCAGAGCTGCACCACAAAGATTGAAAATGGTTAAGAACTGTCAATACTGATACTGACCTTAATCCAGTCACGCCCTGGCTTTTTGACAATCGAGCAGGGTCTCTTAAGTATTGTCTATTTTCATGTCTAAAGGAAACTTATTTTCATGGTAGTAAAAAAGCGACTGCTCAATTTGAACAATCGCTCTTGTTACCTTTATATCACTTTCCAAGAATTTTAGGATTTTCAAAATATAAGCCTAACACATATCCACAATTCGAACAGTAATATGAGGATATTGGTGATGATTGACTTCTTGGATTATTGTAGGAAAACATATGAACTACTGCATTCCCTGACCGAATAATCCCCTTTTCAATTTGACTGTTATTACATTTTGGACATACTTTTTCTTCCATATTAAATCTCTCCAATCCCCAAAAACCTAAGTATTTGAGTTTTGTCCATCTATAATATTTACGAATTACCAATAATTTAGTTTCATTTTCTTATTCAGCTCTTCTGCTTCTTTAGCACAAAAAGCAAAAAAGACCGCCTCCACGAAGGCTGGTTCCTAAGCATTTTATAAATTAATTTAATATCATAAAATTTACCTGTGCCATTCTTACCTGTGAATGGGTTCCTAGTTCCTCATCATTTAATAGACGGTGGAATTGTTGGAATCGCACTATTACTCCATTATTTTTTTAAATTTCCAACTGGTATTATAATGGTGGGGTTGAGTATCCCTATTTGTATATTTTCCTCATTAAATAAAAAAGAGTATTTTTTTAGTAGTTTGCAAGGCTTATTGGTTTCGTCCTTATTCATTGATTTACTTGCTCCTCTTCGTTTTCAATTTTTTATTCCCCAACTTGCAAGTGCACTAATTGGAGGTGCAATAATTGGAGTTGGAGTTGGTCTAATGCTGCGATATAAAACAAGCACTGGAGGAACTGACTTACTAGCTGAAATTATTTCCGAAACTTTTTCGTTAAATATTGCACTTGTAATTATACTGATAGATGGAATTATTGTGTTGGCAGGTCTGGCTTTATTAAAATTAGATGCCTTCCTTTATTCATGTATAGCTATTATCGCTGTGGGTTTCATAACATCCTTAATTAAAGGAAAATAATCTTTTATGGGACCAAAAGCTAACCTTTATTAAATTCCCTCCATGTTTTACCAGTAATGGAATGCTTAAAAAAGGTTGGTCTCTCAACCAACCTTTTCGCCATACTCATTATTGTTGTTTGTATTGAGGTTCTTCTTGTTCAATTTGTTGAACACGTGGTTCTACATTATTGCTAACGGATTGGGTTTGTTTAGCGGCATCTTGGTAGAGCTGTTTGGCTTGTTGATTGTTTGTACCAAGAGAAACAAAATCGTCCAGGACGAATGCCTAGTCGATTTTGTTTGTTCCTCTGTTATTTAAAGCAAGTCTTTTTATGGCCATCGAAATTAGAAAAAACTCTGCGCTTTATATAGGTAAATGTCTAGACCTTGATCATTAAGGGAGCATAGTATAGCTTTGAATATTTAGAAAGTTAAAATCATAAAGGGAGTTGTTTTTTACTATGAATAGGGAAATTTGCACCTCTTGTTAAAACTATTTTTGGATAAATCAACTATCACTGTTACCTAATGATTGGCTTCGTACTGACCAGCGTAAATATTATTACCCTAGATGCTATCCTGAAATCTTAGAAGAACAAACTAAACTTCTTTTTTATGAATTTTAGTTCGTTTAGTCCTAGGACTGTAACAAGTTATGCAAAGTTTTTAAGATGAACCATCGTCAAGGAAAGCGATCCCATTCGCTTAGTTCGGGACCATTGGCTTTGTTTTTGACCGCGTCTCGAGAAAGCGGTTTCTTTTTGAACGAAATTTTCAATTAAACATATAAAAAGGCAAAAATGATATAGAATAGTGTCTATTCCACTTTATCTATATCATTTTTACTTTTAATCGTTTTTTGTTATTTTAGTTATCCTCAGTAAGTCTAGGATTAACAATCAAGGAAGTAATCATTCCAATAATACAAATTATCATGCAGGAAAAAAGGAATGCTTTTTATCCTACATATTAAACGCTGCTGTTACAATTAGATATCAATTAAGAAAATAAAAAATGTTCGTTTATGGAATCATGCAAATATAAATAAAGGAAGACTCAAAAGAAACAAACCTAATCCTGTTGGAAAGCGATAATCATAATGCAGGATAAGGGCAATACTTAATAAAGTTATTAACCCATATATGTTGTTCATTTTTTTGGAAATTTGAAAAATCAATGTATTTTTATAATTTCAAGCTTTTAAAATAGGGGTCACTTTATCAATAGCTTCTTGTAATTTTTGACTGTTTAACTTATACATTTGTTTGGCCTCCTTTGATTCAGTTCCAAGAGCAAATAATTCTAAATCTGCTTGGCACTTTTTCAAGGTTGAAAGGATTAAAGGCCTTTCTTGAGGGGGAGCGACTTGTAATTTATCGTCAAACAAGTCCACTGTTAGCTCACCATAGGAATTTAATTGTCCAAGGAATACATTTTCTATCGTAACCCCTAATTTTTCTAATTCAGTATGTAACCAAGCTCGACTTCGACCAATGGTGGCAAGTGGCTCATCCATTACTATACCATCCATAATGACAGTCTGGGGCTCTTTAACTGAAGCGGTCGTTAAGTTTAGATCCTTTGCTGTTAAAGGTTGATTCTCTTTTTTTAACATCACGGATAAATCCCCCGTTGGCTCTAATACCGCAAATTCGACATCAGCTACCTGAAAAACATCTTTTTTTCGAAGTAATTCTAATAACTCATCCGTTGTGTATCTTTCTTTTTTTAGATTATCTTCCATGATTTTTCCATCTTTGATAAATACAGATCCTTTCCCTTCTACAAAGTCACGGAGCTTTTTACTTTTTAAAGAAATGAGACTAACTAAATAAGGGATCGCTGCCATTGTCACAATTGCTAGTCCACCTATAAAAATGCTATGTCTGACTTCAAGAATAACGATTGCTGCAATTCCTCCTATCGTAATACCTGTTACATATTCGAAGAAAGAAAGTTGGGATAGTTGCTTTTTACCTAGAAATTTTGTGATAAAAAACAGAACAATCATAAACAAAATAACTCGAGAAACAACATTTAGCCAAAGAGGCATTAGTAGACCCTCCTATCTTAAAATCCTTTATATTGGAATTCTTCGCGTTCTAGTTCTCCAATTCGTTTTTTTAAATCCGTTACTACCTCATGTAAAATCATCATAGTTTCATGTAGTGTGCGTTTCGATTCATTATCTAGAGTTCGTAATGCTAAACTTGAAAGACTGGCTTCTACACCTTTAAGGCTGGCAAGTGACTGTTTTACATCTGATGCAATTGTCATTCGATATCCTCCCTTATCCCTTTGGTTTAAAAATCAGCGCACCTAGAAACCCAAAAATAATAGCAGCAGAAATACCCGCACTTGTGACTTCAAAAATACCCGTCATAAGCCCAACCAAACCATGTTGTTCAGCTTCTTGCATAGCACCATGAACAAGTGCATTCCCAAAGCTTGTAATAGGAACAGTAGCACCAGCTCCAGCAAAATCAATTAATGGCTCATATAATCCAAATCCATCTAAAAGGGCACCAATCACTACCAGGGCACTTAAGGTATGGCCAGGAGTTAATTTAAATACATCAAACATAATTTGCCCAATAACACAAATTAAACCGCCTACGGCAAAGGCCCAAAAATAGATCATATTATTATTCACCTCCGTATTCAATCGACACTGCATGGGCAATACAAGGGATGGTTTCATTTTGCTGAAAGGACAATGGTGAGAGTAAAGCACCTGTAGCTACGACTAACATTTTTTTAAATTCTCCTTTTTTCATGCGGTTTAACAGATGGCCGTATACCACTGTTGCTGAACAGCCTGCACCACTTGCCCCAGCTAAAACAGGTTGTCCTTCCCGATAAATCATAAGACCACAATCTTGGTATTGTTCTTCATTAATAGGAGTTCCGTGCTTTTTAAATAGATCCATGGAAACTTCCTGTCCAATCTGGCCCAGGTCCCCGGTTACAATTAAATCGTAATAAGATGGCTTAACATTTCGTTCCTTTAAATGGGCTTCAATGGTATCAACCGCAGCTGGCGCCATAGCTCCTCCCATATTAAATGGATCTGTCAAGCCCATATCAATCACACGTCCAATTGTGGCAGAAGTGACACGCGGTCCTTCCCCAGAATCACATAAAAGGGCCGCACCCGCACCAGTAACAGTCCATTGTGCTGTAGGGGGTTTTTGACCGCCGTACTCAGTTGGATAACGAAATTGTTTTTCAACAGCTGTATCATGACTAGATGCTCCGGTTAATAAATATTTCGCTCCTTTTGTATTCACAATATAAGCACCTAGAGCCAGTCCTTCCATAGACGTGGAGCAGGCACCGAATAAACCAAAATACGGCGCTCCAATTGTTCGACTAGCGAAACTTGTTGGGGTGATCTGATTGATTAGGTCCCCAGCTAGAATAAATTGAACTTGCTCCTTTTGGATGCCCCCTTTTTCCATGGCTTTTTGACAGGCTTCTTCAAAAAGGACTTTATGTGCCTTTTCATAGGAATCCTGTCCAAGCCATAAATCAGCATGAAGAAGATCGAAATCTTCTGCGATCGCTCCGTTTGCTTCAAATGGTCCACCAACTGTTCCAGTAGAAAGTATCACAGGTTTTTGTTCGAAGATCCATGTACGATGACCTGCGAGCATCATAAACCACCCCACCTTATTAAAATCGTCTTTACTAAAGCAATAACAAATGCAGAAAAAACACCAAATAATATGACCGACCCAGCTAATTTAAACATATTGCCTCCGACACCTAATACAAACCCTTCGGTTCGATGTTCAATAGCAGCTGAAATAACAGCATTACCAAATCCGGTAACTGGAACTGCCGAACCAGCTCCTCCAAATTGAGCAATTCGATCATAAACCCCAAATCCTGTAAGAAGCATAGCAATAAAAATTAATGTACCCACAGTTGGATTTCCAGCCGTTTGGTCTGTGAAATTAAAATAGTAAATGTATAAGTCTTGAATAACCTGGCCAATAAGACAAATCAGACCACCTGTTAAAAAGGCCTTTATACAATTTTTAAAAACGGGTCTTTTGATCTCTCGATTTTTTTGCAATTTTTGATATTCTTGTTGCACTGGGGTTAGTTGTTTCTTTTGATTATTTGACATAGCTTGACCCTTTCTCTTTACGTTTGCTCTTTCATTAGATTTTTAATTTTATTAAAATCATTTTTTAAGCTCTTCTTATCTGTGTTGCCTTTTTGAAGTTTTTGTTCTAATTGTTCCAATTCCCAAAACATTTTTTTATCTGTTGAAACAATTATTTCATGGTTTGGGTACATTTTTTCCAAGTCGGACTTTACTGACTTTTCAATTTTCTTTAATCGAAAGCGATCAAAATTATCAACTTTTATTGCTGCAAAAAGCTCTTTTTCTGTATTCACAGCCTTTACATCTGAAATTTCTTCTTTGGCAATAATTTTTTCTTTAGCCCTATTGGCAACTGATTGATCGATGGGTTTAGTCGTATGTACCAGTGAGACACCTAAATCATTGTTATCCTTCTCTAATTGATTTTGATTATTGTTACATCCTGTTCCAAACCCAATCACGGCTAAAATGGAAAGAAAAATTTTCATTTTGGTTTTTTTATCTTTCATGAAACCATCTCCGTTTTTCCCATTATTTAAGGCGCGTAAAAAAGGTTGGCCTCCCAACCAACCTTTTTTTCTTACTCATTATTGTTGTTTGTATTGAGGTTCTTCTTGTTCGATTTGTTGAATTCGTGGTTCTAGGGTGTCAATAACAGATTGGGTTTGTTTAGCAGCATCTTGGTAAAGCTGCTTTGCCTGTTGATTATCTGTACCTAGAGCAAATGTTTCGAAACTTGCTTGTGCACTTTTTAATCCTGCTAATGTCTGTTTTACTTGAGTAATCACTGTCATGATGAAATCCTCCTTGAATTTTTTTACCTTTTTAGATTGTCAAATCAGAATTTTCTTCTTTGGCAAATTCTTTTCGGGAATATAGACCTAAAATTACTTTTGGCGAATAGCACGATTTTTTCTGTAGTAACCTCGTTTCCAGATCCCCATCAGTTCTTCTATTTGGTGACGATTATAGGATTGCGATGAATCATCTTTTTGGGTAATGTGTCTCATCTCAAATTTTTTCACCGTTCCCTTTAGTGAACATCATTAAACATAGATGTTGCCTCTGCTTTGCTTTAATTTGGTTAGTAATCAATTTGATTTGCCATGCCATTCCTCCTGTTTATGATTTAGTACAAAAGTATTATTCTTCGAATAAAATGTTTTATTCTCAATTCTAAAAATTTTCCTATCCCCGCTATCAACCTCAGTATTTATTTATAATTCATTATAGGTATACAACGTTTTAATTTCCTTCTGCCTTCATAGTTCTTTTTTACCGTGTATCTCTTTCATTTTAAATTAGGGATATTAACCCAAGAATAAAAATAGGTAAATGCATATTCTGGATTAAAAATGAAATGAAGGTGCTTTTCATGAATCCAGAACCGCAATATGATTACAATTTATCTCAGGAAAATAATCAGGTTGAAAATTTAGACCAAAGGATTTGGGGTATAAGGCCATTTTTCTTTAGACCCATTTTTAGACCGTTCCCTTTTAGACCTTTTTTTGGGGGCCATATTGGGCTAACCCTTTTCTAGGCGGTTTATTAGGAGGTTTATTAGGTGGCTTATTAACGGGGTTGATATTACGACCATATGGATTTTGGTATGCTTATCCTTATTATTATTATCCGTATTATCCGTATATTCTTTTTTAGCATCACGAACAAATGTTCGGTTTATCTTTCCATTAAAGAGATTATTACACTTAATAAACAAGAAAATGGGACCTCATTGAGAAGTCCCATTTTTTTTTTGGGGAAAAATGATCCAATATAGGTAAAAAATTTTAATGAATACTACCAGTTAGAATAAACAAAGAATAAACGAGAAAATCACAATGGAAAGGGCGGTAAAAATGAATCTTAAGTGGTTAAGACTATTACCAACAGTTTTTCTTTCTATCTTCCTGTTATTGGGGTGTAATAATAGAGATGAGGATAATAATCCACCTCCACCTGAAGTGGATGTAAATCCAGGGACAGAAGAACCAATTGAAGATCCTCAAGACGCAGCAGATCCAGATAATATTGATGAAAATAACGTAAACACTGATAAAGAAGAACCAATTGAAGATCCTAAAGATGTAAATGACCCAGATAATAAAGATGAATAAAATTAAACACCGTTTGTTCCGCAAACGGTGTTTTTCTATGTATCAAGGCTCGAGGCAAAAGTCGATAGAGTGTGGAAGGCAATACCTGGGTAATCTCCTCCAATAATCTAAGAATCATTAAGTCTCGTCCAAACTGTTCTGTAAGAGTAATGCTAATTCGATTGTTTTAAAAAACTCACCCAATTTCTTAATTTAATTGAAGGAAAATAATCCCATCCAAAGTATATTCCTCAAGTTATTGGGAAATTTAGTAAAGAATGTGAGCACTGCGCGCAGCGTTTTAATTTTTTAAGAAAGAGAGGAAATTTATTGTTAAAGCTGAAAGAATTATATTCAGACCTTCAAAACCAAACTGAAAAAGCAATAAAAGAAATAGAAAATTCTGATCACCCGATTGCGATTTTACTTCAAACTATTTTGAAAGAGCAACTGGAAATGATTAAAAAGCTAATGCAAGAGCTTTCAAATGATGGGGCTGAACTAAAGAACATGACAGAATTTCTGACAATTATTTATCATGATAATGAAATAGCCAATCCTACATTCCGAGCATGGAAAAGAGCGGTTGAATGGATGAGTCTTCCATACCTGGAATCAGTGAGAAATTTGGAGCCTTTATTCCAGAAGATTAAAACCAACCTTGAACACTCAGCTGCCGAATTGGAAAGGATTTATGGGGCTAAGCAAACGAAGTATATCATCCCTTCTTTTTACATATCTGCCCTTCGCTAACAGCAACATCTTTTTTTCTCACAACTAATATCCAAGGAGGAAGTTCAATGTCCTGGGAAACTGAAAGAACCGATATAAATGTGTACAGCCAGGGAGATATTGATAAGATTTTTCCCTTTTTATTTCTTCCCGGGGTTCTGATATAAATTTTCAAAAAAGCCCTCAGATTTGAATTGTCTGAGGGCTTATGGAATGTATTATTATGGTTATCTACAAAATAAAAGTTAATAGCTACAACAGCGGAAAAAGAAGGCGGGCCCCTTGCTGCATTAACCGCTGTAAAGGAGAGCGTTGCAATAAATCCTCCATTCGCAATGAGACAGAATCAATAAGATCCTGCTCAAATTGTTCAGTAAGGTCTTTTGCCACGTCTTTACTGTAAAAAAATTCACTCACTTCGTAATTCAAGCGAAAACTTCTCATATCATAGTTCGCTGCTCCTACTTCTGCTACTTCCCCATCAATAACCATCGACTTCGCGTGAAGCATTCCTTTGTTATATAGGAAGATATGAACCCCTGCTTCCAACAACTCTCCGTAATAAGTAAAGCTTGCACGTTCAACGATTTTTTGAGCCGGTTGACGAGGAACCAGCAATCTTACACGTACTCCACGTTCCACTGCCGTCTTAAGTCCCATAATAATATCTTGGTCTGGTACAAAGTAGGGTGTGGTAATATCAATGGTCTTTGTGGCTTGTGTTACCCCTATAAAGTAAGCCTGTCTAATAAAGGGCGTAGGAATACCAGGATTGCCTTCCACTGTCTGTACATAGGCTTGGTGCATTTTCTCAATGTCCGGAACTTTATTCGCGTTTGTTTCTTCAATAGTTCCGAGCTCTGTGCTCCATTTTGTCATCTTGGTAAATGGTGTTGCTAAGCTGGGTGAAGGAATAGTTGAGGAATCATCTATTCCTGTTTTTGTTATCATTCTAGATTTTGTCCTTTTTTGTTCCGGAGAAGCTATATTCCAATGGTCGTCGAAGATATTTTTCAAATCAGCTGAAGCTTCACCCACTATTCTTACATGAGTGTCGCGCCAGTACCCAAAATTTGGATTTAACCCAATATATTCATCCCCAATATTAATCCCACCGGTAAAAGCTTCCTTACCGTCGATTAGGACAATCTTACAATGATCCCGGTTATTCAAAGTTGAAAATATCCAAGGGGGACGTAACGGGAAAATCGTCCGACATTCAATTCCTGCATCCATCATCCGAAAAATCTGAGATTTGGATAATTTCCTGCTTCCCCAACCATCTCTTATAAACCGGATATGCACACCGTCCAATGACCGTTCAATAAGTAAGTCTGTAATACGCCTTCCAATTTGGTCGTCTCTAAATATGTAATATTCCAGGTCAATCGTCTTTTTGGCGTTCTGTACAGATTCCATCAGTTTTTCATAAGTTATAATCCCATTTATAAGCACCTGTACTTGACCAGACCTAAAACCACCCACGGTCAAGTGTTTCAACGCTTGTGCAATCACCTGAGCTGAGCTTCCAAAGGAATCAGGCAGCGTGTCTGATTCGTCAAAAGTAGAAGTCGGCTTTTTATGGCGATTCATACGGATCGGATTTGATGTAATCAAATAGAGCCCAAAACCAATCACAGGAAAAATAAAACTAATGACTATCCAATTTAAAGCCACTGCTGGTCGCCGTACCTCGCGAATCGCCATAATGATCATAAAAACAGTGTTTAATAAATAAAGCCCAAAAATCCATCCCAAAAAAAGAACCTCCTTTTACCCTTTAAAATGTACAAACAGTAGAGCGTTTATAAGTACCTTTTATAATTTTTAAACATTATAAGGTACCTATATTACCTTGTTTTTCTATCTAAGGTTGCCCAAAATGATAATTTTAATAAATATCAATATACTTCATCTTTTCTAAACTGCTACATTAGCCACAAAAAAAGTGCTTAAGAGCAGTTCTTTATTTAATTAAATCCAGGCTTAGCAATACTGGTTGGGAATTTGTTCTTAAACAATGATAAAAGCACGAGAGATGGGATAGGTAAACGCGTACTCTTTATAGCAAAAAGAAATGAGGACTGTTTTTATGAATACAGAAGTACAGGTTATGCCACAGCAAGCTGATATAACAAATAAAGAGGAACGAATTATAAGGAGACCGTTTTTTGTAAGACCATTTTTTGGGCGACCTCCTTTTTTCTTGCGACCTCCATTATTTTGGAGACCCTATTTTGGAAACCCCTTTCTAGCAGGATTACTCGGTGGAGTATTAGGCGGTTTATTGGTCAGTACATTAGTTGGACCTTATAGATATGTTTACTGGTATCCATATTCTCGATACCCCTATTACCCACTAGCGTTGCACGCCATTAAAATATTCCCATATTTTCAAAAAATAGTATTTACACACAATAAAAAAACTCCTATTGTAGAAGTTGTTGACCTTGTTTTGTTCCCTTTAACAAACAAGTCTTC
>NZ_JAMBNQ010000044.1 GCF_023715155.1 Neobacillus mesonae
TTGAAAACCATTTGACATCCCTTTCCGGATATGAAGTTTAAAATCCATGGAAGTTTCGCAAAAAAAATGAAAGGGTATAGGATGAAAGCACTTGCCAGTGATTTTACACAAAAACTAGGACTTGACTCTTATGAAGGACAGTTTACAGGTATTTCGCCCAGAATTAGTCTTTCATCGTGCTTATGAAGGACAGTTTACAGGTATTTCGCCCAGAATTAGTCTTTCATCGTGCCAATGAAAGACAGTTTACAGGTGATACGCCCTGATTCTGTCTTTCATCGAGCTTATGAGGGACAGTTTACTGGTGATTCGCCCCGAATTAGTCTTTCATCGTGCTTATGAAGGACAGTTTATTGGTGATTTGCCCGAATTAGTCTTTCATCGTGCCTATGAAAGACAGTTTACTGGTGATTTGCCCCGAATTAGTCTTTCATCCAGCCAATGAAAGACAGTTTACAGGTGATTTGCCTCGAATTAGTCTTTCATCCAACCAATGAAAGACAGTTTACAGGTATTTCGCCCCGAATTAGTCTTTCATCGAGCTTATGAAAGACAGTTTACAGGTGATTTGTCCGGATTTAGTCTTTCATCGAGCTTATGAAAGACAGTTTACTGGTGATACGCCCCAATTCTGTCTTTCATCACTCCTATAAAAGAGTGCAGTAAACAGTTGTGCAATGTTTTACGGATGTGTGCCTAATTCCGCCTCTTAATAATAAGGCGGTACAAGAGTTGTCACTTGACCAGGTGAATATAAAGTGATCACAGGGGGAATATAGGCTTGTTAAGGCAGTACACGCCCGTCCATTCAAGGTAAAGAAATAATACCCCATTTCTAATACAATAAGAAACAGGGCCGAATGTGTTAGAATAGTATTGTTAGTTCAACATCTTTGAATCCTCATATAAATTAAAAAAGTTAATGGAGTTGAATAAAATGAAATATGATTTTGAGACATTGGTGGACCGTTCCAATACTGGTTCATCGAAATGGGAACAAATGAAAAAGCTGAATCCTGATGTGGAGGGAATCGTTCCTTACTCAGTAGCGGATATGGAGTTAAAGAATCCTCCTGAAATCATCGAGGGGTTAAAGAAATATTTAGATGAAATTATTTTAGGATATGCTGTTCCAACAAAAGGATTCTATAACGCAGTAAGCGGGTGGATGAAGAAACGCCATAACTGGGAAATCAAGCCGGAATGGATTGTAAATTCATCGGGTGTTGTTTCTGCGTTTTATACCGCTGTCCGTGCCTATACAAATCCAGGTGACGGCGTTATCATTAACTCTCCTGTCTACTATCCTTTTTATATGGCGATTGAGCAAAATGGCCGAAATGTGGTGAAGAATCCACTTATTAATGATGGAAATACATATGTTATCGACTATGAGGATTTAGAACAAAAGGCAAAAGATCCGAAGAATAAAATATTATTGTTTTGCAGCCCGCATAATCCAGTCGGCCGTGTTTGGAAGAAAGAGGAGCTTGAGAAAGTAGCAGATATTTGCTTACGGAACAATGTATTAATCGTATCAGATGAAATTCATAATGACTTAATAATGCCTGGGTATCAGCATACGGTATTTGCTGCTATTTCCGAGGAAGCCGCAAATAATATGATTATCTGTACAGCTCCAAGTAAAACATTTAATCTGGCAGGAGTTCAGGCTTCGAATATCATTATTCCAAACGAAGCACTTAGGGAAGCCTTTCAAAAGGAACTTGCAAGCATTGGATTCCACCAATTAAATATTTTTGGTTATAAAGCATGTGAAATTGCCTATACAGAGTGTGAAGAGTGGCTTGAACAACTAATTGAGCACATCCATCATAACCATGTTGAGTTAAAGAAATATCTAGCTGAACATTTACCAGATGTAAAAGTCTATGATCTAGAAGGGACCTATCTGCAATGGATGGATTTTAATGCCTATGGGATGGCTAATGATGAATTAGAAAAATTCATGCATAATGAAGCAAAAGTGTTCTTGGATGAAGGATATATTTTTGGTGAAGAAGCAGATGGATTTGAACGTATGAATATTGCCTGCCCAACAAAAACAATGATGGAAGGGCTGGAAAGACTCGTAAAAGCAGTTAAAAAACTTCAGGCAGTCAAATAGATTTTTTAAAGGCAGTATCGGGAGCCCGATACTGTCTTTAATTTATTCCTAAATTTCATTTGAACAATCAAACCTATATTCAATTTTTATTTAACTCAGTTCAGGCTTTTTCATACACTAGGAAATTAGTCTAAACATGTATAATCGTCCAAGCATTTTTTCTAAAAACAACATAATCTGAGATAGATGATACTTGAAAGAGTTGGTAGAAAATGTATATTGAATGGATTGCTGAGACTAGTAAGATTCAGCTGTCACAAAAATCTGCAACTATGTATGACATTTCATCCGGCGTTTTGACATTTCAATTCGGTTCATGGACACAGAATGTACAAGTTCAGGTGAAGAGTGATTTTCCAGATGAAAAGATAGGGTTACCGAAACACTGGAAAGATGTATATACCATTCCCGACACGCTTCCTTATGTATTAAAGAGAGATAATACAACACTTAAACTTGGCCCCGTTATAGCTTTAATTGTTTTTTCCGATTTAAAGGACATGACCATCTTAGAAATGAATAAATATCGTGCATATTTTTCTGATTACCCAAATATTCAAGGACTAGTCTATTTGTGTGGATGGAACACAATAGATACTCGGAAAAAGCAAATAAAAGGATTTTATTTTGATCCAAATGTAAATGGATCTTCAAATCATTGGAAATCTGGAACGTTCCCCTATCCAGGAGCAGCATATAACCGACAAAATCTGCCGAAAAATGTGTTCGATGATCTGCAAACAACTATGGGAGATTGTATATTTAACAGTTTTTCCCCAGGTTCTTTCAACAAATGGGAGCTTTGGAAACGTCTATCTCCAATCGAAAGCCTTCGTTCACACCTTCCTGCGACTATGCTATTAACAGACATAACGGTGTTGGAAAACATGTTGAATCAATATGATTCCATTTATTTAAAACCGACAGGCGGGACCCTTTCAAGGGGGATTAGAAAGGTTGAGAAAAGCCCTGCCGGCTATATCGTAACCTATCCATCTTTTAGAAATCCAGCTGGTTCTCAAAAACTGATAGAGCACCCTAAGAGTATTCAGAAGTGGTTTCATAAACTTCAAAACAAGGAATACCTAGCCCAGCAAGCGATCACCATGAAAAGGTATCAAAATAGACCTATCGATTTTAGAATCATTATGCAAAAGGATGGAAAAGGGAAGTGGGACTGTTCAGGTGTATTCGGTAAATTTGGGAAGAGTGGAGGAATTATTACAAATTTTTCGCGATCGGGTTATATTCGCTCTGGATTGAAGACTTTCCGTCAAGCATTCGGTATGAATAATAAAAAAGCGCAAAATAAAGTAGAAGAGATAAAAAAAATCGCGTTTGAAATTTGTCGTGTATTTGACCAATACGGTAATTACGGGGATCTTGGAATTGATTTGATGGTGGATCATGATGGAAAGGTATGGATTTTAGAAGTGAATACAAAAGATACGTATCATCGATTTCCACTCCATATAAATAATAAGAAACTTTATAGAAAAATAGTCACTGCACCATTCCGATATGGGAAATTTCTAGCGGGTTTTTAACCAAATAGTAAAAGGGATGATACCTAATAGTCATGTGTAATAGGTATCATCCCTTTTTTGATTTTTTATAATTTATGGCAGACATGCCTCTAAAAGAGCCTTTTATCTGATTTAAAGTAACTACACCCTTGAAGGAAATATACCTTGTAATGCAATACAATAATTCAGTACCAAATAAGGCTGTAGATTATTGTGTGCCTGATTACCGCCAGCGGGCTGTATTGCTGAAGAAGCTAAGGTTGTATTTTGAGATTGTGAGTAGGCAGGTTGTTCAGTCACAGCCCAAATATTATTAGTTGGAAAAATCGTATTCGCCTCAGTTTGACTGGCACTTGCCACGTGAGAATGTGTTGGCATTTCATTTACACTAAGAGTGTGTGTTTCGCTTCCGCCGAACTCTCCTTGCTGCCGTGGTGATAGATTGGGATTTCCGCCATTAAGATGCATAGCGACACGTCCTCTTAAATCAGGTAAAGCAAAAGTGGTCCGGCCATCCCCCCCGTACGTTGTTCCTATTAAGGCGAATAAAGCAGTATTTTGCGCTATTGGTAATAGTTGACCATTACACATAGCCCAGCCAACTGGAGCAAAATTAAAGGCAAAAAGTCGAATTTCACCAATAAATGGTTCTGACAAAATGATTTCCTCCTTTAAATTTATAGTTTGCAATTGTTATGAACTAGGAAATAATCAGTAAATTTTCTGGTGAAGGAACGATGGTTTGGAAAAATTGTCCCTGAATTCCGGATTGAGCTGCAATTGCAGCTTGACCAATAATAGGCGAACCCCCGCCGTTTCCCCCGTTTCCTCCACAGGCACCACCCCCGCCGCCAACAGCAATATGGCCGGTCACTCCAGAAGCGTTTTGTCCTCCTAAGCCGCCATTTATTTTAATCGTACCCGTGACAATGGGAGGAATTGTCGAGATCAAATGGATAATCCCGCCGCCGCCGCCACCGCCGCCACCAGCGCCATCTCCTCCATTTCCATCCCAGCCATTAGCACCATTTCCGCCAATGGCACTGATAACTCCATTGATTGTCTGGGTTCCTTTAGAAGCAGCAACGATTATTCCACCTGCCCCGCCGCCTGAACCAACAATTTGTCTTCCTAAAGTTTGTGGATTTCCCCCGTCTTCCCCGTCAGCACGGACTATACCGCTAATTGAAATATTTCCTTCAGCTAAGAAAATCACTGATCCTCCGCCGCTTCCGCCAATTCCTTCCAGAATTCGTTGGCCGGCACCACCAGCAGCTGGGCCTGGCAGGAGTATTTGCGAAGCTTGAAGTTCTCCTAGGCCAACACCGCCGTTGTAAATCCCTGCGGCTGCTAATGATCTGCCAGGATGTGGTTCACCGTTTCCTGAATCATGTGTACCAGGATTGACAGTAACTGTGCCGGTTATAGTGATATCACCCGAAGATCGAAGTACCATTCCGCTTGGAAGAATTAATACTCCGGCTATTTCTATATGCGAAAATTGCAAATTAGCACCAGCAGGTAAATTAACTAATCCTCCTGCGATACTAGCATCAAGCGTCTGCCCTTCTTCTACAATTAGAGGACCTGCTGAACCGTCTCCATACACACATTGGCACCCCTGTATTGGCCAAATCCCCATTGAAATCACTCCTTTATAAAGAATAAGTACTACTATTACTATTCCTTAACAGGGAGGACTGCTTGTACTAATAGACTATAAGACAGCCCATTTTAATCGCATCCATTTTTTAAACCCAGAGTTGATTGTCAATAAATGAAGGGGAATGCCGAATAAATAAACGACGCAAATCCCGCCAAAAAAACTAAAAAATGCTTAAGAGGATACAGATCTAAATAATGTAATTTGAAGCTTATAGTTGCATTAAAGAAGATAATATTGAGAATTTACTAAGCCTTTTACTATCCAATGATTATTAAGTGAAGGTACAATTGAAAATGTGAATTTTTTCTTCTAGGAGTAGACGAATGGATATTAAAGAACAAGGGTTAATGAAATACTATTATGAAAAACTGCGTGACCATAATTTTGATGAGAAGGATTGTTATGCTTTTTTACATTTAATCCAAAAGCATAGTAAGGAAAATGGCTGTATTCAGGAGCTTGCTGATTTTGTAATGAAGCGGGATCAGTACAATGGCTCTATTAAGGAAAAACTTTTTGCATCAAGGAAGAAGTTTGAACAGCTTGGGAAAACAAAAGCAGCGATTCGGGTGGATGATGTTTTTTCTTTTAGGGAAATAAAGAGTGAACTTAATAAAACACTGGCGGGTTGTCAGCTGGAACCCTTGGAGAACGAGCCAATTAATGACTTTGTCACCTGCCTGATTTCTCTAATGCAGCAGGTTAAAATGATTCAGAAGGATAGGGAGACAGGGAAACTGTTTTTTGCTATATCTCAGAAACAGATTATTTTAATGATTGAAATAGAAGTTGCTCAGAATTTCTTAAAGAAAACAAATGTGGTCTTTCCGGTTTTGACTGCAAACAATAGTTACATAGCACTTAAAAAACAAGACCACTATGATACTCCTTATCTATTTACAGATAAAATTATTGAAGTGGTAAATCATGGTGGAAAGTTGGAGGTAATGGTTCCGGACCGAACAGGGCTGTAGCTGTTCACTTTTCAAAGCATCGAGGTATTCCCCATGCGACTTAATAGAAATTTACTATCAAGTTCTTGAAATAGCTGCACTTTGTCTATTGACTTGTTTTTTCTTTGGTCCACTTAAGAATGATGAATAAAAATCATTTCAATTGTTTATTTTATTTAATGATTTAAGATATTTTAGGGGGCTGTTAAAATGGCAAAGGAAAAATGGGTTGTAGACCCGGCACACAGCAGCATTGATTTTGCAATTAGACATATGATGGTGTCAAAAGTAAAAGGCACGTTTGAAAAGTTTGAAGCGTCAATCGATGCCGATGTCGAGGATTTAACGACAGCATCCATTGAATTTACCGTAGATGTAAACAGTATTTCCACGCGTAATGAAGAGCGTGATAACCATCTGCGTTCAGCTGACTTTTTTGATGTGGAAAATCATCCAAATATGACTTTCAAATCAACGCAAATTACGAAGAAAAGTCCAGGTGAGTATGACGTAACAGGTGACTTAACCATTCGCGGCACCACGAAACAAGAAACTTTTTTAGTTAGTTATGAAGGAAGCGGGAAAGACCCGTGGGGAAATGAAAAAGCAGGGTTTGAAGCACATGGATCCATTAGCCGGAGTGAATATGGACTTAAATGGAACGCGGCATTAGAAACGGGCGGCGTGTTAGTTGCAGATCAGGTGCAAATTTCATTAGAAATTCAGGCAGCTAAAGGGTAATGTTTTTAGTGATATTATAATTTCTGTACAGATGTAAGACATCCACTAACATTTGGATGTCTTTTTATCATGATAGCTGCCAAAAGAGTACAGAAAATGGGTTCACCTATTCTGATTAATTTGATAGGCAAATAGGATTATAAATATGTTATTTTTTATTGAGGAAAAATAGGTCCAAATAACTGAATGAAGAGAACTTAATTCAAAATATTTGATATTCAATTAGAAGTTGACTATCCTATCCTTTATTAAAGATATTTACCGGCCAATGAAAAGGCGGGGAAGGAGTTGTTGATTTTGAAAATAGCAGCAATAGTAGGAAGTGTTCGTAAAGATTCTTATAATAAAAAATTAGCTCAATATGTGCAAAAACGTTATGCAGATAAATTTGATTTAGAGATTTTAGAGTTATCTAACATACCGTTGTACAATCAAGATATTGAAAATGAACCGCCGGCAGAGGTTGTCGAGTTTAAATCAAAGGTTAAAGCAGCAGATGCTGTATTATGGGTGACACCTGAATATAACGCAACCATTCCAGGTGTTCTTGCAAATGCCATTGAATGGTTGTCACGTGTCGACAAAGTCATGATTGGCAAACCATCTTGGATCATGGGTGCATCCATGGGTGTTCTTGGAACGGTAAAAGCCCAAGGCCATTTGCGTGACATTCTATTTGCAGCAGGTCTGCAATCACCAGTACTGATTGGAAATGATGTCTACGTTGGTGCTGTTCATACAAAAATGGACGAAGAAGGAAATATTACCGATGAAGGAACCGTTGCTTTCTTAGATCAAGTAGTTTCTAATTTTATGGAATGGATGAAATTGTACGTTTAATGGATGCTGAGCATTTCTCTGTGCTCCAGCATTCAAATTAATTCCTGTTGCGGTCGCGTAGAGACCTTCTATGTGACCCAATGCCTATTCTATTTTTAGTTATGGTAATGTAGAGCAATTCTGCGTTACCGAATGCTAAAACTAATATCAATGACGGTCACAATAGAGTGGTTCTAGTGACAGAAAGCTCAACAAAAAATCAGTTATGGTAAAGTAGAACGGCTCTAGCTGCCCTAAATCTCAACAAAAAATCCGTTACGGTAAAGTAGGACGGTTCTAGCTGCCCGAAATCTCAACAAAAAATCCTTTACGGTAAAGTAGAATGGTTCTAGGTGCCCGAAAGCTCTACCAGAAATCAGTTCCGGTCACGTAGAGTGGTTCTAGGTGCCAGAAATCCCAACAAAAAATCCGTTATGGTAAGGTAGAGAGCTTCTAGCTACCCAAAGGCCCCATCAAAGATCAATGACAGTCACGTAGTGCTTCTCCAGTTGCCTCATTTACCAAACTAAAACCCCAACATCCAATCAAATTTCCTTTCCAGTCGTGAAAAATTATTCATAGTTTCCAAAAGCCGTTTTTCCTATCATAAGATTTTTAAAAAACATAATAAAAATGTACAATAGATGAAAGAAACTGATTCGGAAAGGAGACAATTCATGCATGAACATAACTATCACTCTTAAACGCATCAAAGAAATGTGCGGGACTGTCTCCTTCAAAAGAGGGGATTATTTTTATCGCTCAAATAAAGTAGTTTTTGAAGAATATAGTGACAACCGCTGCCGGGCGACAGTTATCGGAGAAGAAAAATTCCATGTGACAGTGGAAACCGGCATGAGCGGCGGGATCCATGCTGCATGTACATGTCCTAAGCTGGCATCCTTTGATAAAGATTGTCAGCATATTGCTGCTGTTTTAATAGCGATTAATGAAAACCAGCGGCTGGGGACTACACCGGATATACCAAAATCAGAATTAACAAAAGGGCTTTTAACCCTTTTTAATAATCAACCTGTCAGGTCCAGCGGCCATCAGCTTCATTTTGAAAAAAGAACAGTACTCGATGTTGAATTTATCTGCAGACCAGTCCCAGCTGGCAATAGGCGGTTCATATTCGGAATGGAAATGAATATCATCGGTGCAGCTGAAGTTGAAAACATCCGTGCCTTCCTTGAGAAAGTAATGGAAAGTCAGCCCGCAGTACTCTCAGATTTATTCACATATGACTCAAACCAGCAGTGCTTTTCCAATACAGACGATGCCGTCATTCAACAGCTGATTCAAGTAATTCGTGATGAAAAGGTGTATGGTGCTTCTCCGTTAGGCAAGGTAAACGACCAGATGCTTTTGATTCCATCGGCTTCATGGGAACGACTTTTGCCGCTGCTTTTAAAAGCACCGAATGTGAAGCTGAAGCATGACGGACAAACATATGAAGGACTGCAGGCAACAGAAGATTCACTGCCGCTGCAGTTTAATTTTGCCGAAATCGAAGGGAAAGGTTATCAACTGCAGGTTACCGGTTTCCATCAGCTGCTAATCTTGGATTCCTATAGTTCTGTATTGTATGCTGGAAAAATAAAAAAGCTGAAAGACCACGACTGCAGGCGGCTTTTAGAATTAAAGAAGATGCTGGAGACCTCTAAAACCAACCAAATACCCATTCCAAAAGAGCAAGTTCATTTTTTTCTTGAAAAAGTGGCAGCAGGTTTAAAGAGACTGGGACAGGTCCATTTTTCAAAAGCAGTTCGAGAACAGCTGATGAGCACGCCATTGAAAGCGAAGCTTTACCTTGACCGTGTGAGGAACCGCCTTTTAGCTGGTCTCGAATTCCACTATGAAAATTGGAATATTAATCCTTTGGAGGGCAGGGAACTTCCTGTTGGCTCTATGATCTTACGAGATGTAGAAAAAGAGGACGAAATCCTCAATCTGATGGAGGAAAGCGGGTTTGCCAAGACGGACGGCGGTTATTTTTTGCATAATGAAGAACTGGAATATGAGTTTTTGTATCATATGGTTCCGAAACTGCAAAAGCTGGTACAAATCTATGCAACAACAGCGATTAGAAATCGAATCTTTCGAGAGAGCCTTCATCCGCAGATTAGGGTCAAGGTGAAAAAGGAGCGGACGAATTGGCTGGAGTTCAAGTTTGAAATGGACGGAATTAATGAGCAGCAGATTCGTGACATTTTAGCGGCTTTGGAGGAAAAACGGAAGTATTACCGCTTGCCGAATGGTTCGCTGCTCTCCCTGCAGTCGACAGAATTTGAAGAGGTGCAACGTTTTCTTCACTCCCCCATTGTAAAACCAATGGACTTATCGAATGGGCTGGATTTGCCTTTTGAACAATGTTTGGAGCTGCTTGATACAGTTGAAGTGAGTGACACATTTAAGCTGGAGGAATCGTTCAGGCAATTTTTAAATCATCTTCATAATCCTGGAAGCTTAGTATTCGAGGTGCCAAAAAGTTTAGATTCAATCCTCAAAGAATACCAAAAGCATGGATTTAAGTGGATGAAGACACTTGCCTATTACGGTTTTGGCGGGATTTTAGCCGATGATATGGGACTTGGAAAAACGATACAAAGTATTGCTTTTATCGTGTCAGTGCTGCCAGATATCCGGCGGGAAAAGCTTCCTGCATTAATTGTCTGCCCATCATCGTTGACATATAACTGGCTAAACGAATTCCGGAAATTTGCCGGGAGTGAGCTTAAGGCAGTGGTGATTGATGGAACGAAAGCAGAGCGCGCTAAGCAGTTAAAAGAATTAACAGGTGTGGATGTTTTCATTATCTCTTATCCGTTATTACGCAGGGAGATTGGCTGGTTTGAAAAACAACCCTTTCATACTGTGTTTTTCGATGAGGCACAGGCCTTTAAAAATCCCTTGACACAAACGGCACGGGCAGTAAAAAAGATAAAAGCTCATCATCGCTTCGCCTTAACCGGAACACCAGTTGAAAATTCGTCAGAGGAATTGTGGTCCATTTTTCATGTGGTTTTCCCTGAACTTTTCCGTGGACTGAAGGAATATAGCAAACTTTCTAGTAAACATATAGCAAGGCGAATCCGGCCATTTTTGCTTCGCCGTATAAAAGAAGATGTTTTGTCAGAGCTTCCGGAAAAAGTAGATTCGCTGGAAACAGTGGAGCTCCTTCCAGAACAAAAGAAACTGTATGCAGCTTATTTGGCTAAGCTAAGACATGATACATTGAAACATCTGGATAAAGATACGATCCGGAAAAACCGCATTAGAATTTTGGCAGGGTTAACCCGTTTAAGGCAAATTTGCTGCCATCCAGGTTTGTTCGTGGAAGGTTATAAAGGAAGTTCCGCCAAATTTAATCAGCTGCTCCAGATTTTAGAGGAAGCAAGGCTATCTGGAAGACGTGTGCTGATTTTTTCACAGTTTACCAAAATGCTTGATTTGATTGGCAGAGCGTTGACAAGAAAAGGAATGCCCTATTTTTACCTTGATGGACAGACGCCGGCAGAAGATCGGGTAGAAATCTGTGAACGGTTTAATCTTGGTGAACGAGATCTGTTTCTCATATCCTTAAAAGCGGGGGGCACCGGTCTAAACCTAATGGGGGCAGATACCGTTATTTTATATGATACATGGTGGAACCCAGCAGTTGAGGAGCAGGCAGCAGACCGCGCCCACCGAATGGGACAGAAAAATGTTGTCCAGGTAATCAAGCTGGTATCCCGTGGAACCATCGAAGAAAAAATGAATGAACTTCAAGATAAAAAGAGACATTTAGTGGAGGAAATCATTGATTCAGATGAGAAAATCATGGGGACCCTGACGGAAGAAGATATTAGGGAGATATTGATGGTTTAGTAAGGACGGTTAATGATGATTTAGCTGTCCTTTGAATTTTTATTTACCCTCTCGATTGATTTTTCAGGTATAAAGGTCATCTATAAAGGACTCTAAATTTAGAATGGGCGAGTAGCCTGTGGAAGGATGAGAATTCGCAAGTATAAACAGGTTATCCGCAAATAAGGAATAACTTCGCAAGAAAACTCAGATTATCCACAAGAAAAGTGGAGCAATCCGCAAATATAAACAGGTTATCCGCAAATAAAGAATAACTTCGCAGGAAAATTCAGAATTATCCACAAGAAAAGTGGAGCAATCCGCAAGTATAAACAGATTATCCTCAAATAAGGAATAACTTCACAGGAAAATTCAGAATTATCCACAAGAAAAGTGGAGCAATCTGCAAGTATTAACAGATTATCCGCAAATAAAGAATAACTTCACAGGAAAATTCAGATTATCCACAAGAAAAAACGCAGCTATTCTATAATAGCTGCATTTAAATTCCAATTACATTTAATGATTGACGCAGGCCCTCAAGCGCGAATACCCCAACATATTTTAAAGCAAGCAATGCAATAATCGGTGAAAAATCAATAGGTCCCAGCGGAGGGATGAATTTTCTGAAGAAACCTAAGTAGGGCTCTACCAGTTTCATAATCCATGTCCCAATCCTTGATTCTTGAAACCGAGGAAACCAGGAACCAAATATGGCAATTAAGATAAGCCAATAATATACTTCAAATGCAAGTGATCCTATTTGTAAAATGTTTGCCCCCATTTTATTCTCCTGCCTATATAATTTTTTAATAGTATACACACTTTGTGATGATACTAACATATACGAATGAATTCTAATAAAGTTTCAAAATTACTTTTTAAAGAAGGAAACGGGTATCCCCATAAAATAGGTGAATGGTTGCTAAAGTTTACAAAAAAGTGGTTGTTGTGTGGGTTACTGGAGAAATAAAAGAATCATGGCCGGCCAAAACTAAAGAACGAAATATGGAGATTGTTGAAAGTGACCAGAATAAGCAGCAGCCCCTCAAAAAAGGGGCTTTTATATGGAACTTATAAAGTTCGATGAGTGTGGATAATTTAGAGTTTTTTCTCTAAATTCAGTTTCACCGGCTCTAAAACCAAAGGAATAAACTCCGAATAGCTGTCGAAATGATAGTCAGCTTCAATTTTAGAGCGAAAGGCTGCTGTTGCAATGGTTAACTCCCGGGCAGGAATGAGGTCCAGGTCTCGGTCGCCAACTACTAAATCAATGGGATAACTTTTCAGTACATGCTCATAGGAAGAACGATGCGGCTTTCTTGTAAAACCTTGTTCCTCCACTGAAACGACTTCTATAAAATATTTTTCTAATTGAAATTTTTTCAATAAAAACATGGTAGATTCCTTATCGCGATGTGTCACGATAATATTGTTTCCAGCTGCCGCCAGAGCCTTCTCTATATGGTCAAATGGCTTGCTGTGTGATTTTGAATACTTATTATGTAATCTTTGGTATTCTTCTCTTTGATTCTCGCTGATGCCATAATGTCTAAACGCTGTTTTTGAATCGATTTTCAGCCATTCTAACACGTCTTTGCGGTCCAAATCCTGCCCGCTTAATTCAACAAAGCCTTCGACCAATGCCGGGTAAGTATCAAAAAGAGTACCATCGAAATCCCACAAAATGTTCATGCAAGACTCCTTTCCATCATTTTTACCTATTATGATTTAAAAAGGAAAAACTTGCAATAATGCAGTACTGGCTCCGCCTTCGCCATATACCATGATAGCCACGCGTGCTATCCCCACTGACTAAAAGTATAGTGCACGTATGTTAATAAACTATGAACCAGCTGTTAACCATTGGTTAAAAAACGGTTAAAAAAATCCATAAAAAAGGCGAAAAAGCACAATCGCCGTTCGCCTTTAACCATATTAATAATCTGTAACTGTAAGATTTCTGTCCAAATAGGTTTCGATTAATTCGCTGACTTGGTATGCAACCTGAGGGGAGTCGAAATTTTCAAAAGCATGTTCACAGCTGCTTTTGTAATTCATCGTTTCGTCATAATGACTCAAATGGCGATTAATGACGTCTTCTGTATCCTCGCGTTCACGGTGTCTCTTAATAACTGTATCCCGGTCAGCATAAACAAAAATCCGGGTAACTTTTTCTCCGTATAGCGATTTTAATTTTTCTGCCCCTTCTGGATTTAAGGTTAGATAGACAAGATTATGATTTTTAAAGGCTTCTGCGACATCCTGCTCTCGAATTCCATAATGGAAGCCATCGATTTCAACACTCTCTAGAAATACCTGCTCAGCTTCCATTTGTTTGAAGGTCTCTTCTGAAACGAAGTGGTAGTCTTCACCATTTTTTTCGTAATGTCGGGGGGAACGGGTAGTGTAAGAAATAACGGCTTCCATATCAAATGCGGTGGCTGTCATTTTGGCGATGGTTTTTCTTCCGGAGCCATCAGGACCAGTGTAAACGAATATTCTTTCTTTTCCTTTGATTTGGTACATAGGGTATCCTCCTTTTTATGTGTATTAGAAAATAAAATGACCCTTTTCTGCGAGGACTTGTGCTGGGAATGAAGTGGGGTTATTACTATTATAACAGAATATTTTTAAAATAGGAATATATGGATTGGTAGTATAAATTTACTAAATGAGGCGATTTTGTGAACTTTATGGACAAATACATACACAAATGGGCATTAAAATAACCAGGCGGATAATCAATTCTTTCATTTGTATTAGCTCCTTTTGAGTATTTATTTATATACCCAATATAAATTGTATTTGTTAACCTGGTATTTGTTAATTGTAAAAATAATGTCAATTTTACCGGCAAGATGAACCCCCATCAGTGGGTCATCCTGCCCGTTAATTTGGGATAAATAGTAAAGACGAATAGTAAATTCACTATTCGTCTTTTTCGGAATCTGCAATTAAAGAAGAGCTGTTGGGAGGCCTTTTTCCTCTTTGCAATTCGGCTATGGTTAAACCGAAATCCATTTGTAAATGAGGATAGTCTTTAAATTGGGCCCAGTCACCGCCCCATTCAAATCCTAATGCTTTCGCCATTTCAACAACCTCGGTCCAATCTGCTATTCCATTTTTATTTCCATCATATTGACGATCCCAAATGATATTCCCGGAAGGGGTTTTTAAGGCAAAATCAACCGCCAGTCCGAAATTATGGTAGGATTGCCCCCCTTTAGCATTTGTAACAATGTTTCCACTGGCAGTACGGCCTTTTTCATAAAGCCGGTCCTGATCTTCTGAACTTCTGAAACCGTCGGTGATTACAACGGTTATCCCTTTATCAGCAGCCTGTTTAATGAATTGTCCGCTCCGTTCTTCCACAACCGGATGCAGATTGGCCGGTGGCGGGACACTTTCTTGATCTATTGTAAATGTAGTAAATAGGCCGGATTCCTTCATAAAGAAAAATATAATCAGTAAAAGAAGTGCAAATAGATAAATAGAACTTCCCATTCGTTTACGCTTCAAAACATTTTGTTCCTTTCTTAAGTGTCTATAACTGAGACGTTTTCCATCATCCGAAAGTTTCAAACGGTGTTAAGCTCCTTTTGTCTGCGGAGAAGACAAGGAGTTTTCAATTAATATTTTTTTAAATTGATTGGCAAAAATAATCACGGTAACAGCTACAGCAAAGAAGTCCGATACCGGCTCCGCAAGAAATACGGCAAACTCTTTATTAGAAAAGAAGTTTGGCAGAATATAAATTAAAGGAATCAATAGAATAATTTTTCGTAAAAGGGCAAGGAAAAGGGATGTCTTTGCCTGTCCAACGGCAATAAACGTTTGCTGGCAGGCTAGCTGTGCTCCCATCACAAAGGCAGCGGCCATATAAATTTTCATCGCCCATACTGTTTCTTCAATCAGTTTTGGGTCATTTGTGAACATCGAAACAAAGAATCTTGGAAAAATAGTCATCAGCAGCCAGAAAATAAAAGAAAAGCTAACGGAAGAGATGAATAATAATTTAAATGTCTTTTTCACCCGGTCATTATTGTTTGCTCCAAAATTATAGCTGATAATTGGCTGTGCGCCCTGCGTTAAACCTAAAATGGGCAATATCATTACTTGCATTAGGCTGGAAAGAATCGTCATGGCACCGACCGCAAGATCCCCCGAACCGTTTTTCAGTGAGGAATTAAACGAAATGTTTAAAAGGCTCTCTGTGCTTTGCATAATAAAGGGAGAAATCCCAAGCAGCAGTACAGGTATGATAACAGACTTTTGAAGTTTCAAATACTCTTTACGGATTTTCAGCTTAGTCCTATTTCCAAATAAAAAGTTTAATGTCCATATGGCAGATACAGCCTGTGCAATGATATTCGCAAGGGCCGCCCCTTTAACACCCATTTTTAAGGTAAAAATAAAGATTGGATCTAGAATAATACTAAGGACAGCTCCAATAACCACAGTCATCATCGCAATTTTGGCAGAGCCCTGCGTGGAAATGAAGGTGTTTAATCCTAAGGCGATTTGGACAAAAATGGTTCCACACACATAGACTGTAAAGAAATCCTTGGCATATGAAAAGGTTTCTGTTCCGGCTCCAAACATAAAAAGCAGTTTTTCTCCTGAAAATAAAAAAATGAAGGTTAAAACAACTGAAATCCCAATCAAAGCAATGAAACAGTTCCCTAAAATTTGCTCGGCTTCCTCATTTTTCCTTGACCAAGCTTGATTGCTGCTCTTGGTGCACCACCCATCCCAATTAATGAGCTAAATGCGGCAATCATCATAATTATTGGAAATGTAACACCCACACCAGTTAAGGCGGCCGCTCCAATTTCCGGAATGTGGCCAATATAAATCCGGTCCACTACATTATAAAGCATATTGACAAACTGAGCTGTAATGGCAGGCAATGCCAGGTTCAACAGCAATTTACCGACCCGTTCGGTTCCCAGACGATTGACACCTGCTTGCTTCATGTGTAAACTTCCTTTCACTTTATCCCTTTATCGTAAGAAAGACAATATATAAATTTTAGCATAAAACTTCTATTATTTAAGGGGCAAAGTAACCGGAAATGATGAACACCAAAAGTTACCTAAAGAGGAAGCAAAACATACATAAATAGTCCTTAAATTGGAAAACTATATAAAAATTGGGGGGGCGGTTTTGTAATGGGGAAAAGCATCTTAAAAACGTTAGTGAAGGTACTCAATACAAAACCACATTTTAATGAACAATCTAATCAAGAAAGAATGGAATTAAAAGCACAGGATATCAGCACAAATTATGAACAAAACTTAGAGAACTTTAAGCAAATTTTCAGCATACCCAAAAATGTTGATGTCAAAGTCCGGGAGTTTACGATCCGCGCCCTTAATCGGCATGCCTTTATTATTTATCTGAACACCATGACTGATATAGAACTGATCCAGAAAAGTATTTTGATGCCGCTGATAGAAAACGAGCATGCAGCTGGGAAGATTCAGGATATCGTTTCCTTCCCCGTTGAAAAGACCATCACCAATATTGGGGATATCACGGAAAACATCACAAGCGGTATTACTGCACTTATTGTCGATGGCGATCACCAATGCTATGTATTTGAAACATCGAAAGTACAAGGGCGCAGTATTGAAAAATCGGATAATGAAGTCATTGTTAGAGGGGCAAAAGAAGCTTTCAATGAAAAATTAGCCGATAATATGGGGTTAATCCGTAAAAAGATTAAAAATGAAAATTTAATTTTTGAGCATTTCATTGTTTCTAAACGGTCTAGAAACGATGTAATGCTTGTCTATGAAAAAGATTTGATTAATCATGAGACTTTACATTCGCTAAAAGATAAATTGAAGGCCATTGAGGTGGATAGTGTTCTTGACTTAAGTCTATTAGAACAGTATTTAGAGGAACGGCCAAGATCCTTATTTCCTACCATTTTAAATACAGAACGGCCTGATCGGGCGGTTTCTTTTATTGAAGAAGGCCACATCGTTATTTTAATGTCCAATTCGCCAAACTGTCTGGTCCTGCCAGCAACTTTTTGGTCCTTGTTCCATTCACCGGAAGATCACTATTTACGTGTGCCGTATGGTAATTTCATTCGAATTTTACGGCTAGTCGCTTTATTTATATCCATGTTTTCCTCATCCTTTTATATTGCCATTACAAATTATCATGTGGGGATGATTCCGCCTGACTTATTAATGGCGATTGCAGGGGCCAGGGAACGGGTCCCGTTTCCATCCATCATTGAAATTTTAATGATGGAAATTGCTTTTGAACTGATCAGAGAAGCTGGACTGCGGGTGCCATCCCCAATAGGTCCGACCATTGGGATTGTCGGTGCTTTAATTTTAGGACAGGCTGCTGTTCAAGCTAATGTCATCAGTCCGATTGTCATTATTGTGATCGCCCTGAGCGGCTTGAGCTCTTTTATCATTAGTGATACCAGCTTGAATTTTGCCATTCGTCTTTCCCGGTTTTTATTCATTTTTGCCGCAGGATTTATTGGGATTTATGGTTTTGGCGCATTAATTGTCCTTGGCCTTTTTTATTTAACATCATTAAAGTCGTTTGGCGTGCCCTATTTTGCACCGATGACACCGCATTTCTTCTCATCAAAGGATTTGATTATTCGTCATGTACCCATGAAGGAAAGATTTCGTCCAGGATATTTAAAACCGAAGGATATGGTGAAACAAAGAAAGGAATAGCAATCAGATGAAGCAGAAGCCTGGAAAACTTGGTATTCGTGAATATGCAGCCATTGCAATTCTAATGGTTGGTTCTAAGGCAACAGAAGATACACCTGCTTTCTTGTATACTGGTAGTCAAAACGCAGCTTGGATGGTACCCATTCTGTCGGCGGTGGTATTCTTTGTCCCGCTTTTTTTATTAATTAAGACCATCTCCTTGTTTCAGGGAAAAAATCTTTTTTCTGTTATTCAGCAATTACTTGGAAAATATATAGGCTTCCTTGTCTGCCTGGTTATTTTTATCATTAGTTCATTGGGGATTTCGTATGATTCCAGAACCTATATCGATATTATTAAGGCGTTTTACTTTAATTCCACGCCACACCTGGTCCTATATGCAATTCTGATGGCTATCTGTACTTACGGAGCGAAGAAAGGAATTCAGCACATTGGTTCTGTATCCTATTTAATTGTTTTTTATACACTGTTATCTGGTTATTTTATTTTTATTATAAGTTTCCAAGATAGTAATTTTCAGGCCATACTGCCAATTTGGGGATCAGGCATACCTAGGATTTTTAAAGAAAGTATCCATCGGCTTCCTCTTTTTGCTGATTTTTTCTTATTGACCATGCTCATTCCTTACCTAAAGTCGAGTAAAGAATTCCGCAAAGGCACCTGGATTGCCTACAGTTATGTAACGATTCATATAAGTACGGCAATACTCATGTTTATCGTCCTGTTTGACCGATCCAGCGGTGCCATAGGTTACCCGTTTCATACGCTGATCCGTTATATTTCGTTAGGCAATTATATTCCAAATGTTGAAATTATTTTCTTTGTAATCTGGATTATGGGGGCATTCATTCGCTTTACAGCCTTTTTATATGTGAATGCCTTAATGTTTGGTTATATGTTTAAAATTAAGGACTTTGAATATTTAATTCCTTCGCTGGCAGCTATCTATTTAATGATTGGAATTATACCGGAATCATCAATGGATGTTAGTCATGACTTGAAGCCAATGGTTCAATCTGCTGCAGGACCAGCATTTGCTGCTATTTCTTTGATGGTATGGATTGCCGCCCTGTTAAAAGGAGAATTCAAACATGCTAAGAATAAAAGTGGTTTGTGAAATTTTAGTGATTTTCCTTATGATTTCCATTTTAACAGGCTGCTGGGATCGGGAAGAACTGGAGGATAGAGCCTATGTCATCGGGATTGGGCTTGATCGTTCTGAGCATAAAGGAAAAATTCAAGTAACCATGCTGTTGGCTAATCCCGAAGTAGGAAGCGTACAGGGGGGCGGCGGCTCACCCGAAAAGCCTAGGGAGATTATTTCATTTGATGCCAATGATATCATTGCAGCCAAAGGGACGGTTAATTCCATTATTTCAAGAATTATCAGCTATGATCTGTTGAAAATCATCGTTGTCTCAGAGGAACTTGCAAGAGATTCTCGTTTTACTAGTATTATCTATGACATTATAAATGATAAAGAAATTCGAATGAATGCTTACTTGGCTGTATCAAATGAAAAGGCAAGCGAGTATTTTTTAAAGAATAAACCGAGAATGGAAACAAGACCACATAAGTATTATCAATATATGATCCACCATGGGATTGAAAATGGATTAATTCCTGACTCGACCCTTTTTCGTTTTTTTACGACATTAGAAAGAGGATCAGACTTGTTTCTGGCAATGAACACAGCAGCTAAAAGGGAAAAAAGCCCAAGGTATAAAAGCGAGGATGAGTACACTGCCGGGCAAGTGGAGGCATCAGGGGAATTCGATGATACCCAATTTATCGGATCAGCGGTATTTAAAGATGGTGTTATGGTTGGAAAGATTAATGGTTTGGAAACCGTTCTTGCTAATGTTCTAGATGACTCGACGAACATCAAGGATTTATTGGTAGATGTCCCCAATCCTTTTCCAGGAAGACGGAAACAGATAGCCGTAAGATTGATGAAGCGGGAAAAGAACAAAGTAAAAATGGACCTAAAAGGGGAACGTCCCCAAATTTTTATCACCATTCCATTAAGGGTGGTGCTTATGACAAACCCTTCAAAGGTTGATTTTTCCGAGAAAAGAAATCAGGAAATAATAAAGAAGGCCATTAAAACCCATACTGAAAACTTATATGAAAAGCTGTTGCTGCACACCCAAAAAGAGTATAAAGAGGCACCATACCCGTTATCCTTTTATGCACGTAAATATTTTGGAACCATACAGGAATTTGAAAAATTCAATTGGGCGAAAAAATATCAAAACGCTGTTATACATATGAAGTCGGAAATTAAAATTATTGATTATGGAAAAAAACAGTCAGAAATAGATAAGGGGGAAAAATAGATTGAAATGGATAACCATTATTATCCTGATAGGAATTATTGCTTATACAGTTGGCTTTGTCATTAGCTTATGGCGGGAAAAACAAAAGTTGGGGGCGCTGGGTGTCCTTGTTCTGGTTATTGCCATTATAGTCCTGCCGTTTTTTTCGGTTCTCTAAAATTTTACAGGAAACCTATAAAGATATGAACTCTGTGACAAATGGTCCGGGTTCTTTTTTAATTCTGGTAAATAGGATGATTGCGCGTTAATATGGAACGACTATTAACGAGATTATCAAGGCGAATAAAATCCTTAGATCCTATCAACTTTCTCTTGGTGCTGTATTGATGATTCCTAGGGTTTATTCTTGAATATTTTAAACTCATCAAGTTTGAGGTGAATTTGACTTCCATCTTCACCCAGGACGCTCCAGTGCACAAAGAAGCAGTCGATGACTATCTAACTGCACTCGGGAGCCTTTCCAGTGCATATAGAGGGGGGTGATCGGCATCCTATCTGCACTCAGGATCCTTTCCGGTGCACATAGAAGGGGTAATTGATATCCTATCTGCACTCAGGATCCACTCCAGTGCACATAGAAGGGGTGATCGGCATCCTATCTGCACTCGCCCCCTCTCCACTGCACTTAGATGCGGTATTGTGTACCTTCCTAAAAGAATTTTATAAAAAAATACAGTTCTATAGGTTTTCAAATTAGTAATGTCTTTATGAAGTCTCGATTAAATTCATCTGCCAATGGGAAAAGTAAGGGAAAATTGTTAAAAGGAGGTTTGCATAATGGATTGGACGATTGTGTGGAAGTCCCTGCTTTTATTCTTTATTGGCCTGGTATTTTTACGATTATCAGGGAGAAAGTCCATTTCTCAAATGACGATTGCCCAAACGATTGTGATGATTTCAATTGGTACGATTATTGTCCAGCCGATTGTGGGAAAAAGTGTGGTAAGTACAACCATTGGAGCAGCTGTATTTATTGGATTAACTGTGATTTTGGAATTTTTGCAGCTAAGGTTTAATCCACTTGAAAAATTGATCACGGGAAAGTCAATGGTGGTAATTGAGAATGGGACAATAGATGTTCAGCAGCTGACCAAGCTGAGGCTGTCGGTCGATCAATTAGAAATGAGGCTCCGGAATAAAGGGATTTCCAAGATTGAAGATGTGAAAACTGCAACACTTGAGCCAAATGGACAACTCGGGTATGAGCTGATGGAGGATGCAAAGCCGGTAACCATCGGGGAGTTAAAAAAAGTGCTGAATCTGTATTTCCCTCAAGGACAACAGTTTTCGACTGAGGCAGCTGCTAAGGATCACACGATTTTTAACGAAATAGAGCATCCGGAGGAAAACCACTCAGACTACCTTCAATAGGTGAGTATCTCCTTCGTATTTCGGAACACAAAACGTTCTTTTTTTTCAAATTTGTGGTAGAGTGAGAAAGTTCTATTAGATTATTGGCGGGAGAGCGATTAGCAATGGAGAGTTGGAAACGAAATTTATGGATTTTATGGATAGGAGTTTTTTTCACTTCATCAAGCTTTTCGATGGTCATCCCGTTTTTACCAATCTTTTTGCCGCAAATTGGTGTTACCAAGAATGTAGAAATGTGGTCAGGATTATTATTTAGTGCTGCCTTTTTTGCAGGTGCCATTGCCTCGCCTTTTTGGGGAAGTGTAGCTGATAAATACGGGCGAAAACCCATGATTATTAGGGCAGGATTTTGTTTGTTTATTATTTATACCTTGACGGCCTTTGTGACAAATCCTTATCAGTTATTGATTTTGCGTATTTCTCAGGGGCTGTTGACCGGATTTGTTCCAGGCGCGATTGCCCTCATCGGAACGAATACACCGTCTAGGAATGTCGGATATGCTTTATCTATGATATCAACAGCTTCCGCAACCGGAAATATCGTCGGACCGTTGCTTGGCGGGGGAATTGCTCATTTGGTCGGCAACCGCTGGGCTTTCGGCAGTGCGGGGATTATTGTGCTGATATCGACCATCTTAGTTTTTCTTTGGGTAACAGAGGAGAACTTTACACCAAGTAAAAAACGGGGATCTGTTAAAAATGACTTTAAAGAGGCATGGAACAATAAGCCATTTATGATGGTTCTGCTTTTAACAGTTGTAACGGCCGGTTCTGTTATGACCATTGAACCAGTTCTTCCACTATATATAGTAAAATTAGGCGGATCTGCTGAAAATGCATCGTTATTAGCCGGGATTGTGTTCTCACTTCCGGGAATTGCCAGTACCTTGTTCGCACCATTTTGGGGAAAATGGGCAGATAAAGCAGGTTTTCAGCGTGTGCTTGTGATTGGACTTCTCGGAGGCGGAATCGGAACATTAGCACAGATTATGGTTAGTGAAATTATTGGTTTTTCTATTATCCGTTTTATCTATGGAATCTTCTTCTGTGCAGTTTTTCCTGCTTTAAATGGTCTTGTTGTGAAATCAACGGCTGAGAATTTCCGCGGCCGAGCATTCGGATTAAATCAAACGGCAAATCAAATCGGCGGTATGGTCGGCCCTATTATAGGCGGGTTCATCGGCGGTATTTTCCCAATATGGAGTGTTTTTGCGGTCACGGGAATTTTCCTTCTAACTGCCATGGTAGTGGCTTATTGGAAAGGGAAAGGGTTATCGAATACGGTTAAGCCAAGAACGAATGTTTAATCCCATATTATTTTTTTCAATTAAAAAAGGTTTACTTCATCCCTATGTTTCTCCTATAATATGAATATTGACATAAATGGGATATAAAGGGAGGAATTCCAAGTGCATCCAAAACATAAAAGAAGAAATACAATGGCCTTCACATTTTTAGCATATTTTACGCTTTTTGCTGGGGTCTTATTATTTGCGATAGGATTATATAATGCTGACTTGGAGTTGAATGAGAAGGGGTATTATATTGCTGTAATGCTGTTAGTCATTGTGGGATCGATTCTTACGCAGAAAGTAGTCAGAGATAATGCCGAGGATGATGAAATTATTGCTGAACAGCAGCGTAAAGCAGAAAGAAATGAGCAATTATAAATATAAAGAATACAAGTTCTATTAAAACGCTTGGATGATATATGAATCCAGGCGTTATTTTTTTGCTGTATTTAGGAAAGGGCACCGCATAAGAGCGCAAATCAACAGGGTGATATTGTATAAAATTCCCAAGGAACGTAAAAGTTAAATTTAACTACAGATTGAGATGAGGAGCCTTGGGGTTATGGAATTTGCAAATCTATTAGTAATAATTGAATTCTTTTGTATCGCATTATTAGTGCTGGCTGTTATTTTCTTTATTTGTTATTTGTTGATTTTTGACCGAAGACAAAAACAGCATTCGATTTTAAGAAATTATCCTGCATTGGGCCGGATCCGTTATTTTTTTGAAAAAATAGGGCCTGAAATGCGGCAATATTGGTTTAACGGTGATACAGAAGGAAAACCTTTTTCACGGGAAGATTATGAGCACATAGTAAAGAGTGCGAAATATAAGCGGGCTGTCGTAGGATTTGGATCGAAGCGTGATTTTGATAAAGAAGGCTTTTTTGTGAGAAATGACATGTTTCCAAAATTAACAGAAGAAATCAAAATGGACCGGGAAACGAAAGTGAATACAAAGAAATATCTTTTAATAAAGGATCCGCTGTTCACGGACAGAGAGGAAAAATGGCAGGACGATGAAGACCTTGCTAATTTACTCCATGATGACGATGCTGTCGTGATCGGCCCCAATACAAAATATCCTTTTGTAGTAAAAAGTTTGATTGGCATGTCGGCGATGAGCTACGGCGCACTAGGGAAAAATGCCATTACAGCATTATCTAAAGGCCTAGCCCTGGCAAAGGGGACCTGGATGAATACGGGTGAGGGAGGCCTGTCACCTTATCATTTAGAAGGCGGCGTGGATATTATCATGCAAATCGGTCCAGGATTATTCGGCATTCGCGATGTCGATGGCAGTGTGGATTGGGATGAATTAAAACGAAAAAGTGAAATTCCCCAAATTAAAGCATTTGAAATTAAGCTTGCACAAGGCGCGAAAACACGGGGCGGCCATATCGATGCGGAAAAGGTAAATCCGGAGATTGCGGAAATCCGTAAAGTGGAGCCTTATAAATCTGTTGACAGTCCCAATCGGTTTAAGCAATTTAGCGATATTGCTTCCATGTGTGATTTCATTGAAAAAATTCGTGAGCATACTGGAAAGCCGGTTGGCATGAAGATTGTTATTGGCGGCAATGACAGTGCAGAGGAATTGGCTAAATATATGAAGGAAACCGGAAAGGGACCTGATTTTATTACGGTTGATGGCGGTGAAGGTGGAACCGGTGCGTCCTATCAGGAGTTAATTGACAGTGTCGGTCTGCCGATTAAATCTGCCCTCCCGATATTAGATTTAACCTTGAAAAAATATGGGGTGCGCGACCAGGTCAAAATCATTGCGTCAGGTAAATTATTTACTCCTGACCGGATTGCCATTGCTCTTGCAATGGGGGCGGATTTAGTGAATATTGCGCGTGGTTTTATGATTACAGTTGGCTGTATTCAAACATTAAAGTGCCACACCAATGCCTGTCCTGTAGGCGTGGCAACGACGGACCCTGAATTGCAAAAAGCACTGGTGATTGACGAAAAGAAATACCGGGTAGTCAACTATCTTGTCACATTGAGACATGGGCTGTTTCGCATTGCAGCAGCAGCAGGCTTGGATTCTCCAGTCCATTTCCGTCCTAAACATATATGTTATAAGGATGATAAGGGTGTTGTCGTTTCTTTAGAAAAAGTTCTAAAAAGTATAGAACAGCAAATTAGTTAAAACCGGAAAACAGCGGAAATCTCTAACGGGTCTATTTTGGAGGAGCAGACAAGTAAAACTCATAAAAAAAAATGCACTTGACCCCCGGAAGTTAGAATTTTTCACTCTACTTTTGGGGGTCAGTACCTTCATGTCTCCAATTCACAGTGCGCTTTTTTAGGTTGGAATTAAATAAGATTGTGAAAAAATTCTACGTAAGCTGATGGACAGAATCAACAAGAAGATTTACTTATTTGAATTGTTTAGTTAGATTGGGCAGCTGTTAACACCTACTTTGGGTAACCCTGAGTATTAGAACATTTCCATAACGTATGCATAGGATAATTTAGAAAATCTTTGAAGGCGTTGAGAAAAATGTACGATGCTCCTTTTTGGTATCCCCGCCAATATCAATATCCAAATTCTTATTATTTTACTGAACCAATACAGCCTAATTACTGGACTGCTCACCGGGATATTCTCCAATCATCAAATGGAAGAAATAAAATCGGATTAAAAGATTATGGAAGGAAACCAACGGTATTCAACATTAATGAAGCTGCAAAACAAAACAATAACTATCGTACAGCTTTATGGACAGGAAAACATTTGCAAGTTACCTTGATGAGTCTTAAAGCCGGGGAAGATATTGGGTTAGAAATTCATCCTAACATTGACCAATTTTTACGCATTGAACAAGGTCAAGGGATAGTTCAAATGGGCAAGAGAAAAAATAATTTAAACTTTGTACAAAATGTCAATGATAGTTTTGCCATTATGATACCTGCTGGAACATGGCATAATGTAACCAATACAGGAAATATCCCGTTAAAACTTTATTCTATATATGCACCTCCACAACATCCCTTTGGCACGGTTCATGTAACTAAAGCAGATGCTGTGACTGCGGAAAATCGCGGTGACTGTGATAGGTACTATTCTTATCCAACAATGTACCCAAAAAGGTTCCAAACTAATAATTTAAACATTGTTAAAACTAGCTTTTCTAAAGAGGAAGCAGCTGCAATAGCTTTGCTGTTAGGCATTAACTTTGAAACAAGTAAGTTTGATTTAGATGAGTTTTGGATGGGAGTGAATACTGAACTTGAACATGGAAAACAATCCAAACAAACGAATGTAACTGACGATGATCCCATTATTACTGGAAAAATTGCACTAGCTCATCTTAATGAATTTCCTGATTATTATAAAAGGCTGAAAATACTTGAGGAAGATGCGAAAGCATATTGGAACAAATGAAATATCGTTCACTCCTGCAAAACTTATATAATTAAAGTTTAAGAACCATCCTGTGTTTCAGGATGGTTTATTTTTGCCATAATAGACTACTGATGCCTTATAACAGAGTGAATTGCTTTGTTTAAACTTATTTTTTCATAAATTTATAATTAAGAATTCATGAATATAGAAAATGTATTCATGTATTGTGCTAAATTGTATTTAACTAAAATGGAAGTTTATTTTAAATTTAAATGGAATAAAAGTGGAAACATTTATTATATCATGTTTGTTTAGTTTATTGGAAAACGTAATGGAAGGTTCTTACATAGTTATTTAAAAGGTATATAGTATTTTATTTAATCTATTGTTTACTTAAGTAGAGAATGAAGTTTCCGTGGAAATGACCAAGTTAAGAATCTAAAAATTGTTTATTCATTTAAAATGCAGAATGCTGTGTCTGCACTAGCTTATTTATAGGAGGAAAGATCAATGAATACACGTGAAATCAGGGTTCAAAAACAAGGATGGATTCCTAAAAAGGAACGTATATGGGTAAGCGTGGCGATTATTATCGCTGCTTTGATCATTCTTTGGGAACTTAAGGGACTATTACAGCTTTCATTGACCACTCTGCAGAGCAGGCAGTTTGAACATACATTTAAAGGGTTTGGGTCCAATGCAAGAATTGCCTTATTTTTCGTACTTGCTTATTATGTGCTTCTTCGTGTTATAAAGCTTCGTTATTTAAAAGGTCAAGCCAAGCTGAAAAAATGGTTGTCCACTTTACTGCGTTTTGCCCGAAAATGGCATACTCCCGCAGCGATTCTCGCTATCGCTTTTATTATCTTGCATACGGCAGCTGTCTTTATGCACGGCTTTAAATTTGATTTTAATAATATAAGCGGATTGCTTTCCTTGCTAGTTTTGCTTCCGGTTCCAATATCAGGATTATTTCGATATCAGAGGATGGACCGGAAGTGGCATTTGCGGTCTGGTGTTGCTTTTGCCATTCTATTTTTAATTCATTCTTTTTTATAACTAACAAGCATAAATAGTAAAAGAGTTTGAAAAATAGTCTATTTTCAAGTGGAATGACGAAAATCGGATATGGAAGAAATAATAAAGTGAACGTTTCTTGATTTTTTAATACGTATCTCTTTGATAACTCTTTTTGGGATAACAGAAGTAAAGGGGGAGTGTTAGTGAAACAAGAATAAATAATGTTAGGGTAAGAGAATACTTTTGTTCTCCCATTAAGGGGAGCAATGAATAAGGGTAATCACCAATTTTCCATTTTAGTGCCATTCAAATGGAGGAAAACGGTTGTTTTAAACAAATTGTAATTAAATCAGGAAAATAAAATAGACGTTACAAAAATAAAAGCGACAGAGGTGATGAATAAAAGTCAATCACCTCTTTATTAAATTAAAGGATTTATTGAACAAGAGAGAGGAAATTTCGTCTTTTTTTTCTTTTGGCTTTGTCTTATGAGTGAAACCAATTAAAAAGTAAGATAATTTCTAGTATGAAAACCGAAATACTTTTATAGCTGAATTTCTACTACATTTGTGACAAATAGTTTAATTTGTTTAATTTTAATTAGTTTTGCGTGAATTTAATTGACTTTGTTTAAAGAGACTGTTAAATCGCGAACAATCCTCCCTGAAGCCAAAATACATTTGCTATGCTATGGATAAAACTAATTGAAGAGGTGTTTTTAATGATAGTAAATTGGTTAAGACAAAGCAAAGCTGCATCTGTTATTTTAACTGTTCTTCGTTTATATGTTGGTTATGTTTGGCTCACTGCGGGGTGGCATAAATTAGCGAGTGGAGGTTTTGATGCTTCTGGATTCTTAAAAGGAGCAATCGCTAACCCAGTCAAAGGTCCTGACGGTACAGTTATATTTGGCTGGTATATTGACTTCTTACAGCATATTGCATTGCCCAATACTCATATCTTCAATACGATAATTCCTTTAGGTGAATTTATTGTTGGATTAGGATTATTACTAGGATGCTTAACAACAGCTGCTATGTTCTTTGGTCTATTGATGAACTTCTCATATTTGTTTGCTGGATCGGTTTCTTCTAACCCATTAGATATATTAGTAGGAGTTATAATCCTATTTGCAGGCTTTAACGCTGGAAGAATCGGAATTGACGGGTGGATAATTCCATTCATTAGAAAAACAGTATTTAAGAGCAAACTAACAATGAAAGGCAACAATCAAACAGTAAAAGGTGATCAATCAATCATAGGTAATCAAACTAGTTAGGTGATGACAAGACTGTTCAACCAATGGGATCTCTATTTGAACAAACGATGTTGTTATTTTATGATGCTGCCATCTTGCGTTTTATGGAGAAAAAAGGCATAGATTCTAATAAAATATATGGAAAACATGCTAATCTCGAATAGAACCTAAGTAAGGTAAACAGAAAAGGCCGCATTTGCGGCCATTTCTGTTAATTGCAGTTGTTTAATTCAACTTGCCAGAATGCTTTCTCTATCCAAATAATTTCAAGTGAGAATTCTTGCCAGACCAAATGCAGCTGTTGCTGCAAGACCTCCAGTAATCATCGTTTGAACAGCGCTCTTAAAAGGTGAAGTTCCCGTGAACCTTCCTTTTACATATCCAAATATTATCAAGGCGATCAGTGTGACTATTACAGAAACCGTTAAAGCTGTTGCAGGCTGCTTTAAGATAAAATAAGGGAACAGAGGGATTAACCCGCCGACGATATAAGAGATGGCAATGGTAATGGCACTGTTTCTTGCCCTTTTTGGCTCCGGTTTCTCTAACCCCAATTCGAATTTCATCATAAAATCCACCCATTTTTCAGGGTTCTTTTTCATGGTTTCTGTAATCGATTTGATTTGTGCTTCTTCAAGTCCATATTCCCTGAAAATCTGGGATACTTCCTCTTCCTCGCCCCCCGGAAAATCTATTACTTCCCGCTGTTCCCGAGCAAGTTCAGATTCGTAATGTTCCGCATCTGTTTTTCCTGCCAAGTATCCGCCGAGTCCCATTGCTATGGACCCAGCTGCAATTTCAGCGCTTCCTGCCGTAAGAATCAATGTTGTTGTATCAACAGCGCCGGATAAACCAGCAGCTAATGCAAATGGTACGGTTAAACCATCAGACATACCAATCACAACATCCCGAATAAAGTCAGACCCAGAAAAATGTTCCTCAACGTGATGCAGGTGTTGATCCATTTTTTTCACCTCCACTTTTATTCATCTAACACCAATATACGCCTATTTTTGTTGGTATTATTGTTTTCATAACTTAAAGAGGAAAAAATTTCTTTTATAGTATTTACTTTTTCGCTTGTAATAAATTCTACTAAATAAAATGGGATCATTTTATTGGTTAAATCTAAAATAAATTAACGTCTGATTTGGAATTCTTTAATGAGATATTAAGGTAATCCTAATTTTGATGAAGAAGAATAGTTATGTTCTTTACGATGCAGTTTGTGGGAATTATGTACTTTAACAAACGGATGCGATGCTTAAAGTAGCATCGCATTGCTTATACTTATGTTTTTTGCTTCTTCAGCAGGAGACTTTTCAGGTGGAGAATGATTATTTAGGTCCGTAGGTGTTGGTCATGGTGTTACGAGATAAATTTGCACTTTTGTGACTCTAAGTTCGCGAGCAAAACCTACCAGCATTGATTGTTCAACCATTTTTAAATGTTATACATAAGAATTTGGTAGTATACCTTGTGAGAGAATAGCTTGAGATACCATCTCCATAAGTCACGTTAAGAATAATTCCTTCATTCTGCTTATCCTTAATAAACGGTAAAAGCTAGCTAGTAAGTTTAAACATACTAAAGAAATTTACTTCAATAAGGCATTACAATGAGCTTCAACAACAAACGGGGTATTAGAATTTTTAGAAATACTCAAGGATATAATAAAAAGGCAATAAAGGTTTTTATGTCTATATCAAAAAAATAAGAAAGGGAAATGGGTAATGACAAAAATTGGTGTCTTAGTTGGTAGTCTTCGGAAAGAATCATTTTCAAAAAAAATTGCAACTAATGTTGCATCTTTATTCCCAAAAGGATATGATGCGGAATTTGTGGAAATAGGAAATTTAGCTTTATATAATCAGGATTTTGACGATGAAAACAATGCTCCTTCAGAATATACTACCTTTCGTAATAAGATGAAAGAAATTGATGCTGTTTTATTTGTAACTCCTGAATATAACCGTTCTGTACCAGCTGTATTAAAGAATGCATTGGATGTGGGCTCTCGTCCTTATGGGGAAAGTGTATGGAATGGCAAACCAGCCGCAATTATCAGTCAATCTCCTGGTAAATTAAGTGGTTTTGGTGCTAACCACCATTTACGTCAACCTTTAGTATTCTTAAATATGCCAATACTTCAACAACCTGAAGCCTATATTGGCAATGTGGCTGATTTATTGGAAAACGGCAAGATTAAAGATGAAGGTACAGTTAAATTTTTACAATCCTTCGTTGATGCTTTTGTCAATATGATTAAGAGACATCAAGCATAACTAAATGAAAAAGAGAGGCATCAATTCCTTCCTATGCGTTTCTTATTTTATCTAAATTTTATGTTTCCGCAAAAAATCTTTTCGTTCTTTTAATGAATAGTCTTTACCAAAAAAGAAAAAGTTAGAGTAGGATTATTATTCATTGAATAAAACGTAGGCTGTCTTTTAGGAGCTTAAAAACAATGAAATGAGGGAAAAATCCAATGCCTGCAAACAATTCCTCACCTATTACGGTTAACGCCTATATTAATGGCCAAAATGTTGGATCGAAAAAGCATATTCCACGAGAAAATCCAGCAAATCCGGATGAAATTGTAGGATATTATCCGGATAATACACTTGAGGAAGCAAAAGCAGCGATTGATGCTGCTGCGGAGGCATTTAAAACATGGTCCAAGACTTCTGTTGATGAAAGAATCAGTAAGATGAAGTCAGCTTCCGAAAAAATCAAAGCAAAAATGGATGAGCTCAGTGTTCTTTTATCTCGTGAGCACGAAAGCCTTTGTACGATGCAAAAGGCGAACTCACCATTTCGACGATGTGGATGGATTATCAAAGCGGGATTGTCAAAGAACAAATTAAAGACTACATCTTTGAGGATGAAAACGGAAGGGTTATCGTTGCGGATGACCCGGTTGGGGTTGTCGGTGCCATAACTCCTTGGAATTATCCAATTATATTGTCACTAGTAAAAGTCGTTCCGGCCTTGCTTTGCGGGAACACGATGGTAGTCAAACCTTCTCCGTTTGCACCATTTGCCATTCATAAAATTATTGAAATCATTGCTTCTGAATTTCCTAATGGTGTACTTAACATCGTACATGGCGGAGGTGAAGTTGGTGCGGAACTCACCTCCAATCCTAAAATTCTAAAGGTCGCCTTTACCGGAGGTACTAAAACAGGGTCAACCATTATGAAAGCTGCGGCAGACACCATAAAAAAAATCACCCTGGAATTAGGTGGTAATGATCCAGGGATTGTTCTGGAAGACTTCGATCTCAATGATGAAAAAGCGATACGTCGTATGGTGATTGGGAACTTTCTTACCGGCGGCCAGATTTGTATGATTGCTAAACGCGTCTATGTTCACCGCTCCATCTATGAAGAATTTGTAAAAAAATATATAGAAACAGCAAATAAGTGGATCCGTTTGGGTAATCCGCTTAACCCTGAAGTGACGGTTGGACCCGTCAATAATTCAAAACAAGTCCAATTTGTTCAAAGTCTTGTAGATGATGCGAAAGGCCAGGGATGTGAAATCGTTAAACTAGGAACAATTATTGATGAAGAAATCTTTAACAAAGGGTACTTTTTACAGCCGACACTTGTCCTGGGTGCTGATTATAACAGCCGAATTGTAGTTGAGGAGCAATTTGGTCCAGCTGTTCCGATCTTGCCTTACGATTCCGAGGAACAAGCGATTGCAGAAGCGAATAAAATTGATTATGGCCTTACCTCTTCTGTGTGGGGTGAAGAAGATCACGCTATTCGAGTTGCACGCCAAATTCAAGCAGGTGTTACCATGATAAACACCGCTGCTTTACAGGGATTTGATATCCGCTTTCCATTCGGCGGCGTGAAGCAATCCGGTATTGGCCGGGAGTTCGGCCCGGGGTCATTCGTGGCTTATACAGAAGAACATGTCATGACTGTTCCTAAGAGCGGCGACTTGCCATATATTCCAGAATAATGAACCTTTAACTAAAGAACGAAAATGGGGGCATAGGCAAATTTTAGCACCTATGCTTTGTTTTCGTTTAATAACCTGTAAATATGAATTTTAAAAAAAACGCAATAAATAGTTTACCTCTTAAATATACTACTGATATGAAGGTTTTTTATGGTTCAAAACAGTTTAAATTATAATATTAAATATTTATTCGCACTGGCTTTCCTGGAATATTGTACAGTCCTTTTCCTCAAAAATAATCTTGTGAGAAGGGGGAGTTCAAGAAGAAGATTACCTTCTTTTTCTATAAGAGGCGGATTGCGAATTTTTCCATTTTAATTATCGGCACGTCAGTTAATTAGAATTGATCGCAGGTTTGTAATGTCACTAACGGCTTTGGGGTTTGATGCCTTATTAACAACTTTTGAATAGATTCTGAACGAAAACATAAAAGAGTATATCAATAAAAAACTGATATGAATTTCATTATTCATATCAGTTCAAAATAGAATATTTAAAAACCTTAAAACCTTAAAATCTAAAACTTAAGAACGTGTAGTCCATCCACCGTCTACTATTAACTCTAAACCCGTTACATACTTCGACTCATCAGATGCTAAATATAAATAAGCATTTGCAATGTCCATTGATTCTCCAGCATATGGTCTTAAAGCTGCTTTACCATTGTAATGAGAACCCATATTTTCTTGAGTCTTAATTCCTACAGCTTCAGCCATCCCAGTAAAAATTGCCCCAGGATGAACAGAATTTACACGGATATTATTTTCTCCAAACCATTGAGCTGCATGTTTTGTTAACGAACGAACCGCACCTTTTGATGCACTGTATGCTGCGCCGTGCCCATCACCAATCCCGCCAACTATAGCTGCAATTGAAGAAGTGTTTATAATAGAACCTCCACCATTCTTCTGCATATGGGGAATAACCGCCTTCATTCCTAACCATACGCCAGTGGTGTTAATCGCCATTACTTTATTCCAATCATCTAACTCAGCTTCTAAAATTCCTTTAGCTATGTGGATTCCAGCATTATTAACCAGCACATCAATTTTACCGTATTTTCTAATTGTTTTATCAATTACATCGGACCATGATTCTGGTTTTGATACATCTAATTGAAGTGCTGTTACATCCCCGCCATTTTCAATTATTTCATTAACATTTCTTTCTAATTTTTCAACCACAACATCTGTTGCAACTACTTTTGCACCTTCTTTAGCAAATAATTGAGCACCGGCTAGTCCCATACCACTAGCTGCACCAGTTATTATTGCTACCTTACCCTCTAAACGTCCAATAAAAATACCTCCCAAGTATAAATCACTATAAAACTATTATTGAGCAAATAGACCGCCATCGATTACAAACTCTGATCCGGTGGAATAGCTAGATTCGTCTGAAGCAAGGTACAAGACAAGGTTAGTTACTTCTTCTGGCTTTGCAGTTCTCCCTAATGGAATTACTTTACTAATTTCAGCGAGCATAGCTTTAGTTTCATCATTCATGGTCATTGGTGTCTCAATTATTCCAGGATGTATGGAATTTACTCTAATACCAAATTCACCAAATTCAAGAGCAGCAGCTTTTGTCATACCTCTTACAGCAAACTTTGAAGCAACATATGCTATCTGATTTCTTCCTGCAATCAGTCCAGCAAGAGAGGATATATTTACAATAGAACCATTTTTAGCTTTTCGCATGGAGGGGTAAACTGCCTTCATGCCAAGAAATACAGATACTTGGTTAACATCGATTACTTTCCGATATTCTTGTTCAGTGGTATCTTCAATAGCATTATTAGGTGCAATCCCTGCATTGTTGACTAAAATATTGACAGGGCCAAATCTACCTTCAGCTTGAGCAACAACTTGATCCCAATCGTTAACGTTGGTTACATCATGCTTCATGAATTTTGCATTTTCACCCAGTTCGTTAGCTAACACTTGACCCTCTTCTACTAAAATATCAGTAAAAATTACTTTTGCCCCTTCACTAACAAATCTACGGACGTGAGATGCTCCCATTCCTCGTGCTCCACCTGTGATGATTGCCACTTTACCATTTAGTCTTCCCATACACATGCCTCCTTTTATTAACTAAGTCTGTCGCAATTAGTAGACACCGCTGTGTCTATAGTTTATTATATTTTCAGAAAACTCTTTCTTCGATCATCAAGATGACGTAAAGTGTTGTATAGTGGACAAATATAATAAAAATGACGAAAAAGTAATAATGATTAGGAGGAATACCAATTGAACAGTGTACTTGATCCACGCGTCATTCGCACTCGACGATTACTTATAGATGCATTAGTGAACTTAATTGTTGTAGAGGGTTATGAAGCTGTTACCATTCGGGAAATTGTTCGGAAGGCAGGAGTCAACCGTTCAACGTTTTACCTTCATTTTCGTGATAAGCAGGATATAGTAACCCAAATGCAAGATAATATATTGGAAGAGCTGTCAGAAACGTTGAAACACCCGACATATATCTATGAAACAGCAATAAATGATTTCAAAAACACAAATAAGCCAATTAGTTCACATGTTGACATGTTTGAACATATTCAAAAGTACTCTTCTCTCTATCGAAAAATGTTAAGTGAAGGTGGATTTCGTGTACATGTTACTGAACTAATTAAAACCGAGGTACTTTGATTCAGGGATAGTGTCTGGGAAGCAATCTATATGGCAAACGGAGCTGTCGGGGTTATTCTTTACTGGTTAGAAAGCGGCATGAAGGAAACAGTCATGGAAATGAGTTTATGGCTTACACGAATGACTTTGTTTCCGTTGGGAAAGTTCAAATGACTTGACTATGAGATTAAAAAGTACATACATAAAGATTTTTCTTCTTAAACGCCCCCCTTTACTTTTAGTGAAGTTATCTATATTTTGACATAGCGAGTGGTGTCAGATACTTATGGGACATTCTCTTTAATAGAAGGTTAGATGATAAAGATTATGGTAGAATAGGATATTATAAATGGTGGTGCCCCCAAAAAAATTAACAGCCTGTAAAGGGCCGTTAAAGTAATAAGGGGTATTTGGCTGCGGTAAATTATGATTGCTGCGGGTCTTGTGTTAGATTTTCTTCACGCAGCTCACTGCCCGTTTTCGCTTCCTCCATTTCCTTACCTAGCTTTTTCATTTCGCTTAAATTCTGGGCCATTGAGCTATTGTTGTTTTTTGTGTTTTTTCCCTTCTTTTGGATTGGTGTTGTTTTTACTCTTTCATCCATTATGCATCTCTCCCTTTTTTGTTTATGTCTTTTATGTACCCTTTCTATTCCTTTTGAAACTTTTTTGATTTTTTTAAAAAGAAAGGTTTAAACTTTTTTGGAAGCGGGTATGTAACAAATAAATATTTCAGAGGTGATCGTGAAATGAATATAAAAATAGATTCACAACAGAATAATGAGGAAATTTTGGTACATGTTGCTGGAGAAATTGATGTATATACGGCACCGCGGCTAAAAGAAGAGCTGGTTCCGTTAGTAGGAGGGGAGAATAAAAAGCTTACTGTCAGTTTAAAGGATGTGTCCTATATGGATAGTACCGGACTGGGTTTATTTATTGGTTTATTTAAACAGTTAAAGCAAAACGATGGGGAGCTAAAGCTCATTGATTTATCGGACCGGCTGAAACGGCTCTTCGAAATTACGGGTATTAGCAACATTATTCATATTTCTACAGAATAAAAGGGTGGGGGCAATGAAACAAGTGATGGATTATATTGAAATGAAAATTCCTGCAAAACCTGAATATGTGGGTGTGATTCGATTGACGTTATCGGGAATTACGAGCCGTATGGGTTATACATATGAGGAAATTGAGGATATGAAAATTGCCATAAGTGAGGCATGTACCAATGCGGTCCAGCATGCCTATAATGATGACGAAGGCGGAGAAATTGTCATTGGCTTTGGAATCTATCAGGATAAATTAGAAATCATGGTCGCTGACTATGGAAAAAGCTTTAATTTCACTAAGACGAAAGAGGAGCTAGGTCCATACACACAATCAAGCACAGTCGATCAGCTTACAGAGGGAGGGTTGGGTCTTTATTTAATCGAAACGCTTATGGATAAGGTTCATGTAACTAATCACAACGGCGTGACGGTCTTCATGGTTAAGTATTTAAGTGGGGAGAGTGAAACTCATGACACAACCACCTCAAACCATAAGGCGGACTAAGGAAGAAGTCAATGCTTTGATCAAGGAGTTTCAGCAAAATGAAAGCCCGTCTGCTCAAGAGAAATTAGTTCATCAATATACCCCCTTGATTGCAAGCCTTGCTCGAAAATATTCAAAGGGAAAATATTCCCACGAGGACCTTATGCAGGTAGGAATGATTGGACTATTGGTAGCGCTCAGAAGATTTGACGATAGCTTTGGCAGGGCATTTGAAACTTTTCTCTTTCCCACTGTTATTGGTGAAATGAAGCGGTACCTTAGGGACAAAACATGGAGCGTCCATGTTCCAAGACGGATTAAAGAACTTTGGCCAAAGGTAAAAACAGCGGCGGACGAGCTGACCAATCAACATCAACGATCCCCGAAAATCCAAGAGATTGCCGATTATCTGGAAATTTCAGAAGAAGAAGTATTAGAGGCAATGGAAATGGGGAAAAGCTATCAAGCTGCCTCTGTAGATCAACCGACTGAAACGGGTTCGGATGGGAGTACTGTTACCCCCTTGGATATCATTGGGACTACGGATAAAGGCTATGAACAAGTGGACCGAAAGCTGCTCTTCGAGAGCGTTCTTCATATTTTATCCGAAAGAGAAAAGCAAATTATTCAATACATCTTTGTCGAGAATAAAAGTCAAAGGGAAACAGGTGAACTTTTAGGAATCTCGCAAATGCATGTTTCTCGTTTGCAAAAAAAGTTGATAGAGAAATTGCGAAAGGAACTTGGGAGCAATGGTTTTTCAAGGTAGAAAATCATGCCGGACCGCTATTTTATTAAATAGCAGTCTGGTATTTTTTTTGGCTCCCAAATGGCAGGGGCCTATGGGACATCACCAAGGAACTGTAGTTAAACTTAAAAAAGTACTTTTTATAGAAAAAAACGGGTATAAAAACCTACATAGGTGATTTGAAAGAGGATAAATATGAAGAAAAGGAAAAACATGATTCAAAGGAGACTTCCTCAAATGAACAATTGTATAAATCAGGGCAGGAGTTTCCATATAACTACAAATATTTCAATAAGATTAAAACGAAAAAAAGGTTTTATGCTGGTTAAAAGGTGGTACATCATAATCATGGTCGCTTCAAGTGGACCTAACAACGTCAAATTAGAGGGAGGTATCATCGATGGAGTTTTTAAAAGCTGCTGAAAGTACCTCAGCTATTCTTCCAAGTATGGGAGAAACATAGCGTTATAGAAGCTGCATTTACTTTTTCTTTTTTGTAATGAGGATGTAAACCGTGAAAGGTACCAACCAAAATTAAAAGGAGCATTCCTGTTAGAAGGATTTTCGGGGACTTGAACAAAAAGGAGCCCTCTTGGTATGATACGGGGTGTCAAATCGTGGCGAGATGACCCCTAACTTAGTTAACCAAGGAGGACTCCAATA
>NZ_JAMBNQ010000045.1 GCF_023715155.1 Neobacillus mesonae
TCGGGCTCATAACCCGAAGGTCGCAGGTTCAAATCCTGCCCCCGCAATTTGGTCTGGTAGTTCAGCTGGTTAGAATGCCTGCCTGTCACGCAGGAGGTCGCGGGTTCGAGTCCCGTCCAGACCGCCATTATTACTCAGCAGGTAATCCTGCTATAAAAATGATTTAATATGGCACAGCAGCTCAGACGGTAAAGCAGTTTACTTACTCCATCGAATATGCTCCTGCGTCAATCTGCGAGAAAAATCATAGGATTTTTTGAGCAAAGAACTTTAGGTAAGACTTTATATTATAAGTTAATTTATTATGGCTCAGTAGCTCAGTCGGTAGAGCAAAGGACTGAAAATCCTTGTGTCGGCGGTTCGATTCCGTCCTGCGCCATCTTTTTTATATGGAGGGGTAGCGAAGTGGCTAAACGCGGCGGACTGTAAATCCGCTCCCTCAGGGTTCGGCGGTTCGAATCCGTCCCCCTCCACCATCTAGGGGTATAGTTTAAAGGTAGAACGAAGGTCTCCAAAACCTTTGGTGTGGGTTCAATTCCTACTACCCCTGCCAAAATATTAGTGATGGCGGATGTGGCGAAGTGGTTAACGCATCGGATTGTGGTTCCGACATTCGTGGGTTCGATTCCCATCATCCGCCCCATTTATTTATTGGGCTATAGCCAAGCGGTAAGGCAACGGACTTTGACTCCGTCATTCGTAGGTTCGAATCCTGCTAGCCCAGCCATCTATATATGGCAGCATAGCCAAGTGGTAAGGCAGAGGTCTGCAAAACCTTTATCACCGGTTCAAATCCGGTTGCTGCCTTGATTTATGCCGATGTGGCGGAATTGGCAGACGCGCACGACTCAAAATCGTGTTCCGTAAGGAGTGTCGGTTCGACCCCGACCATCGGTATTAACATGGAAAAAATTAAATAGTGCGGGTGTAGTTTAATGGTAAAACTCCAGCCTTCCAAGCTGATGTCGTGGGTTCGATTCCCATCACCCGCTCCAAAGTGTTTAATGGGCCTATAGCTCAGCTGGTTAGAGCGCACGCCTGATAAGCGTGAGGTCGATGGTTCAAGTCCATTTAGGCCCACCATTTTATACTAAAATATTTTTTATTCCGCAGTAGCTCAGTGGTAGAGACGAGCAAAGCTTCTTGAATAGGCGTCGAGTTGTACACGCCGAGAGGCATCTTGGATTACATACTGAGGTGTGGACACAAATTACGCTATGAGTATGATGTAATTCTATTATTCCGCAGTAGCTCAGTGGTAGAGCTATCGGCTGTTAACCGATCGGTCGTAGGTTCGAATCCTACCTGCGGAGCTTTATCTAAAACTCAAAACTAGCATCGTTTTTACAATAAATATACGAAACCCCAAAGATTTCACTATCTTTGGGGTTTCGTATTGTTTCATATTATTATAGGAAGATCTACTCCTGCACCGCTTCCATCAGCAAATCCACAATATGCACACCCCGCATAACCTCAGACAGACCTTCACGTTCAATACCGAGCTTCATTTGCAGCAGACAGCCCGGGTTAGCCGTAACAATTGTGGTTGCGTGGGTGGCCTTCGCCTGAGTCATTTTATAATCAAGCATGATCATCGACGATTCTGACTCAACAATATTGTAAATTCCTGCAGAACCACAGCAGCGGTCCGCGTCTTTCATTTCATGGTACTGAATACCACTGATTGCCTGTAGTAAAACACGAGGCGCTGAAGCTGTTTTCATGACATTCCGCAAATGGCAGGAATCCTGGTAGGTGATGACTTGGGGCGGCAAAGTCAATTTCACTTTTTTATGAAAATCAACCGCCACTAATACTTCGGAAATATCCTTAATTTTGGCAACAAAGTTTTTCGCACGTTCGTGCCAGTTTGGGTCGTCCTTTAGTAAATGATCATAGTCAATTAAAAACGCCCCGCAGCCTCCGGCATTCGTGATAATAAAATCAACACCCAAGTCCTCGAATGCCTGTATATTTTTCTTCGCTAAGTCCTGGGCCGCTGCCTTTTCTCCGGCATGACCATGGAGTGCCCCGCAGCAAACCTGTTCAGGTGGTATAACCACTTCACAGCCTGCCAGCTGCAGCAGTTTCATTGTGGCATCATTCGTTTTCAAAAACATCGTATCCATGAGACAGCCGCTGAAAAAAGCCACCTTATGAACCTTTGGACCGATGGCCGGCAGGTGATTGGGGCGATTTTTCATTTCCTTCATCGTCGGGACTTGTGGCAGCACTTTTTCCATTGTGGTTAAACTTTCAGGCAAAAGACCGAGAAAACCAACCTTTCGTGCAACAGATTGAAGCCCAGAGCGCTGATAAAACCCAAGCAATCCTACAGTTCTGCGCATCCTCTCAGGATGTGGAAATAGCCCTTGAAACACAGACCCGCGGATGGCCTTTGCAGGCGCTGAAAACTTCTTATTCTGATTAATAATATCTCTGGCTTCCTCAAGAAGATGCCCATATTTCACACCGGATGGACAAACTGGTTCACATGCACGGCAGCCGAGGCATAGATCCAGTGAACGTTCAAAGTCTTCATCAGGTTCGATTATTCCGTCAACGACCGCTTTCATCATAGCAATCCGGCCGCGAGGGGAGTGGGATTCTTTGTATCCTGATTCAATATAGGTTGGGCAGGTTGGGAGGCAGAAACCGCAGCGCATACAGTTTAACAGCTCATCCATGTCCATCCGTTCTTTAAATTGTTGTTGAATCAGTTCTCGTTCTTTCACGGTTGTCATCTCGCCACCACCACTCGTTTTCTTGTGTCTTTAGCAAAAACTTTGCCGGGATTCAGAATATTATTAGGATCGAGCGCCTGTTTAATTGCCTTCATCACTGCAATTCCTTCTTTTTTCAGCTTCCATTCAAGATAAGGTGCTTTCATTGCTCCAACGCCATGTTCCCCGGTAATCGTCCCGCCTAAATCAATGGCTTTTTCAAAAATCTCTGCAAACGCCTGCTCCACCCGTTCCATTTCCTCATGATTCCGGGCATCTGTTGCACAGGTTGGATGGAGATTGCCGTCACCAGCATGGCCAAAGGTACAGATATCCAGTTTATATTTGTCAGCGATGTCATTAATGGCTTCCACCATATTGGCGATTTCCGATCTTGGTACAGTAGCATCCTCCAAAATGGTTGTCGGTTTTAATCGGGCAATTGCTGAAAGTGCAGCACGCCGGGCAGTTCGTAATGCTTCCGCTTCTTCTTCGGATGCAGCCAATTGGATAGAGACCGCCTGTTCTTCACGGCATACCTCTGCCATTTTTTTTAGATCCCGTTCAACGACTTCCGCCGGACCATCCTGTTCAATCAATAATACAGCCTGAACATCGGTTGGCAGTCCGATTTGGGCGAAATCTTCTACTACCTTTAAAGTCGGCTGGTCTAAAAACTCAAGCGTTGCCGGAATAATTTTATTAGCAATGATTTTAGAAACGGACCGTGCGGCAGCATTTAGATCCTGGTAAAGGGCCAGCATGGTTTGCTTTGTTTCCGGAATTGGAATCAGCTTTAGGGTCGCTTCCGTGATGATGCCGAGTGTTCCTTCTGATCCGACCATCATCCGGGTCAAATCATAGCCGGCAACATCTTTGGCCAGCTTTCCGCCGGTTCTCATGATATCCCCATTTGGAAGAACGACTTCAAGGGCAATCACGTAATCTCGGGTAACCCCATATTTAAGTCCTCTAAGGCCGCCTGAGTTCTCATTAATATTTCCGCCGATAGTTGAGATTTTCATCGAGCTGGGATCTGGCGGGTAAAATAATCCCCTTGCTTCCACCGCATTGGTCATATCAAGTGTAATCACACCAGGCTGTACAGTAACAGTCAAATTTTCCTCGTCAATTTCAAGAATTTTATTCATATGTTTAAAAAGCAGGACAATCCCGCCCTCTGTCGGGCATGTTCCGCCGCAAAGATTGGTTCCTGAACCACGCGGCACAATCGGTACCTTGTATTCATTGCATACTTTTAAAATCTCTGAAACTTCCTGCGTATTGCGCGGACTGATTACCGCATCAGGCATTGCCTGAAAATTTGGTGTCGCATCGTAGGAATACACAAGCCTCTCGGTTTTAGAGTCTTCAAAATTCGCCTTCGTCACAATCGATATCAGTTTTTCCTTAACTTCTTGTGAAAGCATCTTGTTTCCCCCATCCATAGATTAATAGCTACTTTAAGTATAAAAAAAACAGGCATCTGCCTGCTATGTATGAAGATATGAATAATAAGGGTAATATTTTAATTTTTTTGGATGTATATACAAAGTAGCTTTACGGTAAAATAGGTTATCCGTTAATAGACTCTGCAAATCCTGCCATCAAAAGTCCGGTCTGCTAACGGAAATTACTCCTCCAAGAACATCACCGCCATATATAAACAAAGCAAATCATGAATCCTCCCAGGATTCAGCTTTGTCAGCTCCTCGACTTTTTTCAGCCGATAATGGAGGGTATTAATATGAATATGAAGGCTCTCCGCTGTTTTTTTCAGCGAATGATTTTGGATGAATAATTCCCGTATCGTTTCCAGCAGCTCTTTTTGCGGCAAAATGGGTCCGATAGTCCGCCCAATAAATTCAGTTTTTATCTCTGGCTTCAGCTCGCCGCTGATCATTTCCAGCGTCAATTCTTCATCAAATACAACGGAACCCTTTTGGCTGGCAATTTTTAAAGCACGTTCTGCCTGTTCATATGAACGGAGGATTTCTTGTGCATTGTACTCCTGTCCTACGCCGGCAATAGCCGTAATGCCAAAGTTTGTTTTTAAAAAATACAAAAATTGTTCGAGATGATTCTTCACAATCTCTTTATGATGGAGCCCTGTCAGCCAGATAACCCGTTCATTTCCCGATCTGGCGGCCACATCATATATATTTTTGGAAAGGGTTTGAAAAATAGCTGCCCAAACATCTCTTGTTAATGGTTCAATTCCAATGAATTCCACAATTACCGCTGTCCGCGCCTGCTCTAAATCTACGGCAAGCATTCGTGCCCGCTCTTGTAAGGTAGTGGTAATTTCCCTTGCTTGAATCCACTCCAAAACAAAAGTTTCCATTGCCCGTAAATGCCAATCAAACTGCTCGGCATAGTAATTTTCGCTGATGAAAAGCTCTGTCATTTTTCGAATGATTTCTGCGAAAGGCGTTACCAATACAGGATCCCCGGTAATCCCAATGACGCCGATGACTTCCTGCTGAAAAAATATAGGCAGATTGATGCCTGCTTTTACACCTTTTAACCGGGCCGTATCTTTTTCGCTAATCACAAGCTTCCGTTTCTTCTCTACTGCAATTAATGCACCTTCATGAAAGGTTCCGGCCCTATCCAGGCTGGTACTGGCAATAATCACGCCATTTGTATCGACAACAATAATCTCTTCATCTATTAATTTTCGAACTTCCCTTACAATTTTCTCTGCAAGTTCTGGTAAAAGCATGGTACCGCACCACTCCTTTGAAGCTATTATAGCGAAATGAACAACCAAATGGGAAGGTTTGCGGAATGTTTGAAAGAATCGGCGGAATGATGAAGGAATTCCGCGGAATAAGCAGGGAAGTACGCGGAAATCCAAAAGAAATCCGCGGAATGAATCCAACATTTGGCGGAATAATAAAAAAAAGGCAGGGATGGTTATGAAAAAATACTTATTATTGATATTTCTCTTGTTTCTTTTGCTGCCGGCACCAGCTTCTGCACAGGATAAAGTACTGATTTTAGTGTATCATTCGATTGCTGAATACAAAGGGAGCGGTTCGTCTAAGGAGTTATACGTTACCCCGCAGAATTTCGAAAAACAAATGACCTATTTGCGGGACCATGGGTTTACCTTATTAACCTTTGAACGCTGGGGTGATTGGAAAAAAGTCAACAAACCTGTATTTATTACATTGGATGATGGCTATAAAAATAACGAAAATGTATATCAAATTTTTCAAAAATTGACGACGAATCAATTTAAACCAACAGCTACGTTATTTGTTATTTCTGATTTTATTGGACGAACTAACCGTTTATCAGCTGCGGATTTAAAAAGGCTGGCAGAATCGGGTTATTTTTCCGTACAGTCCCATACGGCAACACATCCGGATTTAACAAAAATAACGGATTTCAAACATGAATTAAAGGATTCAAAAGACAAAATTGAAAAAATAACCGGCAGACCAGTGATAGCTCTCAGTTATCCGTATGGGAATTTTAATAAAAAAGTGGTGGAAGAAACGAAGAAGTACTATCAGTTCGGCATTACCACAACACCCGAACCCTTTTCGGAACAAGGAATCAAAGATGAGCTTTATTATATTCCAAGGATATATGTGAAATACTCAACGACATTGAAGGACTTTGCCAAGATAGTAGAGTAGGTTTGGGCTGTGCGGGATTTTTTCAAAATGCCGCGGAATATCTCCAAAAGCCGGCGGAATTCTGAACAATACCCGCGGAATATATCAATATGTTCGCGCAAAATTACACGAAATACGCGGAATATATCAAAATTTCCGCGCAAAATTACACGAAACACGCGGAATATATCAAAATACCCGCGCAAAACCATACCTGAAACGCGCAGAATCCATCTTCATAAAAATCAAACAAACCCGAAGACAAAGTCTACGGGGCTGTTTTTTCAATTGGAAATGGTTCATGAACGGAAGGCTTCTTTTGCTTATGAGTTAAAAATAAAAAGACACCGATTAGAACGAATACGCCGCCCGCCATTTGCCAGACCGAAAGACGCTCTCCTAAAATAAAAAACGCGAGAATAGTGGAGCCGACCGGTTCACCCAAAATGCTCATGGAAATGGTTGTAGCGTTGACATAGTTCATCAGCCAGTTATTGATGACATGGCTGATGGTAGGGACAATTGCCAGCAGAAGAAAAATTCCCCAATCTTTTGAAGAGTAGCCTGTCAGTTTCACATTTGTTGCAAAGTTAAAAATAACAAGAACAATCGTAGCACAAGAAAAGACACAAAAGCTGTAAATCCAGTGCGACAATTGCTTCACAATGGTCTGCCCGATTAATAGGTAGCCGACCACAGCGATCACACTAAAGAAAGAGAGAAGATCGCCAATCATCGCATTCCGGCTCAACCCAAAGTCGCCCCAGCCAATCATCATGGCTCCGATGATAGCAATTCCCATGGTCATGAGTGCAGAGCTTGTAGTTCGCTCTTTAAAAAGAAAAAAACCACCAATCAGAGAGATAATCGGCTGCAAAGCTAAAATGATAGTCGAGCTGGCGACGGTTGTAAATTTTAATGACCCGAACCAAAGGACAAAGTGAAATGCTAAAAATAAACCAGAAAAAAATAAAAAGAGTGCCGTCTTTTTATTGATCTTTTGGAGTTCCTGCCGGTTTTTCCAAACCATTGGTGTTAATAGCAAACTAGCAAAAAACATCCGATACATAGCCATAATGGATGCCGGCGCATCAGACCATTTTACAAAGATGGATGAAAAGGAAATGGCAATGATGGAAACGGTTAGCGGCAGTCCGATTGATTTTGATTGTTCTTGTGCCATGATTTCTTCCTTCCTAGGTGTAAATACTAAATAAAATATACCACAATTTTGGTAAATGAGTTAGCTTTTTAAAAGAAGGAGGACCAATGGGAACACCGGGTAAACGGTCACAGAAAAAAATAATATACATAAAATGTTTTACATAGAGAAAGAACAGGAGAAGAAGAGATGCCTTCATTCATTCACTTGGGAGTACTGAATGAAGGCACGCCTCAGCAAAATGCATCATTTGTCGTCGGAGAATCCATTATTACCGGAATGGATGCCAACCGGAAATATAACCTGGCATTTGGGGGTACATTTGGTTTGTTCAATATTGTCTCGGCAAACTTAGGGAATAACTTGGATTCATTTGATGTCATTGACGGAGTGATGAATGACCAAGACATTAAACCGAATTTTGGCGGAAATATATAAAAAATACCATCCCAAAATGGAACATGGGATGGTATTTTCTTTTAACAGCTTTTTGGTTAAGACGGATCCTCGGGTTCATTCTTTTTCTCATCCTCATAATGTGTCAATGCCGCCCGCATATTTGAAAAGTTGTTGCTGTCACCGTGGATGTTGCCTAGTCCCTGATTATGTTTTTTGCTGCTTTTAAAATCTTCAATAAAATTGTTGCCAATACTAAAGCAGGAGGCATTTTCAATGGTGCCAATCTTAATTGTACCAATATGGAAAGTCGGGGATAAAATAGGGGTGGTCACGATCCATTCATCCTTCCTTCAACTTATTTTTCATCATATGCCCTTGTTTTATCGTATTTTTGTTGCCTGTCACTGAACCGACTGCTTCGTTCACAATGGATTCACTTCGAAACTGCTTGAGGGTATTTTCCTTTCCAAAAAATAAACCTGAGGTTTTGCTAATGCTCGATATGGTTATATCGCCGAGTGAGAGTTTCATCTGCTTTTAGTCTCCTTTTTCGCCATTTTATTCATTTCTTAGGCTGATGACACAAAATAATCCGCTTTTTCTGGGCATCTAACACAATCGTCCAGCAGCGAACATAATATACAGGAAAACTATTTCAAAGCGTGGTGAAAATGAATGGCTCATTCGTTTGAATTTCAATTTACAGGGAATATCCATGTCCAAGCGATGGAAAGGCAATCAGGCATCTTTATTGGGGAAAGAAACAGTGCGGTTGGCTGGAGTGCACATGGCAAAGCGAATAATGTGATTGGAGAAATTGGCGGGGAGTCTAATCTGATTTATGAAAATGTATTAATTTTAAATGATCCCGATTATATTGATACACCGATTGATGACCGGGATATTAATATTTCAGTTGAAAACCCTGGGACCAATCATACAAACAACGTGGCTGTAGAAAGTGTAACGGTCAATACAATGATGCAGAATGGGTTGGTTTCGGTTGGGGAAAGTCATGTGTCCGGCATGGATGCCAATGAAAAGGTGAATCATTCACAGGGAAGTATTTACGGAAATGGTAACCATTTAATTTTAAATCACAATGTCAATAATGATCATGATGTGGTAGATGGCATTATCGAGGACCAAGATATTAAAGTTGCCAATGTAAGAAAAGTAGATTGAAAAGGCAACAAGAAGCATCCTGTAAACAGATTCAATTTCGAAACCGAAACCCTTTTGAAGTTGCTGTCATTTTGGGTTCAGCTGATGACTCCTCAGACATCGCTTCTTTTTTCAAACTTTCCTTATCTACCTTTTGAACAAGTGTTTCGGCAAATTCCTCGGAGGCACTTATATTGGTCCCAATTAAAAGTTTCCCGCTTAACTGGTCAATTTCAATATTGTCCAAGCGAAAAATAATATTTTCCAGATGATCGATTTGGACATGTTCAAGGTTGATGTACTTCCCGTCTTTTTCATGTTGCTGGTTTTCCAGCAATTCCTTTCCGTCCTTTTCATGTTGCTGATTTTCCAGCAATTCAATAATCCGGTCTAATTTCTCGATTAGAAGGGAGCTGCTGTTGTCTGCTTTTTTCGCCTTTTTCTTTTTAAAGGAAAAAAACTTTACCATACTCTCCCTCCTTTTTGCAGTTTGGGGCCGCTTATATTCCTAACTATATGAATGGGCGTCCTTCCTTATTCAAAAAGCACCCCCTTCGCAGTTGGGAATATCTATGAAAATTAGTAATTCCCTTACAACATTTGGTTAAAATATGGTAGAATAGTCTGCGGGGTTTTTTAAAGATTCGGCTTTATTTTGAAAAAATGATAGAATAAAGCAAGAGTTAAAAATAATATACAATTTGGGATGGGACATCTCCTGTCTGTTTTCATTATGGATGATAAGGTAAGGTGACTTGGATGAAGAAAGTAAGAAAAGCGATTATCCCGGCTGCGGGACTTGGAACAAGATTCCTTCCGGCAACGAAAGCAATGCCAAAGGAAATGCTGCCAATTGTAGATAAGCCGACGATTCAATATATTGTGGAGGAAGCAGTTGCTTCAGGAATCGAAGATATTATTATCGTAACCGGTAAAGGCAAACGAGCCATTGAGGATCATTTTGATTTTGCGCCAGAGCTTGAGCAAAATCTGATAGAAAAAGGGAAAAAGGATTTATTGGACAAGGTTCAATACTCTACCAATCTGGCCGATATCCATTATATCCGCCAAAAAGAACCAAAAGGACTTGGACATGCTGTCTGGTGTGCCCGGAACTTCATCGGGGATGAGCCATTTGCCGTTCTTTTAGGGGATGATATCGTCCAAAGTGAAACACCATGTTTAAAACAGCTGATCAATGTTTATGAAGAAACTCATTCCTCTGTGATTGGGGTACAAAAAGTGCCGTTGGAAGAAACGCATCGTTACGGAATTGTTGACTATGGCCAGCAAACCGGCAGACGATATCAAGTCAATCATTTAGTGGAAAAGCCAGCACAAGGTACGGCACCTTCCGATTTGGCCATTATGGGCCGTTACATTTTGACTCCAGAGGTCTTTATGTTCCTCGATAAGCAGCAAACCGGTGCCGGCGGAGAAATCCAGCTGACCGATGCAATGCAGGAACTAAACCAAATTCAACGTGTATTCGCTTATGACTTCGAAGGCAAACGCTTTGATGTTGGCGAAAAAATTGGCTTTGTTAAAACTACTATTGATTTTGCACTTCAATATCCTGACCTGCACGATGAAGTCATGGAATATTTAAAAGAGATTGTACGAAAATCTGAACAATAAGCTAAGCCGTTTCAGGCTTTCTAAAAATCCTCCCTGGGCATCAACCAGCAGGGGATTTTTTTTATTGTAAATTGAAAAATTTGTTAATTGCGGCTATCTTTCTTCTGTGATATTCTTGAAGTTATGTAGTTGGATAGAGGTGAAAGCGATGAACTCCAAAGCATTGTTTTTGGGGATTTTTACTGTTGGAATATGGGGTTCAGCATTTCCAGCGATACGGGCTGGATTGCAGGGGGGATATTCTCCAGGGCACTTAATTCTTATCCGGTATCTGATTGCTTCTGCCATTTTTGCGGCATATGCCTTGTGGCCAGGTGTAAAATTTCGTCTGCCTAAAAAAGGGGATTTGCTGAAAATTGCGGTACTTGGATGGATTGGAATAAGTGTATACCACATTGGGGTTACATTTGGCCAGCAAACAGTTGCGGCAGGTACGGCTGCTATGATTATAGCTTCTACACCGATTTTCTCTGCGCTGATTGCCTTGTTTATTTTAAAAGAACGTATTGGGTTATTTGGCTGGATTGGATTAGCCATAGGGTTTATCGGAATTGGAATCATCACGCTCGGAACGGCAGGACCCTCTTTTCAAATTTCAAAGGGGATTTTTTTATTGCTGATGTCTTCTCTAGCGACAGCAACATTATTTGCTTTTCAAAAGCCGCTTTTGACCCAATATTCATCCATTGAATTAACGGCTTATTTTACTTGGTTTGGAACCATGCCTTTTTTCATTTTTTCCCCAGGGCTTTTCTCAGGTATCCAGCATGCGACAATGGAAGCCAATATTTCTGCACTTTATATTGCGATATTCCCAACAGCCATTGGCTATGTTACATGGGCACTGGCATTGAATGCAGGGAAAGCAAGCTCTGTGACGAGCATCTTATACATTGAGCCGGTATTTGCAATTATCATTGCCTGGATTTGGTTGAGTGAATTACCAAAAATCATTTCGATTATCGGCGGCACCATTGCCATTTGCGGTGTAATCGTTGTGAATCTGCTTGGATTGAAGGAACATCCTGTCCCGGAAAAGAATCCTTCGGTAGAAATAACATCATAAATTTGTGAGCCCAAGGTCATCCTTTTTCACTAAAGGAATGGCCTTTTTTATTAGAAAACAGTATATATAGAATTTTCAGAAAAGTATTGCTAAACTTATTTGATTAAGTTAATATAGAAACAAACATCATGATGTAATATAAACATCTTTATGTTTTAAGGTAGAATTTTTGTAGAGGTTAGTTGGAAGGAGGATTGGCATAACAAAATGGGAAACAAAGTAGTGGCTTCGAGTAGTCATAAGCCCTTATATATTCAAGTGAAAAATGTGTTAATAGATCGAATTCAAAATCAGATTTGGCTGCCTAATAGTTTGATTCCAACAGAACAAGAATTAATGGAAGAATTTGAAGTTAGTAGAACCACTATTCGTGAAGCTATTTCAATTCTTGTACATGAAGGAATCTTAGAAAAAAAGCAGGGTAAAGGAACGATTGTGAAGACAGCTCGACTTGTAGGAGATTTAGGAAAGCTTAAAGGGTTTGCCGAAGAAGTAATGGAAAAAGGATTAATTCCGTTCGCGCAATTGATACGTGCCGAATTCAACAATAAAATGTTTTATGAAAAATCCATTTTAGAGGTTCAAAAGAATGAAAATATTTTAGTAATTGAACGTATTCGTTTGGCAGACGACATTCCAATTGCATTGGAACGTACTTGCTGGCCAGAGGAGATTGGTAAGTTATTAATGATGCATGATTTAAATGGAGCTAAATTTTATGAAATACTTGAAAATAATAATATTTTTTTAAAACATGCCGATGAAAGAATTTCTGCCATCAATGCTACTATTAATGAAGCAGATTTCCTGGGTATTAGAGCAGGAGAAGCTTTACTTGAGATGTCTCGTTTAAGTTTCGGATTTAATGACCGACCAATTGAGTATAACGTAACAAAATACAGAAGTGATCAATACCATTATGATATTAAATTGGATCGATAAAAAGATTATAGTACGGTACGGTGAAAATAAACATATGCAGCACTATCGAATTAATTGACATAATATTCAAAAAAGAAATGTCCATTTTTAAAAATAAAAACATCACAAAAGTTAAACTCCGCCTTCATATAAATTATAGCGTACTGATTGGCATCACCCATGTTGTTCTTTCAGCAGCATTTATAACATATCCATTTTTTCATCATGTAGTTAAACTCTCTGAAGAGGTACTTACATACAATTCCTTTAATAGGTTCAATCAACTCCCCATCATAGATATAGTCTAAAATGAAAAATCACACCTTTCATTCATCCCATTAATTAGATAAATTTTGTTCATTTCGCAGCTTTTAATTTAGAAGAATAACGTGAACTTGAAACGGATTATTAAGAAAGTCTCCACTTTCAAAATGAATAGTTAAAATGCACGTAAATAAGTGCATTTTAAATATAATTCCAGCGGTTGGGTCATCTAGCTGCTAAAAGGAGGGAAATAGGTGTAAGAAGACTAATAATCTTTTTGTTTTAAATATAGTAATAGTGTCTTAAAAACTTTTACATCAGATATTAAGCGGTTCCATTAAATTAGTATAAAGTTATATTTTAAAAGGAGGACTGGTCTTATTGGATCGTAAGGAAATCACAATCTCCAATAGGGAAGATATTATTAACTTTGTCAATTCAAACCCTGTAAGTCGAAAAGGTTTTTTAATTGTACTGGTAGCATTGGGTGGTATTTTTTTAGATGCATATGATTTTGCCAGTTTAGGAATCGGTGCAGACCAGATTGTAGCGGAATTTAATTTATCTCCTTCTGGATTAGGAGCACTAACAGCTGTTATGGCAGTTGGCGCCTTACTTGGTGCTTTATTTGGCGGAATATTTACAGATAAACTTGGACGAAACAAAATGTTCCTAATTGACTTAGTTCTTTTAGTAGTTGCGGCAGCCGGTGCTGCTTTGTCCCCCAATATGGGGACTTTGATATTTTTCCGTTTTCTTTTGGGAGTAGGAGTAGGTTTAGATGTTCCAGTTGCCTTAAGTTTTATAGCAGAAATAAGTAATACTAAGAATAAAGGGCGGCTGGTTAACCTTTGGCAGCCAATGTGGTATTTGGCTGCATCCTTTACTGGAGCGGTGTTACTACCCTTCCATTTTTTGGGTATAGAAGAACACCTTTGGAGATATGCGGTTGGTTTTGGGGCGATATTAGCTCTAATTGTACTATTCCTTAGATATAAATATATGGAGGAAAGTCCGATGTGGGCAGCTAAAAATTTACCTTTACTAGATGCCGCAAAAATTGTTGAGAAAACATATAATGTAAAAGTTACCATTCTGGAATCAAAGGAAAAAGTAAGTAAGAAGGATGAAAGGGTAGCACTATCTACAATATTTTCCAAAAAATATCGTGGGCGTACATTATTGGCTTCTATAATTACTAGTACACAAAGCCTTGAGTATTTTTCAGTTGGATTTTATATTCCTGTGATTTCTGTAATGATTTTTGGTAAGGGGATTATCTATGCTATTTTGGGAACGCTTTTATTTAACTTTTTTGGGATCCTTGGAGGATTAGCTCAATCATATTTAACTGGAAAAGTAGGAATCCGAAAATTAGCTCTTATTGGTTATGTAATTGTCATCATTGCGCTAATAACTGTAGGGTTAACTGGAAATTCAGCACCAACCTTTTTAATGACTCTTTTAATTGCTGGTTTCATATTTGGACATTCGTTTGGTCCTGGTTCTCAGGGAATGACCATGGCAACTCTTTCGTATCCTACCGAGCTTAGAGGGATTGGATCTGGCTGGGGGCAAACAATGACGCGGGTAGGCAGTATCATAGGTTTCTTTATTTTCCCTATATTATTAGCCTCTATCGGATTATCAAATACAATGTTAGTTATCTCTGCAGCTCCAATTCTTGGATTATTAGTCGTGTTATTAAATAAATGGGATCCAACAGGTAAAGATTTAGATAATGATAATGGCAGTGATTTCTCAATTGATCAGTTTAAGGATCAAAATATAAATATTAAAATATGATATTTGAATCCAAAATTAAAGGAGAGAGATACAAGTGGATGTGAAGAAAATGTTTATCAATGGTGAGTGGACAGAATCATTCTCAGGAAAAACTTATGAAGTATTAAATCCAGCAACTAATGAGGTTGTGGCAACAGTGGCTTATGGGTCTACTGAAGAAACAGCACAAGCTATTAAAGCTGCTAGTAATGCATTTCCATCATGGGCATCTTTAACTGCAAAGGAACGATCTTCCTACCTAATTAAATTATACGATCTTATGCTTAAAGAAAAGGAGGAGCTTGCCAGGCTGATTACATTAGAAATGGGAAAGCCCATTAGAGAGGCAAGAGGAGAAGTGGAATTGGCGGCTGAATACTTACTTTGGAATGCCGAAGAAGGAAAACGTGTATATGGAGAAAACATTCCTTCTTCTAGTCCATCGAAGCGTATCCAGGTAATAAAGCAGCCGATTGGTCCAGTTGGTGCTATTATTCCATGGAACTTTCCCATCTCGATGTTAACCAGGAAAATGGGTCCTGCATTAGCTGCCGGTTGTACATTTGTATTAAAGCCTGCTAGTAAAACACCAGGATGTGCGATTCGTTTGTTTGAATTAATTGAACAGGTGAAATTTCCTAAAGGTGTCGCAAATTTAGTCATTGGAAGTTCAAGCGATATTGGTAATGAGTTATTAAAAAATCCAGCCATTAAAAAAATTACCTTTACAGGATCAACCCAAGTTGGAAAAAAGTTAATCGAAGGGTCAGCTGAACACGTAAAAAAGGTTTCGATGGAGTTAGGTGGTCATGCACCATTTATTGTTTTTGAAGATGCTGATCTTGAAGAGGCGGCAGAAGGGGCAATTATTAGTAAGTTTAGAAATAGTGGTCAGACATGTATTTGTTTAAATAGACTTTTTGTCCAACAATCTGTAAAAGAAAAGTTTGAATCAATATTAACTAAAAAGGTGAAGGCATTAAAGATTGGTAATGGTATAGAGGAATCAACTGAATTGGGACCGCTTGTTGACAAAGCAGCTTTAGAAAAAGTGGAATTTCAAGTCGAAGATGCTATTAAAAAAGGAGCTCAACTGCTAACTGGTGGAAACCGCTGTGATATAGGTGGATTGTTTTATGAGCCGACTTTGCTTTCCAACGTAAACAAGAATATGGACATTACTTATGAGGAGACGTTTGGTCCTGTAGCGCCAATTTATGTTTTTGATTCCGAAGAGGAAGTGATTCATGCTGCAAATGATACTGAATATGGTCTGGCAGCTTATTTTTTTACAAAGGATTTAGGGAGAACCATTAGAGTATCAGAAAAGCTGGATTACGGGATAATTGGCATAAATGACGCTGTTCCTACAACAGTTCAGGCTCCATTTGGAGGCTTAAAGCAAAGCGGATTAGGAAGGGAAGGCGGCCACCAAGGAATAGAGGAATATCTTGAAACAAAATTTATATCTATTAAATTCTAGGAGGAAGAATAAGATGAAAATTGGTTTTATTGGATTAGGCAAAATGGGCAGCGGGCTGGCAAAAAATTTAATCAAAGCTGGGTTTGACGTTTTATTATTTGATATTAATCCTGACGCTGTTGATGCAGTTCTGAAGGTTGGAGGAAGTTATGCAGCATCTCCAAAGGCCATGGCATTAGAAGCAGATGTTATTTTTACGAGTCTGCCTTTGCCTAAACATATGCTTCAATTAACAATTGAGGAAGAAAAAATACTTCAAATAATGAAGGAAGGGTCAATATTAATTGATGTAAGCACGATTGATCCAAAAACCGCTAGATTAATTGCCAATACAGCTGAAAAACAAAACATTCAATTTTTGGCGTGTCCTTTAGGGAAAGGCCCAGCTCAAGCAAGTGAAGGCACGGAACCTATTTTTGCTGGTGGAAAAAAAGAGGTATTTGAATCTTATAAAGATTTGCTTGAGAAGGTAGGAAACCCAACCTATTTAGGGGATGTAGAACAAGCCACGGCTTTTAAATTGATTAGTAATATGGTAGGAATGACAAATATAGCAGTTATGAGTGAAGGAATTCAATTAGCAGTTCAATCAGGAATTGATTTATCGCTGTTTAAGGAATTAATGCATGATACAGGGGGAGACTCAGCACAATTACATTTAAGAGGTCCTTTCATTTTAGAAAATGACTATCAACCTAGGTTTTCTGTTAATTTAGCGGAAAAAGATGTACGTTTAGGAATTGAAATGGCTGAGTCATTAACGAATAAAGCAGAGTTTAGCAGCTTAACGTTAAATTATCTTCAGAATGCACAAGCCTTTAATTTAGGAGATAAGGACGTGGCAGCCATTTATCAAATATTCCAAAAAGGATCAAGTGCTGAAAAAATACGATGAACTTTAGAAATTGATGGATGTATGGAACAATACGCTTGGTGATATAATCGTCACTAATCGATTTGGACCCAAGTTGCCTTTACCGGAAAACAACCATTCGATAGAAATAACTTCATAGATTACGGGCCTAAGGCCATTCCTTTCTGCCTGAAGGGGATGGCCTTTTACTATGACTTTAGTCAGTTGAGCCCGCCCGCGTTAGCGTGCAAAGCAAAAAAACACCTTCTATGCGGGCGGGTGGTAAAAAATATATCCAAGATCAAGAAAAACATGATATTGCATTAGATAAATTATGCAAAAGAATATACAGACCCTTTCAAAAGGCAGCAAGTAATACCAATACCCTTTAAGGGGTGGCAAAAGTGCAAAGGCAATAATATAGGCTTAAATTAAATGAAAGCCAGCGCCTTTAGATACTGGACGTTAGTATAGGTTTATAGCCGTTGTTCATACCACCCGTTGGATAGGTGGTCATAATTTAAAAATAACTGCAATTGATGAAATAAGCTTCATAGATTCGTAGGTCAAAAGGATAGTTTTCAAAGATAGCTGTCGAAAACGGTCAAAAATCATTGGACTGTATCGAATGATATTTGTGAAAAGAATGATTCATGGGAAAGGGGGTGAAAAGATGCACTTCCGACATATCCTTTTTTCAGGCTTACTTACATGTACTGCCCTATTTGTATCGGATCATGCCTTTGCCGCAAAAGACGAAATAAATCGTACACAGCATGCTGCGAATACCACAGTACAGGTGGAGAAGGCGGTGAAAACCGAACTTCCCGCAAAAAGTTCGGACAAGGCCAAGGATGCGGTATCCATACATAAGCCTTTGAAAAAATCAAAAACCGATATGGAACAGCAGAAAAAGGTCCCGGCCATTTCTCAAGCAACGAATGCTAATAAAAAGGCAGTGGAAAAAATCAGCTCAGTTGTTGAGAAGAAGAGGGACAAAGGGCAATCGGATAACATACAGGCTAATGGATTACAAAAGGCAGATACCAATACTAAACCCAAAGGAAGTAAGGTGCAGCAGCAAAGCCCAAAAGCTGAAAAGCGGCAGCCGGCTCAAACTACGAAACAGGATATCCGCACTGAAAAAGCACCGTCTGCTGAAAATCAAAAAGAATCAAATAAAACCAAACATACTAACATAAATAAGGCTGTAACAACCAAACCAGCCAAACAAAAACTAGAAAAACAGAAACTAGAAAAGTCAAAACTAGAAAAGCAGAAACCGGTCAAAAGTGAAAAGGCACCTGTTGAACAGAAGACGATTCCTGATCTAAACCAGGCTTTGAACCAATCTCAGCGGATGAATGGCTCAGGCAGTAAAGCTAATGACCGGGTGAACACCAGCTTCAGTACCATCAATCTGGTGGATAAATGGATTATTTGGCATCATTACTTTGAGGTTCAGCTGATTCAGCCGTATTTTTCCCGGCTGAACTTATTGAGGAATCAATGGGTGAACGCACCGCCGTCACCACCGCCGCAATTTGCTCCTATTTTTAACCATGTTTCTTAGTAGCTAAAGCCTTGGAACATAATAAAAGGAGCGAATCAAAAAATGAAAAATTATCTTAACTCAAATAATGTTGTAAAGTCTTTCGTCTTAGCTGGAGCAGTGTCCGTTGGTGTTTTTGCCGGAGGCCATCTTACAGATGCTGCGGGTCCGGATCATGTCAAAGCTGCCCATGCTGAGCATGTAAAAAGTGAAAATCATGTCAAGGTAAATCATGAGGTTCATGTAAACCCAGCCGTAAAAGTAAAGCATAATGTGGAAGTAAAAGTAAACAATCAGGCAAAAGTGGAAGCGAAGCAGAAGACAAAGGTGAAGGCTCAGGAAAAAGAGCACACGAATGTCGGAAAAGCATCCAAATCACAGGCTAGTGAACATGCCAGTGAAACAGCAAAATTACATGCAGCCCCAAATTCAGCCGTTCTAGGAAAAGGTGAAAAGGCGCCAAAGGCACCGGTTACAGAACCTAAAGAAGACAAAGTGACTGTACAAAAAACGGATCTGGAAGCTGCAGCTGAAACTGAAAAAGAAAAGACTGTAGTAGAAGCAAAAGAGCAAAAAGAACAAGTTAAAGCAGATACAGTCAAAAAAGAAGACGAACAAGGCGATTCTGATCAGGTTGTAAAAGAAGACGAGCAAGGCAATTCTAATCAGGTTGTCAAAGAAGATGAACAAGGTGAAGATACAGAATCTGCAGTAAAAGAAGATGAAAAGAAAGCAGACGTAGAAGACAATGTTCAAGTGAAAGATGAAGAAGATGGCGATCATGATGATGAGTCTGCAAATGTAAAATTCGAAACTCATGCGACAGTGAAAACAAATGAGGATGACGAAGAGGCTGTTCTTGAAGACAATGCCGATGATGATGCAGATAAAGTAAATCCATCACTAGAAAATAAAGCCAAATCACAAGCGGCTGTAAAGGCCAGTGAAACAGCAAAGACTCATGCTTCCATCCATTCTGCAGTACGTGCCGGTGAAATGGATCAAGAAACACAAGCTGAGGCAGCACCTGAAGTTAAGGTTGAAGCTGAAAAAACTGAAGAGAGTGCAGTAGAAGCAGAAGAAACAGCAAAAGCATCGGAAGTTACGGTAGAAACTGATCATAATGATGCAGTGGAAGCAGACGCTGAAGAAACTACAGAAGCTCCAGAAGTTTCAGTTGAAAGCGAAGAAACTGCAGACAACACTGAAGCAGTTGAAGAAGTAAAAGAAATTCAATAATTTCTTGATCAGGGTCTAATCCTCTAGAGGATTAGATCTTTTTTACGCAAAAACAAGCTCCCATCATTCCGGGGAGCTTGTTTTTTTCGCAAAATCATCACCAAAATTATTAGCGATAAATTTTTTTTCCTCTTCCTTGCTCAAAATTCCAAAGGCTTTTCCAACTGTGCCATCCTGGTAATCCCAGAAATAGTTATGGTCACTATCAACATCACTGAATTGGCCCTTTTTCCATTTCTCTAGGATGGACAGCAGTTCATCTTTGCGGTCAAAGTCACTCTTGCTTACAATCTCGTAAACTTGCTGAATGGTGTCCGGAATCATGGGGACGGCACCCCATTTTTCCTCTGCTTTAACCTTTTGATGTGTCATTTTATGCATGACATCAATTACTTCATCCTGGGAGCTTTCTTCTGTAAGATCAACTTTATATGTTACACCGCCAATTTTAGCTGTCTGGTCTTCCTCTGCTTTTACCGCTGTATTATCCTTTTCCTCTTTTTTTTCAGTGGTTGTGTCAGGCTCAGCTGTTACCTTCTCCTCTGCTAATTTCGCATTAGTGGTGCTGTCCATATACTTATATACACCAAATGTACCAAATATGAGAACCACCAAAACAATAGCAGACCCTAAAAAAGCCTTTTTCATTATCTTTCCTCCTGTTTTTGTTCTGGATGGTTCCACTTTACCAGAAAATTCATAATAATGCCAGTGTCGAATCAGAATCTATTCTACTATTATCCTGCCTTTTTTTCTAAAATAGCCGGAGACTCATATTTTTCAATATATATAGCGATTAAGGTTCCTATTAACAAGGACCATACAGGTGCACTAATATGAAAAATCGTAATATTTGACGCAGCAATAATAAAAGTGAGGGCTGTGCTGATTTTTAAATTTGGCTTAGAAAAGCTGTTATGCAGGTTGCTTGCAAATACATTTAACAGGGAAAATCCAACCAGAATGGAAATAAATTGGGACGGAAGAGCTTGGATAAAAATGGTCAGTTTCCACGAGAAAATCCCAAATAAGAGAACAATGATACCTGAAACAACTGCTCCCATATATCTCTTATCTTTCTGGCCTGTCTCCTCATCAGAGCAAATGGCAGTTGCCATTCCTGCCATATTTGCGGACTGTCCCCCAAAAAAGCCGGACAAAATGGAAAAGATGCCGCAAAAAGAAATAATTTTATTCACAGGCGGCCGGAAATCCTTTTGTCCTAAGGCCCCAATCCCTACTGCTGCATCATTACTTAAGATCAGCAGGGCAAGAGGGACCGAAACAGAGATAAAACTGACAGGATTAAACTCCGGAACTTGAAATTGCGGAAAAATGAAACCCTTCGATATTTCAGACGGCGTGATGGAGTGTGTCAAAAGCAATATAATAAACCCAAGAAGGATGGCGATTATGACAGGGGGAATCCGGCTGTTCCGTTTATGAAAAATAAAAAAGGCAATCAGCGAAACGGAACCGACTAATAATAAATCATGCACTGAAATAATAAAGTTCACCATATATTTGGCGATCATCCCTACTAACATGGCAGCAATCATTTCTTTAGGCACAATCTTCATTAACTTAGAAAATACACCGGAAAATCCAATTAGAAGCATTAACACCCCAGAAAAAATATAGGCACCGATTAATTCATGGTAACTAAATTGTGCTGTCACGGTGGCCAGATATGCAACACCGGTAATGGTATGCCCGCCTGAGATAGGAATCTTGTAGTAAAGAGGGAGGATAATCCCAAAGATTCCTCCAAAAACATAGACTGAAAACATCCAAAGGCTTGTTTGAGCCTGGGTAAAATGTCCATTTGCAGATGCCTCCATAATCATAGCCGTTGGCCCGGTCACACTAAGTATTCCGGCAATAAGGCCCGCGGATAGATTTTTGGTATGTAAATCTTTGAATGGAAATTTCAGCCCCCTGGAAAGGGAAGGGGTTAAACCTTTAACCATTGTACATTCTCCTTTAAAGTATGAAGGCTGAAGCCAGCCTTCCGCTTCCAAAACTTAAAACCCAAAAAGTAAAGAATCTCCTCTTGCTTTTAACAGCCGCAAGACTTCCTAATCATCAGCGAGGTTGGGATTTGGATATGCTTATCGTAACCAGGATTATTGATTTTGTTTAATAATACATCAAAAGCAGTCCGGCCAATCGTTTCAGCAGACAGGCTGACATTGGTAATCGGGGGGTTTGTAATGGCTGCCCCGGCAAAGTCGCCAAACCCGATTAAGGCAATATCGTCCGGACATTTGAGTGATAACTCTGTAATCGCTTGCATAGCACCGATTGTCATTAAATCACTCAATACAAATAGAGCAGTAATTTCTTTTTCACGATTAAGTAATTTCTTCGTCGCAATCAGCGCGTTTTTTTCGGTAGCAAATCCGGATTCAATTAAACCTTCATCAAAAGGGATATTATATTCTGTAAGTGCTGCTTTATATCCTTCAATTCTTTCAATGGTCGGTGTAATATTGGTTCTGGAAATGATCACACCAATCTTTCGATGCCCATGCTGAAGCAAATGCTTGGTTGCATCATAGCCTGCCTGAAAATCATCTGCCGTCACTCTGGGAAGGCGGGGGATGTTTGGATCATAGCGAATGGCCTGAATGATGGGAAGTCCTTTTTTCATATACTTTTGGATATAACCTAAGTTCATTTCAGATGGAGTAAGAATGATCCCATCGACAATATTTGAACTAAGCAGTTTAATCGATTCTTTCTCATAATCATAGTCTTCGTTCGTATTAATAAACAGTAAGTGGTAGTCCAATTCCCTGGCACGTTTGCCAATTCCATTTACAATTCCGGTCACATAGGAATCGGGAAAAACCGACACAACCAGCCCTGCTGTTTTTGTTACGGCATTACGAAGACTTTTTGCTCTTGTATCTGGAACATAATTATATTTTTCTATCACATTTGTAATCAATTTCCTTTTGTTTTCGGATATATGTTTTGTCCCATTAATGACATGGGAAACGGTTGCAATAGAGACACCAGCTTCTCTCGCGATATCCTTCATGGTAACTTTTATGCTCAAATTTAACCCCCGCCTTCATGTCTCTTTACATTAGTTAAACGTTTTACTGTTTCACAATAATTCAATATTTTACTATTTATTCTTAAAAAAGACAATGTTAAATAAGACCTAAAAAATTTGAAAATATCGTTGATTTGGTTTTCAGATTTTGGTATATTAGGAATTGTTAAACGTTTTACCAAAAATAAGATAGATTAATTGAAAGTAAATAAAAAAAAATAACAAGAAATGCAAAAAAGTAGTTTACAGATGACTCCTATTCTTGTTATATTTTTGTTAGAGGCAGTAAAACGATTAACCCACTTTTGTAAACGGAAACAAAAAATTTTTGCACCATTTGAAAACGGTTTCCTTTTATATATTGAGTTTTTTAAATCTTCCGAGTGTTTTTAAATATATAAGGAGGATAGGGTCAATCATAAAATGTCTCTTCAGGTCAAAGCAGTTTAGCTTTTTCTCATTTCGTAAATTACAGATAGGTTATCCCATCTATCTGTTATTTTAAAAAAATTTAAAACTTATTTAAGGGGGAAATAGAATGAAGAAGATCAGTAAGGTTTTGTTCCTTGGATTGATTTGTGTCATGCTGGTTGCATTATCAGCGTGCGGCAATGGCGGAAAAACAGAAAAAGCAAGCGGTGACAGCAAAGACTCTAAAGGCAAGATTGTTATTAAATTTGCGCACAGTGCAGTAGAAGCAAACTCAAGACATAAAGCAGCACTAATGTTTAAGAAATTAGTAGAAGAGAAATCCAAAGGGGAAATGACTGTAGAAGTATTCCCTAACGAAGTATTAGGCAGTGAGCCACAAATGGTAGAGGCTGTTTCTTTTAACGATATTCAAATGGTTGCAGCTAGTACATTTGCACAATATGAGCCAAAAGTAGATGCTTTCGGACTTCCTTTCCTTTTTGAAACAAACGAGCAGGCTTGGAAAGCAATCGACGGTCCAATCGGTCAAAAAGTATTTGAACCGCTTCTTGATGATAACCTTCGCGTACTTGGTCATTTAGAAAATGGATTCAGAAACGTGACAAACAATGAAAAGCCAATTAATAGTGCAAAAGATTTAAAAGGTATGAAAATCAGAACTCCAGAACAGCCTGTATTGGTAAGCATCTTTAAGGCGCTGGGTGCAAACCCTACACCAATGGCGTTTGGTGAACTTTACATGGCCCTTCAGCAAGGTACTGTTGATGGACAGGAAAACCCTGTAGCAAACATCTATGCAAGTAAGTTTAATGAAGTACAAAAATATTTAAGCTTAACAAAACACTCTTACAGCCCAGTAACAGTTGCCATCAGTGATAAGTTCTGGCAGACCCTTACGAAAGAACAACAGGATATCATTGCATCCAGTGTGAAAGAAGTTTCCAAATGGCACCGTGAGACAGTTGTAAAAGAGGAAGCCGGACAAATTAAAGAACTTGAATCAAAAGGTATGAAAGTTAATACGCCAACTGACATGGAGTCATTTAGAGAAGCAGTAAAACCTGTATATAAAGAATATGAAAAGACTTATGGAAAAGATCTAATCGACAGTCTGTTAAATTCAAAATAATATCATTGAAGGAGCAGAATCTATCCTATCAAGAACCAAGGGCAGGTTCTGCTTTTCCTAATTATAAACCTTCATTCTATTAAACTTATTTTTAAAAATAGCAATCATTTTCTTTCTTATAATATTGGAATTTTTATCATGCGACGCTGAGAAGTGTCTAGCTCAAGTGCCTGGGTGCTCGAGGTCTTTCACTTTTCTTAAAGTCACGATCAAGAGGAGGAAAAACATGAAACTTTTAAAGTGGCTGGATGAAAATATTGAAGCTGTCATTTTAATCATTTTAAGTATTTTGACTGTTGTTGTTATTTTTGTCCAGGTGTTTATGCGGTATGTTATGCATTCATCGTTAACCTGGTCAGAAGAACTGGCAAGATATGCGTTTATCTGGCTGGTTTATATCGGAGTCAGTTATGGGGTTAAAAAGCAGGCCCATATCAGTGTAGATGCACTTACATGGATCGTGAAAAGAAGAGGAAAATTTGTTCTGTCCATCTGTGCAAATATTGCTGTTTTGGTATTTTCCGTTTTACTTACTTATTTTAGTTTTGAAGTAGTGGCGCAAATTAATCGTTTATCGCCGGCAATGGCGATCCCGTTAAAATATGTGTATGCGGCCCCATTGGTTGGATTTTTGTTAACCGCCATCCGCGTCATTCAAACTATGATCATTCAAACGAAAACATTTAGAACAGGAGAGTAGGTGATACAATGACAGCACTTATATTATTCGGAAGTTTTGTCCTCTTTTTATTACTAACCGTGCCAATTGGATTTGCCTTAGGACTTTCTACACTGGCAACCATTATCTTTGCCAATGTTACTTCAATTGAATATCTTGCCCAAAGTTTAGTGGCCTCAACAGACTCCTTCCCGCTGATGGCCGTTCCGTTCTTTATCTTGGCCGGAGAAATCATGGGAAAAGGCGGTATTTCAGAACGTCTTTTCAAATTTGCGAACGTGTTTGTTGGTAACTTTACCGGCGGTTTTGCGATGGCAGCTGTTTTAACCTGTATGTTTTTTGCTGCTATTTCCGGTTCAGGCCCGGCAACAGTGGCGGCCGTTGGCGGCGTTATGATTCCGGCAATGGTAGGGTTTGGTTATGATAAAAAATTTGCAACGGCTGTTGTCGTATCTGCCGGTGCATTAGGGATTATTATACCGCCAAGTATTCCAATGGTACTTTATGGGGTTTCCGGTAGTGTATCCATTGGTGATATGTTCATCGCCGGTATTATTCCAGGTGTATTTATCGGTGTGGTTATGATGATTTGGAGCTACATTTATTCCAAAAAGATGGGCTACAAAGGGACAGGTGAAAAATTCACCTTCAAGAGAGCTTGGAAAGTATTTAATGAAGCAAAATGGGCCATTTTAGTTCCTATTATTATTTTAGGCGGTATTTACGGCGGGGTTTTCACGCCGACAGAGGCAGCCGTTGTAGCCGTTGTTTACGCAGCTGTGGTAAGTTTATTTATTCATAAGGAACTTGATTTTAAAAGTTTCCCTGCGGTTTTAAAAGATGCGGCTTTAACATCTGCCACTATTTTAATTATTATCGCAACAGCAAGTGCATTCGGACGAATCTTAACCATTGAACAGATTCCAAAAATGATTGCCGATTTAATGTTAACCATTTCATCTAATCCATTAATCATCATGCTGCTCATTAACATTTTACTATTATTTGTCGGCTGTTTTATGGACACATCGGCAGCAGTTATTATCCTGACACCAATTTTACTGCCAATTGCTATCAATATCGGTGTCGACCCAATCCAATTTGGTATCATCATGATCGTTAACTTGGCGATTGGCTTCATTACACCGCCAGTTGGGGTAAACCTATTTGTTGGTTCAGGAATTTCGGGATTGAGTATGGAAACATTGTCGAAAGCAGTATTGCCATTCCTTATTTCAATGCTTCTCTGTTTAGCGGTTATTACCATTATTCCAGAGGTATCTTTATACTTAGTGGGATTATTTAAATAACACATACACTCGCTTATGCCGAAATCTTATTCTTCTTCATTCTGACAAGGAGTGGATGGATGTCCCGATTGAAGCGGTAAACCGCTGTGGGACGTCTTTCTACTTATTATATATATTTACATAGAAGAGGATTTTATTGGAAAAACCTATTTTCAATTTTTTAATAAATAAGTATAGACATTTCAAAATTGAAAGCGTATACTGACATTGTAAGATACTTAGTAGACAAGTAAACAAGTGAATAACACTACAAGAATCGTAGTGTTGTTGTAATAGAAATTCTAACGAGGTGAAAGTGATGAGAAATACCAGTATTGAAGAATTAAAGCAGAAGGCAATTGAGCTTAGACAAACTGCTCTAACTATGATTTACGAAGCACAATCCGGACACCCAGGCGGATCTTTCTCAGCAGCCGATGTTGTATCCGCGCTTTATTTTAAAGAAATGAACATCGATCCGGCTAATCCAAAATGGGAAGACCGTGATCGCTTTGTTTTATCCAAAGGACATGTTTGCCCGATTCAATATTCTGCTTTAGCATTGCTTGGGTATGTCCCATATGAAACCATCCACACCTTAAGACAATATGGGTCACCATTCCAAGGACATCCTGATATGAAGAAATGTCCTGGAATTGATATTTCAACTGGTTCTCTCGGTCAAGGTCTTTCAACTGCAGTTGGTATGGCACTTGCAGGAAAAAGAGATGAAAAAGATTACCGCGTATTTGCTATCTTAGGGGATGGTGAATGCCAAGAAGGACAAATTTGGGAAGCTGCTCAAACAGCTGTGAAATATGAATTAGATAACTTAGTCGTATTTGTAGATGATAATGGTCTGCAAATCGATGGTACAACAGAAGAAATTATGCCAAACCAAGACCTTGAAAAGAAATTTGCTGCATTTGGTTTTGAAACGAAACGAATCGATGGCCATAATATGGATGAAATTGCAGCAACATTAGATTCCATCAGAGGCAAGAAGAATGGAAAGCCAACTTGTATCGTATATGACGCTTTAAAAGGTAAAGGCGTTTCCTTCATGGAAAATGTGGTGGAATGGCACGGCATGGCTCCAAATGAAGAGCAATACAATCAAGCAATGGCAGAACTTGCTGGGGGGTTAAAATAATGAGCCTATTAGAAAAAGATGTTGTCGTTAAAAAAGCTACAAGAGAAGGCTTTGGTGACGAAATTGTCGAGCTTGGTAAAAAGAATAAAGACATTTATGTTGTGGACATTGATATCGGTAAGTCATGTAAAACAACTAAATTCATGAAAGACTTACCAAAACAGCATGTTAACGTTGGAATCGCTGAGCAAAACGGTGCTGGACTTGCGGCAGGTCTAGCGACAACAGGAAAAATTCCGTTTATTAGCACCTATGCCGTTTTCGGATCTTTAAGAATGGCTGAACAAATCCGCCAAGAAGTCTGCTACCCTAATCTAAATGTAAAAATTGCCTGCTCACATGGCGGATTAACTCCAGCAAATGACGGCGGAAGCCATCAGGCAATTGAAGATATGGGTGTATTAAGAAGCTTTCCAAATATGAAAGTGGTTATGGGGGCTGACTATCACTCTACAAGAAAATTAGTTGCCCAGGCAGCAGAAATTTACGGACCTGTTTACCTTCGTTTTACAAGAGATAATATTCCTGTTATCTATGATGAAAATGAAGAGTTTACTATTGGTAAAGCGAAGCAGATTAAAGACGGATCTGATATTGCGATTATTGCCAATGGTGATACAGTTTACCTTGGGCTGGAGGCTGCTAAGCAATTAGAAAAAGAAGGCATTTCCGTTAAACTATTAGACATGCATACGATTAAGCCATTAGACCGGGAAGCAGTAGTAGAATGTCTGAATATCGGCAAAATCATTACGGTGGAAGACCACAATATCATCAATGGCCTTGGCAGCGCCGTTTCTGAAGTAGTCGCTGAAGAAGGAAAAGGGATCGTTAGAAGAATCGGTATCCAAGACCGTTTTGGAGAATCTGCTCCATATGAAAAACTACTAGAACTTAATGGAATTACCATCGAAAATATTGTTAGCACAGCTAAAGAACTGCTTAAATAATAGAAAACTTGGGCAATGTTGAGGGATATTCTTGATTCTGTAACCCTGTTGATTAGAGGGCTGGCGGCGAAGACTCCTCGTAAATGCTAACACATTTCCTTCGTGCGTGGGCACATTCAAGGAAGGAAATCAATGTCCTGCGGGAGTACGGGGCCGAGGAGGCTCCCCGGCACGCCCGCGGAAAGCGAAGCCGCCTGAAGCGGAAATCAACAGCCTATATAACATATGCCCAAACTAGAAATCACAACAATCAGGAGGCAATATATAATGTTTAAATTAAATGATCGTGTAGCAATCGTAACTGGCAGTGGTTCACCAAAAGGTATTGGACGTACAATCGCATTAACTCTCGCAAAACAAGGTGCAGCAGTTGTCATCGCTGATATCAATAAAGAAGGTATTGCTGACACTGTAAAAGCGGTTGAAGAAATCGGCGGTAAAGCATTAGGCGTAGAACTAAACGTTACAAGCAAGGAATCTTGTGATGCAATGGTAGATAAAGTTCTTTCGGAATTCGGCCGTATTGACATTCTAGTAAATAATGCTGGAATCTCTCAAAAGGTTACTGTTCAAGAAATGACACTCGAAGATATTACTAGAGTCTTTAGTGTAAATATGTTTGGATTATTCTTATGTACTCAATCCGTATTAGAGACAATGAAAAAACAAAAATACGGCAGAATTATCAGCTTGTCTTCTGTTTCTGCAAAACGCGGCGGCGGCGTATTCGGCGGCCCTCACTATTCAGCATCTAAAGCAGCTGTTTTAGGATTCTCTAAAAACTTAGCTCGTGAAGTAGCACAAGACGGCATTACAGTGAACTGTGTTGCACCAGGACTTATCAACACAGAAATTTGGAAGTCCCTTCCAGAGGCTGATGCAAAAGCGGTTATTGATGGAATTCCAGTGGGACGTCCTGGTGAAACTCAAGAGGTTGCATCAACCATCGCATTCTTAGCGTCAGAAGAAGCATCTTATATCACTGGTGAAGATATCGACATCAACGGCGGATCACACATGGATTAATATCCAATTATAATGGGAGGCAAACATCATGGAAGAACAAGTAACTGTCAAACAATGTATCATCGTATGTCAAGAATGTGATAAAATCATTGACGTTGTAGAAAGCACTGAAGGCGTAAAAACATTGTACGGAATATGCAGGGATTGTTCTGATGGGAAGCATGAGGAACATTCCTCAGCTTCTTCAAAGGAATTGTAAACGGTTCCGTATGCTTTGACTTTCATTTCAATGCAGAAAAAAGGGTTGTCGAGTTATTTCGATAACCCTTTTTTCATTTATCAGCGAAATTTATGATTTTTTGTCATTTTTGTGTGGACAAGTGTAGAGATACTAGTTATACTTATTAATAGAGTTACTTAGTAGACAAGTATATAAGATGTCATCTGGTAGAACTTTCAAACAGGTTTTTATTTTATAGACTAGAATTCTACGACTCTTTCATTTACGATTAATAAGGATCAAAATCATAAAGGACATGTGAACATTCGCATTTCCTTTTTTAAAAAAACGGTTTGATAACGATTCCAATTATTAGAAAAGAACCAATACTTAGTTTTGAAACCGGTTTATGCTTGATGATTATTAATGTAAATGGTTACATTCCATTTGTGTAAAGTGTCATTTTTTAAACCTGCACATCTTGTGATGGCATAATGAAGGAGGAAATAAGGTGAAAATACTTCGCAACTTTATGATTTTAATAACAGTTGCATTGGCAGCCAGCTTATTAGCTGTATTGTTTACTTCCAGTGATGCACTTTCAGATGAAACAATTACGATTCGATTTGGTCATGGTGCAGCTGAAACAAATGAAAGACATTTAGCTGTCATGCATTTTAAGGAGCTTGTCGAGAAGCGGTCTCATGGAAAAATTCAAGTTCTCGTCTATCCGAACGAACAATTAGGGTCTGAAGCTGAAATGATTGAAAGCGTTACATTTAACGACTTGCAAATGGTTGCAGCATCAGCCTTTAGCCAATATGATCCAAGAATCAGTGTATTTGAATTGCCTTATTTATTTGATTCCTATAAGCAGGCATGGAATGTGTTAGATGGAAAGGCTGGGCAGGAAGTTGCGAAGCCGTTCTTAAAACACAACTTAAGAATTTTAGCCTATTTCGAAAACGGTTTCCGTCAGGTAACTTCAAATGTTCCGGTCAAAACGCCGGATGACTTAAAGGGAATTAAAATTAGAACACCGGAAAACCCAATGTCTATTTCAACCTTTAAAGCATTCGGTTCCAATCCGACACCAATGGCTTTCGGTGAATTATATATGGCCTTGCAGCAAGGGACTGTAGATGCTCAGGAAAACCCGGTAGCCAATATTTATGCAAGTAAGTTCCAAGAGGTTCAAAAATATTTAAATATGACGAACCATCAATATATGCCGCTGCCAGTGGCCATCAGCGAAGATTTTTGGGAAACACTGACACCTAAGCAGCAAAAGATTATTGAAACAAGTGCTAAAGAATCTGCTCAATTCCATAGAGATTTAATCAAAGCAAATGAACAAAAAATGATTAAAGATCTGAAAGCTTCTGGTATGCAGGTAGTTGAAGAAGATAAAGAAGCGTTTAGACAAAAAGCAGAACCAGTATATGAAACATATAAAGCCAAATTTGGCGAGAAGTTTATGAATGATATTTTAGATGCAGTTGATAAAGAAAGACAAAACAATTAACAACAATGGGGGAGACATATGAAAATAGTAAAATGGCTTGATGAGCATTTTGAAGAATACCTGCTGATACTCCTTAGCATTTTTACCGTCGTCGTGATCTTTTCGCAGGTTGTTATGCGATATGCCTTCAGTAACTCGCTGTCATGGTCTGAAGAGATTGCTAGATATGCCTTTATTTGGCTGATTTATATCGGCGTAAGTTTCGGGGTAAAGAAGAAGAAGCATCTTGGTGTTGATGCCTTTACCTTATTATTTGAAAGAAAGGGTCAGCTCATTATCGGCATGCTTGCCAATCTTGCCTTCCTGGTATTTGCTGCCGTCATTTCATATTACGGATATGATATTGTTCTTAGAGTTACCCGTCTATCTGCAGCAATCGAGCTGCCTTTAAAATGGGTGTATGCTGCACCAGTGTTTGGAATGATCCTGACCGCTATCCGGCTGATCCAGAATATAACCTTAGAGTTTAGAGAATTGAAACAAATCAATCAACCGGAGAATAAGCTGAAGGAGGAAGCGGTATGACAACCTTTGTATTGTTTGGCAGTTTCTTTTTGTTCATGATCCTAACCGTTCCAATCGGCATTGCATTAGGACTTGCCGGCCTCGTTACGGCTGTTTATTCACCAAGTATTTCGGCCACCTTTCTTGCCCAGGGGCTTGTCACATCAACTGACAATTTTGCCCTGATGGCGATTCCGTTCTTCATTCTCGCCGGAGAAATCATGGGGAAGGGCGGTATTTCCACCCGGCTGTTTGATTTAGCTAATGTATTTGTCGGACGTTTTACAGGCGGTTTTGCAATGGCTGCCGTTATTACTTGTATGTTCTTTGCGGCTATCTCTGGTTCCGGCCCGGCAACGGTAGCGGCTGTCGGCGGTATTATGATTCCTGCGATGGTTGCACAAGGTTATGACAAGAAATTTGCCACGGCCGTTATTGTCACAGCTGGTTCATTGGGGATCATTATTCCTCCAAGTATTCCAATGGTGCTTTACGGCATCTCAGGCAACCAGTCCATTGGTGATCTGTTCCTAGGCGGAATTATTCCTGGAATCTTTATTGGCGTATGTATGATGATTTGGTGTTATTACTATTCGAAAAAGAAAGGCTTTAAAGGCTCCAGTGAGAAATTTACTATTAAAAGCATGCTAAAAGCGATCAATGAAGCAAAATGGTCTCTTTTAGTACCAGTCATTATTTTAGGTGGAATTTACGGCGGTATTTTTACACCGACAGAAGCTGCAGTTGTAGGTGTGGTATATGCAGCATTTGTCAGTTTCTTCTTGCATAAAGAAATTAAGATTAAAGAGTTTCCAAAAATTATAGCTGATTCAGCTTTAAGCTCTGTGGCAATCTTAATCATTATTGGTACAGCTAATACGTTTGGAACCATTTTGACAATGGAAAAAATTCCACAAGCAGTAGCCAATGCGTTCTTATCTGTATCAGATAATCCAATTGTTATTGTCTTACTAATCATTGTTCTATTATTAATTATCGGCTGCTTTATCGATACATCCGCAGCGGTTATCATCTTTACACCAATCTTGCTGCCTGTTGCACTTGGAATCGGAGTAGATCCAATCCATTTTGGTGTTATCATGATTGTTACGCTTGCTATCGGATTTATTACGCCGCCGCTTGGAGTTAACCTATTTGTCGGCTCTGGTATATCCGGTTTAGGAATTCCAACACTGGTCCGTGCTACAACACCATTCTTCGTTGTGATGCTGATTAGTTTAGCGGTGATTGCCGTACTGCCGCAATTAACATTGCTGTTCTTGTAAATGCCGGCCGCATTTGTGACAAGACAGTATCTATCCTAAAGGGACATGCCTCCAAGACAGGGCTCTTTAGGATAGAATTATTACAAGTTAAAGTAAATATTTGAATAAGGATTTTGACTAGCTTAGATGATATAATATAATTATTTGAGTCGATTAAAATGAACGGAAAGAAGTGGTTCCTATTAAATTCAATCCAGTTTCTAGTAAAAAATTATATATCCAAATTTATAGCCAAATTCTTTCACAAATTCAGGCCGGCACGTTTAAAGTAGGAGATAAACTTCCTGCTGAACGAGAACTTTGTGAACAATTTGGTGTCAGCAGAGCGCCAATCAGACAGGCATTGAGCGCATTGGAGCTTAATGGACTGATCTATTCCCGCCAAGGTGAAGGCGTATATGTAAAAAGCAATCAGCTGGCTGAAGAAAAAAAACAGTCTTATATGCTGGAAACAGTGTCCCCGGAGGATATTGTAGAAGCAAGAATGAATATTGAGCCGCTGATTATTAAGTCTGCTGCCTTAAGAGCGACAGAAGAAGATATCGAAGAACTTCGTGCTACTATTCAACAGATGGAAGAGGAAACGAATGCTGGTATTTATGTGCCCGAAACAGATGAGAGACTGCATAATGGCATTGCCAAGGCTTCTCATAATGATTTATATATCAGTTTTATGTCAGTCATCAGCAATGCCATGAAACAGCAGGAAATGTGGTCATTTATCCGGGATCGGACAGTAACAAGGCCTGACTATCGAGATGAACATTTCCATGATCATAAATTATTGATTCAAGCAATAGAGGAGCATAATGAAAAAGAAGCAGTCAAAGTTATGACTACTCACATGCAAAGTTTATATGATCGTTACTGGAAGGATTAAATATTCTTCCTTTTTTTTATAGTAATAGTAGATTTTAACCCCGAGGTGCTGACAATAACGACTTTACTTTAGGGGTCAAGCTATGAAGTAACCATGCAATGCTTTTTCACATAAGAAATCTTCTTGTCAATCATCATGCAGAAAAATAGACTGAGTATATGTGAATTTGAGCGGATTATTGGTGTGAATGAAAGCGAGGATTGTAATGGAACTAAGGTCTTTCAGATTAATTTGTTCAGCCAATCATTTCGTTGGCTGCTCGGAGTGTTCCATTTTGCCATGTACAGTCGCCAATCGCTTTGATTGGCTCCCCAAGTAGCACGAATCACTCAGTTACAGTAGCCAATCGTCTTGATTAGCTCCCGGAAGAGTTCGAAACAACCAGTTACAGTAGCCAATCGCCTTGATTAGCTCCCGGAAGAGTTCGAAACAACCAGTTACAGTAGCCAATCGCCTTGATTAGCTCCCGGAAGAGTTCGAAACAGCCAGTTACAGTCGCCAATCGCCTTGATTGGCTCCCCGAGGTGCACGAATCAACCGGTTACAGTAGCCAATCGCCTTGATTAGCTCCCGGAAGAGTTCGAAACAACCAGTTACAGTAGCCAATCGCCTTGATTAGC
>NZ_JAMBNQ010000046.1 GCF_023715155.1 Neobacillus mesonae
TTTGCCTTCAAGTCCTCCGCACGAAATCTCACGATACTCGCACTACCTGTCAGCTATACATTTCCGCCACAACGGCATGTTAGGGACTTGCACCCTCTAGAGCGAAGCGCTGCCAAGCGCACAAGAGATGAAACCCTAATTAGTTTCATCCCTTTACTCATGGCATTCATTATTCCGCTTCAGTTAATGCCTTCGCTGCTTCAAATAGAATCTGCACAGCCGTTGCGATATCCTTTGAATCGGACCATTCTTCCGGACAATGACTTACGCCATCTCTGCTTGGGATAAAGAGCATAGCGGCAGCTGTGACGTCTGAAAACACCATGGCATCATGGCCTGCCCCGCTATTAAGGGAGCAGTAAGGAACATCTAATTCACTGCATTTTTCCTTCAACAAGGAAATAATGTCTGAATCCATCGCTTTAGGCGCCATATATAATTGATGTGCCACAGAAGTTTTTATCCCGCTGTCATTGTAGGAATCTACCAATTCTTTCACGTTTTCTATCATACTTAGAATATGCTCTTCCTTACCAGATCGGAGATCCACTGTAAAAACAACCTTATTGGGAATCACATTAGATCCGTTAGGAAAAACATTCAGACGGCCTGTTGTGATAACAGATCCCTCTCCCTCATTTAAAGCAAGCTCTGGCAGCCGGGCAATCATTTTAGCCGCAGCGACCAGCGCATCAGAACGGTGCTCCATCGGCATAGTTCCTGCATGTCCTGCTTTGCCTTCCACTGTTACCTCCAATTGCACTAACCCGACAATTGCCTTCACCAATCCAATTGGGATTCCTTTCCCCTCAAGAATTGGGCCCTGTTCAATATGTAACTCCAGGTAGGCCTTCATCGTCTTCGGGTCTCTCTTTTTTGGAAGAGAAGAATCCAGTCCAATTTCAGCCATTGCTTCTATGGTCTTAATTCCATCTTTATCTGTTAAATTTTTAAAATCTTCCTCATTTAACACCCCGGTTATTCCTCTTGATCCCATTAAGCCGCCTTCAAAACGTGCTCCTTCTTCTTCGACTAAGGCAATCACCTCTAATGGGTACTTCGGTGTCAGATTATTTTCTTTAAAAAGTGCTGCCACCTCAAGACCTGCTACGACACCGGCAGGCCCATCATACGACCCGCCATTGGGAACAGAATCGAAATGGGATCCAATTAATACACTTGGTGCGCCTGTTAATGTCCCCTCCAGCCTGCCAAAAATATTGCCGATTCCATCTTCTCTTACCTGAAGACCATATTCCTGCATTTTTTCCTTTATATATAGCCGGGCCTGTAAATCCTCCTTGCTGTAGGTCAGCCTTGTTGTGCCATTTCCCGGCGTTGCTGTAAATTCACTTAATCTCCCAATATGTGTTTCCATACGTTGCTGCAGATCGTTCAATACTACTCCCTCCATTGATAAAAAAATCCATCAATTTTATATACGATAATGGCAGGGTAAATTCCTGCATTCTCGAAAAGGTCTGACACCCATTCAAGGTATCAGACCTCAACTCAAAACAATCTGCCATATTCCACCACTACGTCATCATTGCTTTGACGCAGCATCCGGATTCCTCGAAAACCTTCTGCAAGCAATTCCTGCTGGCGGACAGTATCGCCCATGTCAATCAAAATAGTTTCCTTACAGATTTGCGGTACCGGCTCTTTTAAATCCTTTACAAACGTATAGCGGAGCTGCCCTCCGTATTTTTGTTTTAGTGCTGCAATCTGCATCCCTTGAGAAAATTTATCCTTCAAACTTGGAATATTAAATGGGGCAACCGTACAGCAGACAAAATGAAAATGATGTGCTTCCTTTCCCAGTTCCTCCATAATCAGCTTAGCAAGTGTTTTCTGCAGCCTGTTCCCGCGATATTCTGGCAGGACATTTGAAATCTCTTGATAAATAACTGACGAGAGCTCTGCCGCTTGTAAACCAATATCTAGCCCAAGATGTTCCGGATCATTGAGTGACGGTATGAGCAGTGCCCGAAAGGCAATCAGTTCTTCCTCGACGAATGCACCAATCATCATACCGTTTCCTTCTAAAATATATTGGTACTCTTTTGGCGACAGGGGCTGGAGAATTCCTTCTTTCTCCATACTTGCTGCAACCCGATCCTGGACACTTAAAATTAGCTGCAAATCTTCTATTGATAGTCTTCTAACGATGTATGGCCATTCTCCATTCTTTTCAAGAACGCTTTTAAAAATTGGATTCACTGTTCCCCCGCCTTTATTGAACAATCTCATGAAATACAGTTAGCTCGTTTAACATATCCTCATTTACCTTTACTCCTAACCCCGGTTTATCAGTTAAGCGAATAAATGGTACATCATATGCTAAGTCCCCGACATCTTTTGAGAACTTCAACGGGCCGGTCAATTCTACACTTGTAATGACTTTTTTTGAAAAAGCAACATGGTAACCTGCTGCTGAACCAATGGATGATTCGACCATAGATCCAATCTGGCACTCGATACCTGCCAGCTCCGCCTGATGGGCTAACTTTACTGCAGGATAAATACCACCGCATTTCATTAATTTAATATTAACTTTATCGGCCGCTCTTTTTTGAATAATTTCCCTCATTTCCCTTGTGCCTTTTAATCCCTCATCAATCATCAAGGGAATCGTTGTTTTCAATTTCACCTCAGCCATCGCATCAATATCATCGGCGGCTACAGGCTGTTCGATCCAATCAATTTGATACTCTTCTAATTGTTTTAATGCCGTTAGTGTTGCCCCGCTCGTTTGCCAGCCTTGGTTAACGTCAACCCGGATTGCAATATCTGGTCCGATTTCAGCACGGACCGCTTTGATCCGTTCAACGTCATCCTTAACATTCGTTCCCACCTTCATTTTAAAAGAACGATACCCCTTTTCCACCATTAATGAGGCTTCCTTTGCCATTTTTTCAGGTGCAGCAATACTTAACACATGGGTAATCGGAAAATCATCATGGTATCGTCCGCCAATCAGCTGATAAACTGGCTGCTTCAGTTTGTTTCCTAGAATATCATAGCAGGCAATATCTATCGCCGCCTTTGCTGCGGGTGCAAAATAAATCGTTTTGTTCATCAATTCATGGATTTTTTCAATTTCCAGCGGATTCTTTCCTATTAAAACAGGACCCAGGGTACTTTTGATGATATGGAATACCCCTTCCCATGTTTCTCCTGTTACGTGTTCATCCGGCACAGCTTCACCATAGCCGATAATCCCCTCATCTGTAGTTATTTTTACGATAATGGACGGCATATCCGCGTATGTATGATAGCTGATGACAAATGGTTGAAACAGCGGCAAACGAATGGCATAAAGTTGAATTTCTGTAATCTTCATCATAAATCTTCCTTTCTTAATATTTTTTAAGATTGCCCTGAACGGTTTTCAATAGATAGAAAAAGGAAAGTTCGCTGCCCCAGCGGACTTTCCTTTATTTTTGACAATTACAGCCGTTATCTTGCCTATATCCCTCAGTTACTTGCGTAATACGCATCCTTACTTGCGGTTAGCATCACATTACTTGCGCATACTACCTTTATTTTCAGATGCCATCTATTTTCTTGCACATAACGCATCTTCATTTACGGATACCATCTATCTTGCACATAAACACCTTTTTTTGCGGATGCCATCTATTTTCTTGCAATAGGCTGCTGAATCTTAAGCGTTTTTCAATGTTTCCGCTAGAATGCGTGCCCCTAAATCAAGAACAGAACGGTCGAATGTCATTTTAGGATGGTGCAGTCCTGGTTTAAGGTCTGCTCCTATACCAATCATTGCTGCTTTAAGCTCTGGTTTTTTAACCGTATAAAAATGAAAATCATCGCTTCCAGAAGTGATAACAGGCGGGGCAAGCACCTCTTCACCACAGACGGAACGAATTGCGTTAGCTGCAATCTTTTCTGCTTCCGCCGAAACCTCTGCCCCTGGTGTATAATCAACCCAATTCCATTGCATCTCAATGTCATAAAGCGCCTTTATTCCGGCGAGTCCTTCTTCAATCCTAGATTGCAGCTGATGTAAAACATCATTTTTTTGTGCCCGGACATCCAAGGCAAATTCAGCTGTTCCCGGAATGATGTTTAAACTATCACCGCCGGCCATAATTTTTGTCAGTTTTGCAGAATAGGCTTCAAATGGCGATAAGTAAATAGACTTAATAAATTGATGAATGGCTGCTATCACATCGATGGCGTTTTTCCCTTGATGTGGTCTTGCACCGTGGGCGTCCGTTCCGATTATTTTTCCATCAAGGAAGATGCCTGCCCCGTGATGAATGGAAGGGGCTGCTTTTCCTAACGGCAGTTCCTCTACTGGACGAAGGTGAACCCCGAAAAGATGTGTCACATTTTCCAAGGCACCGCGGTCAATCATCGCAATCGATCCATTTCCTTTTTCTTCTGCCGGCTGAAAAATAAACCGGATTTTTTTCCTGAGCGGTTTATTTTTTAGATACAATAAAGCACCGAGGACCATCGAAATATTGGCATCATGCCCGCAAGAGTGATTCCCCCTCCAGACACCATCCACTTCCTGCCATAATGCATCAATATCTGCCCGTACAGCGATGACTTCTTCTCCATCACCAATTTCCGCCAGCAGACCCGTCACATCTGGAAAAGGTCTGTACCGTACTCCAAGTCCATCCAAAATCTTCGCAATCGTTGTGGTCGTATTAAACTCTTTCCAGCTCACCTCAGGGTTTGCATGAAAATAGTTAAACCATGTTAAAATTTGTCCTTCAAAGCTTTCCCCCACTTGAAAAACACTCCTTTTCGATGTTAATTTATTCTCTTATCAACCAGTAGGACCTCCACATATGGAAGTTTCATATTATTTATTGAATCTCCAGAATCCGCCCATCAGTTCATAGAGCTGCTCTTGTTCCGTTCCATTTAAATTCACTAAAAAAGGTGTTTCCCCTTTTTCATGTAAAACTTTCTGGGCAATCCCCTCACCAAGAGGTGTACAAAATAATAGCTCAGTACCAGCCAGTTTAAGAATTTGGCAGCGGGCATTGAGGTCTGTATCAAGAAATGCTTCTGTGACCGGCAAATCCACTAGTTTTCTCCATTCTTGAAGGGTCTTCTCCAAGTCCCGCACCACTATACCGACATGGAAAAATGTTGGATTCCCTGTGGTGTGTGAACCGGTCAAACCTTGTTCTTGAAATTCCGCCAGCCTCTCTTCATCTGTTTTTTCCCATTGTATAAAAAAGGGTAATGACAATTCACTTGTCTTGCTTTCAGGAAATAGGAGCGACCATTTGATAATCTTTCCATCTCCGCGGACCCTCTCACCTGGAAGCGGGCCATAAACCATAAAGCCTTCCGCTTTAAACCTTTCTGCCAGCTCATCTAGTTGATTGGTTCGAATGGCAAGCTTTGCTGGACCTTCCCGGTGCTGATGGATTAACTTTTCCACAATTTCCGTGACCAGTCGATTTTCTTCCTGCTGCTCTGATATAGAGAGATGTTCGACTCCTAAGAATTCTATGTAGCTCAGCCCAAAATAGGTAAGGGAGTTATAGGTCCCCCAGTTCTCATGACGGCCGCCATTCACAGCATGAATCCCTTTCTGTTTTAATGGGCCTATGGTATCTTCTGGTTTATTTGAAAAAAACACAAGGTGATCAAACTCAAAATCCATAATGACACTCCTTTCATGCAACAACAATCATTACTACAATTATAATATAAAAAAAGTCCAAATTATGTTTTTTGGACTCTTGGAAAAGTGATTTCAATTGTTGTTCCTTTACCCAAACTGCTTTCTACCCTCGTTTTCCCATGATGTTTTTCAATAATCCATTTGGCAATGGATAAGCCAAGACCGGTACCTTCTGCAGAGGTCCGTGCCTTGTCACTTTGAAAAAAGCGATCAAAGATTCTTGGAATATCCTGTTCTGGAATACCAATGCCGTTGTCTTTTACCGACAGAAGAATAGAAGAATGGCTTTGGCGGCATGACAGCTGGATTTCACCGCCCTCCTTCGTGTATTTCATGGCATTATCTAATAAAATAATCACAAGCTGATGAATTCTTTCTTTGTCTGCAATAAAAGTAACAGGCTCAGGCGCCTGCAGCTGCAGTATCTTTTCCTGATATAAGACAATTTCTTCATAATCTCGGACAATTTCTTTTAACATCCCATCTAATCGAAAAACCTCTTTGTTCATTTCTAACTGATCAGAATCCGATCTTGCCAGCGTTAATAAGTTCGTAACCAGTTTGGAAAGACGCCTTGATTCATTTGAGATAGATGAAATATCAAGTATTCTATCCTGAATGGCTGCCGATGGTGTGCGAAAAAGCAGTTCCGTCTTTGCCTGAATAACAGCAAGCGGAGTCCGCAGCTCATGAGAAGCATCAGAAACAAATTGCTGCTGTTTGTGCCAGGCATTTTTGATAGGCACTAAGGCCCGTCCTGCTAAAAAATAGCCAACGGCAATGGCACAAATCACGCCGAGACCGCAGCCGACCAGCATAATGAGCAGCAGCCTGTCTAACAATTCCTTTTCCGAATTGACATTACGAATGAATTGTACCGTTAATTTGCCAATATCTGTTTGAACATCAAAAGCGATATATCGATAAGAGAATTGGCCAACTGTTATATCCTCTAACGAATTCAATTTTTTCGGGCGGATTCTCTTTTCATCACCTTGAAAAAGCTGGAACTCACGGGTTTGCTCTGTTAACAGTCGTTTATTCTCATCCCACACAAGGGTCATAATCCTTGGATCTCTACGAATAAATTTCGGCTCCGACCGCTTAAGGCTGTCATCAGGGTCTGAAGGCTGCTGCTGAAAATGTTCGACAGATTCAAATAAAGATTGATTAACATCTTGATATAACCGATTTTCAGTATAAAAATAAATAATGCCTCCAAGAATGCTGATAAGAATAATGAAGACAAGAGAATTTAATAAAGTCAGCCTGATATGTGTCTGTCTGAACATAATGTTGCTCCTATTCTTCTACCAGCATGTAACCGACACCGCGTATTGTTTTAATATCGGCATGATAACCATATGGTTCGAGCTTCTTACGGAGATGATGCATAAATACCTCAACTATGGCGATGGTTGTATCGGAATCAAAGCCCCATACACGGTCATAAATTTGCTCTTTCGTTAAGATGGCACCCTTGTTTTGAATCAAATATTCTAACAGCTCATATTGTTTTGCTGTCAGCTTCATCGGTTTTCCATCTACAGTAATATCCCGCTCTTTCCCAAACAACTCAATTCCCCGATATTGAATACTGTGATTAGTTGTTAAACTGCCGCTGCGCCGCAGCAGGGCACGAATTCTCGCTTTTAATTCTGCTGCTTGAAACGGCTTGACTAAATAGTCATCGCCGCCGCTGTCAAGGCCCTTCACACGATCTTCTAATGAATCTCTCGCTGTCAGGAATAAAACAGGGATGGTCAACCCTTCGCTGCGGATCAATTTTAACACTTCAAATCCATTAATCTCAGGAATCATGACATCTAACACAATGGCATTATGAATATTCTGTCTTGCTAAAAATAGAGCATCTTCCCCATTTGATGCCTGATCGACCTCAAATTCATCCGATAGAAGCTGGACGATTGATTCTAATAAGGGTAGATTATCTTCCACAACCAATAAGCGCATGTTGCTCACCGCTCCTCAAAAAATGACTAGTACCTTATATTATAAAGATTAATCATCATTATTTTATATAGAAAGAGGCTAAAATTAAGCCGCTTCCACTTTTCCTTTTTTCTTCTTTTATCCGCACCTAAAACTTTTATCGATAAATAAATGCCTGTCCCTGTTAAGAATATCATGGCAATGGCGATAAGGTCGATGAGCCGCTTACTATTAGTGGTTCCAATTCATCCTTCGTGGGGGCCTTTGATTATCCCCATAAGGGAGCCTTAGCCAGAACCTTCTCTGCCTGGGACGCCTTGCCTCAATGAAGCCTCTTGACCAGGAAACTGACCGTTACCGTTATTTTCATATTGTCCCTCAGTTTGACTGTTTCCAGATACTAGGGTCTGCCCATTCGTCTAAGTTTGATTCATTCCCGCCGCTTGGCTTTCATCATTAGCATATCCCTGCATGTCCATATTCATTTGCCGAGAAGGAAAATCCCCTTTTTGCCCTTGGGATTGGCCGGCTTAACCATGGGTTATTCAAGATTATGCCTGTGATCGATTCCATCAAGATAAAACTGAACAAATTAATCCAATTCATGGTGGGCTTTACTAGTTTTTCCCATGATCGATCACCCCAATATTTACTTTTAGTAAATATTGGCCATCCTCTCTAAAACTATTAAGCACCACTCCGTAACGCCTGAATCGGATTTAGTTTGGAAGCTTTGTTTGCTGGGAACACCCCGAATACAACACCGACAATAAGTGAAAATAGGAAGGAGTACAAGATGACTGGTGCTGAGAAAGAGATGCTCATATTCATGAAGGTTGACACCATTTTTCCACATCCCAGCCCTAACAATATGCCAATCATACCTCCCATCGCACTTAGAACAACTGATTCAATTAGGAATTGTAAGAGAATATCTTTACGCTTGGCTCCAATGGCTTTCCGGATACCAATTTCTTTGGTCCGTTCTGATACAGAGACCAACATAATGTTCATGATCCCAATGCCGCCAACAAGTAAAGAGATACTTGCAATGCCGCCAAGCAGCATGGTCATCGTGTTTGTAACGGAACTCATCGTATCCATGACATCCTGTTGATTGGTAACACCATAATCATTACTTTTCCCCGGAAAAAGAGCCGCCAATTTCATTTTGACTTCATTCATGACAAAATTCATCTGTGATTCACTTTTACCCTGTAAATAGACAGTACTGATGGATGTACTTCCTGCTAAAAGCTGGCCGGTACTTAATGGAACAATGACTACATTATCCCCGCTTTGCCCTAAAGAACTTCCTTTTGAAGCCAACACACCGACAACTTTATAGGAGTTGCCATTCAATTGGATATATTCCCCAACTGGATTATTTACTCCGAAAAAGGTTTCTGCCGTTTCCGAGCCCAGCACTGCTATCTTTTGCCGGTACTCGATATCAAGGTCAGTAATGAAACGCCCCCTGCTGACCTTTGTGTCACGAACGTCTGAATATGAAGCATTGGTTCCAATGACACTAACCTGTGAGGTGGTCCTATCCTTTCTTACATTTACACGTCCGGAAACAATAGGTGAAACAGCTTTAACACCGCTAAGTTTACCTAATTGACTGATGGTATCATCTGTTAATTCAAGGTCGGTGCTATACGTATTCACCGTTAGAAGATTTTTCCCCAATTGATTGATTTGGCTTGTTATATTTTTTGACGATCCTTGGGCAATGGAAACAAGGATAATGACCGAAGAAACCCCAATGATAATTCCAAGCATGGTAAGTACGGATCTTAGCTTGTTACTTCTAATACTTTTAAAAGCCATTTTAATAGATTGCAAAATCCCCAAGAAGAGCACCCCCATTCTCCTGGAGCTCGCCATCCTGGATACTGACCATTCGTTTTGCTTGTTTGGCAATCTCCAAATCATGGGTGATTAATATAATCGTGTGCCCTAATTCATTTAATTGCTGCATAAGTTTCAGGATTTCTTTGCTGGTTTTACTATCAAGTGCTCCAGTTGGTTCGTCTGCTAAAAGAATGGCCGGCTGCCCTGCCAGTGCTCTGGCAATCGCAACCCTTTGCTGCTGTCCGCCGGAGAGCTGGGCGGGCAAATGCCCCGCCCTTTCTTTCAATCCTACTTTATTTAGGCTGTCCATTGCCCGTTTATGCCTTTCACCCGCTGAGGCACCGGCATAAATAAGAGGCAGCTCCACATTTTCCAAAGCCGTAAGCTTGGATAATAGGTTGAAATTTTGAAAGATAAAGCCGATCTTTTGATTGCGAATCGCTGCCAATTGGTTATCGGTCATTTTTCCAATCTCTTTGCCATCCAGCAGATAGGATCCTTGATCAGGGTGGTCCAGGCAGCCAAGCATATTCATCAAAGTCGATTTTCCGGAACCTGACGGGCCGATTATGGCTAGGAATTCCCCTTTATTAATTTCAAGTGAAACATTGTTCAGCGCATGGACTGTTTCACCCCCAAGTTGATAGGTTTTTGACATATTGTTAATTTGAATGATAGGTTTGTCCATTAATTCCCGCCTCTTCCGCTTCCGCCGTTATTAAATCTTTTAAATCCGCCGCTTGACATTCCGCCGCCCATTTGGCCCATACCGCCCATGCCTTGCATCATCCTCCTTTGCTGGTTGGAAGAAGAAGTTCCTGCTGCTAACTGTGGCAATTGAATGGATTCACCCTCGGTTACTCCCTCCGTGATTTCCACATATTCTTCATTCGCAATACCTGTTTTAACTATTTTGCGCTGAGCCATGGCAGAACTTTTTGAATCCTTATCAGCACTATGATTGCTTGTACTTTCCGCAGCCGCAATGACATATTTTTCATTATTATTGGTATGAACGGCATCAACTGGAACATATAGGGCATTTTCCTTAGTCTCTGTTAAAATGCTCGCTTCTGTACTCATGCCAACTTTTAAACTTTTTGGCTGATTAATATGAATGGTTACGTCAAATGTAGATGTTCCGTTTTCTGAAGAGCCTTCATTTGCCACTTTTGTTACTTTACCTGTAAATGTTTGGTCAGGATAAGCATTAACTGTTACACTAGCTGTTTGATTCTTTTTCACTTTTGGAATGTCCAGTTCATCTATCGGGACTACAGTTTGTAAATCTTCATAATTTGTTAGATGTCCCACAACCTGATTCTTTGTTACCCTGTCCCCATCCTTAACGGAAACAGTGGTAATGGTCCCATCAGCAGGCGCCGTTATCGGGTCGCTGCCATCCATAAAGGTGACTAATTCGTCCCCTTCCTTTACCTTTTCACCTTCCGAAACCAATACTTCATCAATTTCCTTATTATCCTCATCTGATTCAATATCTTCGCTTGTCACAGATTCTACAGTACCCGAACCGCTGACTTTGACTTCGAGCTTTCCTTTTTGCACCACAGCCGTTCGAACCTGCTGTATGGCTTCTGCACTGCTGTTTTTAGTGTTAAACCATTGAAATCCAATAAAACCTACAATGATAATACCTGCTGCAATCCATATCCACTTTTTCATCTGTTCGTCTCCCTTTATCCTATGGAATAGCACAGACCTGCGCCATAGGCAATCAATTTATGAGCCTATTATCGAGGAGAAAACTTAACTTATCCTTAACATCTATTTCCCGCATGAAATGAAGATTAGAATATGGACCACCTTGTTGAATTGTCAAAAGGTTTGTATAATTAACCCATCAGGTCAGCAATAGGGCTTAGGTACCATATGTGTCAGGCACCGCCATTTACATGATTTTTGTGATTATGTATAGGCTAATCTGTAGGGTTTTTTACAGCAATGATTTAGGATGTGTAGGTTATGCAGCATTTGGGTAGTTTAATTGAGCACTATGGATACTTTGGAATTATATTGGCGTTAATTGGCGGTATTATCGGTCTTCCGATACCTGATGAAGTTCTTTTAACATATGTTGGATACAATGTTTACCAAGGGAAAATGCTTTATCTCCCTGCCCTCCTCAGTGCATTTTTTGGAGCATTTGGCGGAATTACATTGAGTTACATATTGGGAATGAAATTAGGCTTGCCTTTTTTAAAAAAGTTCGGCCCTAAATTTCACATGACAGAACAACGAGTGGAACGAACAAGGAAATTATTTATGAAATTTGGCCCCATCCTCTTATTAATCGGATATTTTATACCGGGGGTTCGGCACATCGTAGCCTATCTTTCAGGCATCAATGGTTATAAATATCAAAAATTTGCTTTGTTTGCATACATAGGAGCATTTATTTGGTGTTTTACCTTTATTACACTTGGAAAAGCACTCGGGGAAAATTGGATGCATGTAGGCGGTTATTTTTCAAGATATAGTGTTTATATCATTTTACTGCTTATTATTGGCTTCCTTGCTTATTATACATTGTGGCGAAAAACAAGAGTGTTTGAAAAATAAGAAAGGTCCCTTCCATTTTACATAATGGAGGGACCTTCTCTTATTTATGAATTATGCATCGTCACACTGTCCGCGAGAGCTGCCTGACACTCATTAATGCTACCAAGAGAGAACCTCCGTTTGATTAACCCGTTGGTGTCAGACACCGTTTTAACTGTTTTCGTGCGCGGTACAGTCTTGTTTTAACAGTACCGGATTTTAGATTGAGAATACATGCAATTTCATTTTCTTTTAACCCATGCTGGATTTTGAGCTTAAGTACTTCCTGTGATTGAGCAGATAATGTTTCCATCGTCCGGCCCACTTCCTCTTGGAACAGGCGGAGGAAGACTTCTTCCTCGATGTCCTCCGTATTTTCCGCAGTTCCGGCCATTGGTTCTAATATCGTATCATCTATTGGAATACAGCCTTTTCGTTTTTCCATTCTTAAAAAGTCAATCGCTGTTCTGGCTGTTATTGCCGAAAGCCAGGCTCCAATCTTTTTCGTATCACCGATGGAATCCATCTTTTTATAGGCTTTTAAAAATGCCTCCTGAACGACATCTTCCGCGTGGAAGAAGTCCTTCGTATATTTATAAGCAATATAAAGCATCTGCTTGGAATACACTTCATATAACTGGTTGAAATCTATTGTACCCAGGTCGTCACCCCCTAGTAAATCCCTTCTATTTAAAATGGCTCTTAACAAAATCCGGTGCATGCTCCTCATCGAATGACAGGATTTCGTTATAATTAGCGAATTTATAATAAAAAATCACCTTATACTCTTTGCTTGAACTCGCGGATGCCTGGTTAAGGAGCTGCTCCATTTGCCGCTTATCTTTAATATCCAGAGAATTCTCTTTACCTTCAAGTTCCTTAAGCGGTATTTCTGATCCATCTTGATTTACGGCATCCGTTTTCACAACCAATACATGTGAAAGATCATCACCGGTTACTGTCACTCTTTCCCTTAAGTCCTTCTCCTCCAGCCATTTTTTTATATTTTGATAGGTCGGTTTGATTTCAATAGGCTGAACAAATTGGTTATCATCTATATTGATTTCCAAAATCGAGCCGCGATCCCGGAAATAAAGACTATCTTTATACGATTCAGTTAACACATCTTTCCGCAGGGCTTCCATGACTTCTTTTATTTCAGCCGGATTTGATAAAGTAATATCTTTATTCATCGGTCCATTTGCTCTGAAGGTAATGGTCTTCATCCTGTTGTCTTTCAATTTAAAAATAGGATTTACAGCAAGCTTGTATTCCTTTGATTCATAGATTGGTTTAAAAAGATCATCGTACAGCCTGCGATTTACCTCATATTCACGGGTCACTGACCTGCCATTTTTCAATTCATAATGAACAAAGTAAGTGGTCGACTCAGCATTTTTCCGCTGGTTCAGTTTCCGGTCCAGCAGGATCTGCCTGTGCATTTTGCGGACCGCAGCGATATTTGGCTCTTCCTTCAATGATTTTAATCGATAGTAATCTTCACCTGTATCGGAACTATACACATACATATAGGGCTGATTGGTTACCTGGACACTTTCAATATCCGCTAAATCCGGGACATGATTTTCATAGATTCCAAGCATTTTTACACCAAGGACCAGAACGGCAACTACTGCCGCATAGATAGCTAAGCCTTTTACCTTTCCAAAAACCCGCCATGTTTTCTGCAGTACCATTTCTGCAATAAAATAGCCAAATATCGCTCCTGCTGCATAACCAAAAATGACCCAGGAGAGGCTGTTATTGGAAACGCCCGAAAAGTAAGTTCCACCCAAAAGCATCACACAAAATGTTACGCCATATTTAAAAATCGAACGCAGTTTTGGAAATGCAATAGCCTCCGAAGCCTGTTCCACCTTCCTTTTTTTATAAAAGAAAAGTGCAAGCCCGTAGAATACAAAAGCTAGAATAAGATAGAGTGCTGTGTCGCCCCATTCAAAATCCCTTCTGTTCAGCACGGTTGCATAAGTGATAGGTGACATTCTTTCCAGCTGCTGATTTAAGAAAAAGTCACTTGGAAAGCCGTATAGCAATATTTTTAAGTTATAAAACAGCAAAAGCACAAAGCCAACAGGGAAAAATAAAAATATATACGCTAAAACCGCATGTACAGCTGAAATCCCAGTCAGCATAGCAATCATGATGCTTGCTGTATATAGCAGAAATACGATTACCGTGGTCGCACCCGCCCAGTAAAAAACATCTTTTATACTAAACAAACTGTTTAAATCTAAACCAGCCCGTAAAGCTAAAACAATCAAGGTTATGGCTGCAATCGGAATGACTAAGAAAACCAGTCCTGTCAGCGCATAATGATGAAAAATCTTCTCCCTTTTTAATGGCAGACTGTGTATAAGATCTGATGCCTGCTTCACATGAAGAAAGCGGAATAAAAAGACTGCCAGTATCACGGGTACTATGACAAGCAGGCCAATCTGCAGTTCAAAATTAATTCGAAAGAGGGTAAAGTGATCTTCTTGATAATAAGGAAGACGATCCTCCGAGTACATCAATAATAGTTGAATCGGGAGGATAAACAGCAGGCCTAGAAAATAAACAATGGAAATCCAGCCGGTACTTCTCGCGATTTGCATGATGATTTCTTTATTAAACCACGATATTTTGGATGGCATAGCCGATATCCCCCATTTCGTAAATAAAAATTTCTTCAAGCGTAAGCGGGAGCAGATCAAAAATAACAGGATTTGTCTCGCGAATTTGTTTAGCGATTGTATCCTCGTCTCCCCTGATAATGAACAGACTGACACTGCCTCGTTTTTCGGTATGGAGCGGGTTTAATTTTTTCAATAATTGCTTTGGCACACCATCACGGTAGGCAACCTGCACCTTGTGAATGTCTGCCTTTAGTTCATCCAGTTCTTTTTCCATCACGAGCTGCCCCTTATGGATAATGCCGATATGGTCGCAAATATCCTCTACTTCACGAAGATTATGTGAAGAAATGAGAATAGTCATTTCTCTTTCTGCAACGTCATGAATGAGCAGGTTCTTGACTTTTTTTCTTACTACCGGGTCCAGGCCGTCCAGAGGCTCATCCAATATCAGAAATTCCGGATTTGCTGACAGTGCCAGAATAAAAGCAATCTGCCGCTGCCATCCTTTTGAAAAGGTGTCGATTTTTTTCTGCAAATTCACTTCAAACAGCTGGGCCAGTTTTTCAAAGCGTTCCTCATCCCAGTTTGGGTAACAATGCTGATAAAATCGGGCCATTTGCTTTGTTGTATAGTGAGAGAAAACGTATGGCTGGTCCGGAATATAAAACACTTTTTGTTTCAGGCTGATATTTTCATAGACTGGAGCACCTTCAATGATGACTTCCCCCTGATCCTGCTGGTATATGCCTGCAAGCAGCTTAATCAAAGTGGTTTTTCCAGCCCCGTTTGAGCCGATGAGTCCGTATATGGAGCCCTTTTGAATGGATAGGTTGACATTTTCCAATGCCTTATACCGATCAAACCGCTTGCTTATATGTTTCATTTCAATCATTCTTTTCCCCTCCCCCTTTTGCACCATCTAACTCATGGATTAAACGAATCAGCTCATCCGCTGGTATTCCTAGATAAAGTGCCTCCAGGATCAGCTTTTCAAGCTCCTCTTTTACCGTCTTTATCTTTTCTGTATCTTTGATTTTGTGGTTTGGATTAACAAAGCTCCCTTTTCCTTTGATGGAATAAATGAACCCCTGATTTTCCAATTCGCGGTAAGCTTTTTGAATTGTATTTGGATTGATGGTCAACTCGGTCGCTAATGACCGTACAGATGGCACCTGTTCATCAGGCCTTAGCATCTCGCTCATGATTAGCTCCTTCATTTTTTCAACTAATTGTTCATAAATCGGCTTACGGCTCCTCATGTCCAGCTCAAACATAACGGACCCCCAATCTGTATTAAGTGTACTATTATTTGTAATACAGTGTTATTATATCCTAGTCTTTTCCAAAAAGAAAGACTTATTTATAAAAATAGGCATCGTCACATATGGACGATGCCTTAAACTTAAAACGATTCATTTACCTCAGGAATCCAACTTTTGGATTTTTTTATAAATAAATAAGAGAAAATACCAATGACTGCGACATATAATTCAACCATCCATATGCTTGTTACGTGTCCTGTTTGAAAGAAAACAAGCGGAAAGTCGATAGCTGCATGAATCAATAATGCATAGATGACATAAGAAATTTTCCCTTTAATGACTGCCAGGAGTACAAATAAACTTAAAGCAATTTGGATAAAGACAGCAAAGAATCGTTCCACACCAGCCCACAAATAAAAGGATGCCCCTTGGTTAAGAAGAGTTTCCTTCATGGAAGCCAGCTGGTCGCTAGGCAGTTGAGCGGCAAGCATGCTGTCGAAAGTGCCGGCATTTATCATAAAAGCAAAAAGAATATTTGGCACAAACATCATTAGCATTAAGACGACGGCTTCAATTCCTCCCCAGCCGACACCAAAGGAAATGCCGCCTTTATAGGTATGGAATTTTTTAAGCAGCCATGTAAATAATATAAATCTGCCAAACTCTTCGAATAATCCAGCGGCCAATCCGCCATACAAGCCAAACCACCAGGGGTGATCCGCATAATTCGGGAAGCTTAAAATCACAACAGCATGCAATATTTTTTCTAATACTGTGTAAAAACGATAAACCCGATACTTCCAATAATCAGCGGCTTTACAGCAATCCCGGTTCTCCTCCTATAAAACAAGATTAAACCAGCAAACAAAATAAATGAAAAGATAATCGGGACAAACATTGATATGATTGTGGCAGTACTCACCATGGTAAACTCCCCCATTATTTCCAGCATTAATATGATATTGATACAATCGGGGTTACCTGTCAATTACTATTTTGTATTTTTTTACATTTTTTAAAGTAATGAAAAACATATTTCCTGCCTGCACATAAAAATGCCTTTCATCTCTCGATAAAGGGCAAACCTTGCATTATTTATAAATGTCTTTCACGAACGGTTTTACCATCCCCGTCCGGCACCTCCGCCGCCGGACGAGCCGCCTCCGCCGCCTCTGGGACCGCCTCCGCCTCTTCCCCCTCGGGAGATAATGGACAACAGAAAATAGGTAAGTGTACCGCCAAAAAACTTAAAGTCCAGAAAAATGACGACAAAAATGATAATGATTAGAAGCCAGGAAGGAATCCCTAGTCCGTTATCCTGTTTCTGCACCGTTTGCGGTGACTGCTCTCCCTGCTGAAGTTCATCCCCTTTTATGCCATATTCATCAAGGACTTCATTTGCCAATACTTGATAGGTATTTAAAATCGCCTGATTAGGCTGCCCGTTTTTCAAAGCAGGCAGCGCATATTCATCAAGGATCCGGCCTGCTTTTCCATCAGGGATTCGTCCTTCAAGCCCGTAGCCGACTTCAATCCTGATTTTCTTTTCTTTCATGGCTAAAACCAGGAGGACGCCATTGTTCTCCTTTTTATTTCCAAGCCCGTAGGTTCGAAATGCCTCGTTGGCATATTCTTCTATCGTACGATCACCTATGGTTGGGACTGTCAGGACGGCAATCTGTGCCGTTGTTTGATTCTCAATGTTTCTTCCAAAGCTATTTAATTGACCTTTTTCCGTATCACTTAGAATATCGGCAAAATCTTGAACATAAATATCCCCGACAGGTTTTGGTATTTGAACATCCTCAGCAAGTGCATTCCCTGTACTAAAGAAAAAGGTAAAACACACCAATAGAAGGCTGAAGATTTTTCTCATGTTCATTAGCCATTGCCCCCAAAGTCAACCTTTGGAGCTTCTTGAGCTTTCGGGTCAGCTTTGAAATATTCTTTTTCCGTAAATCCGGTCATTCTGGCAATTAAAACTCCCGGGAAGTTCTTTATCTTTCGATTGTATTCGGCCACTTGATCATTGTAATCTTTCCGCGCTACAGCAATACGATTTTCCGTCCCTGATAGTTCATCCATGAGCTGGGTAAATTGCTGGTCTGCTTTTAAGTTTGGATAATTTTCCACCACCACCAGCAAACGGCTTAAAGCACTTGATAATTCAGCATTTGCAGTTGCCTGTTCTTCAGGTGTTTTAGCACCAGCCATCCTTGCACGCGCATCGGAAATGGAAGTAATTACTTCTTTTTCATGTGAGGCATAGCCCTTTACGGTGCTGACTAAATTTGGAATTAAATCCATTCTCCGCTGCAGCTGATTTTCTATTTGAGCATGCGCCTGGTTTACGTTCTCCTCTAAATTGACAAAATTATTATAACTGGACTTAAGGCTTAGTCCCAAAACAACAATAACAGCGACTACAATGATAATGCCTAATAAGCCTTTTTTCATATAATCCGCACTCCTTTCTTAGCTATAGTATACATCACCGTCAAGATATCTTACCTTTTTTACATAGATATGTTAAATCCTTGATTTTGCGTTAAGATCTGCATTTTACACTAAAATCTTAAAATGCTGTTCCTCCATTCCATCTCTTGAATGAACCCGCTCCAAGTACTGGATTTCATGATCGGCCAACAGCATCACAGTCGAACTCCTTGTTCCGTAATCCTCGCTTTGAATAAACAGTGGTGAAAGCATTCTTTCCCATTCCAAGGAAACACCGGTATTTGGCAGAAGTTCATCTGGTGCAGGGTCAGCACTTTGTAATAGCTTAAATAGTCTTGCTATCATTTCTGTCCGATTTTCCTGAACAATTTCTCCAAGCCCTTCTTTCCCTTTTTGTACTTTAGGCCATTCTGTATTTAATAAATGGTTGCTGATACCATATATTCCCGGCTCAAGCTTTTGCAGCTGTTGTCCGATATTAGAATAATAGTAAAGCTCATCAGCATTACCTGTTAATAAGTTATAGCCGGGATACTGACTTTTATTTTGCTCCAGTGTCTTCATATAATCCCGTACATCGCCTTTATATGTAAGGGCTCCCGACACCAATTCACCCCGTGAACGCTTCCCCACAGTTGTTTCATTAGGATCACGATAATTGGTCAAGGCTGCAAAACGGCCTTTCTTAGTGACTCCCATCCACGTGCCCATTTTTTCCAAATCCCGGCCGGCAAGGATTTCCGGCTGATCCTCCCAAAAGTGAGCGGGAGCTGTCGGCCTTTGATAAAATTCGTCCCGGTTTGCCGCCACAATTAACTTATAAACAGGATGTATATGATACGCAAATAAGATTAAACACATTTATTTCACAGCCTTTTTCGTCGATTTATTCATTATTTTATCATAGTACATCCTGTAAACTCTTATGATTAAACTCCCTGTTTTTATCCATTTCATAGAATTATTCATTCATTTCCGCCAAAAAGCGGCAATAAGGAATAAGCCGTTTAGCGACTTGAAATTCCCGATTTTTTGCCCCCGGCCGCCAATTTACCTCAAACAGCCATAGCTTTTGTTGATGATCAATCCCTACATCAATCCCCAGCTCATCAAACGGATTTTCATAGAGGGTATCTAGATGAGCAGCAAATGATAAAGCGAATGTCTCTAAATTTTTCTTCATTTTCCTGTAGTCCTGCTGGAATTCATCCTTGAGAAAAGGAATAAGTTCCCCGCGGTAGCCGCCGCTCGAAATATTGCTGACCATCCTCGTATTCCCGCTGATACGCGGATAAATGAGGGTGATTTCCCATTGGCCGTTTCCATTTTTTTGAACATGGAGTCTAAAGTCGTAAGTTAATCCAGATTTCGTCTTACATTCGATATAAGGCTGCAGCAGATACCTTTGTTCTTCAAGAGGCTGTGAAATGGCAGCGGTCAGTTCCTTCTTATCAAAAACATGTGTGATGGACCCGTCTGTCCACTGATATCCTTCATTTGTTTTTTTTATAAAGAAGATTCTTCTCCCGCGGTTTCCAGAAACAGGTTTCATGACAGCAGCATGATGAGATTCTAAAAAGGAGAGGAGATCATTAGAATGTTGAATGGTTTTTGAAGGAATCAAATATGAAGCAAATGTTTCAGCCTTTTTTACCTTGTTATAGACTTTATACTTGTTTCCAACCGAAAAACTCGTAAAGACTGCTGTCGTTTTCAGTCTCCTTAAAATTAAAGAATGTTCTTCATTTTTCGGATTACAGCTGTTTATAATGACTTTAGGAATTTTCTTTTCTGTTTGGACCCATTCTCCCTTTTCATAAATCCATCCGTTCACGATTTCTCCCTCAAAGTCTATATCGTTAAAGGTAAAATAAATAAAATCAATTCCTTCCATTTTGGCAACAGCCGCAAATGGATAGGCTTTCTTGACCATATCAGGATGCTTTCGATGGTGCAGCATACCGATAAGCACCATAACATCACTTCCTTAAAGAGGGTCTAAATAAAATTTTATTTCATTCGCTGCTTTGGATGCAATTTCCTCTGCCTTTTCAGCACTATCTGCAACAGCAATGACGTAGGCATAGCGGTCACCCAGCGATTGAGGTTTTCTCAAGATTGCCCCTTTCCGCGGCTTTACAAATACCACTTTCACGCCTTCATGTTTTAAAGCTCGATTCTTACCTGTTACCTTCATTAATTTTCCTTTTTTTTGAATCGTAAGGTATTTAGCATAAACATATTTTTTAATCGTTTTATCTAAATGAGGTTCCATACCTAAAAATAATTTGATGGTTTCCTTGACCAGGTTCATCCCTGTTCCTTCCTCAATGATTCGATTCATCGCACCGCCGGACATCCGCGGATTCATTTCAATCAACTTCCATATACCATTGATATTTCGCATTTCCAGATGGCATGTACCGTTTACCATGTTAAGCTGCTGGATGATGCTGGATACTGCAGTGTGTAATGATACATACGCCTCTAAATTTAATATTGCCGGATAACTATACCCCGTTATGATAAAGCGGGTTCCATTTAATATTTCCTGTTCAATGACTGCAATAATAGACATTTCTCCTTTTACGACCATTACTTCAATTAAGTATTGCGGCCCATCCAGATATTCCTCTATCAACACTTTTTGGTTCGGATTCTTTTTCTTCAAATAATGTAAACCTTCTTTTAATCCCTCCATTGATTTAACTGGCAATACATCTTTTGAGCCATTGGAGACAGGGGATTTTAAGACAAGTGGGAAAGATTCATTAAATTTCTTAATCACCTCGTCAATAGATTCATCAAAATGATAAACTGCATGTTTTGGGGAAACCGGGAGATTTTTTAAATGTTCCCGGACAAGCGTTTTTTCCTCCATGATCGCCAATGCCTCGATAGATAATTGAACCAATCCCAGTTCTTCCGAAAGGCTGGCAGCAAAGGCGACAAATGGATCAATGAAACTAATGACCGCTTTTATCTCACTTTTTTCCTGCACCAAATCAGAAATAATGGAAAGAACTTTTCCCTTGTCTAATAAATTCTCGACATACACCATTCTATGAACCTCAGGAAATTCTCTTCTTTGTCTGATAAAACGTTTCCGATTCGTTAACAGCACTGTAAAATAACCCATTTCTGTTGATGTGGTCAGGGCTTCCCTGCTCGTTCCAGATTTATTACTTCCTATAAAAACGATGGTTTGCATAAAGCCATTCATCCCTACTTTACAGATTTAAAGAAAAAATGCTCTATCCTAACGTATGTTATCGGGAATAGGATTGACACTTAAGAAATGCAAGGGTGCACTGGTCATAATTTTTGTAATTATAAGAAGAGATGCGTTTTTTTCTTTAATGACCTTTTAAGGCAAGTTGATATCGATAACTCTATGCAACCTCTATAAGAAATCATGGACATGACAATATATTCTTTGTAAACAATTTATGGAATATGGGCTGTCAAATTTTAAAGTATTGAACCATTCTCGATTTTTAATATTTCCAATTTCTGTTATCATCAAGCAGGGAATTTTCATTATAATAAGAATATTATTAATCGATATTTAGCTCTCAATTCCTCTTCTTTTGCATCTTCACTTACTTAAACTACCTTGGTCTTCTTTTGTTACATAAGGTTAATTCACTCCACGAAATAACTCTGCAAGATTAATAGTAATTAATTAATAATTACGTCTTAGCTGTTTGTTCCATAAGGTAAAAATATGGTATTTACCCGATTTACCAAAAGTCCTTTTACCCACAGTGCTAAAATATACCAAGTTTAAGTGGATTAAACCAATGGTTTGGTTCCCATCCTGTAAATATTTAGGTACAATTTACTATTTTATTTGTAAAAAGCACATAAAATGGAACCACCTTTCTAAAAGTAACATAATTTTATAACAACAATATTTTGGAAAGGAATGTACTCATGAAAGCAGTTATCCTAGCTGGAGGAAATGGTACTCGTTTAGGGCCGATAACTAAAGTTATCAACAAGCATTTACTTCCTGTTGGTTCTTATCCAATGATATATTGGCCGCTAATAAAATTAAAAAAAGCAGGGTTAACGGAAATTTTAATTGTTACCAATAAGGAAGATTTGGCTTCTTTTATTAAATTATTAGGAACCGGGAAAGAATTAGGAGTTAACATAACTTATAGAATTCAAGAAGATCAGGGCAGTGGTATAGCTAATGCTATTAACTGTGCAAGAGATTTTGTTGACAACCAGTTTATTGTTTTATTAGGAGATAACCTATTTTCCGATCATTTACATCCCTATATTGAGGAATTTATAAAAGGTTCACACAAAGCGATGGTGCTTTTAAAAGAGGTAGCAGACCCAAAAAGATATGGAGTAGCCGAACTGGATGAAGCCAATCAGTCTATTCAGGCAATTATCGAAAAGCCTGAAAATCCCCCGTCAAAATATTGCGTAACAGGCATATACTTCTATAATAAACACGTATTTGAATTAATCGATTTACTAAAGCCATCCAGCCGGGGAGAATTAGAAATTACCGATTTAAACAATCTATATATATATCATGAAGAACTACACTATGAAATCCTGAAAGACTGGTGGCTGGACGCGGGTACTCACGATGCCTTATTTGAAGCAAATAAATATTTTTATAAAAAGAGCATAGATCCAGAGGTGAAGTAGAGTGCAAAAAAACATTTTAGTTACAGGCGGCGCAGGATTTATTGGCTCTAACTTTATTTCATATATGTTAAAAAATTCAGCCTATGACATTACAAATGTTGATAAATTAACTTATGCCGGAGACATTCAAAATACAAAAGACTTTCTAACAAACAAAAGATATCGTTTTTTTAAAGCTGATATCGCTGACAAAGATCAGCTTAAAATCGTATTCGATCGTAAATACGAAGCAATTATCAACTTTGCTGCTGAAACACATGTTGATCGTAGTATCGTAAGTGCTGAACCATTTATAATGGCAAATGTAACTGGAACGTTGAACCTCTTACATTTCATATTACAGGAAAAGGCAGCTAAGCTTATTCAAATTTCCACCGATGAAGTTTATGGTTCTCTTGCCGAGGACGAACCAGCCTTTACGGAAATGTCATCTATTTCCCCAAACAATCCATACTCAGCAAGCAAAGCTTCGGCCGATTTACTTGTCCGCTCCTATTATCAAACATATAAATTGCCGGTTATGATTACACGTTGTAGTAACAATTATGGCCCACATCAGCATCCTGAAAAATTCATTCCAAAAATCATCACGCACGCCTTACAGAATAAGGAAATTCCTCTATATGGAGATGGACAAAATATCCGTGACTGGCTATATGTTGAAGATCATTGCAGTGCAATTCACCTAGTTCTTGATCATGGAACCCCAGGTGAAGTATTTAATATCGGGGGAGCATGTGAAAAGACAAATAAAGAAGTGATACTTCATATCTTAGATTTACTTGGGAAACCAAAGGATTTAATCCATCATGTTACTGATCGAAAGGGTCATGACCGGCGCTATTCCATTCATTTTGAAAAAATTCATACTCAATTCGGATGGAGGCCGACCGTCACATTTGATGAAGGAATCAAAAAAACTATTAATTGGTATAAACATAAGTGGGGATGATTAGGTGAAAATTCTTGTTACCGGCGCAAACGGACAATTAGGCAAGGAGGTCATCAAACAATTTAGCAGCAGCTACGATATGATTGGATACGGGAAAGAAGAACTGGACATTACAAATTTGAACCAAGTCATTTCTTTAATGCAAAAGGAGCGTCCAGATTTAATTATTCATACCGCTGCTTACACAGCTGTTGATGAATGTGAAATAAATAAATTAAAAGCAATGGAAGTAAATGCACTTGGGGCGGCCAACGTGGCGAAAGCCGCTTCAGCTATTGAAGCTAAAATGTTCTATATTAGTTCAGACTATGTTTTCAGTGGAAAGAAACAAAAACCGTATATGGAAGATGACTCCCCTGATCCAATTTCTATGTATGGGTTAAGTAAGTACACTGGAGAATTGCTGGTACAACACATATTGCCTTCCAGCACGATTATCCGGACCTCTTGGCTTTACGGACATAACGGGAGAAACTTTGTAAATACTATGCTTCAATTTGCCAAAAGTCATACTCAGGTAAAAGTTGTGAATGATCAGGTTGGCTCACCAACCTATACAGCAGATTTAGTTAAGATCATGACTTTCTTATTAGATAAACCCCACGGAATTTACCATGTGACTAATTTGGGGGAATGCAGTTGGTATCAATTTGCAAAAAGAATTTATGAGCTGGCTGGAAGTGATCCTGAATTAGTTAAAGCTTGTAGTACGGAGGATTTTGGATCTCTCGCCAAACGTCCATCATTTTCATGTTTGGCCCACGAGGAAATAAAGGCACATAACATTCCCTTACCTCCCGATTGGGAAACTGCTCTCAAAGCTTTTATTAGAAAGGAGCAAGCAAATGATTGAAGAAGTTAAAATAAAAAAATTAATAAAGCATTGTGATGATCGCGGGTATTTTATGGAACTTATACGAGATGACGAAAACCTTCTTTCACGTTTTGGTCAGGCCTCCATGTCGATGAGTTACCCAGGTGTCATAAAGGCATTTCATTACCATGAAAAACAAGATGATGTATGGTTTTTTCCAATAGGTAATGCACAGGTGGTGCTCTACGATTTAAGGGAGGATTCTAAAACGAATGGCCAAACAGATGTTTTTTATATGGGGGAGGAAAATCCTATCGTATTGGTTATCCCGAAAGGAGTTGCCCATGGCTATCGAGTGTTGGGTGAAAAACCAGCAGCAATTATCTATTTTACCACCAAATCTTATAATCCGAATCAGCCAGATGAGAAACGTATCCCTTGGAACGATCCGATGATTGGCTTTGACTGGACCACTAAATATAGGTAATGGAAAAGTATCGTTTAACAATCCCTTATAATAGGTAAAGAATAAGAGCTTAATTCAAAGCAAAAAGGCTCTATTCTTTACCGTTTTTTTACATCTTATTCAATTACCTGCTAGCAATTTTTTGCACTGTAATAAATAACCAACTTCGTCTGGACTTGGGGGATTTCTGGTATCCGCTAAAATTGAGTCAATGTATTGATGAAAATCCACAACACTTTTGTGAAGAAAGGAGGGAGTGCTTAGAAATCCTAGTGATCTGGAATATGAAATTAGATGCATCCAATCTTTTATTGGTCCCATTCTTGTTCTCCACTCATTTCTTTGTGGATAAATCCTGACAAAACTCAGAGTATCTGTAATATATACTCCATTTCCCTGAGATAACAATGTCATCCACGATCCCATATCATATGCCGATTCAAACTCATATCCGCCAAATTGCCCGAATGGTTCAATTAGATCTCCTTTTCTAAACAATACTGTTGATGGTTCTCCTATCCAATTTGATTCCGCAATCATAGAGTCACCGAGAGCAACCCCGTCGATAACAGTATCTTGATTATGGCGTCTTGCTGTGAAAATCAAATCTGAAATTACATTTCCATTGTCATCTATTGGCTGTCGATATGATGTTACAAGTTTAATATTTTCATGTTCATCATTTAAATAATAAGCCATCATTCTTTGGATTTTTGTGGGATAAAATAAGTCTTCTTCCATCAAGTAATTGATAAAGTCCCCTTTTGCATCATTAAATAACTGCTGATAAACTTTCAACCTAGGAACCGGCTGTTGATTTCTTATATAAATAATCTTATTGGTATATGGAAGAAACTCTTTTTCTACTAAGCTCTGCACCTCATTTGTAATAGTATTATCACGAATAACTATTTCCAAATTTGGGTACGTTTGCAGTAAAACACTTTTCAGGGCAAGCTGAAAATAAAAAGGATTTGTAAAAACCGGCATTAATATGCTTACTAAAGGAGGAGGGCTTGTGATCAAATGTCTCACTTCCTTTCTTCAGGGTTAAATATCTCTATTTTTTTCAAGAGTTTTTAAGAAAAGTTGATAACAGGTAATTTCTTGTTTCTTATAAGGTTCAAAAGGATACCATTTTTTCACTAACTCTAGATAATCTTTAACTTGTTTAATAGCCTTCGAAAATTCATACTCATCTTGTAAATATCCATTTTTTCTACTATGAAAAAGCATATGCGTCCAATCAAAAACTGCATGCATAAACATGGTTGAATTTCTATTTTGGCCTGCTCCACCATCATGTAGTCTTAAATAACTCAAGATTTCTGGTATATAAACTAATTTTCCTTTTTGTAGAAGGGTTAACCATGCCGCACAATCTACCCCACACCGATATAGTCTTCCTGAAAAAGTACCATATACCTCTTCCGCAGGTAACGCCTCACGCCGAAATAATGTAGTAGTTGGTACTCCAATCCAATTAAACTCCGAAATGATAGGATCACCGGCTTGTGTTTTATCAAGAACTGCCACAGTGTCAAATCTTTGTTTATTATATATTGAATCAGGTAGTAAAGTACCATTGTGGTCAATAAAAGAGCGGTGAGATGTTACAAGTGAAATGTCCTTATTTATATCATTTATAAAATATGGCATCATTTTTTCGATTTTATTTGGGTGAAACAAGTCGTCATCCATTAAGAAATTTACATAATCGCCGCTTGAAAGTTCATAGGCTTTAATAAAATTTAAAACCGGCCCAAGATTTTCTGAATTACGATAATACTTAATGGAAGGATATGCTTGCAAGTATGGTTGAATAAGATTGTATGTCTCATCGTTTGTGCTATTATCTGTTATAACAATTTCAATATTTGGATATGTTTGTTGCAATACACTTTCTAATGCCAAACGAAAATAGTGAGCTCTATTAAAAGTAGGGATCAGCACACTTACGAGAGGCAAATTTTGTCCAATCATATTAGATAGCCCCTTTTCGGTCCGTCAGAGACAACATTCATCCAATCTCGGGTACCCTTTGCTATAGCGTTCCAGCTCCCAAGTTGTGTTAATTGAGCTTCATGAACCCTAAAATAACTTAAAGCTTCTGCCATATACACTGCTTTTCCCTTTGTTAATAAATTTAACCAGCTTGCCACATCGACATTATTCTGTGCTTGTTTTCCTGCAAACACACCAAATGGTTCATCTAAATCACGTTTACGAAATAAGACCATTGTCGGTGCCCCAATATAATTAATTCTATCCCTTAGAACCATGTTCCCTAGTGTATAGCCATCTAGGATCGTATCTTCTTGAAATAATGGTGCATAAGAAATATCATTTGAGTGGAAAATGTGACCATTTCTGTCGATTGTTTGTTTGTGTGAAGTAACTAAAACAACATCTTCATAGTTTTGGAAATATTGCATCATTTTCTCTATTTTTTCGGGATGCAAAAGATCGTCATCCATTAAGTAGTTAATGTATTCACCTATGGATAGCTTAAGACATTTTTGCTGATTTTTAACCGGACCAAGATTTTTATAGTTTGGAAAATATTTAATTGGATGGAACTTACCTTTATATAATTTTACAATCGATTCAGTGAGATTATTGTCACTGTTATCGCAAACGATAATTTCAATATTCGGGTAGGTTTGATGTAGAGCACTTTTTAGGGCCTTGTGAAATAGTTCAGGACGGTTGTAAGTGGGGATTAAGATACTAACTTTTGGAAACACTGCCTTTCACCTCTTTTTTTCAATTACTCTTTTGGGGCATGGGTTTATATGAAATTTGTTTGTGTCTTCCGCATGCAATATTTCATTTGAAATATGCTTAAGAACCTTTTGAATTTAAGCCTTTGCGCAGCATTATTAACTTTTTAATATCCTTCTTAATTTACTAAATTAAACTCTCCTAACAGCCGAATCGCCTTCCTATCTTTTCTTTTTAGAACATAAGCTAAAAGCGAATGATCTCCTGTTGGAAGCAAATTTCTTTTGAAAGTAACTGACCAGCCCGAATGTAACATGCGCCGGTTATTAAAATGAGCTGCAATATCCTCCCGCGGTTGTGTAACTTTAGCATAGGCTAAAATATTGTTACCTTGATTTACAATTACTACTTCTTGAGCAGGTTTACCCGTGAATAAATCTCTAGCCCACCCGCTTACTGTAATCTGAGTCTCCTCTACTTTCACAACATCTAACCATCCAATTACATCAGATGGGGATTCTACGATTCGATCGACAAGATTATGCAACTCCGAAGCTAAAGCGAATCTTGGGTCCATACCTTTTTTCCATGGCTTTTCTCCCCGTGCCATTAGTAACCCAATCCCGTTTTCATGGAGCCTATGCTCATCTGTAACAAAGTCCAGTGGATAAAAATCCCAGTACCGAACTAGTCTTCTGAAGAAACCAATATCTCCATGCGTCCATAAATCAGGATTAACATCCCACCCTTGAGTAATATCCAGACAACTTCTCCTATGCATAAATGAATTATGATCAACATAATTCTCAGGAGAGCGTGTAATACCAACCAATGGTCGTATATAAAAGTTTGTTGGAACACCATTCGTTAAAGTAACAACCTTTTGTCTACCATAAACCACATGAATGGTATTATTTTTAAATAGTTCTACCATCTTTTCAAATCTTTGAGGATAATAAATATCATCATCCGTTAGGTAAGTAACTAAATCTCCTGTTATATATGGAATGGCCATATTGATACATGCAGCATATCGTGTAGTTTTAAATCTATCTTCTTCCTTTACACCACTTTGAATTAGCTTACATCTTTGATCCTTGCTAACAATATCCTTTAGTATGGATTGAGTCAGCGAATCAGAGTTGTCATCAACAATAATGAGTTCCCAATTAGGATATGTTTGTGCCTGAACACTTACAATTGCTTCCTGAACCCCAACAGGCCTGTTATAGCTTGTAAGAATACAGGTTACTTTAAACATTTTCATTCCTCCCCTCCAAAAAGTTATAACTCTATATGCTAAAAAGTACGGTTAAAATAATCAATAGTAGCGGGATAAGAACAATAGACTCTCTATTTTGGATAAATACTTCGAGATAATCGCATAGTCAGCAAATATTTCTTTACTTCGTAATAAGGCTGATTAATGACAGGTACCCAGATAGTGACACCATCTTTAATTTGATTCATTAAAGGCATTAACTGAATTTCTTGAAAACCTAACTCCTTGTATAAATTTATGGCACGGCTATTATCGGAAAGTACCTGCAGATAGATAGTTTCCATGTCCAATACTCTAAAGCACCAATCGAGAAGTTTAGAGCAAGCAAGCTTCATTCCACCTTTAAAATAATTCGTGTCACCACGAAGAATATTATCAAAAAGACAATACTTATTTTTATCATCAATTTCGCATAAACCCACATGACCTATTGGTATTTGTTCTTCGTTTTCAACCATAAATAGAATCCTGCCATTAGATTGTAAAATTGCGTTTTCCAGCCATTTTTTTGTACCTTTTACCGATACATTAAATTGTGTTGTAAAAAATTGTTGATTATTTTGGCGCCACTTAGTTATCATTTCGATTTCCGTATTATTAGTTAAACTATCAACTGTAATTGGACGTAATCTCCCTAATTTTTTCCCTTGGAAATCTATAGGGATGCAGTAAGTAGTTATATCCTCCGCATTTGCCTCTTTCATTTTTTTTATTATTTCCATCAGCCCGGTCCCCTCCCTAATTTTTTTAGAAAGCCTTTTCGCAGCATCTGTGGCATGGTAAATCTATTCCTAAGTTCCTTTTAGCTGAATTCCAACTATTTTGCTGGATAGTTGAGAAGGATAAATTCTAAAAAATTTAAGGTTTCCGTCACATATACTCCTTTTCCCTTTGTGTCTCAATACTTGGATAGAATTGATGTTAATTATTTCTTAAAATCTTACGAAATAATCGAGGACGATTAAAAGAATTAAAATACTATTTTAGGGAGAATTCTTATTCCCTTCCAAAATTCCATTATGGTTTAAAGCCATTTACACAATGGATCACATAATTTACTTCTTCCTCCGTCAAATCAGGAAACAACGGAAGCGTGACAAATTCCTTCCACGACTGATCAGCTATAGGGGTAGTTGATTTGTATTGCTGAAAAAATGGATGCAGTGTTAGCGGCATAAAATGAACCCCAGTCGAAACCCCTTTGTCCTTCATATATAGAATAAATTTATCTCGTTGTTTAACCCTTAGCATAAACATCCAATAAGATGAGTTTTCTAAATGATACGGAATCCCTGCCCTTACTTCTTCACACTTTAAAATGCCATTCAAGTAGGCTGAAAGAATTTCTTCTCTTCTTTTATTCATTTTATCTAGTTTCTCCAGCTGAACTAGGCCAATAGAAGCCATTAAATCATTCATATTATACTTGTAACCTAAATCTGATATTTCGTAATACCAATGGTAAGCATCTTTATGAGAACTACTTCGGTTTTCTTCTACACGCTGCCAAGTATCTTTATTAATTCCTACCCAACGGGAATGTCGCAAAGGTTTAAGTAACTCCTCATCATCAGAGGAAATCATTCCTCCATCGCCAGTAGTCATACATTTCTTTTCCTCGAAACTAAAACAACCAATGTCCCCCCATGTTCCAAGCGCCTTCCCCTTATATTTTCCTCCAGCAGAATGAGCAGAATCCTCGATTACTTTAAGGTTTCTTGATTTTGCCCATGAATTTAATTGATCCATTGCTACCGGATGACCTCCAAAGTGAACAGGAATGACTGCTACACAATCCTTATCATACTTTTTCTCTAAGTCTTTTAAACTAATTCCCAATGTATTTTCATCAATATCAACAAATACAGGTTGAAGGTTATTATAAAGGATAGCCATTGCCGTTGCTGCAAAAGTAACAACTGGCACAAGAACCTTCTTACCAGCAGGAAAACGAAATGATGAAAGGGCAAGATGTAAAGCAGCTGTACCTGAATTGACCCCCACAGAATTATTACACCCAATATACTGACTCCACTTTTGTTCAAATTCTTTTACCTTAGGACCCAACCCCAGCCATGCCCTACCAAAAGTCTCTTTAATCGAATTTAACTCATCTTCGCCAATACAAGGTTTGAATAAGCGAATGTTCAATTTAAATCCCTCCAAACTTATTCAGTATCTATATGAATCCCATCATAATTTTTACAAAAGTCTTTAAAAGACGGGAGTTTTCCATCTTTTTTTGAAATAATCGGGGTTGAAACAGGCCAAACAATATTTAGATCATTATCATTCCATTGAACCCCGCTCTCATGTTTAGGTGAATAAAAGTTATCCACTTTATATACCACTTCACAATGATCTGTTAATGTACAGAATCCATGAGCAAATCCTCTAGGAATGAAAATCATCTTGAAATTATTTTCAGATAACTCAATAGAACCCCATTTTCCAAACGTAGACGAATCTTTCCGGAGGTCAACGAATACATCAAAAATAGCTCCTTTTATAACACGTATTAATTTGGTTTCGGAATATGGAGGCAACTGAAAATGAAGTCCGCGTATTGTATTCTTTTTCACTGATAACGATTGATTTTCTTGCACCCAATTTCTATTAATGCCATACCGTTTAAATAAATGCTCATCAAAAGTTCGCATGAAATGACCACGATGATCCATGTGAGGACTTAAGGTGATCTCATATACCCCCGATAGAAAATGAGGTTTAATTTCCATCTTTATTCACGTCCTCAATGTATTCCTTAATTTGATTCATACATATCTCCCTTGGATCATGTTTTTGCTCAAAAGTCCGGTTCCACTCAACTATTTTATCGATTGTTGTATCCAAATCCCATACAGGATACCACCCTAACCTTTGCTTCGCCTTTGAACAATCCAATTTCAATAGACATGCTTCGACCGGACTTAGTTGGTTATCTTCCCCAATTTCATAGATTGCCCTTTCTCCCCATTTTTTGCAAAATTGCTGAACAACCCATTCAACTGGTTTAATATCTTGATCATTGGGGCCGAAATTCCAGGCTCCATTGAATTCAGGACCATCTTTAAACAATTTTTGAAGCAATATTAAATAGCCGTGTAATGGCTCTAGTACATGCTGCCAAGGGCGTATGGATTTCGGAAAGCGAATCTTTATTTTTTCTTCCTTAAAAACAGATTTAATGCAATCAGGAATTAAACGGTCGGCCGCCCAATCCCCTCCTCCTATAACATTGCCTGCCCGTGCGGAAGCCAGGGCAACCCCGTGTATATCATACTTTTCAGGGTTAAAAAAAGCGTTTCGATAGGAATCTGTAATTAGCTCGGAACATGCCTTGCTTGCCGAATATGGGTCATGTCCCCCTAAACGATCCATTTCACGGTATCCCCAAGACCATTCAAAGTTTTGATAACACTTATCTGTTGTTACATTGAGTACGGCTATTATTGGTTTTCCTTTTCCTGTAACAGTTCTTACGGCCTCTAAAACATTTACTGTTCCCATCATATTAACTTCAAAAGTCTCTACTGGATTTTTATAAGAAGTTCTAACAATTGGTTGTGCTGCCATATGAATAACAATGTCAGGTGCGGCATCAAATATAGCTTGAGTTAATGCCTCTTTGTTTCTTATATCTGCCTCATACGATGGAATCAATTCACCTAATTTACATAATTCAAATAAATTAGGATTTGTAGGAGGCTTTAAGGAATAGCCTGTAACCTTTGTCCCCATTAAGTGCAGCCATAAACATAACCATGAACCCTTGAATCCAGTATGGCCAGTTATAAAAACCTTTTTATTTTTCCAAAAATTCAGGTCAACCATAATATCACCATAATTTCCAAGGAGCATTATTAGACTTCCACAATTCTTCCAGGTGATTTTTATCCCTTAAGGTATCCATTGCATACCAAAACCCCCTATGTTTATATGAAACAATCTGTTCTTCATCTGTAAGTTTTCCAAGCAAATCATTCTCAAGAATGGTGTGATCTCCTTCCAAATAATCAAAAACCTCAGGTTGGAAGATAAAAAATCCCCCATTGATCCACCCTCCATCTCCTTTTGGCTTTTCTTTAAAATCTACGACTAAACCATCCTCACCTATGGACATTGCACCAAATCTTCCAGAGGGCTGGACCGCGGTTACAGTTGCCTTTTTTCCATGGCTTTTATGGAAATTAACTAATTGTGGAATATTAATGTCAGATACACCATCTCCATAGGTCAGCATAAATGGATTATCCCCTATATATTTTTGAATTCTCTTTACCCTTCCGCCAGTCAATGAATCTTTTCCTGTATCAACTAATGTTACACGCCAAGGTTCGGCTGACCTGCGATGAATGTTAACTTGATTTTGATTCTTGAAATCAAATGTTACATCAGATTCATACAAGTAATAATTGGAAAAGTACTCCTTGATTACATGTCCTTTATAGCCAAGACATATTACGAAATCATTGTAGCCGTAATGAGAATAGATTTTCATAATGTGCCAGAGAATGGGCTTATCACCTATGTGAATCATAGGCTTCGGTTTTAAATGAGACTCTTCACTTATCCGTGTTCCATAGCCCCCAGCCAATATAACAACCTTCATTCGTTATTAAATCCTCCTTTTAAACTATAATTATGTCAAAAAGTTATTTAAGGAACGATATATAAGGATAAGATATTTGACCATTTAAAAAGGTTTTTCCTCATAAAACAAGCTCCTCAATACTTAAATTATTCTATGTTATGAATTGTATATTGTAACCCTTTTTTAAAATAATCAACTACTGACCATTACCTAAATAGCTAATTGAGCTAATTCCTATACCATTCCTAATTTATATGGACTAATAGTCTAATAAAATCATAGATATAAATTTATAACGATTGGAAAAAACAGATATTATGGAGGGTATGTCCATTATTTTTCTAAAAGGAGCATTCCTGTTAGAAGGATTTTCGGGGACTTGAACAAAAAGGAGCCCTCTTGGTATGATACGGGGTGTCAAATCGTGGCGAGATGACCCCTAACTTAGTTAACCAAGGAGGACTCCAAT
>NZ_JAMBNQ010000047.1 GCF_023715155.1 Neobacillus mesonae
GATGGACGCACCGCTGGTGTACCAGTTGTCTTGCCAAAGGCATAGCTGGGTAGCTATGTGCGGAAGGGATAAGTGCTGAAAGCATCTAAGCATGAAGCCCCCCTCAAGATGAGATTTCCCATAGCGTCAAGCTAGTAAGATCCCTGAAAGATGATCAGGTTGATAGGTCAGAGATGGAAGCATGGTGACATGTGGAGTTGACTGATACTAATCGATCGAGGACTTAACCAAAAACGAAAAGCGTAGGCGACTGTTCAACTTCGACAGACGTTGGAGGGCTGGCACTGCAAATCCTGGTTTTGGGATTTGTTGGGACGGACCGAAACGGCCGAGAAGTTAGGAGCCGAAGCTAGACAAATTCGAAAAGTGTAAGCGGCCGGTTAGCAGCGTATGGCCTGGAGGACTTTGACTGAGATAAAGGAAACACGATGAGCGTAAGCGAATCGATGTTGACTTATCGCAGGGAAAAGACCGAAGGACACTAGTTGCTGGACGCTGGAGCTAGAAAGCAACTCTTAAAGCGAACTCGTTCTTATCCACTTCTTCTCTATTATCTAGTTTTGAGGGAATGAAAAAAATTCAACCTTCCTCTTGAAATACAAAAAAATAATGTTATAATAAAATAATGTTAATAGTCTGGCAATGATGGCGAGAAGGTCACACCCGTTCCCATACCGAACACGGAAGTTAAGCTTCTCAGCGCCGATGGTAGTTGGGGCCCTGCCCCTGTGAGAGTAGGACGTTGCCAGGCATTGTATTGTTCCGCAGTAGCTCAGTGGTAGAGCTATCGGCTGTTAACCGATCGGTCGTAGGTTCGAATCCTACCTGCGGAGCCATTTTTTTGTCTACACGATGTATAGCTATGCTTCCATAGCTCAGTAGGTAGAGCACTTCCATGGTAAGGAAGAGGTCAGCGGTTCGAGCCCGCTTGGGAGCTTACCTAAAATTTTAATAATGGCCCCTTGGTCAAGCGGTTAAGACACCGCCCTTTCACGGCGGTAACACGGGTTCGAATCCCGTAGGGGTCACCACTATTATTGGAGGATTAGCTCAGCTGGGAGAGCATCTGCCTTACAAGCAGAGGGTCGGCGGTTCGATCCCGTCATCCTCCACCATTTAAATTTCTCTTAATTTTTTATGCCGGCCTAGCTCAATTGGTAGAGCAACTGACTTGTAATCAGTAGGTTGGGGGTTCAAGTCCTCTGGCCGGCACCATTTTTCTCATTTGGCTTCCTAATCGCTGGATGATTTATAGTAGTATGGAGGGGTAGCGAAGTGGCTAAACGCGGCGGACTGTAAATCCGCTCCCTCAGGGTTCGGCGGTTCGAATCCGTCCCCCTCCACCATACATATTTATTGTTTATATGGATATACTGTTACTATTCCACTATTGGGCTATAGCCAAGCGGTAAGGCAACGGACTTTGACTCCGTCATTCGTAGGTTCGAATCCTGCTAGCCCAGCCAAATCTAAAGTGAGCCATTAGCTCAGTTGGTAGAGCATCTGACTTTTAATCAGAGGGTCGAAGGTTCGAGTCCTTCATGGCTCATAAATTATAAAAGATAGAACACAAGGGATATTGTCATCTCTTGTGTTTTTTTATAAATAATTTTTCCACAAAAAGTTAATGTCTATTTCTTTATAATTTTTGGCTCTTTTCTAAAAGATTGTTGCTTTTTGCTCCCTTTTTAAGATTCGTTCAAAAAATAGGGGGAGAAATTCCCCTTATTTAGGAAATTGGATGTTAATTAGCTGAAATAGACGGAGGAATTTCCCTTATTTGATTTTAAACGGCTAAAATCGGGTGCTTTTCATTGAATAACGGAAAAAACTCCGCTTATACTTTACTATTTAAGCTTCATTTTGCAAATAACGGGAAAACTTCCGCTTATTTTACTTCCAAAGGGGCTATCCTGTAATCCAGCTTTTTCGCAGAGTCCGCTTATTCCTAAATAGAATAAACCACCGCTTTTCTTGGCATAACAACATAGTTTACGAAAACAGCCTTATTTTTTATAATAAAAGGTATATGGGTAAAAAAATTAAAGTCATCATTAGAAATTGGTTATAATATAGAGTAATTAATTAGGTCCGTATGCGGATTTACGTATAAATACGGAATTCGGTAAAAGGGGAATAAAAATGGCCTTAAATAATGTAACAAAAGAACAGGTGAAAACGAGAGAAGACTTTAAAGAGAAAAAAAAGTCTGAGAAAAAGGAAACTGCGGAGACGTCAGAGCAAACAGATAAGCGAATTCGAGTTCGTCTCATACCGATTTGGCTGCGGCTGATTCTCTTAGTGGTTTTCATGTTGATTAGTGTAATGGCAGGAGCAGCTGTTGGATATGGAGTATTAGGCAATGGAAAGCCAATAGATGTATTTAAAGTATCGACCTGGACACATATTATAGATTTAGTTGAGAAGGAGAAATAATAAGGGAAGGGCTGCCGGATGGCCCTTCCCTTTTGCCTGTCATTAATAGTAAAATAAAGTTATCACTTCTTTATCCCGATTTAACGGGCAGCTGGCCCCCTTCAATACATAGCGCAGGCAGGAAGCAAAACGGGGGGACTAAACAGCATGCGCCTGATTGGTGAGATACAGTGAAACTTACCAATGAGTAAGCAGAGATTAGCCTGAGCCACTCGGGTTTGCAGCTACTCTTTACCGGTGCGATAGCATCGATAGTAGAGTCGGTAAAAACGGGACTAACAATCAGTAGGGGATGAGGAAAAACCCAGCTGATCGAAGTTTCACTTTATAGTAGGAGGTACTAACATAATGCTTGATATTGATCAAATAAAAGAGATCATTCCCCACCGATATCCCTTTTTATTAGTAGATCGGATTTTAGAGGTGGAAGAAGGAAAACGGGCAGTCGGTATTAAAAATGTTTCTGCAAATGAGGAATTCTTTAATGGACATTTCCCGGAATACCCTGTTATGCCAGGAGTATTGATTGTTGAGGCACTGGCACAGGTTGGGGCTGTCGCTGTTTTAAAAAAGGAAGAAAACCGAGGACGTTTGGCATTTTTCGCAGGAATTGATAATTGCCGTTTTAAAAAGCAAGTAAAACCAGGCGATCAGCTTAGACTGGAAGTGGAAATGGTTCGGCTTCGCGGACCAATCGGTAAGGGAAAGGCTGTTGCAACAGTTGATGGTGAAATTGCCTGTGAGGCAGAAATCACCTTTGCCTTAGGAGAGAAAAAAGAATAGGGAGAAAAAGATAACCAGGGTATTTATTCCTGGTTATTTTTTTTATAAAAATATTTAAAATAATATGCTATAGAAAGGGAATTTTGTTCGACAAATTTCTCGGGAAATATTTAGACTTTATGACTATTTCCATGGAAAGGCACAATAAACTTGCGGTTTTTTCAAGAAAAAAAGCAATGTCGAAAAAACAGGCCGGAAACTAAATAATTTGAATTACTCTCCAACCACTTGTCCCGTTTGTGTAAATTGTGCATAAACCCGTATCCAAGCTAATACAATGATTACAAACCTTTACAAAGAGAGTGTTTGAGGTGAAGAGTCGTTTGAAAATAGCGGGGAATTCAGAAGGGGACATGATTATTCATTGCAGCTTATAGAAAGAATAACTTTCTGCCGCATGTCAGGATACTTATAAAGCAACTGTCTATTCTACATGGACAACTGTCTTTTATGGGTATTTGAAACCGGGTAATATGCCCACGTGCGGATGCAGTATTTCGTCATAGTGATAAGCGGATCTCATTTCACACTCCACATCCAATTTAGGGAGGGCGAGAGTGTGCACGATTACATCAAAGAGAGGACTATCAAGATAGGAAAGTATATCGTGGAGACGAGGAAAACGGTTCGCGTGATTGCGAAGGAGTTTGGCGTATCCAAAAGTACAGTCCATAAAGATTTAACTGAGAGACTTCCTGAAATTAATCCTGAGCTAGCAAACGAAGTAAAAGAAATTTTAGATTATCATAAATCAATCCGGCACTTAAGGGGCGGGGAAGCAACAAAAATGAAATATCAGAAAGAAGAAAAGGAGGGAGAGGCGGTTAAATAAAGTAAGAATTCACCTCCTTTTTATCCCAGCCCTTTTCTTTTGTACTCGAATAGATTCCGACAGTATTCATCAAAAATTTACATCTTTTAATAAAAATGTTATGGAATTTGTAGTGAATGTGGTAGAATAGACAATTAGGAAAAGTATGTATGTGGAATCTTTCGAGGAGGAAAGAAAAGAGAATGTTTGCAAGGGATATTGGGATTGACTTAGGAACGGCTAACGTGCTAATCCATGTAAAGAGCCGTGGCATTGTGTTGAATGAGCCTTCTGTAGTTGCAATAGACAAAAACACCAACCGCGTGTTAGCAGTTGGGGAAGAAGCCCGCCGTATGGTTGGGCGGACACCCGGAAACATTGTCGCAATCCGCCCGTTAAAAGATGGTGTAATTGCTGACTTTGATGTAACAGAAGCAATGTTGAAACATTTTATTAATAAGTTAAATGTAAAAGGTTTTTTATCAAAGCCTCGTATTTTAATTTGCTGTCCGACGAATATTACAAGTGTTGAACAAAAGGCGATTAGAGAAGCTGCTGAAAAGAGCGGCGGTAAAAAGGTATATTTGGAAGAGGAGCCGAAAGTGGCTGCAATTGGCGCTGGAATGGACATCTTTCAGCCTAGTGGAAATATGGTAGTAGACATAGGAGGAGGAACGACAGATGTTGCTGTTCTATCAATGGGCGATATCGTTACTTCTTCCTCCATTAAAATGGCCGGCGATAAGTTTGACGCAGAAATTTTAAATTATATTAAACGTGAGTACAAGCTATTAATTGGTGAACGTACATCCGAAAATATAAAGATTAACATTGGAACTGTCTTCCCTGGATCCCGTTCGGAGGAAATGGAAATTCGCGGCCGGGATATGGTAAGCGGGCTGCCGCGTACAATTACAGTTCGTTCGGAGGAAATTGAACAGGCACTGCGTGAATCAGTCGCAGTCATCGTCCAAGCAGCTAAAAGCGTTCTTGAGCGGACTCCACCAGAGCTTTCAGCTGATATCATAGACCGCGGCGTCATTTTAACTGGCGGCGGGGCTTTATTGCATGGAATTGACATGCTATTGGCAGAAGAACTTAAGGTGCCGGTGTTGGTTGCCGATAACCCAATGGATTGTGTGGCCATTGGAACAGGGGTTATGCTTGATAACATTGATAAGATACCGAATCGGAAATTAGGATAATTAATAAGTGAAAGTCCAATTCAAAGGCGGACAAGCCTATTGTTTTGGACTTTTTTATTTTGGCTGTTTTCGTAAACTATGTTGTTATGCCAAGAAAAGCGGTGGATTATTTAATTTAGGAATAAGCGGACTCTGCGAAAAAGCTGGATTACAGGATAGCCCCCTTGGAAGTAAAAAATAAGCGGAAGTTTTCCCGTTATTTGCAAAATTAAGCTTAAATAGTAAAAAATAAGCGGAGTTTTTTCCGTTATTCAATGAAAAGCACCCGATTTTAGCAGTTTAAAATCAAATAAGGGAAATTCCTCCGTCTATTTCAGCTAATTAACAACCAATTTCCTAAATAAGGGGAATTTCTACCTCTATTTTTGAACGAATCTTAAAAAGGGAGCAAAAAGCAACAATCTTTTAGAAAAGAGCCTTTATTTTTAATATCTCTTAGGTGCATATATATACATCCTTTTGCTGAGTTGAGTCATATCTATGAAAGCGGTTAAAATAGATTTATATATAATACAGGGGGAGTGTATATGACTAGGAAACTTTCAATCATTGGAATGCCGATGGACTTGGGGCAAATGCGGCGGGGAGTTGATATGGGGCCAAGTGCCATCCGTTATGCCGGAATTAACGAACGCTTAAAACCATTGTTTGATGAAATTGCCGATTTGGGTGACATTCCGATTGGCAGACCAGAGGTGACAGTGGATGAGGAATCCAATTTGCGAAATTTAGATCTAGTCGCCGAGAAAAATGCACTTCTTGCTGAAAAGGTGGATGAAATCATACAATCAGGATATTTTCCGTTGGTGCTGGGAGGAGACCATAGCATCGCCATTGGAACTTTAGCAGGGGTGGCGAAACACTATAAGCAGCTGGGAGTTATTTGGTATGACGCCCATGGGGATTTAAATACAGCAGAGACCAGCCCATCAGGTAATATTCATGGAATGCCGCTTGCAGCCTGTATTGGTTTAGGCCATCGTTTGCTGACGGAAATTGGCGGGTATTCGCCAAAGCTAAAGCCGGAGAATGTTGTTATTATCGGTGCTCGTTCTTTAGATGCAGGTGAAAGGGCATTAATTAAAGAAAAAGGGATTAAAGTCTATACAATGCATGAAATAGACCGCATGGGAATGGCCAAGGTAATGGAGGAGACAATTGACTATTTAAAAGATAAAACAGATGGTGTTCATCTGTCACTCGATTTAGATGGCTTAGACCCAAGTGAATGTCCAGGAGTAGGTACACCTGTCATGGGAGGAATCAGTTACCGTGAAAGTCATCTGGCAATGGAAATGTTAGAAGAATCTAAGCTAATCACCTCCGCCGAATTTGTAGAGGTAAATCCAATTTTAGACGAAAAAAATAAAACTGCCTCCGTTGCCGTAGGTTTGATGGGTTCTTTATTCGGAGAAAAACTTTTATAATGGAGAAACAGCTGTTCCAATGACGGAGCAGCTGTTTTTTTTTTTGAAAAAGAACTCTTTAATTAATTGTAATATTACCTAAATGCTAAGTTAAAAATAAAACAAGTTTTTAACAGTATTTAGTAATTCTTTGTTAAAATAAAAGGTATTGGATACAAATTTTCGTTGAAAACGAAACTTTTTTGCTAACGATTCGTATTATCGGATAGCAGCATGGAGCTGAGGTAACTGAATGGAAGAAATTATAAAGAAACGAATAAAACAAGTCATAAAAGGCGATCAAGATGCATTTGGGGAAATAGTTGAAATCTACAAAAACAGTGTGTATCAGCTCTGCTTCCGGATGCTCGGCAACCGTCATGAAGCAGAGGATGTTGCCCAAGAAGCATTTTTGCGTGCCTATGTAAACATAAAGTCGTTTAACCAGGATCGAAAGTTCTCTACATGGCTCTTTCGAATCGCAACTAATTTATGTATAGACAGGCTTAGAAAAAAGAAACCAGATTATTATTTGGATGCAGAAGTAGCAGGTACGGAGGGGCTGACAATGTACTCGCAGATACCGTCCGACACACCTCTGCCCGAAAAAGAGCTGGAAAGCCTGGAACTACAGGAAACAGTGCAAAAAGAAATCTTAAAACTTCCTGAAAAATATCGTTCCGCTATCGTATTGAAATATATAGAGGACTTATCTCTAAATGAAATTAGCGAAATCCTCGATCTCCCTCTCGGAACGGTGAAGACTAGAATTCATCGCGGCCGGGAAGCTTTAAGACAGCAATTAAGGTATGTATAAGAGGTGAGAACAGTAATGTGTCCAGAACATATCATTGAACTAATGCATCAGTATTTTGACGAAGAAATCGATTTAGAAGGAAAACAAACCCTAAGAGAGCACCTTCAAAACTGTGAAGAGTGCGAGGCAATTTTTAATGAATTAAAAAAGACAGTTGCTTTTGTCAAAAGTGTTTCCAATATGCAGGCACCCGATGATTTCACAGCAAAAGTTTTGGCCCGTCTGCCAAAGGAAAAGAAGAAGGTATTGGCAGCACGCCTTTTCAGAAATCATCCATTTCTTTCTGCTGCATCTGTGTTTGTTGTCTTAATGATGGGCGGGTTATTTTCTACCTGGAGTCAAGACCAGGAATTTTCCGTCTCTAAGCAAAAGAACTTGGTAGTGAAGAATAACACAGTGATTGTTCCGAAAGGTGAAGTTGTTAATGGAGATGTTGTTGTTCGGAATGGAACGTTGAAAATAGAAGGTGAAGTGAAGGGGGACGTAACCGTAATTCATGGAGAAAAATACCTGGCATCTGCAGGACATGTAACAGGTCAAATTGAGGAAGTTAATGAAGTGTTTGACTGGATTTGGTATCATATGAAAAAGTCTGCAAAGGAAGTGGCAGGATTTTTTTGATTCCCGGGAAACGAAATAAAAAACAAATCACTCTTAAATGGGTGATTTGTTTTTTTAAACTTTTAACATAATAATAACTATAAGCAGGTTTATTGTGCTTTGTGTTATAATATATGAGTTGTAATCAAAATGGGTTTTAAAGCAAAAATTACGGAGGAAAAACCATGCCGTTTGCGGATTGGACAATTTGGAATTATCTATCAAGTATTGTTGATATTCTCCTTGTGTGGTATGTCATTTATAAATTAATCAATATTATAAGAGGGACAAAGGCCGTTCAGTTATTAAAAGGAATCCTTGTCATTTTAATTGTCCGGGTTCTAAGTGACTTTTTCGGCTTAACGACCTTAAGCTGGATGATGCAGCAAGTCATCACATATGGTTTCCTGGCCATCATCATTATATTCCAGCCTGAATTGAGAAGGGCCCTTGAACAGCTTGGGCGCGGGAAATTCTTTTCACGGAGTTCTGGCCCAGTTGATGAGGGACAGGAGAGAACAGTTGAAGCCATTCTTAAGGCATCAGACTATATGGCGAAACGCCGGATAGGCGCCCTTATATCAATAGAGAGGGAAACAGGAATGAGCGATTACATAGAAACAGGTATTTCGTTAAATTCACATATTTCCTCAGAATTATTAATTAACATTTTTATACCGAATACCCCGCTTCATGATGGAGCGGTCATAATTCAAAAAAACGTTGTGGCAGCGGCTGCTTGTTATCTTCCATTGTCAGAGAGCCCGTTTATATCAAAAGAACTGGGGACCAGACATCGTGCAGCGTTGGGAATAAGTGAAGTAACGGACAGTATAACGGTAGTTGTCTCTGAGGAAACCGGAGGTATTTCACTTACAAGAAATGGAGAATTACACCGCGATTTATCATCAGATGAATTAAAGGAAATTCTTACAAATGAATTACTAATGAATACGAAACAAGCTTCTTCAGCTCGTTGGAACTGGAGGGGAAAAAACAATGGATAAATTGATGGACAATCGTTGGTTTATCAAAGGCCTTGCTCTAGTACTGGCTGTTTTATTGTATTCCTCCATCCCTCACCCAGGAAAGAAAGTTACAGATGTTTATGTCCCTGGAGGAGAAAAAACGGAGGTTATTGCAGATTTCCCAGTTAAAGCATACTATGATACCGAAAATTTAGTGGTTTCCGGTATTCCGGATTCAGTGGATGTCACCTTAAAGGGTCCAATCACGCATGTACAGACAGCGGCTGCGTTAAAAAACTTCGAGGTCTATATTGATTTGCGAAATGTCAAGATTGGCAGGCAAAAGGTGAAATTTAAAGTAAGGGATTTATCAGATAAAATAGATGCCGCAATTAAACCTGAATATGTTTATGTAACTGCCCAAGAAAAAGTAACAAAAGAATTCAGGGTGGATCCTGAGTACAGCAGGAGTCAGATTGCAGATGGCTATTCAGCCGGGGACCCGGTTGCAGAACCAAATAAGGTAAAGGTGACCGGTGCTAAAAGTCTCATTGACCGAATTTCCTATGTTAAAGCAACAATTTTAGAAAATCAGCAGTTAAAAGAGACACTGTCAAAATCAGCTGACATTCAAGTGCTGGATAAAAATTTAAATAAATTAGATGTTTCGGTTGTGCCGGCATCAGTCAAAGTAACAATACCAGTAAAGGAAAACAGTAAAAAGGTTCCAATTAGTGTTGTTCAAAAAGGGAATCCTCCTGCAGGTGTAACCATTGAAAAAGTCGAACCAGAAACAAGGGAAGCTGTCATCACTGCTAATGATGATGTATTAAAAAATACGGACCATGTCCGTGTAGAAGTTGATGTAAGCAAGATAACCGATAATACAACTCTCAACTTGCCAGTAATTATTTCTAATGGAGTCACAAAGGTTAATCCGCAGATGGTCAAGGTGAAAGTAACTGTCAGCAAAGAGGAGGAAAAGACGGTCTCGAAGGTTCCAATCGAATTGAGAGGGCTGCCAAGCGATTTTGAAGCAGAAATAGATGACCCAAATAACCAAATGATTAATATTCTTGTAAATGGGCCAAGCGCTGCTTTAAAATCGATTACCTCTAAGGATTTTCAAGTGTACGTAGATCTTTCAAATTTGGATGAGGGTGTTCATGAAGTTAATATTCATGTAGAAGGTCCATCTGATCTTGATTGGAAACCTGATCAATCTTCTGCAAAAATCACAATAAAAAATAATGCATAAATTCGAGCAATAATTGTTGAAGGAGCGTTTTTTAATGGGAAAATATTTTGGTACCGACGGTGTAAGGGGAATAGCAAACAGTGAACTGAAACCTGAACTAGCTTTTAAGTTAGGCCGTTTTGGCGGATATGTGTTAACAAAAGACAAAGCACGTCCAAAGGTTTTGATTGGACGAGATACCCGCATTTCCGGGCATATGCTGGAGGGTGCACTGGTAGCTGGCCTTCTTTCAATTGGTGCAGAGGTTATGCGTCTTGGCGTGATTTCAACACCTGGGGTAGCCTATTTAACAAAGGCTTTAGGAGCACAGGCTGGTGTCATGATATCAGCTTCCCACAACCCTGTTGCAGATAATGGGATTAAATTCTTTGGTCCTGACGGTTTTAAACTTTCCGATGAACAGGAACTTGAAATTGAAGGACTAATGGATCTGCCTGAAGATCAACTGCCGCGTCCGGTTGGTGAGAATCTTGGGTTAGTGATGGATTATTTTGAAGGCGGACAAAAGTATTTACAATACTTGAAGAACACGGTGGATGAAGAATTCACAGGCATTCATATTGCATTAGATTGTGCTCATGGGGCAACCTCTTCACTTGCAACCTATTTATTTGCCGATTTAGATGCCGATTTATCAACAATGGGAGCAGCACCAAATGGGTTAAATATCAATGCTGGAGTAGGATCAACACATCCTGAAGCCCTTGCTGAGCTGGTGAAAGAAAAGGGAGCAGATGTTGGTCTTGCCTTTGATGGTGATGGTGACCGCCTGATTGCTATTGATGAAAATGGAAACATTGTGGATGGGGATCAGATTCTTTACATCTGCGGTAAATATATGAAGGAACATGGTCGTTTGAAACATAATACAATTGTGTCAACAGTCATGAGCAACCTTGGCTTTTATAAAGCATTGGAAGCACATGATATTAAAAGTGTACCAACTGCTGTGGGTGACCGGTACGTAGTTGAGGAAATGAAGAAAAACGGATACAATTTGGGCGGTGAACAATCAGGCCATATTATCTTTCTTGACTACAACACTACTGGTGATGGATTATTAACAGGACTTCAGCTGGTTAATATCATGAAGGCAACGAAGAAGCCATTATCTGAACTTGCTGGAGAAATGGTAAAATATCCGCAAAAGCTCGTGAATGTAAAAGTAACCGATAAATACCATGTTACAGACAATGTAAAGGTAAAAGAGGTTATTGAACAAGTAGAAGCAGAAATGGAAGGCAACGGGAGAATCCTTGTTCGTCCTTCTGGAACTGAACCATTGGTTCGTGTTATGGCAGAAGCTGCAACTGAAGAGCTTTGCTTAGCTTATGTTAACCGGATTGTTACAGTGGTAGAAGAAGAAATGGGAATAAAAGAATAAAACTCACTTGGATATGCATAAGGGAACTTTTATCTCCCTTATGCATATTTTATTATGAATGGAAATGTTATAGAATTTCCATTATTGACGAAACACCCTTTTTCAGGTAATATGTATTTGCTTTGTATTTTTGGAAAAAAGGAGGGCAGCAAAGGGATTTTATTTAAAAGCGCCTGAACTAACCCAAGGTGAGAAGGTTAGTTGACGAGGAGGAGGTTTATCGAATTTTTCGGCGGATACCTCCCGGTTGAATGCACGCACAACCGAAGAATTTCTTCCTTAAAACACAAGGGCAACTTTGTGCACAAAGGGAAGAAAATGCGGCATACTATAACTAATGTTTTAAAAAAGGTATAAACAGATACCTAAAAAAACAGAGATAAGGGGGCAGGTGCGCCCTCGGGAAGTTTCTTGCCCCCTCATCAGGGAGGAAAGAAAAATGTGCGGAATTGTTGGATATATCGGAAATAATGACTCGAAAGAAATTTTATTAAAAGGTTTAGAAAAACTGGAATATAGAGGCTATGATTCAGCAGGTATTGCTTTAATTAATAATAATGGAGTTCATGTCTTCAAGGAAAAAGGCCGTATTGCCGATTTACGTAACATTGTGGATGAAAATATCTCAGCAACTGTCGGAATCGGGCATACTCGCTGGGCTACACACGGGATTCCAAGCCAGGAAAACTCTCATCCACATCAAAGTGTTTCAGGCCGGTTTACACTTGTTCATAATGGTGTAATTGAGAACTATGAACTGCTAAAACGTGAGTATTTAGCTGATGTACCATTTAAAAGTGAAACAGATACAGAAGTTATTGTTCAGCTGATTGAGAAGTTTGCAGCTGAAGGGTTACAAGTATTGGATGCCTTCCGTAAAACTTTAACACTGCTGCATGGCTCCTATGCACTTGGTCTATTAGATAAAGAGGATTCTGAAACCATTTATGTGGCAAAAAATAAAAGCCCGCTTTTAGTTGGACTCGGAAATGGTTTTAATGTGGTTGCCAGTGATGCCATGGCTATGCTCCAAGTAACGGATCAATTTGTTGAATTAATGGATAAAGAAATCGTAATTGTTAAAAAGGACGGAGTTACGATTCAAAATCTGAACGGTGAAACAATCAGCCGTGCACCATATACTGCTGAGCTCGATGCCAGTGATATCGAGAAAGGCACTTATCCGCATTATATGCTGAAGGAAATTGATGAGCAGCCTGCAGTAATCCGAAAGATTATTCAAACCTACCAAAATGAACAGGGCGAATTGACCATCGAGCCAGAAATTATTACTGCGGTGAAAGAGGCAGATCGAATTTATATCATTGCGGCAGGTACTTCTTATCATGCTGGTCTGGTTGGAAAGCAATTAATCGAACAGATGGCGAAAGTTCCGGTTGAAGTTCATATTTCAAGTGAATTCGGTTATAACATTCCATTGTTATCTGAAAAACCATTATTTGTCTTTATTTCACAAAGCGGTGAAACTGCCGACAGCCGTGCGGTACTTGTTCAGGTGAAGGAAATGGGATATCCAGCCTTAACCATTACAAATGTACCTGGCTCAACACTTTCACGTGAAGCGAATTATACGTTATTGCTTCATGCAGGACCGGAAATCGCGGTTGCTTCAACAAAAGCCTATACAGCTCAAATCGCTGTACTCGGTATTTTGGCAGAGGTAACAGCGAAGAGCAAAAACGTAGAGATCGGCTTTGACCTGATTCATGAACTTGGTTTAGTGGCCAATGCAATGGACGTTTTGTGTGATTCTAAAGAGATTATTGAAATCATGGCGAAGGAATTTTTATCTGTAACGCGCAATGCCTTCTTTATCGGCCGTGGAATTGACTATTATGTCGGCCTGGAAGGGGCATTAAAGCTGAAGGAAATTTCCTATATTCAAGCGGAAGGTTTTGCCGGCGGTGAATTAAAGCATGGAACCATTGCTTTAATTGAAGAAGGAACACCAATCATCGCCCTTGCAACACAGGAAAAAGTGAACTTAAGCATCCGCGGCAATGTGAAAGAAGTAGTTGCACGTGGTGCCAACCCATGCATCATTTCGATGAAGGGACTCAACATGGACGAAGACAGCTTTGTTATTCCAGAAGTACATGAGTTATTAACACCACTTATCTCTGTAGTACCATTACAAATTTTAGCTTACTATGCTGCACTTCACCGCGGCTGCGATGTCGACAAACCACGCAACCTTGCGAAGTCAGTAACAGTTGAGTAAATAAGAATATCCTGTTATGTAGCTGTTAAAAGCCTCTTCCCTCTGCTTTAAAGTCGGAACCCACTGTTATATAGCAGGTATCCGGCTAGCAGGGGGCTCAGGAAAAAGCAGCACACAAATAAGCTATATATGTAATCATTACTCAACTGTTAATCAAACGTTTGTTTAATTTCAAATCAATACGAATTCAGGCTGAATCCAATGGTGGTTCAGTCTTATTTTATGTTCCACTGTATCCCAATCCTGTCTCCCTGTAACTTTCTCGGTTTCCATGCTGCAAAGTTCGTACTATCTCCCAGCTAAAAAGCTGGTTCCCACGCTAAAAAGTCGGTACCTACTGCTAAATAGTTGGTATCCAAATGGCAAAGGAAGCGGGGATAGCAGCGGGCAGTCTATTATGTAATCAATCGTTATTCAAATGTTTGTTTAAATTCAAAATCAATCAAAATTCGGGGCTGGATTCAATAAGATCCAGTCCTATTCCTTTTGTCCAATACACCTCCAAACCCTTGTCCAATAAGGGTTTCAGTCCTCTTCGTTCCAATCCTCTCCCCTCTATTATGTTGTTTTCCTCACTGTATAAACCCGTAGGGTTCCGGTGCTTTTTCAGGCATTTTCCAATGGTTTTGTATCACTTTTCCATTCTTTTCTCTTGATTCTTCCATCCATTCCGGGAAGAACTTATTTACATAGAAAGAATATTCTGCACAAGCCAGAATGGAGAAAAGAAGGATAATGGAGGAAAGAAAGCCCTTTGAGGGAAGAACTTTTTAGCAGGAAAAAGAAGGAGAAAAAAGGGCGTGAAGCCTTGGAGGAGTGGGGTTTAAGGGGGATAGTAGGGTGCTTGGGACGGGGAACCAACTATAAAACAGCTAGATACAAGGAAGAACTGGCAGCCACAACACTATGTATGGAACCATTATTCCACTATCGATCAATAAGTTGTTTCAATGTAAAATAAATGAAAATTCAGGCTGGACCCAGTAGTGGTCCAGTCTTTTTCTATGCGTCCAATATGCTCTCAATCCCTAATTAACAGTTATATAAGGGTTTCGATTTATTTTCAGGATTTTCCAATAGTACATTTTCAATTTTTCACATTCCTTTTCTCCCGATTCCTCTATGCCGTTTAGGACTTCAATAATTTCTTCAACAGGGCAGGATGAAAGCATAAAAAGTGGGTAAATGGTCCTTAATTGTCTTTAAAATGGTAGATTTAACTATTATAATTGAAGTAGAGCTATTTTCCTAAATAAATAGAAAAAGGCAAATTCATTGAAAAGTGAAGACGCAAAACTACAGGGACTAACGTATTAGCCACTATGTCAGCCAGTTACCGATAATAATTTTAAAAAGTGGGTTAATCGGTATTGATTAGCCTTTTTTAATTTAAGGAACAAATAATAAATACCTTGGAAGGTAGGTATTAGGAAAGGACAGGCAGGTCTTGGAGCTTTCATTTTTAGGATTAATTAATATGCTTTACTCAAGGTATTCAAATCAGCTTTTAAAAGACGCAATAAAAGGGATTCTTCTATTTCAAGAGGAACAAATAAAACAATTGGAGTTATTATCATCAGACTTAACAACACTTAAACAAGGACCAATTTTTAGTGCATATATCTTTTTAAACGATGCTGCAAGGAACATAGAAATTAAAAAGAGTGCGAGAGTTAATTAAAAAGGCTAAAGAGTAATTTATTGACGCTCTTGGGGTTTTGGAAGCTAAAGGAAATAAAGATTTTTTTGACTAACAACAGATTGGGGTTATCCAATATTTTATTTCATTATGCTGGTTAATAATGCTTAAAAAGGAGGATGCAACCGATTGGTTAGAATTATCATATGAAACTATGGTTTAAATTTAAATAAGTTGAAAATCGAAATACATAATGGTAAAGAAAAGTTGAACCAGATTAATGACAAATATTAAAGGAAACTGTTCCTAATAAGAAAGTTTCTGTTGGGCTTGGAATATTGGGATTAGTACCTTTAATCCCATGTTTGGCTTTAGTGGGACTAACAGCTCCCAAATCACATGAATATATAATTAAGTTAAAACAAAATGAATACAAAACATTGGAGCAAAAAGTGTGTAAAGAACAGAAAGTTCATAAAGAAGCAACAGCGTTTAAACACTTATTGATCGAAACGCATGAAGAAATATAACTTTTAGTATTTAGATAAAAAGGTGGGCGAAAACTTGTCGGGCATTAAAAAAACAGGTTCCTTTTTAGGTAAAGTAGTAGGAACTGTTACGGGTGAACCTATAAAATTTATTGGAAAAAAGTTAAACAATGATTATATACAAGAAATTGGGGATGGAATTAAAAAAGCCACAACAAATACTGGAACAACTCTTGGAAGTATTGCTGAAGGAACATGGAACACAGCCTCTGGTTTAATCGATAAAGATGAAGCTAAAAAGGATGAAGGAATAAAGGAACTAAAAAATACCGCTATTCTCACAGCAAAAGGCATGGGACAATCTATCAAAAGTACATATATAAATGGAAAAGATGTAGTTCAGGGAGTAGTCACTAATGATAAAGACCAGTTAATTAAAGGGGCAAAGGGAATTGGGAAGACAGTTGCTGTTGCTACCCTTGCTGTTGGAGCATTAGATATGTTGGATGTCATTGACGTTGTAGATATAGACGGAGTAGATAACCATGTTCAAGCCGACACAATTGATAGTGATATGGGAAATGCTGATGTAGTAGATACAAATGATATAGTGGGGGATGCAGGAGATGAACACATTCATCATATTGAAACCCGTAATGAAGATTTAGCTGGAGAACATCATCCTGTAACGGGTGTTGAGTTTGAATCTAAGGTCGTAACGCTTCCTTCAGGGGTGGTTATTGAGGGCGTTTTTCCAGAGTTTGAAAGTGAATACACTGCAACTCTTCCAGAATCTATGTATCTTGAAAGTGATGGCACACATTTTTCATATGCAAACGAACAATTAGCAGAAGCAATTAATCAAAATTCTGAACTTGGTAATGAATTTACTGATTCACAAAGAGCACAAATATTTGGGAATGAAACGCCTGAAGGATATACATGGCATCATAGTGAAGAACCTGGAAAACTTGAATTGGTAGATAAAGAGGTACATGCAGAGACGGGCCACGATGGCGGAAGAGAGATATGGGGCGGCGGAAGCGAAAACCGTTAAAAAACCTTGCATTTATAGTACAAGAAATAATTATGTGATTCTTGGGAGGGAAATTTATTGAAGGCAAAACTTATAGATGTAATAAAAAAGACCCCATTTAGGTTGGCTGTTGTAACCAATACCGAATGAAATAACCGTAAAATAACAATATATAAAAATGACCGTCTTCCTGGACTATGTTTCGTTTAGTAGTACATTAAAAACTAAAAGCTAAAAGCAAAACGAGCGATGCCTAAAGCAGAGAGGGATATTTACCCATCTGTTGAATAATTGATTACTCATCTCTTTTCCTCCGTTTCTATGTGCTTGTAAGCCAATAAACTTTTATAAGAGTATTCCTTGTCATCTCAAGTAATTTTGTACTTATAGGATGACAACAATAAATGATGACAAAACTGATTTAAGGATTTTAAGTTAAAGAATCAGTAGTGTATTATGACCTTTGAATTTGTAGTATTAGTAGGGTTATCATTTCCCTTTTAACTGGTGAAAAGAAAAGGAGCTGCACTATGGTACAACTCACAATTAGCCCTTTTATTTCTCTGAACCTTCTACCAGCGATTTTCTGTCAATCGCTTCTGGCTGTTTTTCTAACCAGCCGTGTTTAACCATAATATTGTAAGAAAGGGCACCTGCCTCCATAGCATGGGTAAATACTTTACTATAGTTTACAATGACATCTGATCTGAGGGTGGAACCTAAAGATGCTCCATAATAAGAAAGAGCTGCATTTACTAAAAATCCTGCGTGAAACATGAGTAGTTTATCGGAAAATGGACTTACAGTACAATCAGTAATATCAGCATCCCATTTCTCAGGTATGGGTAAATGATCCTGTTGCAGGATAGTATCAAAACTTTCAGCATCCTTCCCAGCTAATTTAACGTTCTTTACCATAAAATGACGAACTTCTTCCAGCTCCGCCACCTGACTAAAAGCCAGACTCAACGCCTTGATAAATCCAGTTTTCGTTGAACTAAAGAAAAGAGTACTAATTTCTGAACTATTTAGTGGTCTTTTGTCCCCAATTAAATTGTCAATGAGCCCTGTTGATTCTATAAGCTTCGCCCCATGGGGTGAAGGAATGGAAGGGACATTTGTAAATTTTGGCTGATTTTTAGCCAATTCCATTATCTTTTGGAATAATTCCTTAGAAGTTACTGTACATTCAAAAAGATAATCTTGAATGTCTTTTCTCTCTGCGTTTGTAAAAGCTAAACTGTAGGCCGTTAATCCATGAATTGTCATAATATAGGAGTAAAAAAGTAAAAATTGATCAGAAAACAAACGAGGGGCATTTATATTTACGTCATTCTCTGTAAATCCTATTGGAACTTGAAAATCAGCACCTTTTAGGAATTCTGTGATTTTCGTAATATGGCTCTCAGCTAACTGTAATGCGAATTCTAAAACGGGTTTTATCTCTTTGTTTTCAACAATGTTTAGAAAATACTGCCATACTATCACCCATATATTGAAGCCATAGAGCCGAAACTTCTGCAGCGGTTAAGGTATTTGTTTTTGTTTTCTCCAAAAATCTCAAGGAAATACCTCCTATTTTTCCCATTTGTTGTGTTGAAAATATTTTAGGTATTGGTTATATGGTATACAGATAAATCAGATTTTTGTTATTTAGACCTTTTGTACCGTTCAAACAGATATTGGAATCCATAAAACAAAAATACCTTAGAAAAGAAATAGAAGAAAAATTGTAAATGATTAAGCCGAACCAATGTAAAATACTTTATTTTTCTCGCAAATTTGGCGAATGGATAAGCAAAAAGGGCATTACCGATTGCATTAAGTAGAATAAACTTTACGAACTTTCCATATGACCACTTCATTATCCAAAGTGAAGTAACCAAAAACACACCAATATTAAAAGGAAATTCATTAAAAAAGTATGAATTTGGTTTATTATAGAAGACCCACCATCTTCGTTTTTTTCCCACTTTTGCATTAATCCCTTCTACCATACCGATAAGGATTGAAACAGGTAAAAATCGCTTTAAATTTTGTAACCCCATAAAAGGTACTGTTGACAATGCAATGGAGACCATAACAATATTTAAAATCCTTTGAATCTTTTTTGACATCCATAACATCCTTTTCCTAAATAGACTAGCTGCCGCTTCCTTGATAAGGTATCCAAAAATAGATCCTGTTATTAAATCCTAATTAGCAAAACGACCTATCTGAGAAGGCGAGGACGCTTTAGTTACTAAAACAGCTAATCGTTTGGCAATCATTTCATTGGGAATCTTTAAAATCACATGATTATACTAAAAATGTAAATGCCAAATAACCTTCCTTTGGTCTATTGATGGAAGGTTTTATTTATTTTAAATATATTCCTTAGATCCTTGGAGGTCGTTCTGTTTCTGTTTTGATAATCTCTATATACATTCAAAAATGATCCTGTATCTAATTTTCAAGAAAATGAGGGGTTATTGTTTTGTAGTATTTTCTGACTGTATCTTGTTATGTATATTGAGTAATATATCTAACTTTTGACTGCATTGCACAGTTTCGGGGCTGGTAATTCCGTTAAGCTTAGCAACTAATGTTAGTTCACTCTTTTGTTCATTTATTGTTTTTAACAGTAATAATTCAAGAAAACACTTGTTCATTATGATAAACCTCCTGGTATAGTTAGGTACTAATTAACTATTATTATAAATAATTTATCCAATTTTGTTCTAAAATTCCACTAAAATTTTTACAAACAAATAAACTTTACAAAGACTTGTGAACATACAAAAGGTAAAGGTACTTGCTTGTATAACGGGCACCATTCCTGAGGAATATAACCTTAGAAAGAAACTCTTTAATTTTGAGGTAAAGATTGGGTCTTGGAGAGATCTTTAAACTTCTAAACGTGGTAGGTTTGTTTAATATGACATCCATCGAAAGTTTAAATAGTACAAAGATTTCCTATTGTTTAATAAGGAGTTTCCTGTCTATTTCTGACAATAGTGCAGTAATTAAAAAGAATTTTATGGTATACTTTATCACAAAAAAATAGGATGAGAGGAAAGATATGAGTACAATACAGAAGCAAAAGACGAACAAACTAAGAATGATTTTAAGAGGATTATTAGTTATTATTGGGGGATTTATAGCTGCATATGGGCTAGAAACAGTATTAATTCCTAATAGTGTATCAGATGGAGGTGTGACCGGTCTAAGTATTGTTGGTTCAGAATTATTTGATTTACCATTAGGAGCTTTAATTGCAATTATCAATATCCCATTTATATGGTTAGGTTATCAGCAAATTGGAAAAACCTTCGCATTTTTTTCGATTATCGGAATTGTTTCTCTCTCTGTCGGCACAATTTTGTTTCATCATGCTCCAGCCATTATTAAAGGAGATACACTGTTAATTACTGTTGTTGGTGGTATTATCCTGGGTTCTGGGATGGGATTAGCCTTGCGGAATGGCGGTGCATTAGATGGAATTGATATGCTTGCCGTACTGCTATCTAGGAAGTTGCCGTTTGGGACAAGTGATTTCATTCTTTTCTTAAATGCGTTTGTTTTTATTATTGTTTCATTCGTATTTGGTCTGCAAGGAGCAATTCTTTCAGCAATTGCTTACTATATTGCTTCTAAGGTCATTCACATAGTAGAAGAAGGTTTAAGTGGTTCCAAAACCTTTAAAATTATCACAGCTCAACCCGAATTGATGGTAGGGATTATACGTGACCGCTTAGGTCGAAGTGCAACATTTAACGAAGTTTATGGAGGGTTTTCCCACGAAAAGTTTAAAGAAATTACCTGTGTTATTAATCGTTTAGAAGAAACCAAACTAAAGGAAATTATTAATGAAATTGACCCAAAATCCTTTGTTACTGTCTATGACGTATCAGAAGTAAGGGGAGGTAATTTTAGGAAGAACAATATTCATTAGATAACACTTTGTGGATAGATTAACGGAGCCTAAAGTGAATTGCTGCCCAGCCTCCTATATACATTGCAGAAAGATGGAAGATCAAAAAATAGGTGTGTATTTATATATCATATATTATTTTTAAAACATCCGAATTTAAAGAAGGAAATCGAAAGAAAGATTTCAGTTTAGATAAATGATGAAAATAGAAGAGCCCAAATGCAATTTTCTATTCAAAATAGTTCTGACTGTACATAACCTGAATTAAAGTGAAAAAGGAATCGCAATATTTTAGGGTTTTCCCCGGCTTATAAAAAGGAGCCAAAAAAGGACCGGGCGGTTTTTGCCCGGTTTTACTTACTTAGGGAGGACCAATTTTATTTCTAAAACTGCAGCTAAAGTATCGCTAATTTCACACTAAAAATCCACCTGATTTTAAGGTGAATTGGCCTTGGAACAATCAATTCTTTTAAACAATCTCATTAACTGCAAACTGGAATACAGTCTATTTCTTGACACTCGCTTCTCCCATCACTGAAATGTATGCTAATCAATCCACTGCCTGCTTCAAACGTTTCAGGAAATGTAAACACATAAGTTTTTGTTGTGTTAGCCTGTTGAGGAGGATTAAGAGATACTCCATATCCTCGTTCAATAACACAAAAAGATTCAGAAAAGGAACAGGTTTGACACATAGCATTGTCGCCAGCACATTCAAAAGATGTTAAACACGGTAACCCAATACAAAAACTTTCTATATCAGAATAAACATTAGTAATGGATATAGTTAAAGTATTTAATAAAAATTCCGTTGTAATTGTTGTTCCGCTAAAAGGAAATGAAGTTGTTGCCCTACAAGGTACTAATCCCATACAAACACCTCTAGTTTTTGCAATTATTATATGAAAAGTTTCAGAGTTTGTTTGGACAAGGTTTACTAATTTTTGAAAAAGAATAGTGCCTGTACCATGCAATGTTTTTTCTTATTCATTAAACGTTTGATGAACAAAGCAAGAAAACTAATCAAACGTTTGGTTAAAAGCGGGAAAACCTGCTATATCAATGGTTTAAAGCGGGACAATAGAGCAAGCATGAGACAATAACAAGATAAGATAATGATTGGTGTGGGAAGAAAGGGAGGAAGCAGCCTAAACTCTATTCTGGGGGTGAACTTAAAAGCAGAATGGAAAAAAGAGAAAAGAGAAGCATTCTTGTTTCGCAAGGAGGTAAGAGAATGGGTTTAAGAATGGCATTCCCATAGGTACTTCCATGAGCTTTATTTTATTTTTGATTACAATCTACATCGGTTAAATGACCTTTACCAATAAATTGTATGCAGCACCCTTTTGCTGCATACAATGACCATTTGTGTCGGTGGTTTGTTAGATGGAAAAGGTGTCACGGTTTCCGAAAAATGATACGAAACCAAACTAATTGAATAATACACGCTATCGATACTCCAATTAAGGTATCTCTTAACCTGTCTAATGCATAATGTTTGGTTTGATGTTCAAATGCAAAAACAAATAAAATCGTAAGGGCAGTCTGATGAAGGACTTTTCTGTCTAATTTTAAATATTTTTCTGCGTAACCCCCTAAAAAGATTAAAATCCCTAAATTCCATCCATTTATTTTCATATTACTTGCTATCAGAACGGTAACAAATATACCAATAATAGTTCCAATCAAACGCTTTATGGATAAACTAATCGTTTTTTCGTCTGTTGATTGAAGAGAGAGGATAACCGAAAGCGGAGCTAAATAAGGATGGGAAGAGCCCATTATTTTTGCTAATTCCCAGGATAAAGTACTGCCTATTGACATATTCCATATTAGAATAGAAATATTATCACCTGGAACGTTATTTTTCATTTTTTCATCTCCTGCCTATATTTGCTTGCTATTTTTTTTATCATTCCAAACATTTATAAATATATAATGAGATTTTTTTGTTTTGGAAGAAAGGGTGTCTAACGAGGAAAGGAACTAGTTCTTTATACATGATTTATTGAAATTTCCTGCATTGATGTCTTTAATCCGCCTCATTATAGACAAATTCTTATCTTTTTGAGAAAAGATTTCCCGTGCCTTGGCAGAAAAATTGAACAAGCATAACATATGGTATGTGGTATGATAACTAAAGCTCAAAAGTAAGTTACAGTAAATGGATATAACATCTTATGAAAAAGAGGTTAACGAACTTTTGAATTCTCCTCTTTCTTGGCAGGTCATTGACTTATTGTGGACAAGATTAAAGAGTTTCTCTTAATATAATAAAAATGAGATTATACACGTGTTGTGGCTTTAGTTTTAATGATGGTGATTAACAAACAAAAGGGTGATTAGGAATGGCTTTAAATATTAATATAGGTACAATTAACGTGAATACACCACAGCAAAACGGAGTAGTTTTTGTCGGCCAAAATATTGTAACTGGGATGGATGCCAATATGAAAAGTAATTCAGCACATGGAGGCACATTTGGACTTTTTGACATTGTAACCAAAAACTATAACATTAATTTGGATAACTTCGAACTTGCAGATGGCAATATTAATGATCAAAATATAAAAACGAATTCTGGGAATAATATTTAAAATACAAAAAACGGGGTTAAATATTATATTAAAAGAAGATAGTCCCTTAAATAAAATGGACTGCCTTCTTTTATTTTCTTTTTCCAATGTTGAATACCAAATGGACGGTTCGGCCTGCTAAGCATGTACTGATTCCTCTCCAATAACCCCAACTTACATCGCAAAGAAGTAAATTTTATCCCCTCGTGTAACTTCTTATTGGTTCCCTCCCAAATCAAAATTCCTTTCTGGCTATGCCATCTGCGGTTAGTCGATATAGTCCGAAAACGACTGGATTCATCTTCACTAATTTTTCACGCAAAAGGTCTTCAAGTGCCTGCTGCACATCGGATAAATTCACCGATGCTTTCGGAATCTGATTCACAATCTGTATGGGCGTCTGCCACTCCGTTGTTAGTGTCAGCAGCACAGTTCTTTGCATTGGAGTCATGTTCATCCATTTTCCCCCTTGTCTTTTAAGTCACTGGCTCTTTTTTATCAAACGTTTGATTAGCTGCTGCCTCCACCTAAAAGGTATTCAAAACTTATATAATAGTATCCGCATCATATTTCTAAAGCTTGGAAAAATGTACATGGCGGAAAAAAGTAAGCGAGTTTTTAATGGAAGTTTATGAATGAATTTTGACTTAAATACGGATAAACTGTCGGCTCTCTTCAACTTGGAATCTAATTGATCTACGTCATGTAGATCATTAACTGACCATTTGTGTATCGCTCCTGTAGTCTGCTTGAGTTCTTCTTTACCGGAATTGACAGCAAAGGAATTCATCACATCAAACGCCATCTTCCCGGCAGGAAAATAGCTTGTCAGCCGGTTAACGAGATCTTTTACTTCTTTTTCAGTCAGGTATTCCAACATGCCTTCCGCAATAACCATGACTGGCTTGTTTCTTGGAATCTGCTCTAACCAGTTCAGCTCCATAACCGAAGACGAAATCATTTCGTATCCCTCGTGATTTGAAAAAAAGGACTTTCGCAGTTCTATCACTTCAGGAAAATCTACATCAAACCACTGAATTGTTGATGGCGGATTTATTCTTGATATTCTTGTATCCAGGCCGCAGCCAAGATTAAGTACCGATGCATTGGGATTCTCTTTCATAAACTCCTGCACCCATGTATCCAATTGTTTGGCCCTTACGACCATAATTTCATTGCCAAAGCTATTTATTTTTTCAAAGTCATAGTCAATCATGTGAAGAATCTCTTCGGCCTTTCTATCATTTAAAATGGAATTCTTTAATCGGCTATCCAAGGCCTTGGCATATAAGGTGATTAAAAGAGTTTGCTTTTCTTCTGTGAAATTTATTTTATGGGTTCCAGTTAAATCCATCAGTTTCTCTCCTGTACAATGTAATAACAGTACATTACCCTCCCATTTTTAAAAAAGTATGTTCATTTTATGGCGGGCATCTCTTAAATCCAACTGTTCTTTCTTAGCTTATTAAAAAACAACCGAAAAAGAAATGTTTAGTCCTTTTTCCTTTTTAAATTTTAAGATAATATGTTTCATAATAAAACAGTTTACAAATGAACTATATTCCTGATAGGGGTGGATGTAATGGGGATAAATTTTAATGATCCGAAGGTAAAGCAAGTAAAAGAGGTTTATCAATCATTTTGGGCTATTAACAAGTTTACAGCCAAATTAACAAAAAAGAATGCTGAGAGTTTTGGACTATCACTTCAACAGCTATCTATCCTGAATACGTTATTCGCCTTTCCTCAATCAACGCAGCAAGAACTGGTTGAGAGACTTGTATCCTCAAAGAGTACCATAAGTATTGGGATTGATAAACTGGTTAAGATGGGCCTGGTAGAAAGGAAATTTTCAGCAGAAGATCGAAGAGAGGTAAAGTTACAATTAACAGTGAAGGGAGAGGAAGTGTCGAGAAAGTCCAGTAAGAATGCAATTTCTTATAGAACTATGCTTTCTGCATTAGAAAAAATACCTGAAGAAGATATTCAGTCATTACTCCGTATACAGAAGGAACTATTAGACCGTCTAATCGAAAGTAGTTATTAAGTCCACAAGCATTAATGAGGGTAGGTATGTTTAACATAGGAAATGGGGTGAATTTGAACGATGACAGACAATATCCACCAATCTATAGAAAAGTTAACAGGCAGTGAAGCAAAGAGCCTATTATTTACGATGATGTACCGATTAAACAACATCCGTGAATTAAAAGATAGAAAAGAAGAAATGATGGAAGAACTATACTTTTTATACGATGAAGTTCTAAGAGAATTACAAAACCATAAGCCTTGGGAACGGAATTATACAACTGTACATATTGTTTGCGGCGAATCTCCTGCAGGCTCATTGAAGTTCGGATTAGACCATGAAAATAAGGTGATCGGCTTTCCGGATATGTTTGCTGAAGGACCGATTTGGGAGCTTCATAATGAAACTGGACGAAGGTATCGTTACGAATGGCTGCTGGAACATTTAAATATTGAAATGGATTACCTTGAGGAAGAGTATGTAAACAAAATGATGAGGACTCTTGAAGAAATCCGTGCGATTCCAGAGCAAATGCCAATTGTTTTATGGACAGCCGAAAATGCACACGAACAAACGGGATTGCGTTACCTAATCTATTTACTAAAGGAAAAGAAAAATCCCCTTTTTTTAATCAATTCAACGGTGGCATACCAGGAATTATTTAATACAGATGAGTACCAATATTTTTATCATCATACGGGAGAAGTGGAGCCGGGGAAATTAAATCAAATTTATCAGATGAAGAAATCGAGTCCTTTAACCTGGGAAGAGAGAAACAGATTTGCGGAAGAATGGACGATTCTCTCTAAATCAAAAGAGGTATTACGGAAATGGATAAAGCAGCAAATTGAAGCAGTAAGTGAAGATTATTATGACCAATTGATTATTGATGCCGCCCGAAAATGGCATAGAAAAAAGGGGAAAATGGAGTTCATGAAAGCAGCGAGGTTAATTGGTGAGGTTTTGGGCCAAATGGAGGGGAATGTAAGTGATGCCTTCCTGGAATACAGAGTAAGGAGTCTGATTTATAACAGGATATTTGAAATAAAGGGAATTCCGAAGACAATGAGGCATTACAGTGTAAGATTGAATTAAATAATACCTCGCATTTGGACAGCTTTATCTTGCTGGTGAAAGACTTTATACAGATTTGATTAAATTCAGAAGGCCTGTGACGTTGGCCCAGATGAGGATTAAAAAACATAGTATTAATCCTATTAATAAGCTAAACGGGCACTAAACAAGAAATCATGACAGCTATAGCAAAAGGAGCTTGTATACCCAAGCTTCTTTTTAACAAGGTTTTCCAAGCCCTTAACTTTTTTATATATTTAGGTAAAAATAGTAGTTAGAAAATCAACATCTGTACACTGAATTAAAATACTGGATGAGTGCCGTACATGGCGAATCAACTGCTGGTATGAATTAGAAACTAATTCATATACTTTGCAACCAGCTCATAGCATCTCTCTTTTGTTAGACTTGCTTGTGAAGCCACATATTCTAATGATTCCATCGAACCGCCTTTATATTTAAGTGAAGCTTCTTTCGCGGCTTTATCTCTGTGTTTTACCCAGTTTCGTTGTTCTTCTCTTAATTTATCCATCTGTTCCGTACGAAGTTGTTCTTTCAACACTCCATAAATTTCATTTAAGGCTGCATCCCATTTTTTATATCTTTGAGTCTCTTGTTCTTCTATTTCAACTTTTGTTGTTTTAGCCTCTGCATATCTGTCTGATCTGTCCATTTCGTTTAGTTTTTTGAGAAATTTGTCCTTTTTACCTTCCGTAATTTCACTATCACTATTACTGGATTTCAATGACTCTTCATCATTTGTATTTGTTGATGAATTACTAGAACTTTCTCCTTGGTCATTAAACCGCTGGCTGCCAGTGTCCTCTGAAGAGTCCTCCTTGGTCATTTTATCCTTTTCTGTTGATTCTTTCTTTGATGAATCACCATTGGCAGTTTGAATCGGACTGTTCTTTGATGGCTTAGCATTTGACTCAACAGATATGTCTCCACATGCAGCCAGTATGACTAATATCCCTGTTAACAATGTAATTAAATAGTTTCGATTATTTTTCATTTTAAACCCCTTTGCAAAAATCATATGTCTTCATTTCTTAATACGTAAAAATACCTTTATAGTCCTATAATTCTAATGCCAATGTTAACATAAAAATTTGAATATTCCATTTGCAAATGTTTCTTTGTGAACCAATATAAACAGGGTTACATTTACCATTTAAAGTTGTTTTGATGAATTTTTAAAATCATGAAATTTTAGTAGAAAAATAAATATGAAAACTTATTTTAGGAGTATAATGGAAATGGAACTTAGTACCTAATATAATGAAAAATGGAAGCCAATACTACAGGGGTTTACTTTAAAATGAGTATACCTGCCAGTTATCAAGTAATTGGTTGAGGAACCAGCAGCCCTTACTATTTGGTCTTTTGATGGTCTATTAAGTTTTACTAAGATAGGGAAATAGAAATATTTTTGTTTTTATATTTGTAATGATTCTGGACAAACGGGGAGGAGCATAGGGTGAAGTTTCTTAATTGAAATTTTGCCGGAAGACATGAAAAAATTCATTTCTTATTTTCTAGCCATATTATTAATTATTTCAGGGTTTACAAGTATTTCGGGGTTAAAGGTTCATGCTGCTGGAAAAACAAAGTATGTAACAGCCACTGTGTTAAATGTCAGACAATCAGCCACAACGAAGTCAAAGATCATGACAACGATAAAGAAAAACACAGCAGTCACCGTAACACAAACAAAAAGCGGCTGGGATAGGGTGAGCGTCAATAAGAAAACAGGCTGGGTATCCAATAAATACCTAACAACAAAAAAACCAGCTGCTTCTAAGGCAAAAGTGACGAATACTTTCAAGAAAACAGCTGTTGCTACTACCAAATCGTATACAAAGTATGTAACAGCCACTGTGTTAAACGTCAGACAATCAGCAACAACAAAGTCAAAGGTCGTTACAACGATAAAGAAAAACACAGCAGTCACCGTGACACAAACAAAGAGCGGCTGGGATAAAGTAAGTGTTAATAAGAAAACAGGCTGGGTATCCAATAAGTATTTAACGACCAAGAAGCCAGCAGCTCCAAAAAACCTGGCAGAAGGTTTAAAAACAGTTGGAGGTAACAAGCAGCTCATTCTTGTCACTTCTAATGGCTACAATACAACCAATTCTGAAATCCGCACGTTTGAAAAGAATTCAAAAGGACAATGGGTGCCTGTATTCACTACAACAGGGCATATTGGTAAATATGGTTTCACTCCAGCATCCAGTATGCGGGAAGGTGGTAAAAAATCACCAACTGGAAAATACACCATTGGTACCGCTTTTGGCCAATATGCAAACCCAGGAACAAAATTGCCTTATAAAAAAATTACAAGTGATGATGTTTGGGTAGACGATCCAAAATCAAAACTTTACAACACTTGGCAATCAAAACGAAAAACAATTGGTAAATGGAAGAGTGCTGAAAATATGAACATTGCCGCCTATAACTACGGCTTTGTCATCAATTACAATACAGCCCGCACTCCATACAAAGGCAGTGCCATCTTCTTCCATGTGGGGAGTGGTTACACTCTTGGATGCACAGATACAACACAAGCGGGTGTAGTAAAAATCTTGAAATGGCTGGATCCTGCAAAAAAACCAGTCATTATTCAAACACCGATTCAGGAGTTAAATAAGTACTAATTCTCTATTATGTCCGGAAGGATCCTATATAGAAATGCTCCTGCAGGGTTAAATCCAGCAGGGGCTTTTTTATATCTTATAGATGGCTATTGAAGAAACTTTATTACATAAAATTAAAGAGTCTTTTAACCATGTAAAATGAGTATTATTGTTTCAAAACCATTTAAATTCTGACTGAATTTAAATGGACTCAGTCCATTCCATGTGAAGCTTCTCTTGAAGAAAACCAATCCATTTTCGGGCGGCAAGAGAAACATAGCTTTCTTTTGGCCATGCAATACCAATTTCCCAATGTACAACCGGGTCGATAAGCGGCAGAACATTTATCCCTTTTTGTTTTACTAGAATTTTAGTCAGGGTACTTTGTGGCAAGATGGCTATTCCTAAATTAAATGAAACGAGTTCTAAAATAAATTTCCATTGGGATGTTTCACATATAATTTCTGGCTGAAAGCCCAACCGATTAGTTTCCCACATTATCATATCGTAAACCGTAAACCCTTCTCGGAACATGATGTATTTTTCACTTTTTAAATCAGCCCATTTCACATTTTCTCTGTTAGCAAGAACGTGGTCTTGATGGACTAAAAGTCTGAGGTCACCTTTTAAAAATGGGAATGACTCCAACTCCTCATGAGTTGGTAAATTTATAACTGCTAAATCAAGTTCACCTCGTAGTAATGCATTTTTTAAATTAGCTGCACTGTCCTCTATAAAAATAATATTAATTTTAGGATATAGACTATAGAATTCTGCGATTATTTTAGTCAAGATTTCAGTTCCTACAGATGTAAATACACCCATTTTAATTTCGCCCTTTAGACCACTTTTTATATCATCCAATTCCTCGTCAAATTGAATCAATGTATTTGAGAGGGTTTGACTAAGTTTATATAGCAAACGGCCAGCATCTGTTAGTTCAAATCTCCTTGTTGTTCGGATTAATAATTTTGAGCCAAGTTCCTTTTCAAGTTCCTTTACTACATTGCTGATGGTTGGTTGTGATATGAATAAAGCTTCAGCCGCTTTTGAAAAACTCCCATGTTTCACAATTTCTGAGAAGTAATGAATTTGACGTAATTCCATCAGGTCACCTCATTTATAGATTTAATAAATAAATTCCATCAAATATATCTATTTTTATTATAAACATCATGGATTTATAATTGAAGATGCACTTATAGTTAATAAAAACAGTAAAGCTTTCAAATAAGTCGTCTGGTATAGAATGGAGGATATAATAATGGAATTTAAAAAAGAAGAGTTAATAGGGATTTGGAGTCTAGTATCATATCATGTTACAGATGATCAAGGAAATAAGACCTATCCGATGGGGGAGGACTGCACAGGTTTTATAATGTATCATCCCGACGGTTTTATGTCAGCCCAGATGATGAGTCAAGGCAGACCTGCGTATGCTTCTGGAGCTCTTCATACTGGAACACAAGAAGAGATGGCCGCAGCAGCGCAAGGCTATCTAGCATATTGCGGCCCATATGAAGTAGATGAGGAAAATCAAATTGTGACACATCATATGTCTGTCAGCATGAATCCGACCTGGCTTGGCGATAAACAGCCTCGTTTTGTGACGCTAAAGGATAATATCATTGAAATCAGCAGCCAGCCAATCATTGTGGATGGGAAAGAACAGCAAACAAAATTAGTATGGAAACGAATAAAACCAAAAAGTTAAATAACAACTAATGATAAGCACGGAAAATTTTAATCGGAGGGAATAGTAATGACTAATCAAAAAGAACGTACAGTGATCGTAACAGGTGCAGCACAAGGAATTGGATATGCTATTGCGGAATCATTCATTCAAAATGGTGATTTTGTTGCCATTTTTGATTTGAACATGGAAGCTGCGGAAAATGCAGCTGCTAAATTAGGAAATGCAAAAGGTTACTCTGTCAATGTTGCAGACGAGGAACAGGTGAAAAAGGCCATTAACGATTTAGTTTCTGAACGTGGTTCATTGGATGTTGTCGTTAATAATGCGGGGCTTCAGTTCATCTCTCCAGTGGAGGATTTTCCATTGGAAAAATGGAATCAATTGTTGGCGGTTATTTTGACTGGAACGTTTCTGATAACAAAACATGCATTGCCTGTGATGAAGAAACAGAAAAAAGGTCGTATCATCAACATTTCATCAGCTCACGGTAGAATACCGGACGCTTATAAATCTGCATATGTTGCTGCAAAATTTGGTGTTGTCGGATTTACACAAACTGCAGCATTAGAAACAGCAAAAGAAGGGATTACAGTAAATGCCATCATGCCTGGACCTGTACGCACGAAGTTAATCGAAAAACAGTTGCCAGAATTAGCTGAACAAGATGGAACGACAGTAGAAGAAGCACTAAACCATCATATCCTTGGAAAACAGTGGATGAAACGTTTGCTTGAGCCTTCTGAAATTGGAGCTACTGTTGTGTTTTTAGCTTCAGATGGTGCTGCCGCAATTACCGGCGAAAGTATTGGTGTTACGGGCGGTATGTAAAACATTGTAAAGGTGGTTATCTACAATAAGATTATGTATTCACCCTATACTGCTGGGCGGTGCACTGGGCAGCAAGGCAGGCGGATGTGAGGATAAAATAGATGGATCACACCACGATTAAAGCGGATGAGCATGAGTCCGCTTTAATTTAATTTCCAAATGAATTAGAAGGACAAATTACATTAAACCCAGACTCATTTCTCTCTAGCAAGTCTGCGGATTTCTTCCTTTAAAAAATCCCTTATATCATCATCATTGACCCATTCATCATATTCAACATCGACCTGTTCGTCATCAGAGGTAGAGATAGTAATAGTGTTAATCGGCAGTGGTATCGTTTTAACTAAATGGACGGAATGAATAATATCGTGAATATGGGATTTTAATTTAGTAATTGGTATTTTTGTTTTTAAGGATAAAGCATACTCGTATCAATACCATCTTGTTTTGGAGAATATCTATTATGATCTATATTGCAAAATAAATATTTGCCATCCTCATCGATATCAAATTGAAAACCAATAGACTTAAGCTGATTTTGAATAGGGGTCATTTTCTTAACATCCTTATTAAAAAAGGCTCTTTTCTAAAAAGATTGTTGCTTTTTGCTCCCTTTTTAAGATTCGTTCAAAAAATAGAGGTAGAAATTCCCCTTATTTAGGAAATTGGATGTTAATTAGCTGAAATAGACGGAGGAATTTCCCTTATTTGATTTTAAACTGCTAAAATCGGGTGCTTTTCATTGAATAACGGAAAAAACTCCGCTTATTTTTTACTATTTAAGCTCCCTCAGTTAGATACGATTTTCTCTCGAATACTCACTTATTCGCAGGATTTCAAAGCACTTGTAATAACATTTGGGGATTGATGAATGAGTTG
>NZ_JAMBNQ010000048.1 GCF_023715155.1 Neobacillus mesonae
TTGTATCATAGTACACACCCGTTCAAAATTGATACTATAATTATACAGCAAAAAAGGTATAATTCCCTCAGATAATGAGGTATTATACCTTTTTTACATTATTTAGGAGAACTTTTTCAGTGGCCTCATTGGATACAGAAGGGGGGAGTCCGTTTTATCATCCAAAGCAGTAAAAGTACTTTGCTGGTAGGAGCACCTTACATATTGCAGGTTGCTGTGACGTCATTGAGCCAGATCTCTCAGTCACTCTTGATAACTATTAAATTAGTGCTATTTTATCACAAGACAGGCCGAATTTCTAGATTAGCATAATTTCTGCCACATTTTTGTGCTGTTTGAAATGGAATGATGCTCGATAATGGAGTAAGCTGCATTGGTAATAGCCTGAGGAAGTGTTTCGCCGGTTCCACAAATTCCATTAAAACAGACACGGGAACTTTCATTTACGGAATAAGAGAACCCTAATTCCTCTAATCTTTCAACAACCAGCATTGCGTGATTTAGATTTTCTTCCGGTTGAAAATCAGCATCATGGATAAACTTCCCTTTTTCATAATCAAACCAGCGATCCCATCTGTTTAATTTCCATCCCAGTATTCTGCGTGCAATTGCGTCTGTTTTTACCATTTACCTATCCCCTTCATTATTTTGTTATATAACACATTTGTTTTGTTATCACAATTATATAACACGATTTTCTGAATTTCTAGTACTTAGTTAAAAAACTTTCAGTACTATTAAGTGACTTAAATCACACTAAAAAGGACATGATTTTTTTATAATTAAGAGTAGTAAGGATCGAAAGGAGAATTTTTTCTATGCAAGGATGTCATGGTGGAGTGTTTGGGAATGATCCTGTCACACTTTCAGAAGGGCTAAATAAATTGGTAAGCGAGCATATCCCGCTTAGGGAAAATCTACAAACTTTATTTTCCCTTTGTCAAAAAGTCGAGGTTGAACAAGGAGCTTTATTTGGTGAATTAGTTCAGGAGGTTAAGGATTTTTCTACCAAACTTGATTATCATTCTAAACGTGAAGAAGATATTTTGTTCAGAATGATGGAGGTTTACCTTGGCAAAAACGGTGGACCTATTGCTGTAATGGAATATGAACATGAACAGGCTCACGGCTATATCAGTGAATTTTTGAAAAACGTTGAAAGCCACTCAGAATTCAGTACTGATGAAAAAATAAAAAATGCTAACCTAATTGAAAATGCTTACCATACACTAATCAGCCACTTTGGTAAAGAAGAACAGGTACTGTATCCAATGGCTGAAAGGATGTTTACAGACGAAGAAAAAGAAATTGTCAATCAGAAGGTTTCTGTAGAAAGATAATTTTCATCGAAGAGCCCGTCAATGGGTTCTTTTTATTTTATACCAATCAAACAGGCTCATTTATTTCATTATCTCGTAAAATGAAGTAAAACTTGATTATCCGGAATTTCTTTTTTCCACTATTAATTTTTAGTCCCCTTATACTGGTTAGTTCAACTAAGTTTCCAAATTCGCTGCGGATAATTTTACTTAACTAGAATTTGATACCATACTTACAATTTCTGCATCAATTGAATTCTTTCGGCAGGGTTTTAACAGCAGTTTTTAATTAGAAAAAACAATAGTTGGTGATTTCATGCACACGATTATTACTGGAACGAATGGACCTATCTATTTAGGATATCCTTCGCAAATGTTTGGCCCATGGAGCCTGCCTATCCATTATCATAGTGTTCAGTTGGGACATACCGTCTATCACCTCATCCCTAACCTTTATGGGTATCATCCAGCTTTCCCATATTTCGGCCCATATGTTCCGCTTAGTTAATGATTTTCTCCTATGCTTGGCTTACAACGGGATATAAAAAATGCACTAAGTAAATGAACCATAAAAAAGATGTAAGGCTAAATTAACTAATACCTTACATCTTTTCTATACGATGTTATCGATCCTATTAAGTTTGACTTCACGTTTTTGCCGTCTTCTTTTTAATCGGTTTGTGATTTCTTTTTCATAAAGATAATGAACAACAAAGTAGGAAATAGTTCCTAGAATTAAGCCGAAAATGGTCATTCCTATTAAGGCATGTAAACCGCCATGGAGTAAACCAATCAGTGTATGAAAGTCACCATGAAGCAATTTTTGTAGTGAAAAAGCGATATGTTCTCCGTGGGTAACCCTCATGGGGAAGATTCCTTTTCCCAGTGTTCTGGCAAATGGCAGTAACAGGACTGGCAGGAATGTTAGTTTTCCAATTACATTTCCAATAATGGAAGCTGGCAGTGATCCCCTGGACAATCGGACAATCGGAACAAATAAAATATATATGAGAGAAGCGGTTGATATCACCAGCATTTCCAACCCAAATCCAATTGCAAACCCTAATGACACCTTTCTAGCTCCTCCAGGGGAACGGAGAAGTTTCATGAAGTTTAACTTAAAAGCACGGCCGATTCGTTGAAAGACATTATATTTATGCTGTTTTGTGCTCATAAGATAACCTCCAGTTAAGAAAAGTAAAAACTTATAGGGCTAAAGGTTGAATATAGCTTAAGAGTTATGTTACATCCTTAAAATGTCCTATATACCTTAGTATATTATATTTTAATTCTGAAAACTAGCTGGATTATACTAGATTATATTGGAAAAACCCAGTAATTTTATTCCCCCATCATAATGGTTATTTCATTTTCCGCCTCAATCATTCTCCCATAGCGATAACCCTCTATTAATACATGACGTTCATGATCGCTAAGTGAACGGTTCCATTTTTTTTCTAAATAAAAAATCACTTCATTATAAAAGAGCTGAGGATATTCGAAGGGTTCTTTCATGGCTGGGCTTTCACCTTTTCATCAATTTTACCTTCCATCATATCCAAATCTATACTCTTTTATTACGTGTCCTTCACTAATAGAGACGTTTTAATAAGAAATTTACACATATTTATGAAAATATTTTGACATACTGATAAAAATAGGGTAAATTATCAAATGTACGAACAATTATTTACATAAATAATTAATCATTCGTGTTTAGGAGTGTAATTTATGGATAATGTATTTGATTACGAAGATATTCAATTGATTCCTGCAAAATCGGTGGTTAAAAGCCGCTCTGAGTGTGATACAAGTGTAACCTTTGGGGGTCATACGTTTAAATTGCCAGTTGTTCCTGCGAATATGCAGACAATCATAGATGAAAAAATTGCTATTTTCTTGGCAGAAAACGGTTACTTTTATATCATGCACCGGTTCAAACCTGAAACGCGCCTTGATTTTGTAAAAGATATGAAATCCCGTGGGTTAATTGCTTCCATCAGCGTCGGTGTAAAAGAGGGTGAATATGAATTCATTCATCAATTAGCGGAAGAGAATTTTGTTCCAGAGTATATTACTATCGATATAGCACACGGCCACTCTAATGCTGTCATCGATATGATTCATCATATTAAGTCACATTTACCTGGTACCTTTGTTATTGCCGGAAATGTAGGAACTCCAGACGCTGTGAGAGAATTGGAGAATGCCGGGGCAGACGCAACAAAAGTCGGAATCGGACCTGGTAAAGTCTGCATCACAAAAATCAAGACAGGTTTTGGTACAGGAGGCTGGCAGCTGGCTGCTTTGAGATGGTGTGCAAAAGCGGCAAGCAAGCCCATTATCGCTGACGGTGGAATTCGGACACATGGGGATATAGCTAAATCCGTCCGGTTTGGTGCTTCTATGGTCATGATTGGTTCTTTATTCGCCGGCCATGAAGAATCTCCTGGTGAAACATATGAAAAAGATGGAAAATGCTATAAAGAGTATTTCGGGTCTGCTTCAGAATTCCAAAAAGGTGAACGTAAAAATGTGGAAGGCAAGAAAATGTATGTAGATTACAAAGGCCCGCTAATTGATACTTTGATTGAGATGGAGCAGGACCTGCAATCCTCGATTTCGTATGCGGGGGGCAGAAAATTAGCAGATATTCGTAAGGTTGATTATGTCATAGTAAAGAATTCAATTTTTAATGGCGATAAAATTTATTAAAAAATGAGAGCGGGTCCTTATAGAACTCGCTCCATTTCTTTAACTCTCAAGATTGTTTTTGTTATTTTAACAGCTTATTGTGAAACTCTAATCGATCCTGCAAATTTTCTTTAATGAGAATATCAACACCCGTATTCACAAATTTGTCAACCGATTCTCCTTTTATTACTTTTAGTGCGGTTTCTACACCAATATGACCCATATCATAAGGATTTTGTGCCACAGTTGCAGATACCAATCCATCCTGAATTAATTGCGCCATATCAGGAATTCCATCTGCCCCAATAACAGGAATGGTAAGATTCTGTTCCCGTAATACTTTTATCGCAGGGATGGCAATTAGGTCATGATCTGTAATAATTCCCTTAATATCTGGATGTTTTTTTATCATCTCAAGTGTTTCCCTGCGGATTGTCTCAGGATCATCCGGCAGTTCGACTTTTTCCGCAGCTATGACGATACCGGCATTCTTTAAAACTTTTTTAGCACCAGCTATTCTTTCCCTAAAAACTAAGATGGACTGACTCCCCCCCAAAACGGCTACTTTATTTCCGGGATGAAGCTGAGAGCTCATTAATGATCCAATTTTTTCCCCTAATTCTGAGTTATCAACCCCTACATATGAGGATTTCTTTGCCAACGGCTCATTTTGATCGATTAAAATGACAGGAATCTTCTTTATCCTAGTAAACATATCCAAAACAGGGATGACGGACTCATCAATAGGAGAGACAATGACGGCATCTGGTTTTTCTTTATAAATCTCCTTTAATAACTTTTTCTGTTCTTTCGCAGATCCATCAAGCGGTGCAACCACTTTTCCTTCGACACCTAGTTCTTGAAACGCTTTTTCGGCACCGCTCTTTACAATTTCCCAATATTGTATATCCAAATTTTTTATAACAATGACGATTTTCGGCTTATTAAGTGCAAATGATGTTGAAATAAAACTCAGAATCATAAGGCTAACAACTGCAGCTAAAACGATAATGAACTTTCTTTTTTTTAGCACTGCCTCCTGCCCTCTCCTCCATTATCAGGAATCACATGGGAATCGAACTGAAAAAGTCGTCCCTTCATTCCCCGTTTCAATATCTATTTCAGCATGATGACGTTTTGCAACACTAAAGCAAATGGCTAAACCCAAGCCTGTCCCCTTTTCTTTTGTAGTGAAAAAAGGAGTCCCAATTTTCTCCATAATTTCTGAAGGAATACCCTCTCCTTGATCTTTTATTTCTAAAATGACTTTGTCCTTTTCTACAAAAGTTTTAATCGTGAGTTTTCCATTGGGTGCCATGGCATCAATTCCATTAAGTGCTACATTTAAGATAAGCTGGCGAATTTCTTTCTCGTCCAGCAATATATCCGGACATTCATTTAAATTTAATTTTACATACTTTCGAGATCTTAGTGCTTCTGCCTGAATCAACGGTGATAAGGCACCAAGGATGGTATTTAGATTTTGCTTTTTCTTCATACTGATTTTATTTTTTGCTAAATTGAGAAATTCAGATATGATAGAATTTGCCCTTGCTAATTCCTCCAGCATGATATCGATAATCTCCGAAGATACACGCTCACTGCTTTCCCTTGCAATTTGTAAAAAACCTTGGACTGTCGTCATCGGATTTCTGATTTCGTGGGCAATTCCTGCCGCCATCTCACCAATTAAATTCAAGCGGTCTAAACGGGAGAGCTGTTTTTCTAATTGCGCTTGTTCTGTCATATCCGTTAAGACGACCAACATACATGGTTTTGAGGCAATATCAATGATTTCAGTCGACAATAGTCCCTCACGAATCTCTCCAGTCTTTGTTTGATAGTGGATTTTTTTATTCAAGTTTTTTTGTTCAAGTAGAATCGGTCTCCCGGTTGCCTCATCAATAAAATGGTCTTCCTTTATTTTCTGATTGATTAATTCATGGCGTTGATAGCCAGTTAAATTCAACCAGCTGGAATTGACATCAGTAAAAATGAATTCTTCCTGGGAGCATATGGCCATAAGGCAAGGACTTGCTTCAAAGATTTTTTGAAATCTTTCTTGTAAACGGTACAGGTGGTCTGCAATTCGTTTTCGTTCTTCGATTTCCTTTTGCAGTTCCTTGTTCGCCTTTGTAAGTTCAATCGTTCTTGCCGAAACCATCCTTTCCATCATTTGTAATTGTGCCTTTTTGACTTTTTCCATTTGTTTTCTTTCTGTTATATCCCGAATGGTACAAACAAATATCTGCTGGTTTTCCACCATTGTTTGGCCGATAAGGATATCCGCATAAAAGCAGCTTTCATCCTTACGATAGGCAGTTGATTCCATTACTTTTCCAGCTGATTGCTTCATAGAAGATAACCAAGTGTGCCTGCTGTTTTCTGAGCTGCCATCATCTGGTTCTATGATTAGTAAACAAACATGTCTGCCGATTATTTCCTCTTCTTCATATCCAAACATACTTTTAACAGCCGGATTTGCAGACAAAATCGACCCATCGGCATCAAACACAATAATGGTATCTAAAATGGTTTCACCTATAGCTTTAGAGAGTGCTTCCGAACGCCTTAAATGGTAAGTAGCCTGCCCTAATTTCTTATGCAATGATTCTGTCCGTTCCTTCACCGTTTGCTGCAGGCTTTCAACATGATTTTGGTGGATTTCAACAAATTGCTCCACTTTTTTTCTTAATGTTTCAGGCTGAAATGGTTTAAAAATATAATCTATTGCACCAGCCTCATACCCTTGAAGAACATGCTCCATATTCTGACTAATCGCGGTTATAAAAATAATCGGGATATGCTTTGTTTTCTCTCGTGTCTTAATCAGCTTAGCTGTTTCAAATCCATTCAGTCCTGGCATCTGAACATCTAATAAAATGACAGCAAAATCTTGCTTCAGCATACATTTCAACGCTTCTTTTCCGGAATTTGCTCTGACCAAATGATAGTTTGGAGAAATCAAGACTGCTTCTAGTGCTAGTAGATTTTCTGGACAATCATCCACCATTAAAATATTTACCTTATTTGAGGGAGGATTATTTGATTTTTTGATAAAGTTTGTCGGATGCGTCAATTTCTCTGTAGCAGTTTCCATAGTTTGTAAACTTCATCCCCTCTCTTTTTCCCAGTCCAATAAAACCTGACAGGCTTAAACTATCATATAATAACTTGTGAACTTGATTTTGCAGATTTCTATTAAAATAAATAAATACATTTCGGCAAATAATAATATCAAATTCATTAAAAGATTGATCAGTGACTAAATTATGCTGAGCAAATACGATATTTTTTCTTAAAAAAGAATGAAAGATTACTTTTTCATCCACGGCCTTATAATACTCTGAGAAGGATCTTTTCCCTCCAGCCTCTAAGTAATTTTTCGTATAGAGCTGCATAACGTCTAATGCAAATGTAGCATTCTTCGCCTTTTCAAGAATATCATTATTAAGATCTGTGGCAAAAATCCGGCATTTCTCATAGATTCCTTCTTCATATAGAAGTATAGCCATAGAATAAGCTTCTTCACCTGAAGAACACCCAACATGCCATATTTTAATTTCAGAAAAATTCTTTACAATCGGTATGACTTTTGTCCTTATTGAGTTAAAAAAGGAAGGATCACGGAACATTTCGGTCACATTAATGGAAAAGTCGGTAAGAAGCCTTTTCATGGTTTCCGAATCACGTAAAACTTTCTCCTGAAGTGCTGATATACTTGTAAGATGTTCCTGCTGAACGCGATGTTTGATTCTCCTTTTAAGAAACGGAAAGGCATAATTTCGAAAATCATACCCATAAAAGCGAATTAATGCTTCGAGAAAAAGCTCAATTTCAATTTTTTCTATTTCCTCTAAATGCAGCCTAATTCTTTCGTCTTCGTTTAAGGTCATTACTAATTCTCCTTACGATAAAGCCATACTTGCATTAACGATAATAACTGTTCTATATTAATTGGCTTGCTGATGTAGTCTGTCGCCCCAGCCTCTAAACATTCTTCCCTGCTTCGTTTCATTGCTTTTGCAGTCAGAGCAATGATTGGTTTTTCGAAAAACTCCGGCATCCTGCGAATTTGACGCATGGCGTCGAATCCGTCCATTTCTGGCATCATGATATCCATTAATATCAAATCTGTATCCGGATTTTCCTGCAAGACCGTAATTCCTTCCCGGCCATTTTCCGCTACGATAATCTCCATTTCGTACATTTCCAGTGCTACTGTTAAAGCATATAGGTTTCGAATATCATCATCGACAATCAAGATTTTTTTGTCTTTCAAGTTAGGCATAGCTGGTTCACTAATAGGTTCTATTTTAGTATTCGGAGTATCGTAAAGACTGATGGCCGCCTCTTCCATTGCCAAGTACTTCCCATTGTGACTTTCTGACTCTAAAGGCACATACAATGTAAATGAGCTTCCTTTTCCTTTTACACTTGAAACCTCTATAAATCCATCCAATGAGTGAGCGATTTCACGGCTGATGGATAATCCTAAACCAGTACCGCCGTATTTACGGCTGGTAGTTCCATCTGCTTGTTGAAACGCTTCAAATATCACCTTCAGCTTATCTTGGTCAATACCTATACCAGTATCGACAACAGAAAACGAAAGCATTGGCTTAAACTGTGTTTTTTCTGTAGAATGGTTTTCGTAAATCTCCTTTATCACTTTCTCAATCTTTAAAAATACACTCCCGGCCTCCGTAAACTTAAACGCATTGGAAAGCAGATTTTTTAAAATTTGCTGAAGCCTCAGATCATCTGTATAGAAGATGTCAGGTAATCGATCATCCATTTCTATTGAAAATTGAATTTGTTTCTGTTCGGCAAGCGGAGAAAATTGCTTTCGGATATACTCCAGCACATCATTTAGTTCTATTTCTTTGCAATTAATATCTAATGTACCCGACTCAACTTTAGCTAAATCCAGCACATCCGTTATTAAATGAAGTAAATCTTTGCCGGAAGAATAAATGGTTCGAATATATTCCTCCTGTTTCGATGTAAGATTTCCATCCATGTTATCAGACAATATTTTTGCTAAAATTAGCAAACTATTAAGCGGCGTTCTTAATTCATGAGACATATTGGCTAAAAACTCCGATTTGTATTGTGAACTGATCTCAAGCTGCTGTGCTTTCTCTTCAAGCGCTCCCCTGACTTTTTCAATTTCTTCGTTTTTATGTTTTAAGGTATCGTACTGTTCTTCTAATTTTTCATTTGTTGTTCTAAGTTCTTCTTGCTGCAGCTGAAGCTCTTCTGATTGAACTTGGAGTTCTTCTGTTAAGGTCTGGGATTCCTGCAATAATTTTTCTACCTTAATATGATTTAAAATTTGGTTGATTTTGATTCCTATGTTATCTACTGCCGCTTCAAACAGTTTTAACTGTAATGGATTATAGGTCTCCAATGAGGCTATCTCAATTACGGCAAGGACCTCATCGACACCTTTAACTGGTAAAATGATAATATTTTTTGGCAGGCTTGCACCCATGCCTGAACCTATTTTAAAATAGTCAGCGGGTACATCGTTCAGTATGATGGGACGCTTTTCTAAGGCACATTGCCCGACTAAGCTTTCACCAAACCGATACCTTCTATGATTATCCGAATCATTTAGAACTGCATAAGAAGAAATCTTTTTAAAATAATGCTCTCCTTCTTCTAATTCTTTCAAATAAAAGATCCCGCTGCTGGCTCCTGCCATGGGTACGAGATTTGTTATAAATAAATCTGCCAATTCTTGAACACTTTCGACTTCCGGATAAATTGTTGCGATTTCTGCTATTTTTCCATTCAGCCAGCTCTCAGCTTCCGCCGCTTCCTTTAAATCCTTTTCTCTGAAACTATGCTTTTCAAGAGCATCCGCCATTTTGTTAAAAGCTGCTGCAATTTCTCCCAATTCCCCTTTCGCCGATAGATTAATTCGCGGCATGGATTCAAAATCAGAGGTGGTTGCCTGTTTCATAACAGATGTCACCTTATTTAAATTAATCGTCAAGCTTCGAATAATCCAGAATGTAAACCCAACTCCTATTAACAGGGCAATCGCTAGATAGACATAAATCATTGTGACCGCCCAATTATAAGTATCCTTTGTCCGGAAAAGTTCATTTTTCAATGTCTGCTTTTCCAATACACATAATAGGTCGGCAATTTGTATCATTCTTTGCCTGTTGATTTCTGCATTTTTCCAATAAGAAGCCGGAAATTCCACTTGTTTATTTCGATTTTTGGCTGCTAAAGCTTCATCACCCAGATTCTGATAAGTTTGATAAAGCGTTCTGTACGTTGCAATTAACTCTTGAGCTTTCTCGGTTTTATCTCTCTGTTCAAGAGATTCCATTGCTTTTTGCAATTTCATTTGTGAATCTTCCCAATCATCCTCTGCGTTTATATGAATTTCATCATTTCGATCCGATGCCATCAACCCAAGTTCTAAACCAATTTGGGAAGTTTCATTTTTCATTACTGCTGCCATTTCAATTCTTTCATTTAAATCATTTACCACTTCGTTCATTTTTACTGTCGTTTGTTCAAGCATATTTAATAATATTACAGCAATAATCAGAATAAATAGCCATAAAAACCCGATACTCATATACAGTTTGGTTTTAAATTTCATATTTCCTCCATATCGCGGTTACCGTGTTTAAATCGTTAATACTAGTAACGATGAAATCTTCAAATTTATCTGTAAACTACTATATTTTACTTTAATTAATTTATTTTCGTCCAGATAATATTTTAATCTTTGACATAATTAAGAAAAGGGAAAATCTTAAAAGACATTTTTTATGTAGAGACTGTCTATTCGGAGACTGATTTTCTGCGGCCGCATACAATTTACATAGGACGCAGAAAATGTGTATTTATCTGTCAGAGAAAATAGTGGATTTGATTAAAAAACTTTATCCTTATTCATTGCTTCCCACTTTGCCACTTCATAGCGATCCTTTGAAGTAATTACTTACCTTAACATCTCAATTGATTTCATAACATCTTTATGTGGAATAGATCCTGCAGGACAACCGGTTGACTCCAACTTTTTTCCGGAGATGAAGCAGCATAGTATCTGCGGGTATGCTCCCCTATTCAAAAAACATCCTATCCTGCCTCAACAGCAATAATGATTTCCTAAAACTTCCCCTTAACCGCTCACCATGCCTGATCACTTTGCCGTTTCGAGTATCCGGTGTTTCAACAAATGCAGTCAAACATTTTTCTATTTAACTTATCCTGCTACGAATAAAACCAATTACATTTTTACCATTTTAACATTATTTTCATTTCGCACCAGTAAATCATGTAGTGATTTGAAATCAAAAAACTTATATGTAACCAAACTGTAATACGAACCTATCATTCTTGTAATACTAACCATTTGTTCAGGCTCATAGAAATAGGAATTATACAAGAGTTAAAACTAGGAGGAAAGGATATTGAAAAAACTCATTTTAGCGCTTACATTAGTAATATCGATACTATTAACTTCCCCTGTATTTGCCTACACCGTTAAAACAGGTGATACCATGTCAAAGATTGCTAGAGAGAATCATTTGACATTGGAAGATTTAGCGAAAATGAATCCGCAAATAAAAAATCTTGATTTGATATATGTTGGTCAAACTGTACATATACTAGAAAAAGAGGCAGAAAAAGCGAGGCCAAAACCAGAAATAATTGTGGGATATTCACAATCTGAGTTGGAACTTTTAGCTAGATTAGTAAGGGCTGAGGCAGAAGACGAACCATATCAAGGAAAAATCGCTGTTGCCTGTGTTGTCCTTAATAGAGTTGCAAGTTCCAAGTTTCCGAACACAATTAAAGAGGTGATTTATCAAAAAAGTCAGTTCCAGCCAGTTCAAAATGGACAAATTAATAAGCCTGCAAATGGTGATTCCATTAATGCTGTAAAGGATGCGTTAAAAGAAAAACGGAATATTGCAGGCAATTCTTTATTCTTTTACAATCCCGCCATCGCTGAAAACAGATGGCTTGATTCAAGAGCAACCACACTCGTTATCGGCAGACATGTTTTTAAAAACTAGCCACTGATATTGTTCAGAAAAGGTGATTAAAATGATGGACATGACATTTAAAGCTTATGCAGTCTCGAATGAAATTGATTTAAACAAGATTGCAGTTCATTGCGGCATCCCTAAAAAATTTACATGGGAACAGCCATTAATTTTGAGAAGTAAAATTCTCTCCTCTACCCTGGAAAAAAATATAGACCAGTTGCAAATGGTGTTGATTTTTTCCTTTGGCAGTATCGTTTTTATTAACTTCTCACACCATGATGAAATTCAAACCTTTTTGAAATATATCCATTCCTTTGAACCTGATATAGACCTGAAAAATAAAGACAGGTTTACAGATGATTACAGTCTTCATGTACAGGAAACGGAAACAATTGAACTCACGGATGAATATGTTGTGGTACCGGAATTTGAGAATTTTTATCCCGAATTAATTTCAACCGTCATTGCGAAATCAGTCGCTTTGGAAAAAACGGAAGAGCAGCTAGGGAAAATTCATGACAAGCTTGAAACCATGATTGACCGGCTGGAACGTGGAAATCTGAGGATTGGCAATAAGGAACTGGCTAGAACAACGGCCAAAATCGTCCGCCACGAATATAACACTCTCGCTTACATTATGATTTTGGACAAACCTGATATTACATGGACAAGCAGCCCTGCCAATGATTTTTACGACCAAATGACGGAATTTTTCGAACTGAATGACCGTTATAAAATTTTAAAAAGTAAAACCGACATTTTATACAATATTATGGATGGATTCTCCACGATCAGCCACTCCATCCGAGGATTATTTGTGGAATGGATTATTGTGATTTTGATTGCCTTTGAAATTGGGTTAACCATTTTGCAAATCTTGGGATGGATTCCTTGAAAAAAACATTCAAAACTTATTATTTGTTTTTACACTACCTTAAAATAACGATATTGCCTGCCAAGGTAAGAATGGAGATAAATTTACTTGCCAGTAATAGATAGCTGATTGTTTGATAATCGGTTGGGATATGCGGCAGTTTAACAAAGGCGATGACAAACAGAATACTAAACAGGGAGAATGGAAAACGTATGTTAAATCCCTTGGGAGTAATAATCAACCCTTTTTCATCATCATGCTTTGGGATCGTAACGAACACATAGCCCATCACTAATAGTAAAAAGCACGCTAATATTATGATGGCTAGTTCAATGCTCATTTGAAAAGCCTCCATCATCTTCATTGTTCATGACGCAGGGACTTTCAGATTATTTGGATGGAAAAACATTTAGCAGATATTTCCAACTGTATACCATTTTATCTCCAAATAGATATTCAAAACACCTCCTGCTTAAGGTAATAGTTGTCTGATTTTATCATTTATTCTATCAAATCTTATGATAGACTAGAAATATGGTAAACAAATAAACAATAAGGGTGATCAAATTTGAACCAGCGAATCGTACTATCCTGGAGCGGCGGAAAGGATTGCTGTATGGCCCTGCATACTTTAGTAGAACAGGGTTATGAAGTAGTATCATTGGTGACAACCGCACCGAAAGAATTGGGAAGAACCTTTGGGCATGGTGAACGGACAGAGATGATCCGCTTACAAGGAGAAGCCCTTTCCATTCCGGTTCATGTTATTGAATGCACGTTTGAAAGCTATACCGACCAATTTGTTGAGGCACTGCAATTTTTAAAACAAAAATATCAAATTTCAGGAATTGCTTATGGCGACCTGTATTTAGACGAGCATCGCGAATGGGGTGAAAAAACAGCTGCAGCTGCCAATATTGATGCAATCTACCCTCTTTGGGCCACAAAAGAATCCACTCTTGGATTGCTCGAAGACTTTGTCAATTCGGGTTATCAAGCGATTGTAATCCGTGTACGTGATGATGTTTTAAATGAATCATGGCTTGGTAGAATGATAGATAACCATTTTGTGGAGGATATACAAGAAACCACCAGCTGCCCAATGGGTGAATCAGGCGAGTATCATACATATGTCTTCGACGGGCCGCTATTTTCAAAAAAGATCCAGTTAGAACTAGGAGAACCAATCCAGCTCGAAACCACAAAAAAATTGGAATTTAAAAGCTCCCAGTTAATATAATAATTTTGTCCTTCATCATGATTATGAAGGACATTTTTTTACTTTATCAAAATCCCTGAATTATTTATAAATTTTTTCAAAAATATGAAAACGATACCAATCCTTTTAGCAAGCCGAATTGATTTGAATTAAATTTATTTTTTGAAAAAAATAATTTTCCCACTATTGAGTTTATTAAAATATTATTCTATAATACTTTCAATACAAAAATATTTATAAAGAAGGGGATCACCATGAGAACTTTAGAACGTGTCAGTCAATTTGCTGGCAGTACGTTTGCCATCTGGGTACTATTATTTGCCTTTCTATCATTCTTTGCACCATCAGGCTTTACCTGGATTGCCCCGCATATTAATTTATTGTTAGGAATTGTTATGTTCGGAATGGGACTGACATTATCCACGAGTGATTTTAAAGAAGTATTAAAACGGCCGAAAGATGTAGCAATTGGTGTTGTTGGGCAATTTTTGATTATGCCCGGTATCGCTTTTCTCCTTGCAAAAGGTTTACATCTTCCAGCTGAAATTGCTGTTGGGGTTATTTTAGTAGGCTGCTGCCCTGGAGGGACATCATCAAACGTAATGACATTCTTGGCTAAAGGTGATGTGCCATTAAGTGTTACCATTACATCATGTACAACCATTCTTGCACCGATTGTAACGCCGGCATTGATTTTATTGCTTGCAAGTCAATGGATTCCAGTTGATCCAAGCAGTTTATTCGTTTCTATTCTTCAAATTGTTATCGTACCAATTGTGCTTGGAGTCGTTATCAAGAGATTATTTAATAAACAAGCGGAGGCAAGCGTAAAGGTACTGCCCCTTGTTTCCATTATCGCGATTGTTGCCATTGTGACAGCTGTTGTTTCTGTAAACCAACAAAACATCGCTAAAACTGGACTTCTAATCTTTGCAGTTGTTATATTACACAATATACTAGGATATTTAATCGGATACTTCTTTGGAAAATTATTTAAGATGGATCTTTCCAAGAAAAAAGCTGTTGCCATTGAGGTTGGTATGCAAAACTCTGGGTTGGGTGCCGCTCTTGCAGCTGCTAACTTCTCACCACTATCTGCCGTACCAAGCGCGATTTTCAGTGTATGGCATAATATTTCCGGTCCGATCCTGGCAACCATTTTTAACCGGATGAAAGATAAAAAAGCAACTACTTTAAAAACAGAACAAACGATAACAAAATAGAATAAAAACAGACACACCTTTGGTAATATGTGCCAAAGGTGTGTTTTTTAATTCAATTGCCTTACGGAACCGTCAAGTACGGACCACCAAGGAACTCCTTGTGCGCGTGCCACATTTTGATTCAATAAAAATCTGGTAATAAGTGTCTGTACCCGCCCATCATTCAAGAAGAGCGCGTGCATTGCAAGATTACTCCACTTTTTCTTAACAGCAAGTGTTAACACCTTTTCACTGTAAAAGGCCGCACTATCTAATGGGACCACCCCATCTCCATCGCCGTTTGCATCTGGAGAATCAAAATGAAAGAAATTTTTTGCTCTGCCGTCCGGGCTAACAGGCTTAACAATGACTTTCTTTTTCGTTTCTTCACCTTCGCCAGCTAAAATTAAAATTCTTTTTCTAATTTCTTCAGGAAGGGACTCCAGATTAAGCATTGCCGGGTCATGTTTACTCCAAAAGGTTTTAATATGTTGGATCCTGTTTAGAAACATTCCCAGATCATCATCCCCAATATTGGACTGCCAATGGTCTGGATTGAATAAATCAAATTCTGCTCCATTTTCAAAGACAATCGCATTCTTGTAAGTGGGACACAATTCAAAAACAGATGGAAAAGTACGAGCAATTTTTCTAAATTCATCATTAGAATTAAAAAGCGGGAACTTCAAACCACCTTCCCCTGCTGCTAACGAAACTAATGCCCTGACCGCTCCTTTAAAGGGACAGGAGGCTAAAACAGCATGTTCAATCACCTCATAATTGCCCTGCAATTGTTTTAAATAACAGCTAAAAACCATTGCACCGAGACTATGAGCGATAAAATTAAAAGAATTGACAGCTAGTTTCTCCTTCAAATAATCAATATAAGCAGCTAAAAGCTTGGCCGTTTCTGCTGACGATTTTCTCCAGTCATACCCAAAAATATAAACAGGAGATTTTATCTTATGTTCCAATACAGAAATGGCTTCCCGATATGGTAAATCCTCAATATCGCTTCGTTCAATGATGGTTCTTGGACTGACCTCAAAACGTGGGTCCTGCTTTAATGCGAGGTCATAAATCGTTTCATATTTACTTTGGATTCCTGACCAAATCGTATCAAAATTTAAAGTATTAGAATTAACGAGCTTAGTTCCTTGAATTCCCGGTATTAGAATAGTGACGGCAGCCATTTCCATTACCTCCTGCTTATGGCAAAGTTTATTCCCCCTATTCAAGATCATATATCTTATGTGGGTATCAATTTGGTGTTTCCTATTATTATAGTTTACATTACTGGGATTGTATTTATATCCCCTTAGTTTCCATCATGAAATATATTATTCAACCGGATTCTTTATGAGGTGATGCAGGTTGCCCGTAACTAATGGCTTTCATCAGTAAACAATTTAACGTTTTTCAATCATTATCTGTGAGAAGAGGTTTTATTAAAGGATATGAAAGCACGCAGGAAATGACATTATCGGAACAAATGCCCTGCCACAGGCACAATTACAAGATGATGGAATAGTTAATATCAAAAGAAAAAGTTCAGTTACAAGAACTGAACTTTTTCTTAAATTAGGTTTCCTTCCTTACTTCCCCCTGATTATCTGTCCCAGTTTTAAACAAATTTTTCGAAACCATATTTAGTTTATTCACAAAACGATTGAATCCAAATCCCACAAAAAACGCTATACTAATCGGGGCATAGGGTGTGTCTCCATAATCGGTAAACTCTATTAATAAGATTCCGCTTTGAATTAACATGACTGCCACGACAGCTGTACCGGTTGCAAAAATCGGAAAGAAAATGTACATAATCCACTTGCGGTAATCCGTTAATTCCCCATCCATGTAGTGACAGCAAAACATGTAAAGATGCCTTAAGGAACCGCCAATAGCACCGGCAAAAAAATAATAAAGGAAAATTTTAATGTCAGAAACAAAAGGGAGTACGTTTTCGATCATTCCTGTCCAAAGCAGCCCAATGGCTATAAAACTTCCGAAAAATAAAAAAGAAAGATATGTGAGAATGAATGCCTTTAACCATCTATGCATTGAAACACCCCCATAAAGAATAATTTATCTTATGTGTGGGTGTTATTGTTGTTGACATTTTTTCATCAGTTTACATAATATTATTATAATAAAAACAAAAGAATCCCCAATACTGGGGATTCTACTGTTCGAACAAAATGTTTAACTGCTATATTTTTCTCTCATTTTCCTGCCCTTATCATCGATTTCCTTTCTGATCCGTTTCCCCTCTGTTTCAACATGTTTGATGAGATCTTTATATTTTTTATCAATATAATCTTCAATTATTTTTCTTCGCTGCTGAATGAGACTTTCCACTTCTTCCCTTGTTTCCGCACTAATTTGTTCTTTTTGCCGCAAATAGTATACAGCGTCAGCTAGATGGTTTTTTTCATCATACATTAAATTAGTAAAATCAGATTTTTTCCCATAAAGTGCATTTAATTTATCAGAGCTCTCTGAAGATACTTGATTATAATTTTCAGAACTCCAACGGCTCCATTCATTATATAAACGTACGCGTTCCTTTTCCCAAACACGCTTAAATTGTTCAGCCGTATTAACCGTTTCGAATTGACCGCCACCTGCTTCTGCTACTTCCTTTAATTGCTTTTGGCCGTTATTATCCACATCAAAACCGATAATATTTACCATTGCTTGAATATTAGAATCGTGGAGATCTTTTGCCGCCTTAACCGGATCTCCCTCACAGGTTTCAATACCATCACTGACGACATAGATGATATTTTGTCCAGCTAGATTGGCTTTCTCAAAATCCTTTTTGGTCTCATTAATGGCCTTGGCAATCGGTGTCCAGCCAGTTGGTTCAAATTTTCCTAAAGACTCTTTGAAACGTTCTTTTTCATATGGTTTTAAACCATAAACCAATTCCGTACTGCCACATGAAACGGTTTTATCACTGTCCTTATTGCTTCCTTTGTGCCCATATACCCTTAATGAGATATTCGAATCCTCTGGCATGGAAGCCACAAATTCTTCAATTGCTTGTTTGGCCAGCTCCATTTTTGTTTTACCGCCGATTTTGGCAGCCATACTCCCGCTCGCGTCTAATAAAATCGCAATATTCGATGTGCCAATGTTTCCACTTGAAACCTCATCCGAAATTTTTCCTTCCGGTGTTTTTGTCAATGCCGTCTCTATATTCGGATTAAACTCTTCAGCAAAGGTAACAAATTCCTCATACTTTTCTCCTTCATTCATTAACCCTAATAAATAGTTATAAACTTGGAAGCTATCCTTATCCTGGAAGCTGTGTTTGTCCAAATCACGGTGAACGATGGCTTTATTATATCCATTCGCTGAGTATTTCCCCGATTTTTCCTTGATGATTTCTTCTATTGTTGTAGCAATCTCCATGTCTTCTTTTTGATTTTCAGCTTTCTCAGGATCTTTCGTTTCCTTTTTTTTAGTTTGTTCTACTGGTTCAGCAGACGTCTTTTTTTCTTTTGTCTCGTTTGAACCACACGCAGCTAAGGCAAATATAACTAGTAAAGCCAAAACCAGCATAGCTGTTTTTCTAAACCCCATCTTTTTTATATCCCCCTTGATTTCCTTTTAAACTTGGTAACACCTAATTTAATATCTTGTATATTTTACATTGAATGGGAAAACTATCCAATAGACTTTAGTCCTTAATGAAAATAGGACAATTTTACTACCATTAGTCTCAAATCATTAATTTCATCTCTGCTATCACTAAAACATTATTTGTAAATTGATTCTTTTTACTGTCAAATAAAAAAAGGACAATCTTTTCGAAAAAAAGACAGCCCTCTTCATCATTTATTATATTTGACATTCAATGGTTCGCTGGATTCTTAGCTCTTTTTGAAATCGGTTACGGACCTTTATTAATTCCCCAAGTACGCTAATACTAATCTCGTCTGGACCTTCTGCGTTAATATCCAAACCAATTGGAGAGTGAATAAGCGGCAATGCATTTTTATTCTCTACTAATCTATCTGTCCGCCTTCTTGGTCCCAATACCCCAAGATATTTAGGTGGAAACTGAAGCAGATGGTTCACTATTTCTTTATCTCTATTAAAATTATGAGTCATAACGATAACAAAACTGTTTTTAGGTATTGATCTATTTGTAAAGAAGGTTCCTGGATGTTCAACAAACAGGTGATCTGCATGGGGAAAAAATGTTTCATTACAGCGGCTCTCTCTTGGATCAATCACGGAAACGGTAAAGTCAACCTGTGAAGCAAGTCTAACCAGCGGCTCCGCATCAGGGCCTGCTCCAAATACATATAAATGATCTTTTGGTTCATACAACTCAAATAAAAAATCATCTTCAAGCTCGTTAACATGAATATATTTTGCCTTTCTTCCTTCCTTTAAAAACTGATTCACCAAAGGGGAAATAAATCGTTGAATATCTTGATCAATAGAAGGTCCGCTTATTGACCCATTTTCAGAGTATAAAATAACGTTTTCAATTTTACTTTCAGAAGACAAACATTTAACTGACACTAGCGCTATTCCTTTGTTTAACTGTTCCTCTATATATGGCCATAGATATATATTTTTATTTAACTTATTCCATTGCCATCCCATCGGTTCAATATAAACCTCAATGTTTCCGTCACATCCCGCATTTTGCCCCCAGGATAGATCATCTTCGGATTTCAAATCATATTGAACTGTTTTCGATGAAAGTGACTTGATTACATCCTCAGCCTGATAGATTAAATCCTGTTCCAAACAGCCAGCACTAATGGTTCCATAATAACTGCCATCCTCCATTATAAGCATCCTCGCCCCTTCCCGGCGGTAAGCAGATCCATCCACACGGCAGATTGTAGCCATAGCAAATAGCTGTTTTTCTTTCTCCTTCATTATTTTTAATAATCTGCAGATATCATTCACAACTATACACCTTCTTTACTAAATAATTATCTATTTTAAACAAATAATATATCATTTTCAGTTATTTATCAATTTTTAGAATATTAAAGTATAGGTGTGATTATTTTTGACTCATTTTTATAAAAAAGTTCATGTTCATTGGGCAAATAAAATTTTAAGGAAAAAGGAATTTGAGGGATCAAATTAACGAGAGGCTGGCGAAGATTTTATTAAGTAAACAACGAAGGTCTAGCTATATACTAACCTTCGTTGTTTGAGATATCACACTCACTAGAATTTGTAAGATTATATTCTTACTCTTCTATCCAATTATTCGATTATAAATAGCTCTTGCTTGGCCCGTATCGCTTGTTCCATGTATAAGTGCCCGGCCATCTTTAAAAAAGACCAAACGAAAGTCCTCAAAGGTACAAGAAACTAAATACGGATTTAAAACCACTTCACTTCCAAGTTCTTTTAAGCGTTGTGCGAGCTGTTGAAGAGAAATCTCCCTTTCCAGCCCCGGCCTGATCTGTACAGTGTTTCTCCCGCAAAGTACGGCAGCTTTTGTTTGATTTTCATATGCCAAAAAAGGATAGGTCGGATTGCTGCCGCATGTTGGACAGTCTTTATTTTTTAAGGCTGAAACATTTATTTCTGCCTGTTCATTTTTCCAAATATCAAATGATTGAAGGCTGGGTGTTATCTCATTTCCTGTTAATATTTTCAAGGCTGATGTTACTTGATAAGCTGTCACCAACTGGACAATTGGACTAATCACGCCAACCGTATCACACGTTTGATTTTGAGACGGCAGATGATTGATCAAACAATGCAGGCATGGGGTCTTGCCTGGAATCATCGGAAACGTCATACCATAACTGGCAACACATGCGCCAAATACAAACGGGATTCCATACTGTACAGCCGCATCGTTGACAATCAAACGTGTTTCAAAATTATCTGCTGCATCTAGAATTAAATGATGATTTTGTACTAATTCCTCCACATTTGTTCCGTTTACATCTAAAACAATACCTGTGATTTCAACTTCACTATTGACTTCCATTAAACGATTTTGGGCGGCAATTGCCTTTGGCAGCTTGTTCTTTACATCCGTTTCTGTATATAGCTGTTGTCGTTGTAAATTACTCCATTCTACATAATCACGGTCTACCATCGTTACATGGCCGACACCTGCCCGTACAAGCATTTCGGCGCTGGAGGTGCCGAGTGCACCTGCACCGACAACCAATACCCGAGCATCCTTTAATTTTGCCTGCCCAGCTGCTCCAATTGGCGGGAATAATTCCTGCCTTGAATATCTTGATGTATTCAAGAAGTGACCATCCCCTCTTGAGGACTGCTGGCTGCCGCATATTCCTTTTCACCAATCCGGCCTGCTTCAAAACCAAGTCGTCCTGCTTCAACGGCCATTTTCATCGCCAAAGCCATTTTTACTGGATCTTTGGCTCCTGAAACTGCTGTATTCAGCAATACACCATCTGCTCCGAGCTCCATCGCAAAGGCCGCATCTTTTGGCGAACCTATGCCAGCATCAACAATTACAGGAATGGAAGATTGCTCAATAATAAATTTAAGATTTAATGGATTCACAATACCTTTTCCAGATCCAATTGGCGAAGCACCTGGCATAATCGCATGTACCCCTAGATTTTCTAGCCTTTTTGCCAGCACCACATCATCTGAAGTATATGGCAGGACAATAAAACCTTCCTCCAGCAGCATTTCTGACGCTTTTAATGTTTCAACAGGGTCAGGCAATAGTGTTTTATCACAGCCAATTACCTCTACTTTAATCATGTCACATAAACCAGAAGCCTTAGCAAGCTTAGCAATGCGAACTGCCTCCTCAGCTGTTTTTGCACCAGCTGTATTTGGCAGAAGTTTATATTTACTTAAATCCAATTGTTCCAAAAAATTTGGCTGTGTAGGTTCAAAAATATTCATTCTGCGAACAGCAAAAGTTAAAATTTCTGCCTCAGAAACTCGAACAGCCTCCTTTTGTACCTCAAAAGACGGATATTTCCCTGTACCAAGCAATAATCTTGACTGAAATAATTGATCTCCAATTTTTAGCATTTTTATCCTCCTCCTACAAAATGAATCATTTCAACTTTATCTCCATCGGCAATTGACAGCTCTGTATACTTGCTTTTGTCAGCGATTTCATGATTTAACTCAATAATCACTATTCGACCTTCTAATTGATAATGCTTAAGCAAATCTTCCACATTCCTTACACTTTCGGGAAGTTCCACTTGCAGGCCATTTAATTGAATGGTCATCTTATTCTCTCCTTTATACTAAAACATGGCTTTTACGATTGATTCTAAAGGCTTCTGCCAAACCCTCATCCACTTTTCTTTGTAAAATAAAATCTTTAATCATTTGTCCCGTAGCAGGTGCGAGTAAAATCCCATTTCGGAAGTGACCTGCAGCAAATAATATTTGATCATCTTCAGGATGATGCCCGATAAATGGCCGGCCATCAAATGTTTGCGGCCTTAACCCTGCCCAGATAGAAGCAACCTTCATTCTTTCAATTGCCGGCAGCAATGATTTTGCTTTTGCTATCATTTGTGCCAAACCGCCAATCGTAGGTTTTTCACTCCAATTATTTTCTACCATCGTCGCGCCAATCACGAGTGTGCCATCACTTCGCGGGACGATATAACAATGTTCGTGAAAAAGGGTATGCTGTAATTGAATCCCCTCTTTCCATACGGAAAGACATTCCCCCTTTACCGGAATAATCCGATTGGCAAGTCCTAATTGATGGAAAAAAGTATTACTCCAAACACCGCTGGCAACCACTATATGTTTCGCTTCAAAATCGCCTGCTTGTGTTTTTACATTAAAGATACCCCCATTTTTTTGGATATCATATACATGGGTAAATTCGTAAAGATCTGCTCCATATATTTGGGCGCCTTGACAGAAGCTTTGGCAAACAGCTTTCGGTAAGACATGGACATCCTCTTCTATGTAAGCAGCCCCAAGAATTTCACTTGTTATGGCGGGTTCTGCCTGCCTTATGAATCTTGCATCCTGCCATTCTACCGTTTGTAATGAGCACAAAGGCAAGAGCTCCTGTTTCTCATTTTCATTGAAAGCAAGTTTATAAATACCGCCTGCTGTTTTCCTGATATCAATCCCTGTCAAGTCACGCAATTCCTGTTCTAAAATAGCATAGGACTGCTGACTTTTCCTTGCAAAAGGGTAGAACACCTCAAGATCATCACATTCTGAATGAGCCCCAAGCATTCCCGCAGCTGCACTTGTTGTTTTACCTCCCATTTGTCCGCTTTCGAAAACAGCTGTAGATACCTTTTCTTTAGCCAAGTAATAAGCAATGGAATTCCCTATAATCCCGCCGCCAATAACTGCAACATCATAAAATTTCCCCAATCATGGTCCTCTCCTTACATTTCTCTAAGTAATACATTGCTGCTGCTTTAGGATTTTCAGCAGAAAATAAACCAGACATTACAGCAATACCATCCACATGGATGTCGTCAACTCTATCAGCTGTAATTCCTCCGATGGCATATACAGGAATAACAAGCCTCTTCTTTATTTCCTCAAGCTCTTTTACCCCTCTAGGTGCCAGTCCTGCCTTACTATTTGTTTCAAAAACATGACCATAAAGAACATAGTCTGCACCATCTTCTTCTGACTGTTTCGCCTCTTCAAAGGAATGAACTGAACAGCCGATCCTCATAAATGGGAACTTTGCTCTTACTTGTTTAGTAGGAAGACCATGGCCTGGCAGATGTATATTGCGAATTCCAGACAATAAAGCTGCGTCTAAACGGTCATGAAAAACGATTTTATCCTTAGGGACACCTTTATCAAGTAATAACTCCAGTAACCTAATCAGTTCACGAGCAGATTTCTTTTTTTCACGAATATGAATAAAATCTACAACATTTTGTATTTGCATAATCTTGGAAGCTAGTTCTAGTACCTGATGCCGATCATCAGTGATGGCTATAAGTTTCAGAAACATCTCCTCCTTTACACACAAAAAAACCACTCTCCAATGGGAAAGTGGTTATCATGTTAATTTATCATACAAAAAAGAACATGCCACTTCCCTACGCAGGTACGAACCTGGTCAGGTTTTGAGGGTTTCAAAGTAACTACTCTGCTCTCAGCCCTTATCAAGGGATCCCCTAGTGAAGATTTATTAATTTATCTGAATTATACCACAAATTATTGTTATTGCAATAGAAAGTAGAATTTTTCCTACGTATTTTTACATTACTCATAAATCCATAAAACATGTTTCTACTAATTTTCCACCTGATTTTCCGACACAAGATTTGCTTTTCTCTTCTTGAATTAAAGAAGTAAGATTAATTATCTGATCATAAAGTAGATATCTTATATACAATAGCCCTCTAAAAGAGTTGATCATTGATGACTTATCATTAGATTGAAATCACAGAAAAAGATGGAATTATTGGGCTCACTACTTCTCTTTAATTGAGTTTTTACAACAGCTTACGCATGTTAGGCAGAATAGTCGGCATTATCTACAATCTAATCAGTTTCTTTTTATTAATTTGAGATAGCTTATTTTACTAACTTAGATTTTCCTTTGGACAATACCGAGCTTCCAGCTTCTTCTACACTAATATTGTGTGTGTCCCTTCCAAGAATTATTAATGGGATGGTTCCTAGTACAATAAAAACCGCCATACTTATGAACACCACTTGATTTCCCCCCCATGCCAACAACTGAGGAATAAAATAAAGCCCCGCTACACCTGAAAAAAAACGGCCGGTCATTTCCCCGGTAGCAGTTCCCAGCCCACGAATATCTGTTGGATATTGCTCGGAGGTATAAAGCTTTCCAAACGAAACAATACTGAGACCAAAAAAGGCCGAGAGTATTCCTAAAATGATTAACCCATTATAGCTTTGTGTATAAGCAAACAATAAAAAACAAATAGTTGCTGCTGCTCCAAATACAACTAGTGTGACTTTTCGTCCATATTTATCAGATAAATACCCGTGAACTACTGTTCCAAGTGCGGCTATTGCCATCATTATTGCTGTAAAAGTCAATGCATTATTAACACCAAGCCCCTGATTTGAAAACATGGTAGGTCCATATACATTCAATACATACCATACGTAAATTGAATAACCAAAAACTAAATAGGCTACTACACTGCGTATCATGTAAGGGGGCTTAAAAATGTCTCCCATTTTCCCTCTTGACATTTCAGTAGTCTGCAGACCGTTTAAAATGGATGGATTGACTAGACTTGTATCTTGCGAAAGATTGGCCTGTTTTTCTAATTTTTCAACAATTTTTTCCAATTCTTCATAACGACCCTTTTTTACTAAAAATCGTGGAGATTCAGGCAACCAAATAAGTAAAGGTATTACAAATAAAAGTGGAATCCCTCCAAAAAGCGACATCACCTCCCAGGCCTTTTCTAGGGGAAATGCATTGGTAGCCCAAGCCCCAATCATCAAAGGAAATGCATAAGCACCTGTTAAAGCTCCATTTACCCACCCCATACTAATTCCCCGCTTATTAGATTGTACAAATTCAGATAACATCAAATATGGAATAGGAAATATCGCTCCTTCACCAAGTCCTGCCAAGACTCTTAGAACAATTAACGTTTCTAAATTTGGAGAAAAGGCGCTAAAAAAAGTAAGTAATCCATAAATAGCTGTTCCCCAAAGTAGTACCGTTCGTCTTCCAAATTTATCTGTCAAACGTCCTCCAGGGATTAAACCGATGACGACTCCTAATGTTGTTGCAATACCCAGAAAACCTACCTGGTCTTCGGTTAAATTCCAGGCATGTTTAGCAGATATAATTATGGTTCCCATCATTCCAACATCGAAGCTTTCAAATACCCAAGCTAAAAGTAAAAGAATCATTATGCTGATCATTGTTCTTGTTACAGGTATTCTATCCAGCCGAGACAATAGATTCGCTGCTTTTGTTATATCTTTCATATTTTCGCCCCTTACCTGTAAGATAGAAAATTACAATCACATTCCCACTAAATTTATTATTCTATAAAAGTTTTTTAAAAACTAACTTAATTAGCATTCGAAAAATCTAATTGATGCCAAGAACTTTGACAAGGCGTTGAAGTAGTATAGTACATTACCTGTTTAGTAACGTTAAAAATTATTGAGGAGATGGTAGATAAAGGAAAGTAGGTTGACGCCCTTGCGCCAGGAAGGACCTGAGCATGCAGGCAAATATTCCCAACCTGTCCTGGAGCATCTGTTTGATGTGAGGATAAGGTTTGCTGCATCTTTTGTAGGATTTCTTCTTCTTCAAATTGCTGATTGTACAATTCCGCTAAAGTTGATTCCATTGTTGAACAGCGTATGGAACGATCATTTTTGATATCGTTGGGTAGACTTGCTTGTTTATCCAAAATGGTTAAAAAACCATTGTTTCCTCTAGCTGTATACCCCTTATCCGTATAGTATTTATGATCCATTTGCCCGTTGCAATGTTCAAAAACTGCAAGTGTTCCGCTTTTGTCAACTAGCATGTGATTTCCACCCGGCATATCTTTATATCTAGGAACATGTTCATAGAGGTATGCAATCGCTTCTTCTACTTTCGAACATCTTGCCAACAACTGTGCATTAAGCAGTGCACGATCATCCCCGAGCCACTTATTTGGTATAGTTTCATTTTTTTCAATAGTAAAAGGTCCTCTATAGTCTAAAAACGATAGTAACACACATAAACCTTTTTCATTCATCCCAGAATTTATCCCTATCTGTGGAATAACACCAAAGCCAATCGATGTGTAACCACTTGTGTGACTTACTTTACCATGCCAGAAAGCGCTTTCGTAAAAATCCATTGTTTTTCCTATTAGGATGACAGGTTGATCGTATCGATCCCTTGTAGATATTGCACCACACGTACACACATAGACCCCTCCTTATAAATTTCCTAACAATGATTTGTTTTATATTCAGCCATTGTCATTAAAACGTCCTCTTCAATTCTAATTCGGTATTTCCTTTAGTTCTTTCTAATTGTTCGTTTTTACCTCCCATAAGTATATTTGCCATCACTGAAAAATCCCAAAAACAATTTGTTTACTTACATAATTAAAGCATTAAGGAAATGGGGGGTCAATATTTATTGATAATTTTGTTTATTCTAATTAATGATGCTGTTTATTCTAAACTGGAACGAATAATTCAAATCCCGAAAGTGAGTACGAGTATGTTCACATTTGATTATAATAATGATGAATAAATGAAAGGAAAGAATTACTTGGGAATGACAGATTTTGTTCATCATAAACAGAGTAGAAGTTTCTTTTTAATTGCATTCCTTTAACCGACAAAATGCGAAGAGTATTCAAACGAAGCTCTTTTTGAATTGAAGTTTTTGAAATAACGGAAATACCCATACCTGATTCAACTGCAGCTTTAATCGATTCCGTATTTTCCAGTTCAAGTACAACATTTAATTTATTTGGGTCTAGCCGATTATTTCGTAATTGTTCTTCAATTATTTGTCTTGTACCTGAACCTTTCTCTCTGATAATCATTGGTAAGTTTAAAAGCATATTAGGAGTAATATATTCATTCAAAGAATCAAATTCTGGTTTGATAAATTTCTGAGGCGCAATAATAACTAATTCATCTTCTAAAAACAGTTGTTGTTTAAATTCAGGATAATATGAAGACGATTGAATAAATGCAATATGAACTTGCTGGTTTCTTAGTTTTTCAATAATATGTTCAGAGTTATCCACTTTCATCTCCAAATGGACATTCGAATATTGTTTTTGATATTCTACTAATATATACGGCAGTACATGCTCTCCCAGGGTTATGCTGGCACCAATAACTAAATCTCCGTGTACTGTTTCTGAAAGTGATGCCAGTTTATTTTTCACAAAATTTATTTCCTTAAATATTTTTTCGGTAGATTCCAACAATATCTTCCCTTGGGAGGTCAATTGAACTTTTTTCTTTGTCCTGTCAAATAGTTTTGTATTAAGTTCTTCCTCTAGATGGCGAATTTGCTTACTTACGTTTGACTGGGACATATGTAGAACTTTGGATGTGTTTGAAAAGCTCCCGTTTCCCGCCAAGATATGGAAAACCTTTAAATGATCAATATTCAACGACCATCACTCCCAAACAATTTTACTTCGTCATTTATGTTCAGTTTATATTATATATATCACAATATTTTAAAAATAGTTCGAATTCTTTAAATATAACACTTAATCTGAAATACTCGTCCTTACGCATAGAGTTTAATTAAAACCAATGATTCAAATTGAAGAACCGCTGTGTATGTTATATGTTTTTTCTTGATTACTTTTACAGCATTATTCACACCACTCTCTTTTTATTATCTCTATATAACTACCGTGCTTTCCTTAGTGACCTATAAGTTTGAACTTAAGTACTATAAAGAACAATACGCCCTTATTTAAGAATTTGTGTATTCTTTATTTCCTCAATTATTTTTGATATAACTATTGAAGAGAAGACGCTCTGTTATAAATGTATTTGAGGAAAAAAGCTACGAATATGATAGAACGCCTTCTCGCTTTTTTCCTCAAATAGTCTCTAAAAGTATCTAAAAAAATATCATTAATTAAATCTTAAAAACTACGATAATAATATCCTCTAAACCTATTTCATTTAAATAAGCAACAACTTCCTGATGTGCAGGATAAGAGCAATATAGTTCAAAACTAACAAGATCATCAAATCGGACAGTAAACTCACTCAAATTCTTGATTTCTGCTAAAAAAAAAATAATCCCTAGCCTGATATCTTGATACCTGGAATTTTATGTTTCAATGTAATCCTTCGAATTAACTCTTGCTTCGGTTTTATTGTTATTTCTTCTTTAAATTTAATCAATACAATATGTTTTATCATCATGATCCGTCCCCTATTTGCTATTTAGAATCTCTGGATCAAAACCGACAATTTGCTTATATGTATTGGAAACATTCTCTAGTTCCTGAAAAGAGATTACGTCATTTAAATTATTAAATCCTTCCGGTGCACGTTCCTCAACAATTTGCATGACACTTTCTGTTCCATTTTTACGAGTGCTTCTAACAATATTTGCCGTTGGTTCAAGCCTTGTTCTTCCTATGCTTTTAATGCCTCATCAAGAAATGCCTGGGGGGCACCATTTGAACCAATAGAGTACAATTGGTGTGCGGCATCTCCCAAAAAGTATTACGGTCAAAGTTCCATTTTTACATCGTATCACGATTTACCATTGAAAATTCATAATCAGCTTCTGTTTTCTCGATTAAGTAAGGTATATTTAACCATCCAAAATCCCACTCGGCAAAGTCTGATGCAAATTTCTCTTTATCAATTTTACTATTCAGTCCCGTACGTGGGGGTATTTCAATTTTGTTTTTATAAATTATTACATGTTCATAGAATTTATCAAGGTCAAGATATAAAAATCGAGTGGGCATATTTAGCACACTCGATTTAGCTATTTTATATCAGCGGCCATCAACAATTTCTTTAAAGATTTCATATGACCGTTTTTGTTTTTCAGTATCAAATATATATGAAACCACCATAATTTCATCAACATTATATTTTTCCTGAAAATCTGTCAGCTGTGCACGGACCGTTTCTTTGCTTCCCATAAATGTCAATCTTGACATAGAACCTGCTGCTTCTTTCTCCATCGCGTTCCAAACCAAATTTTTAACAGGCGGCTGCAGCGGCACACGGGAATTTCGAATGACTCCAAGGAAAAATTGCTGGGCTGTTGTAGATAAGAACTCTGCCTCTTCATTCGTTTCTGCCGCAATAACGTTTAAACAAACAATCATGTATGGTTTATCAAGATACTCTGAAGGCTGGAACCTGCTGCGATAAATGGAAATGGCCTCTTCCATATATCTTGGAGCAAAATGAGATGCGAATACATATGGCAGTCCTAATTTAGCAGCTAAATAAGCAGAATCTGTTGAAGATCCAAGGATATAAATTGGAATATTTGTGTTAACACCTGGATAGGCTCTTACATATCCTTGACGTTCTTCAGGTCCAAAATAAGTAAGCAGTGCTTGAACATCATCCGGAAATGTATACACAGAATCATTTTTTGATCGTCTTAAAGCACTTGCCGTCATCATATCAGTTCCAGGAGCCCGTCCTAATCCAAGATCAATTCGATCCGGATAAATTGAGGCCATCGTACCAAATTGCTCAGCCACTACTAATGGAGAATGGTTTGGCAGCATTACTCCGCCGGAACCAACCCGAATATGCTTCGTATGTTCCAATGTATGTTTAATTAAGATGGATGTAGCAGAACTGACAAGTGTCGATGAATTATGATGTTCCGCAATCCAATAGCGGGTATAGCCCATTTCTTCCACAGCTTTAGCAAGATCAACCATATGATCAATCGCCTGCTTTGGACCTTGGCCTTCACGGATGGGAGCAAGATTTAAAACAGATAATGGTATATTAATATTTGTCATTTTTCATTTTCCTTTCATAAGGTGTTTCCTTAACCATAGTAACAATCTGAATTCATGATGGAAAGTTTATTGCTTATATTAAGTTTCCCGTATTTGAAATATAATGTAAAAAAGGCTGCCGAATTGGCAGCCAACGCTTTTAATCACTTTGACTAGATTGTTTAATTCTTACATGATTTGGGCGTTTGGGATAATCGCTTTTCCCGGCGTCGTCTGGACCAGTTAGTGTATTTCTTTGGTCAAGCACTTTTCCTGAATACTCAATAGGTCTCTCATTTTTCAAATTTTTCACCTCACTATGTTGGAAGGTTGATTGCCTTTCTAATTATCCTTTTTTCTCTGAAACTTAAGTTTCACTTCGGCATCACTCATATTAGGGTTTTGCCTTGGTTTTGTATTTGCCAGGGTTTTTTTCAATTCATTTGTCGCTTCATCACCTGTATTGTATCGCTCAACCAAACCAATACCTCCTTTTATCTTCTTTAGTTATTATGAACCGAAGTAATTTGTTCCATCCACTTTATTCTAGGAGCATTTTTTTAGGCTGCCTATCTAGAAAAAGTAAATAAAAAAAGACAACCTTTTATAGATTGTCTTTTTGTTTGCCCGGCAACGTCCTACTCTCACAGGGGCAAGGCCCCAACTACCATCGGCGCTGAGAAGCTTAACTTCCGTGTTCGGTATGGGAACGGGTGTGACCTTCTCGCCATCACCGCCGGACTATTTTTTTGTTGAGGATTCATTCCCTCAAAACTAGATAATAGAGAAGAAGTTTGTTAAGAACGAGTTCGCTTTAATGATTGCTGTCCAGCTCCAGTGTCCAGCAACTAGTGTCCTTCGGTCTCTTCCCTGCGATAAGTCAACATCGATTCGCCTACGCTCATCGTGTTTCCTTTATCTCAGTCAAAGCCCTCCATGCCATACACTGCTAACCGGACGCTTCCGCTTTTCGATTTGTCTAGCTTCGGCTCCTAACTTCTCGGCCGTTTCAATCCGTCCCTACAAATCCTAAAACCAGGATTTGCAGAGCCAGCCCTCCAACGTCTGTCGAAGCTGACCAGTCGCCTTCGCTTTTCGTTTTGGTTAAGTCCTCGATCGATTAGTATCAGTCAACTCCACATGTCACCATGCTTCCATCTCTGACCTATCAACCTGATCATCTTTCAGGGATCTTACTTAGCTTTAGCTAAAAGGA
>NZ_JAMBNQ010000049.1 GCF_023715155.1 Neobacillus mesonae
CATTATTGGAGTCCTCCTTGGTTAACTAAGTTAGGGGTCATCTCGCCACGATTTGACACCCCGTATCATACCAAGAGGGCTCCTTTTTGTTCAAGTCCCCGAAAATCCTTCTAACAGGAATGCTCCTATTTTTTAATGTTTTTGGCTTTTTTTAATGGTTTTAAATACTTTGATACAAAGTTTGTGGTTGTATCACCGGAACGGAATGCCTGATGGGAAATGACCTCTTGCAGCATCGGAATATTTGTTTTAATGCCTTCTATTTGGTAATTGGCTAATGCCCTTTGCAATCGGTCAATGGCTTCATCCCGATTACTGCCTTTTACCACCAGTTTGGCAATCATCGGGTCATAAAAAGGGGTAACGCTGGAATTCCCGTGAATCGCCAGCTCATGCCGGACACCCGGTCCCTCTGGCAGTTCTAAATTTGTGATTTTCCCTGGAGAAGGGAAAAATGTTTTGGGGTCTTCTGCGTAAATTCTTACTTCAATCGCGTGACCGTCACGTTTTACCTCTTCTTGTGAAAAACTTAGTGCTTCACCTGCAGCAATTTGCAACTGTTCCTTCACCAGATCCAACCCGGTAATTTCTTCTGTAACCGGATGTTCGACCTGCAAACGCGTATTCATTTCAAGGAAGTAGAAGTTTTGCTGCTCATCTACCAGAAATTCAATGGTACCGGCGTTTTTATACCCAATAGATTTAGCTGCTTTGACGGCTGCATCCCCCATTTTTTGACGGGTGAGTTCCGTTATAAATGTGGACGGTGCTTCCTCCACGACTTTTTGGTGCCGCCGCTGAATGGAACATTCCCGTTCCCATAGAAACACGGTATTTCCAAATCCATCTGCCAAAACTTGAATCTCAATATGCCTTGGATTTTCTACATATTTTTCAACGTACATAGCCCCGTCGCCAAAGAAATCAGTAGCCCTTTTTTGGTTCCCTGCGAACGCTTTGCGGATTTCATCTCCATTTTGAACCAGCTGCATTCCAATTCCGCCTCCGCCGGCAGAGGCTTTTAGCATTACTGGATAACCAATTCTGTCCGCAGCTTCTACTGCCTCCTCCGCATCTGTAAGCGGATAAGTAATACCCGGAACAACCGGAACACCTGCCTCTTCCATTGCTTTACGGGATTCAATCTTGCTGCCCATTTTGGAAATAACCTCTGGTGATGGTCCGATGAAGATTAGTCCCTCTTCTTCACAACGGCGGGCAAATTCTGCATTCTCGGAAAGCAGTCCATAGCCGGGATGGATGGCCTCTGCCTTTGACAAACGGGCGACTTCTAAGATTTTATCGATGTTTAAATAGCTTTCTGCTACGCGGGGACTTCCAATTAAATGTGCCTGATCTGCCATTTTTACATGGGGAGCATCTGCATCGGCTTCGGAGTATACTCCAATCGTATGAATCCCTAATGCTTTACATGTCCGCATGATGCGGACTGCAATTTCACCACGATTAGCGACTAACACCTTTTTGAACATGCTTTCCACCCTTTCTATAAATTATGGATTCAGTTTTCCTCTTTTTTTACTAATCTAGTATTTAAAGATATGTAAATCTTTTTCCTGTCAATCTCATAGCGGCCGTTGGAAAGAAGGCGGCAGCAGTCATTTGCCGAACAAATGACTGGCCCTAGTCAAACATTATTTAACCGTTTTATGATTGGCAACTTTCTCTTGGATTTCGACGACTGTAGCAGGGTCTTCCAGCCCGGTTATATCACCGCTGACATTTCCCGTTACAACGATTTCCTTTAATAAACGGCGCATAATTTTTCCGCTGACCGTTTTTGGCAGCATATCTGCAAAAATAATCGTTTTTGGAAGAGCAATTTTCCCAATTTGCTGGACAATATTATCATTAATCCGTTGTTCTAATTCTGCGATACCTTCAAAATTGTCTGCCAGGCGGACAAATACTAGTGGAACTTCTCCTTTGATTTCATCAGGAATCCCAATGATGGCACATTCGGAAACACCCTCGACCTCAAGTACAGCACTTTCCATTTCCATCGTACTTAATCGGTGGCCTGCTACATTAAAGGCATCATCAGAACGTCCAACCACCCATATATATCCATCTTCATCAATTAGTGCTAAATCGCTGGCATAATAACAGCCCTCCACTTGGCTAAAATAGGAGGCAAAATAGCGCTCTGGTTCTTTCCATAGTGTGCGGCACAGCATTGGAAATGGTCTTCGTATAACCAAATTACCCAGCTGGCATGGTTTAACCGAATGGCCTTCAGCATCCACTACATCAAAAACAGCACCTAAAAATGGAATACCTGCAGCTCCCGGTTTCATTGGTGTCAGCCATGCAGCCCCGGCTATAGGAGAGCCCGCCGTTTCGGTCTGCCCCCATGTATTATTGATATATACGTTTTTCTTTCCTAATACTTCATATGTCCAATTCCATGTTTCAGGATCAAAAGGTTCTCCGACAAGTGAAATAACGTCAAGGCACGATAAATCATATTGCTCTAATGGTTTTTCCCCCATACTCTTCAACATTCTTAAAGCAGTAGGAGCAGTAAATAATTTATTCACCCGATATTTTTCAATGATTTGATAAAAACGATCTTTTGATGGATAATCAATGGCTCCTTCCAAAACAACGGTTGTAACACCATTTGCTAAGGCACCGGTAATTCCCCAAATATGCATCGTCAGCCAGCCGATATCAGCTGTACACCAGAAAACATCATCATCATGGTGATCCATATGATACTTTGCATAAATGTAATTTTGAATCACAAAAGCCATCCCGGAATGCACGACGCCTTTAGGCTTTCCGGTCGTGCCGCTGGTATAAAACACGATTCCGCTCGCGTTAGCTTCCAGTCTTTCAGGTTCACAAATGATACTTGCCTTTTTAGTCTCTTCATGCCACCAGTAATCCCGGCCCGCTGTCATTTCAACCTCCGTGCCTAAACGGTTGACCACAATTACGGCCTCAATAGAAGAGATGACCGGTGCAACATGATCAACCTTTTCTTTTAAACGAATAACTTTCCCCCGGCGGACGGTTGCATCCGCCGTCACCACTACTTTCGGTTCAAAGTTGATAAGTCGATCTGTCAGCGATTTTTCGGAATAGCCTGCGAAGACTGTATTATAAACTGCACCAATACGGAAACAGGCTAAAACCGCAATAAAGGCCTCCGCAAGATTCGGAAGAAAAATAGCCACACCATCGCCTTTTTTTACACCAAATGACCGAAGAACATTTGAAAATCGATTGACTTCCGCCAGAAGCATATTATAGGTGTAAAATTTGGTTTCGCCATTTTCACCTTCCCAAATGAGGGCTGTCCTGTTGCCGGCACCATTCTTTACGTGCCGGTCGAGCAAATTAATACTTGGGTTACTAATACCGCCTGCAAAAAAGCGAAAATCGGGGAGCTGCCCGCTAAGAGTTTCATTCCATGGTTCATACCACATAAGTTCACGGGCGGCTTGATCCCAAAAGGCTGCCGGATCTTCTTGGGATTGTTTCAAAAGTTGTTGAAATTTTTCAGTACTCCCAATAGAGGTAGAGCGTACTTTTTCTTCGCTCGGGAAAACGAGTTTGCTTTCTGAAACGACTTTTAAAATTCCATTTAAATCCATATAACGGCTCCTTTTATCAATTTTTATTCATTCTAGTAAAACTAGTTAGCACCCAAGTTGTTTTGCAATGACCATCCTCTGGACTTCAGATGTACCTTCGCCAATTTCCAAAAGCTTAGCATCGCGGAAAAATCTCTCTACTTGATATTCCTTCATATATCCATATCCGCCATGAATTTGAACGGCTTGATCGCATACACGCATACAAATTTCAGAAGCAAATAATTTAGCGTATGCTGCTTCTTTTTTAAATGAACGGCCTTTGTCTTTTAACCAGGCAGCCTTATAAACCATATTCCGGGCCAATTCAATATTCATCGCCATATCAGCCAATTTAAATTGGATAGCCTGGAAGTTTGATATACTTTTTCCAAACTGCTTCCTTTCCTTTGCATACTGAAGGGATTTTTCAAATGCCCCTTGTGCAATCCCGACAGCCATAGCCCCAATGCCAATTCTTCCGCCATCAAGGGTAGCTAAAAATTGTTTGTAGCCATTTCCCTCTTTGCCAAGCAGACTATCCTTGGAAACCCTTACATTTTCAAATATTAATTCAGTTGTATTGGACGCATGGAGACCCATTTTTTCATAATTGCTAAGTACCGTAAATCCCGGTGCATCCGTTGGAACGATAAAAGCACTGATGCCGTTAATACCTTTAGATTTATCTGTTACAGCTGTGACGGCAAGATGTTTGGCATAGCTTGCATTGGTGATAAAGCATTTTGATCCATTAATGACCCATTCGTCTCCATCCAGCACAGCAGTTGTCTGTGTTCCGCCGGCATCGGATCCCGCATTCGGTTCAGTCAAACCAAATGCCCCAAGGGACTCTCCAGTACAAATTGGGGTTAAGTATTTTTCTTTTTGTTCGTGGGTCCCAAATAAATGAAGAGGTGCACCGCCTAATGAAATATGAGCAGAATATGTAATTCCTGTTGATGCGCAAACACGGCTAAGCTCTTCCGTCACGATAGCAAAACTAATTGTGTCTGCATCACCGCCGCCATATTGCTCCGGGAAAGGCAGACCCATAATCCCCAGCTCACCCAGTTTCGAAAAGACTTCCCTGGGGAATTCCCCTGTACGGTCCCGCTCATCTGCTCCAGGGGCCACCTCTGCTTCAGCAAATTCTCGAAGTAACTTACGAATCATCTCTTGTTCTTTTGTTAAATCAAAATTCATCACTAAGGCACCTTACTTTCCTAATATTCTGACTAATTTTGACAAAAAACTTCCTTTTTCCTCTCATTTGGCAATAGGCCTGCTTAACTGGAAGACAAAAATCCCTAACCAAGTCCCTCTTCCATTATTTTTGGAACTTTCTTATAATTATAACTGTTAGAAAATATAATTCTATGTTCATTTCTCTGAATAATTTTAGGAAAAATTTGTGACTTTTACACAAAAACTTGTAAACAATTAAATTTTATGAGTTGGGATGATGAATGATGCAAGATACATTAACACATCGACAATTAAAGTCCTTAATCCATGTTTCAAACGTCATTAATTCCTCATTAGATATTGACACTATTTTTGATACCATCCTAAATGAAGCAATTTCCGTCGTTGAAGCCGGCGGAGGCGGATCCATTTGGGTTTTTGACAAACAGCAGGATCGTTTAATTGCAAAGTCAGCTCAGGGGCTATTTTATCCGCATATCTTTAAATCCATAAAACTTCATAGCGGCGAGTCCATGACCGGAATGACTTTTGCTGCGGCAAAATGTCTTGAATTTCGGAACGATGCAGAAATTAAACAAGCCTTGGCTGCATTAACTCCATTTAATCGGGATTTATTGGAGCGGTCCATACCAAACAACATTCAATTCACATCAGTCATTTCTTCCCCCATTTTACAAAAAGGAGAATGTATCGGTGTTATCACCTTAGATGCTTTTGAAAAATCGCTGCATTTTAAGCAGGAGGATATTCATCTATTAGAAGCAATTTGCCACCAAGCAGCCATTGCCCTTGAAAGATCTACCCTTTACCGTGAGAAGGAAAAAACGGTACACAAACTTTCTCAGTCGCTGGAAACTCATAGAAATTTAGCAAACCTTGTGGTCAATGGAGCGGGTATCCAATCCATTATGGAATATATCCATAAAAAAATTGGACAGCACATTTTTCTCTTCGATGATATTGGAGTACCAATATGTTCAGCTGGCCTGTCCTCCTTTACAGAGGAAATGACCGAATATTTTAAGCAATATGCCAGGCAGGTTATCCCCTTACTTGAAAGTTCACGAACCGTTTCCGATATTACATTAGGCGGAGAAAACTACCAATTAATTATTTTATTTCTCGGCTCCAAATTAAAATCTTTAGGTGTTTTGATGATTCTATCCAAACAGAAAATGGGAGAATTAGATATTTCAGCCCTTGAACATGCCTGTACCATTATCTCCCTTGAACTGGTAAAAGAACAGGCAGTCATCGAAACACAGCAGCGATTAAGAGGGGAATTCGTCACAAAGCTTTTTTCAGGACAGATGGATGAAACGTTAATTTCAAAGGCAAAAAATTTACATTTCGACCCTAACAGGAATTATGTTGCTTTTATTATAAATGCTGTAAATCAGCCAAATGGACAAAAGTCTGTTGACAATAGCACCTCTAGAAATTTACTCCATATGACTAATCGATTATTGCAAGAAAGAAATTTGCAGGGGATGGCGGTCATGAATGAAAATCAAATCGTCGCCCTTCTTTCCTATCACCCCAAATTATCTTCATCCAGTATTATTGCTGAAACAAAAGAACTCGCAAAAATGTTACTGAATCGGATTCAATTAAAATATCAAGAGATGGATTTATCCATTGGCATTGGAAGAATGAAGCCTGGGCTGCTTTATGTCCATCAATCCTTTAAAGAGGCAATTAAATGTATCAAATTTCTAAAAAACTATCAATTTGAGCATCCTGTCCTTTGCTATACAGACCTTGGGGTACAACGGTTTATTTTGCAAAACTCAGAGGAAGAACTAATCGATTTTATCCAGGAAGTTTTAGGTCCCCTGATTGAATATGAACAATCTCGAAAAGGAGAACTATTGAGTACCTTAATCGCGTATTTCGAACAAAATCAAAATATCAAGAAAACTGCTGCTTCCCTGCATATCCATACAAACACCTTAAACTATCGATTAAAGCGGATTAGTGAGATTCTCTTAACAGACTTTTCGGACAGTCAGCAGTTGTTCAATATTCTTTTAGCATGCAATATTTATCAATATATTAAAAATAAGGAGACATTGCCGTTAAATAGATCCAAGACCTCATCGCAATGATGATTTATATTTATTGGCTCTGTATCTGGTTCGCATTTGGGCAGTACAAGCTGTTTCTATTGACCTGTAAATGGGGGGGCTTGATATTGTGGTTAATCTTGGCTTCCTTCATTGACTGTACATGCTGTTTTTCTTAATCGGCGGTCAATCCAGGGGATCTCCTTTGACCGCAGATACGTTTTTTCGTGGTTTGCGGTCAATCCAGGACTCTCCCATTGACCGTACATACAGTTTTTCTTGGTTTGCGGTCAATCCAGGACTCCTCCTTTGACCGCAAATGCAGTTTTTCTTGGTTTGCGGTCAATCCAGGACTTTCCCATTGACCGTACTTGCTGTTTTTCTTGGTTTGCGGTCAATCCAGGGCTTTCCCATTGACCGTACATGCCGTTTTTCTTGATCGGCGGTCAATCCAGGACTTTCCCATTGACCGTACATACAGTTTTTCTTGGTTTGCGGTCAATCCAGGACTTCTCCTTTGACCGTAAATACAGTTTTTCTTGGTTTGCGGTCAATCCAGGACTTCTCCTTTGACCGTAAATACAGTTTTTCTTGGTTTGCGGTCAATCCAGGACTTTCCCATTGACCGTACATGCCGTTTTTCTTGATCGGCGGTCAATCCAGGGCTCCTCCTTTGACCGCAAATGCAGTTTTTCTTGGTTTGCGGTCAATCCAGGACTTTCCCATTGACCGTACATGCTGTTTTTCTTGATTGGCGGTCAATCCAGGACAGTCCCATTGACCGTAAATACAGTTTTTCTTGGTTTGCGGTCAATCCAGGGCTTTCCCATTGACCGTACATGCCGTTTTTCTTGATCGGCGGTCAATCCAGGGCTCCTCCTTTGACCGCAAATGCCGTTTTTCTTGATTGGCGGTCAATCCAGGGCTCCTCCTTTGACCGAAAATACGTTTTTTCCTGTTTGACGGTCAAACCAAAACTCTTCCTTTGACCATACATGCATTTTTTCATATGCTGCGGTCTTTCCCAAAACCTTTTTTTCCTAGACAGCCCTTGAAAGATTAAGCTCACACCGTCCCATATGGTATAATAATTCTTATTTTAGAAAAGGGGTCATTACATGAATAAAAAAGATATTGAGTATAAAATCCGGGAATTAAAAATGGATTATATCCGCCTGCAGAATGACTTGGAAAAGATGGAAAGTGTCAATGGCAATATTTCTCCTTTGGAAAAGCAGCTGACGGAAATGGAAGAAGAACTCCGCTCCCTTAATGAAGCGTTGAAAAAGGCATTGTAACCATGATGAGCCCCATTGTATAAAAAGCATATTTCTTGCCTTTTTTTAAAAATAGGAGGAACATAAGCTTTGGGGACATACTGATAATGATTCCCATTCATATTTTGTAAGCGGAATCAATTTGGTGTGTTTTACATAACAACAGGGGAGAGATTCAATATGATTTACGCTAATCCTAATACCGATGGAGCCGTTATTCAATTTAAAGAGAAATATGACAACTTTATCGGCGGCAAATGGGTTGCACCGGTAAAAGGCCAATACTTTGATAATAAATCACCAGTCACAGGGGAAGTTTTTACTAAAGCAGCTCGTTCTTCTGCAGAAGATATTGAACTTGCATTAGATGCTGCTCATGCTGCAAAAGATGCATGGGGTAAAACTTCCACAACTGAACGTGCCTTAATTTTAAATAAAATTGCTGATCGTTTAGAAGAAAACTTAGAAATGATTGCAGTAGCTGAAACATGGGATAACGGGAAAGCTGTACGTGAAACATTGAATGCTGACATTCCTTTAGCAATCGACCACTTCCGCTATTTTGCCGGAGCCATTCGTGCACAAGAAGGACGGACAACTCAATTAGACAATGATACGGTCGCCTACCACTTCCATGAACCGCTTGGTGTTGTCGGTCAAATTATTCCATGGAACTTCCCAATTCTAATGGCAGTATGGAAAATTGCCCCAGCACTTGCTGCAGGTAACTGTATCGTCTTAAAACCTGCTGAACAAACTCCAGTATCTATTTTAGTCGTAATGGAATTAATTCAAGATTTACTTCCAGCCGGTGTCCTAAATATTGTTAACGGTTACGGCGTTGAAGTTGGTAAGCCGCTTGCAACGAATCCAAGGATTGCAAAAGTTGCCTTTACTGGTTCTACTGCTGTCGGCCGTCAAATTATGCAATATGCAACAGAGAACATTATTCCTGTTACCCTTGAGCTTGGCGGTAAATCACCTAACGTCTTCTTTGAGGATGTTATGGATAAAGATGATGAATTTTTAGATAAAGCTATTGAAGGTTTTGTCATGTTCGCCCTAAACTCTGGTGAAATTTGTACATGCCCTTCTCGTGCTCTAATCCAAGAATCCATTTACGATAAATTTATTGAACGTGCATTAGAAAGAGTGAAGGCGATTAAAGTCGGTAACCCTCTTGATACAGAAGTCATGATGGGTGCGCAGGCTTCGCAGCAGCAAAAAGATAAAATCTTATCTTACATCCAGCTTGGTAAAGAAGAAGGCGCCGACCTATTAATTGGCGGAAATGTAAACCATCTTGGCGGCGCACTTGAAAATGGCAACTATATCGAACCAACTGTATTTAAAGGCAACAATAAAATGCGTATCTTCCAAGAAGAAATCTTTGGCCCAGTACTTGCGGTTACAACATTTAAAGATTTCGACGAAGCGATGGAAATTGCTAATGATACCCTTTACGGCTTAGGTGCCGGCGTATGGTCAAGAAGCGGCGATATTGCTTATCGTGCAGGCCGCGGTATTCAAGCTGGCCGTGTTTGGACTAACACTTATCACCAATATCCTGCAGGAGCAGCCTTTGGCGGATATAAAATGTCAGGTATCGGCCGTGAAAACCATGCTATGATGCTAGAACACTATCAACAAACAAAATGTTTGTTAGTCAGCTATGATCGCAAAGCCCAAGGATTCTTCTAAATCGAAAGAAGGGTTAAAAAATGGTCGAACGTGTTGTAGCAACAGATACAGCGCTATCCTTAATAGAGCACATGAAAAATATTCATGGTTCTATCATGCTGTACCAATCCGGCGGCTGCTGTGATGGCTCTGTTCCGATGTGCTACAGAGAGGGAGATTTCCGAATTGGGGATTCAGATGTATATCTAGGTTCCCTTGGCAGTGTTCCCTTCTATATGCATAAAAGTCAATATGAGTATTGGAAACATACGCAGTTAATTATCGATGCAGCAACAGGTCCTGGGGCGGAATTCTCACTTGATAGTATCGAAGAACAACATTTCATTACACAATCACGTGTTTTCACAAATGAGGAATATGAAGAAGTGAAAACACTTCTTTAAAAATAAAGGGACTGTCCTGAATAGTATGGCATTCGCTGCAGATTAATGACACAAAAGGGTATAGAACCGAAACGATTCTATACCCTTTATTTATATTGATATATCAAATAATTTGCAGGTAATGACCAAACCAAGATGTGTGTGAATGACTTTTTCAAAAAGGAAGTTTGGGGCATTGAGAAAACATTGGTGTTCATATGCTGCAATTCATAATAATATTTATAAACCTTCTAATAAGGAAAATCCTATGTTTTGATCGTCATTTAGTCCTAATCTATAATTAGCTAGAACTACAGCGGCGGCCTTTTTTTCTTTATCTATTCCTAAAAATGAACTAAAGCATCCTGTCCCGCCGCTATGCCAAATGACATTATTATTTTTCTTTAAAAGCCACCATCCAAGACCCATATTATACTTCTTTTTTCCATTTCCATGCTTTTTATGACAAAGAGATAGATATGGTTTATCTTCGTAAATATTTATTTTTGCATATTGCAGCAGATCCTCAGCCGTTGAACTTATTGCCCCTGCAGGTGATAAAAGATTAGTTTGGTTCCATTTCCAGTTGCCGCAATCATGATTATTTTTGTCATAACCATGTAAGTTATTGTCTGATGTTCCTAAATATGTATCGTTTAGTCCAAGTTCATTTTGCAAAAAATCATTCATCGTGTCCCAATATCCTTTGCCTGATACAATCCCAAGCCCATACCCAATAAGTGACATACCAAAATTTGAATATTTCCATGAATAATCCGTGTCCCTCAACTTGTTTCTTTCAATAAGCATTATCATTTTGTTAAACTCCATCTTTAAGGGATTATTTTTATTCATATCACCACCGCCGCTTATTAAGCCTAAAGTAATTTTGAAATATTCCCGTTTATTTAATGGCAGTGTTTCTGAATATCCAGAAGAGTGAGTAGCAAGACGGAGCAATGTAGGATAATACTGGTCTGTTTTAAGTTCTTCCATATAACTTTGTATTGAATCGTTTAATGACATCTTGTTTTCCATTAAATATTTTGACAATAAAGATGTAGTAAAAGTTTTGGTAATAGAGCCAATCTCATAATGATATTTTTTATATGAATCAAGTTCTCCATTTACATTATAAATTTTTATCCCAGAATCATTGCCTGTTAAATAACCAATAGTTAACTTTACATGTTTTTTTCCTTTACAGGTCTTTTTAATTAATCGTAATGTTTTATCACTTACTTCAAACATATTTATTCTCCCCCCTGAGAATATTTTTTTAATGTATTCAAGATTGCCATTAATTTTCTTAAAAGTTTACTATATTTGGTTACTCTTGAAGGCAAGAACCTTCACCTATTTTATGATAGTCGCAAAGCTAAGAATCTATCAAAAACCTTGATGTAAAGATATGGGAATGTGACGGTATCATGGTAATAAAAAGTGCCAGAAACCCTGTGAAGTTGACAAGGTCCTGACACTTTTCATTACTTAGTAATTTCAAATCCTAACCGGATTGCCGGCATGGCTGACCCTGGGTGATCAGTTGAATAAGTCAGCTGAGGAATTAGGGTCATATCTGTTTCTTTTTCTTTTTGCTTATAAATGCCTGGATATAAATCAATGATGTGATATCCGGGTTCTCCTGTTGCAACTACATCAAATGTTAAATCCCCCTGACTATTAAATGCACACAAATAGCCGGTGTAGGCATTATCATAGGTCAAATAATAAGCATTATCAAATTCTGTCCAGCCGCCGCCTTTGATTGTAATTTGAATATTAGTTCCAACTGGTCCCGACTTTGGAGAAATATTTGCGATGGATGGCAGTATTCGCAAATAGCCTTGACCATATACTTCATCCCCTGACTTTAAATCAATCCGATGAGGAATTCCTCCAAGATCATCTGGAATCGTGAATTCATAGGTAACATTTCCTTTTGAGTCCGTTTTAACGGTCCCAAGTTTAGAGGAATGTTCTGCAAATCCAAGCCCTGAAACCCGGCTTCCCTTCATTGTATTCCAAATCATATCGATACTTTGGTTTTTCGGCAGTCCTGAAGCCTTTATTTGAACAGGGGTTCCGACTGTTCCTTCAGTCTTATCCAATTGAATTTCGACACCCGCTTTATTTTTAAGCTCCGGCATTTTTACACCGCCATTCGCTGCTTTCGGAGCCGGCTCTACATAATCTTTAACGATCGGCTTTTCATCTGTTACTTCAAACATAAAGTCTGGTGCAGGTTTATCAGGGTATGGTGATTGTTTATAGTTGATATATTGCATTCCAAGATACCCGGTTCTTATTCTGACAGCATGCTCACCCGGCGGTCCTGCTGCGCGAAATTTAGCTTCTGCAGTTCCATTTGTAGAAATAGCTGTAATCAGACCGGTATACTTATTATCATAGGTTAACTGCCAGTTGCGCATATAGGTGCTCCAGCCTAAACCTTCTACTTTTACGGTAATCTCAGTGCCTGGGGCTCCGGACTCTGGAGACATGGTAAAAGTCGGATCTACTGTAAAACCTGTCTGGCCAATTTTCGTTCCATCCGAAATCACATATACTGTATGATCGCCGCCAAAGCCTTCAGGAATTTTGAAAGAACCCTTCCACTCCCCGTTGGCATCACTTTTCCCCTCAACCAAGGGAATTTCCTTTTCAGTGAATATTGGTCCAATCACTTCGTAAACACCTTTAATATCATATTTTCCCTCTGCTGTCGCCCAAACCAGCTGCACTTTTTTGCTGGGCACCAGCTGGTTTACATTAAATTCAATTGTATCGCGTATCTTCCCCCTGATACTTGACAGTTTGATGTTATTTTTAATTGCTGCTTTTTTCTCTCCATTTGTGGATGCTTTAACTGATTTTACCACCTTAGACTCAGACTTGGGCATGTCATTCCCACAGGCGGTTAATCCGACTCCTAGCGCAGCCATCGTCAGAATAGCAATGGCTTTCTTACATTGTTTGAAAATCAAATCGGTTTCCCTGCCCTTCTATTCTACGACCACTAGAGCTGCTGTCATTTCACCATGTCCTGAACCACAAAAAACACTGCAGTGAATTTTATATTCACCAGGTTTATCCGGTGTAAATTTCACTGTTCCATTTGGTTTATTAAGTGACACATTTAATCCCTCAATCATGACGCCATGTGAACCTTCTTTAGAAGTTAATTTTAATGTAACTTCCTGCCTTGCTTTCACATAATACTTATCTTCATTAAACTTAAAATTAGAAGCCACAATATCAACGTTTTGATTTGTCTTGATATTGGCGGTATCTGCTGCTTTAGCTTCCTCTTTCTTCTCTTCCTGTGGTTGAGCCTGTGCTCCTTTTGCTTTTGAATCGACAATAGTTAACAACGATGGAGCCACATTAAATGGTCGGAATTCTCCTTTTCTATTTCCATCCTCTGCGGTCACGTAATATTCCAATGTTCCGGTAGGTGTTTTTTCCGTTACCGGATACGCAACTGTCCAGAATTTAACGTCTCCTCCTGGGGGGTGCTCCCCATATTTCATGTCTAATTCCTCACCTGTTGACAAGTGCAGTTTTAACTTAGCGCCCTCCACCTGCTTATTCGAATTCGGGTCTGTTGCATTCATTCGGAAAACAATTTTATCTCCGGCAGCAAAACGGCTCGCAAGTACACATCCGCCTTGTTCAGACACCGTATCACCTGAAACCATTAACAGATTGCTCTTTGCTTCCTTTGCTTCCGTATTAGCAGTCTTTTTCGCAGTACTGCTTGTTTCTTGGCTGCTGCAGGCCCCAACAATTAAGGCACTACTTAATAATAAACCTAATAAAACGGATCTTTTTTTCTTTATCACTTTTCTCTCCCCCTTGTTAACCTTTAAGATAAATACGGCCTTCTGTCCTCCTTTTTATGTAGATAAACAATCAATCTGCCACTTTACTCCTATAACATTTATAATCTTTGTAATGCTAAAGTAGTACTTTCATCTTATGTTTTTAAAAATTCTGTATATTTTACACAGAAGAATACTATAGTCATAGGCAAAATGGATTATTAGCGTCGATGATTTTAATACATCCAAATTCATTTCAGGTATTTTCCTCAACCGACTAACTTCATTTATTTGATGAGTTTTTCTAAATAATTAGCATGGAAGATAAAAGGTGAAATAAAAAAAACGCTAGGCAATATCCAAAAAACGGAATTACCCAGCGCAATTCATTATTAAGTTAAATGTCCACACATACTGATAAATGTCGATGAGTGATGATATCGAGTACTATGTGTCTTTTCATTATAGTACGCGGGCGTTCGTTTTTTTCTTGAGTACCGCGGACCATGATGCTCTTATAGTGCGCGGGCAATCGTTTTTTCTCAAGTATCGCGTACCATGATCCTCTCTTAGTGCGCGGGTGGCCGCTTTTTCTCGTGTACCGCGCTCTATGAACCTCTCTTAGTGCGCGGGTGGCCGCTTTTTCCCGCGTACCGCGCTCCATGATCTTCTCTTAGTGCGCGGGTGGCCGCTTTTTCCCGCGTACCGCGCTCCATGAACTTCTCTTAGTGCGCGGGTGGCCGCTTTTTCTCGTGTACCGCGCTCTATGAACCTCTCTTAGTGCGCGGGTGGCCGCTTTTTCTCGTGTACCGCGCTCTATGAACTTCTCTTAGTGCGCGGGTGGCCGCTTTTTCTTGTGTACCGCGCTCCATGATCTTCTCTTAGTGCGCGGGTGGCCGTTTTTTCTCGTGTACCGCGCTCTATGAACCTCTCTTAGTGCGCGGGCGTTCCTTTTTTCTCGCGTACCGCGCTCTATGAACTTCTCTTAGTGCGCGGGTGGCCGCTTTTTCTCGTGTACCGCGCTCCATGATCTTCTCTTAGTGCGCGGGTGGCCGCTTTTTCTTGTGTACCGCGCTCTATGAACTTCTCTTAGTGCGCGGGTGGCCGCTTTTTCTTGTGTACCGCGCTCCATGATCCTCTCTTAGTGCGCGGGTGGCCGTTTTTTCTCGTGTACCGCGCTCCATAAACTTCTCTTAGTGCGCGGGCAATCGTTTTTTCTCGAGTATCGCGTACCATGATCCTCTCTTAGTACGCGGGCAATCGTTTTTTCTCGAGTATCGCGTACCATAATCCTCTCTTAGTGCGCGGGCAATCGTTTTTTCTCGAGTATCGCGTACCATGATCCTCTCTTAGTGCGCGGGTGGCCGCTTTTTCTCGTTTACCGCGCTCCATGAACTTCTCTTAGTGCGCGGGTGGCCGCTTTTTCCCGCGTACCGCGCTCTATGAACCTCTCTTAGTGCGCGGGCGTTCCTTTTTTCTCGCGTACCGCGCTCTATGAACTTCTCTTAGTGCGCGGGTGGCCGCTTTTTCCCGTGTACCGCGCTCCATAAACTTCTCTTAGTGCGCGGGCAATCGTTTTTTCTCGAGTATCTCGTACCATGATCCTCTCTTAGTGCGCGGGTGGCCGCTTTTTCTCGTGTACCGCGCTCTATGAACCTCTCTTAGTGCGCGGGTGGCCGCTTTTTCTCGTGTACCGCGCTCTATGAACCTTTCTTAGTGCGCGAGCGTTCGTTTTTTTTCGTGTACCGCGCTCCATAAACTTCTCTTAGTGCGCGGGCAATCGTTTTTTCTCGAGTATCGCGTACCATAATCCTCTCTTAGTGCGCGGGCAATCGTTTTTTCTCGAGTATCTCGTACCATGATCCTCTCTTAGTGCGTGGTGGGCCGTTTTTTCTCGTGTACCGCGCTCCATGATCTTCTCTTAGTGCGCGGGTGGCCGCTTTTTCTTGTGTACCGCGCTCTATGAACTTCTCTTAGTGCGCGGTTGTTCGTTTTTCTCGCGTCCCGTGCATCATAATCCTCTTATACTGCGCGGCACAATCGTTTTTTCTCAGAATCGTGTACCATGAACATCCGTTAAGTGCGCATCCAATCGTTATTCCTCAAGAACCGTGCTCCTTGATCCTCACATAATGTATAAAACCCGGCCTTTTTATGGGCCGGGTACTATAAACATCTTATGAGGGGCTGCAGCCCATTTTAAAAGATTTCTGCCCATTCGCTGCGTTTGGAGAGCATTTGTTTTGCAAGTTCTTGGGCGCCTTCCAGGCTGTGACTTGCTGCCCAGCCGCATTGTACTTCATTGCAGGCTGGCACTTCTGTTGCTGCCAATACATCATTTAATGTTTTTTCAAGTATATCTAAAATTTCATCATAATTGTCATGATTAATGACTGTTAAATAAAAGCCTGTTTGGCATCCCATTGGACTTACGTCTACGATATGATCAGAATGGTTTCGGATAGTTTCAGCCATTAAGTGCTCAAGCGAATGAAGTGCCGGCATTTCCATATGTTCTTTATTTGGCTGCTTGAAACGGACATCATATTTATGAATAACATCCCCGTTCTTCCCCTCTTTCACTCCTGCTAAACGGACAAACGGTGCTTTTACTTTTGTATGATCAAGGTTAAAACTTTCTACATTCATTTTCTTTGTCATTTCCATCACTCCTAATCTCAAAATTAATGACTATTACAAACCCATGTTTCTATTGTACACTCATAGCTTCTTTTTTTCTAAGGTAGAAATTTCATGGTTTTCTGATTAGGCGTTTTTATCAAATTTGGCCTCTTGGCCCCTGGCTTTTTCCCCATTTGCTTATTGCTTGCATAAGAATGACATCAAGAAAATATGATAAGAAGAAAGAGTGCTGACTAAGGGGGATGCCATAGTGGCTATTTTTAATAAAATTGCTTTATTCTTTGTTATTTTATATTCAGCTTTCATTATCATAAATACTTACTTAGGAGAAACTGAACGAGTGCAGTCCAATGTTATTTATTTTTTGATGAATGGATTTGCCTATATTGTTACGGCAATGGAGATGGAAAAAGAGAAAATACTGATGGAAACCATCTGATTGAATAAGGAGCCTGGATTTCCCGGTTCCTTTTTAATTTTAACAAAATTCCCATATTTACAAAATATTTACACCTGATTCATTTATCCTTAGTAAAAGCTGGATATACTAAAATTAACAGGAATTGATACATTCCTTTTCATTAAAACTTTGAATTGGGGGATTATTTATATGGATACTATTTTAAATTTTCTTGTCCTATGGTTTCTTTCTGTGTCCTTCATGAAAATTTTTTATTACTCCTTTTTCAAGCCCAAATCTGATTCAGAAAAGTTCCCCTGAATTTCGCTTTTTCCTGCTGATTCCATTTGAACCCTGTCTAAACTAAATTAAGCATCTCCGCAAATACTTCGCTCCAGTTTTTTGATTTAGCCAATTTTTTTCGTTCTCGTATCCAGTCTTCTTGATTTTTACTCCCCTCTAAATGTTCGCATGCACGGATAAATTGATCTGAATTTTCACTGTCTAAATAAGTATAAACTGATTCCTTTGCATATTTTCTCGTTGAAGGCAAATGCAGACCTACTACCGATTTACCCGCAGCCAAAAATTCAAATAACTTTAATGGAAAGACCGCTTGATTATATTGTGATGCCTTATAGGGCATAATCCCGATATCAATTACATTCATATATTTAGGGACTTCGGAAGGAGCAACACTTCCCGTCCACACTACATTATTTTCCCTTAATAATTGTTTAAATGCAGGATGATCATTCGTCCCATCTGGTCCCACGAACAGAAACAGCCATTCCGGTTTCTTCCTTGCCGCTTCTTGAATGAGTTCAAAATCGAGTTTTGGTTTGATTCCCCCGATAAATCCTAAAACAGTACCATGAAAGCCAGCAGGGAGAACATCCTCTTTTTTAAGCTGCGAATTTGTAAATAGTTCAAATTCTACCCCATTTTCAAAGGTAAAAACATTCCCTTTTGTCCCTGTCTTTTCCTCAATTCTTGTTCTTAAATAATCGGAAGTACAAAAGATTACATCCGCACGCTGAATAATTCGGTCCTCTGCCTTTGAGATGATATTCCTTCTTGCGGCAGCCTGAATGGATTGCTTCCCACTCATTGGTGATGCCCATAAATCGCTGCAGTCATAAATAACCTTAGTCCATGGAAAAAGCTCTGCAAGCAAAGGAAATCCAGGAAAGGTATACCACAACTGTAATGTATACTCCCCCTGGAATGGCTGTAAATAGGACAGAAATGGACGGACTTTCTTCTTATAAAATCCATCGATATAGCGGCCAAAGCGGAATGCTTTTTGAGGAAACAAATCTGGGACAGTCCATTGGGCAATTCCATTCCTCAATCTTTTAAAAGATTCTCCTTCTTTTGCCGGTGTCGGACAAAGCCAAATGACTTCCTTGGTATCAGGATGGCGCTGTAAAAATTCTGCCAGCCTATGTCTTCGATAACGAAGCTGGTCCTGCTCCCATTCCCCTGTCGCCACTATGACATGCACATTCTTCATTTGTACCATCCTCTTTCATATTCTCTTTACAACGGCATTAAAAGCATAATGTGAAAAACACCAACACGCTTTCAATACATTTAATTTTTCAACCTTCCGATAAACAAACCAGTTCATCTTTGCGGCTTTCCACTTGTTTTTAGAAATCGATGGGTTTCCAATCCGATATTCAGCCAAAATCTCATTCAATCCATATGCCGGGATGCCCTTTTTTAAAATGGCGAGCCATGTGGCTAGATCCTGCCGCGTTCGGATGTTGGGCATTTGAATAGGTCCTGTTTTATAGCGGTCAATCATGACAGTCAAGCAGCCGATAATGGTATTTTTCAACATATCGTTATAGGAAATCATCGTTGGTGCCGCGACCTGCTTATTCAGCGGTTCACCATCATTTGAGATTATTTCATAACCAGTAAATGTAAAGGCATAGTTATTCGAAAGCATGAAGTTTAGCTGCTTTTCTAATTTGTCCGGTTTCCAGCAGTCATCGCTGTCAAGAAAAGCTACAAATCTGCCCTTCGCCTGTTTCAATGCCTCGTTTCGGGCGACAGCTGCACCGCTATTACGTTCTAAATAAACAACACGGATTCTGTCATTTTCCTGTTCATAACGTTTTAAGATGGCTGGCGTCTCATCCGTAGAGCAGTCATCTACAATCACCATTTCCCAATCTTTAAAGGTTTGCTTCTTAACCGATTCAATTGTCTCCTCAATAAACAAACTGGCATTATATGAAGGGGTTATAATGGAGATCAATGGCTCATGTGAACTCATAAACAATACCTCCTATTATTTTGACTGCTCTCGAAAAATCACCGGAATGAAAATCCATAAAAAACTTAAAGTGATGCCCAATACTATTCCTAAAACGGCCCTTTCCTTTGAACCAAAAGCCCGGTTTTCTGTCGTTACATCTTCCTTATCTGCCGGTTTTAACACCGAGGCAGGCTTTAGGTCATATAATGTTGTCTCTAGTTCATATAAGAAGCGCTCCTGCTCTACTTTCGCCTCGGGTACTGCTTCATCTTTTTCCAGTTGTTGAATCGATTCTTCTATAATTCTCTTTTTTTGTTGATACCTCTCTTTGTCAATATCGATAAACGCGTTTGTAATCTCACCCAGCACCATCGCTGCATTTTCCTCTGTATCGCCTGTATAGGTTAGTTTAATCATGTTATCCGCTGCTGTACTCACCTGTAATTTGGTCATTATTTCATCTTGCTTTTCCTCCCATAGACTAGCTAAATGGGTTTCATAAAAAGGAGCTGTTGTCAGCAGAACCGTGACTCGTTTTGGATTATTAAGTTCCTGAGAGCCATAGTTTCCAAGAGTAATAACGGCTTCTGCCGTAACACTCGATTCCTCTTTGCCCACTGGGAGAAGCCATCCGCAAGCACCAAGCAGAACGGTAAAAGCGATTAGTAATAAAGAGTACTTCTTACTTCTATCTTTTATCCTTTGAATTTCAAGCATTCGAAACCTTCTCCTTAGCAGGAATTTCTCGAAGTTCATGTTCGGTCCCAGCAAACACAGAAACCATCGAAATGATAAAACCTAAAAACACCCAATGAAAGAATAAATTGCTAACCGAACTTGGACTGATACTAGAAACAAGGAAGCCTGCCATCCCCATCATGCCAGCTTCCAGCAATACTTTATATTTTTGGCTGATTTGCCATTGGTAAAATTGATAGAGCCTAAAGAATAGAAAAGCATACATGGTCACATAACCAAGTAAAATCAAAATCCCATAATTGCCCATTATTTCTGCCAGCCAATTATGTACCTCCACTACATGGTTAGTCGCATAAATCGGCTCATTTTTTAAGTAAAATGGGATATTACCAGCTCCAACTCCAAAGCCAAATGTATCAGCGAAATAATGAATGGTATTTTTCAGTAAGTTGATTCTTGCTAAATTGGAAGGAAGTACCTCATTCCCCCAATACGTGTCTGAAGCATTTATCAAACTCGTAATCTTATTAAAAATCTTGCCGCTAAAAGCCATAAGGACAAATAAAAGCGAAGCTGTCCCAGCTATTGCTGTTATCTTCTTTAGAAACTTCGGAAGAAGGATAAAAAAATAAGTAAGCAGCCCCGCTCCGATTCCCAACAGGCTGGCACGTGATTCTGTCCAATATATGGTCACCACACAAAAACAAGCAAGCAGCAGACTAACTGTTTGCAGCCATACTTGTCTGCTGTTTTTAGTTAAGGCTATGTAAAAAAAGAACGAAATGGTAAGAAATACGGCTAAATCATTTTGATTAAAGAATACAGCGGTTGGATAAAACCGTTTATATTCTGCAGCTCCATAAAGGGTTGAGGTTGGAAGCTGAATACCAGTAAAATGATTGATCAAGCCCATCGCCAGTAAAATAATGGTCATCAACAGCCAAATTCCATAAAAACAAAACAAATCGGTCATTTTCTTAAATGTGAAGACTGCCAAGAAAACAAACAGAATACCCAGTCCTAAAAGGAATAATGCTTTCACTCCCTCGATCATTGACTTTGCCCAAAGCAATGATAGGAACCCATAGACAAGCCAGAATAACAGAAAGAGAAGAACCCCTTTTACATTGGTTTGATTCCAATAATGAGAGAGATTCCTTTCTGCCATGACATGGGAGATAAAAAAGACCGCCGTTACTATAAGCACAATTCGATACAAGAATAAATGAAAAAAACCGACGTCTATACTTAAAAGTGACTGATTAAGAAATGTTGTCATAACAAGTATGTACATGAAGGCCGGATATAGCGGTTTAGGATAAAAAGTAATTTTAATTAAAACCATCACGACCGGAACTGCTAACAATCCGAGAAATATCACTGCTCCCTTTTCCAATCCAACTAGTGAACAGGCAATGGTAAACACTGCTAAGAAAAATGCTGATATACTTGCTGCTTGTTTTACCAGTAAATTACTATGCATTACTCTTCCTGCTCCTTTGCTGCCTAAAAGTTTAATAGCTGCAATTGTTTAGCCTTATAAGCAAAACGGAGCGTCTCTTGTAATCCCTCAAACAACTCAGTTGACGGCTCCCAATCCAGCAGTAATTTTGTTTCATCATTGACCAGAATGCTGTGTCTGATATCACCTAAACGCTCCTGCTTGTAGATGGGGAGTATACTAGCCCCCGAAGCCGTCCTCATCATTTCAACTAGTTGATTGATTGAGATTCTAGATCCTGAGGAAACATGAGCAATAATATTTTCCTTCGTTTTTAGTGCCTTCACATTTGCAGCTGCTACATCCCTAACAAATATGAAATCTCTCGTTTGCTCTCCGTCCCCAAAAATGACAGGTGCTTTATTCTCTGCCAGAAGGTCTGAAAAAATGGCCACCACGCCACCCTCTCCTTTTGCATCCTGCCTTGGTCCGTACACATTGCTATAACGTAAAATGCTATATGGAAGGTGATAAAGCTTACTGGATATTTGTAAATAATTTTCCACCGCTGACTTCGATAAGCCATATGGAGATTCCGGATGTACAGGGTGATGTACGGTTATTGGCAGGGTATCTGGATTTCCATAAACGGCAGCCGATGAAGCAAACACAAATCGCTTAACCTTACATTTTATGGCTGCTTTCAAAACATGGAGTGACCCCCGTATATTTACACTTTCATCAAATAGCAGATCTTTCACCGATTCAGCTACACTTACCTGAGCAGCTTGATGGATAATATAGTCCGGATGAAAGGAAACGATTAAATCAATGACCCTTGGGTCTGTAATGTCTTGATGAATGACTTTTACAGGTAAATGCTCGAGGTTTGCCCGCCGGCCTGATGAGAAATTATCAATAACCGTAACTTGATAATTATTTTGAAGCAATTCCTCCACTATATGAGAGCCAATAAAGCCGGCACCTCCAGTAACAATTACTTTTTCCATCGAAAACCCTCCTAAATGACCTTTGAAATAATAGTTTCTTCTCGGACAGCCGGTCTGCCAACGGAAAGATAGGTAAAACCAAGTTCTCTCATTCTTTCTAACTCAAAGAGATTCCGTCCATCCACTATCAGCGGTTTGTTCATTAATTGTTTTACTTTGGCCAAGTCCAATTTTTTTACATCCTGCCAGTCGGTTAGAATCATGCAGGCATCTGAACCCGCAATGGCCTCATAAACATTTTCTGTGTAGGTGCATTGATAACCAATTTGCTTTTTTGTCTCAACGATGGCAATTGGATCATAGGCCTTGACAATGGCTCCCTGCTCGGCTAGGTACGGAATAATATCCAATGCCGGTGAAGACCGGATATCATTGGTATTTGGTTTAAATGCTAACCCTAAAATGCTGATGGTTTTTCCCTTTAACGAACCTAAAGTCTGGAGCAATTTTTCTACCAAGCGGACCCGCTGATGCTCATTGGTTTCAATCACTGCTTTGATTAATTTAAAGTCGTAGCCGCTATCCTCAGCAATATGCATGAGTGCCGCCGTATCTTTCGGAAAACAAGAACCGCCGAAGCCAACCCCTGCCTGCAAAAATTTAGGACCAATCCGGCTGTCCATGCCAACCCCTTTGGATACTTGGGTTACGTCTGCACCTACACGTTCACAAATATTGGCGATATCATTGATGAAGGAAATTTTCGTTGCCAAAAAGGCGTTTGCCGCATATTTAATAATTTCTGCCGTTTCTAATGAAGCTCTGACAATGTTTGAAGTAAACGGCTGATGCAGGTCAGCTATGATTTGAAAAGCCTTTTCGCTTGTAGCGCCAATAACCGCACGCTCCATGTTCATCGTATCCTTAACCGCTGATCCTTCCCGTAAAAACTCAGGGTTGGATACTACATCAAAAGTCTGATGCTCTTCCAAAGATTCGCGGATTATGGAAGCAATGATCCTGCCAGTTCCAACAGGGACCGTGCTTTTCGTCACAATTACTTTATAGCCATTTAAATTTTCACCAATTGTTTTGGCAGCTTGTTTCACATACGTTAAATCGGCTTCCCCTGTTGCGGTCATAGGAGTTCCTACCGCAATATAAATCACATCAGCATCAAGAATGGATTGTTGAATATTAGACGTAAATTGCAGTGTTCCTCTTCGTACATTTTTATGAACAAGCTCTTTTAGACCTGGTTCATAAATTGGAATCATACCTTGTACTAAGCTGTTTATTTTTGCTTGATCGATATCACAGCACATCACCTGGTTTCCTGTATCCGCAAAACAAGTACCTGAAACAAGACCAACGTACCCTGTCCCAATAACCGCAATTTTCCTCATCAAAACCAATCCCTTCTCCATTTATTCTTAAGGCCTATCTCGTTATAAGATTCGATTCTAGTATTCTGTTATACTCAATTTCCAACAATGAGGCATTTCGATGGACATGGTAGTTCGATTGAACACAATCATAAAGTTCCTCCTGTACCATTGCTGTATACAGGTTTCCGTATAGAACATCCTTGATCCGCTGCACTAATTCCGTAACAGATTCCTTCTCAATTAAAAGCTTTCGATACTTTCCAAACAGCTCCGGTACACCCCCGACTGCCGTACAAATCACAGGTACTTTTGCTGCAAGTGCCTCTATGACAACCGTCGGCATTCCTTCTGTATAAGATGGAAGAGCCAATACATCGCTGGCAAACAAGTAATCCTTTACACGCTGATTCTCCACCTGGCCGGTCAAGAAAAGCCTTTGATTTATTTCTGAATGCTGCATTAACATTTCCTTTGCAGGGCCGTCACCTACAAACAAAACAGCAATCTCTTTTGGAAGCTGGTCGAGTGCCTGTGCTAGTTCATAGACACCCTTGGCCTTTGTCAGCCTTCCCACAAAGATAATGATCTTTTTATTTTCTGGGAGCTGCAGCCGGTTTCTCAGCTTGGCCTTTGACTCTGGAGTCTTGCCAAAAGCCGATAAATCCACGCCTATTGGGAGGACTTCACTTTCCCTGCCCGTTAACTCTAATGTCTTCGTTTTTAAGCTTTCCCCCACAGCCAATACACGATTGGCTGTCATGACAGCTCTCTGAAATGCTTTCTTGGCACTTGGACTATAGGAAGGATAAATATTGACATCACTTCCATGTAACGTCAGGACCCACGGAAGGAAGGTTTGTTCTGCTACAATCCGTGCAGCCCCGCCAGACGGCATTGCAAAATGGGCATGAATGAGATTGGGCTCTATCCCATAATCAGACATCGTCTGCAATATGGATGCAGCTATGCGTTTATCCGGCTGTGCCCATCTTAGCTGACCAGGAAGGGCTAAATAAGGCGGCCGAAAAACATTGACACCCCTTCTCATATACTTAAATGGAATTTCTTGACGGCTGCGGTACTGCTTTTTCAAATATCGAAAGAATGCAGGATTGCGCGGTACAGGGCAGATCACTGTGACCTCTATCCCCAGCCTTTTCAATGCTTGCACCTGTGTTTCATGAAAAACACCGGAACCTGGCTCCTTATCACTTGGATATACACTGGTTATCCATAAAACCTTCATAATAGATGCCCTCTTTTTTGTTTTTTGAAAATCCTCCGGAAAATCTGAGGATAGATTTTAATTAAAAGAAGCATATACAGTGCAGCACTGACGCCAACCGAAATGACCAATGTCCAAAAACTTTTCAGCGGAAAATAGATGGCCGAAAACTCTTTGAGTCCATATGCAACGATAGTAATCAGTAAGGATAGCTGAAATGGTACAGAAACAGTCTTTAAATATTGGCGGAAATCCAGCTGAATCAGCCAGTTTAATAACCATCTTCCAATTAAAAAATTCACCACACTTACCACGACATAGGTCCAAGCCACCACTTCCAAATCATTGGTTGTTACAGCAAACAGCAAAGAAATACTATAAAGAATCAAAACACCTGCATCCCAATAAAAAGCAATATTGGCCTTTCCTTTTGCCAAAATAACGGAACCGTTCGGATTCATAAGGACCCTTAGGATGCCTACAACCGCCATAATCTGCAAAATAGGAGCCGCTTCCAGCCACTTTTGGCCAAAAATCGTTAAGATAAATACATTCGATACCGCTGCAACCCCCATTAAAATCGGAAATGAAACGAGACTTAGCAGCTTTGTCATATGTAAGAATCCATCACTCAAAGCTGCTTGACTTTGATTATTTTTTGAAAAGACTGGGAAGGCCACCCTTGTAATGATTGGATTAATTTTTAACACTGGAATCGTCACAATCTGATAAGCAAGATTATAAATACCAAGTGCTTCAGCCCCCATAAACCTGCCAATTAAAATCACATCGATATTTGATCCAATCCTATTCACTAATCGGGATGCTAATTGGTAAGCCCCAAACACCATATATTCTTTGCATTCGCTTAAATCAAAAATGAATTTTGGGTGCCATTTTTTCCGATAATATAGAAAGTAAAAAATACCTTTTAATGAATTCAAAACAACCTGAGAAATGACAAACGCATAAATCGGGCTGATCATAAAGATGAGTATGGCCAAAGTAATAAAGGAGATAACCGCTGCCCCCGCTTCAATCGCACCAAGCAAATTAAACCGTAATTCTTTTTGCAGTAAATATTGGCTTTGCTGTCCAATCGGAGCAATGATAAACATGACAGCCAATATGCGAATAAGTTCAATGAGTTCATCCCGGTGAAAATATGCTGCAAATAGCGGGCTCATGAACATCAAAAACAGAAACAACGCCGCTCCAGCTAGAATGTTCAGCCAAAATAATGTGGATAATATCCTCTCTGAAACGGTCTCCTTTTGTATCACTGCCGAACCCAAGCCGAGGTCCAGCACAATTTGGGCAAACACCACAATGGTGGTCATGATTCCAACAAGTCCAAATTCCGAAACGGTCATTTGGTTACCCAGTAATACAAACTGGATCACTTGGATTGCGGTAATCACCATGGTTGAAATACTCGTCCACTTTACCCCTTTATGTAATTGGCTTCTGATGACTGACATATGCGTTCCGCCCTTATTTACCGTGCTCCTTCTCCTGTTAAAAGCACTTTAATGGTTTTGATCATAATTTTCAGTTCAAGTGAAAAGGTTAGATTTTGAATATATTCCAAGTCATATTGAAGTTTCTCTTTAGGAGAAATATTGTAGCCTCCATTCACTTGAGCAAGACCTGTAAGCCCTGGTTTTACAAGCAGACGATTAGAAAAACCATGAATTTCTTTATTGAATTTCTCAGTAAAAACCGGTCTTTCCGGCCTCGGTCCGACAATAGACATATCTCCTTTTAAAACGGTAAGCAATTGGGGCAGCTCATCGATTCGTGTTTTTCGGATAAATGCTCCAACCTTAGTAACCCTTGGATCATTTTTCTGTGCCCACTTTGCCCCGTCTTTCTCGGCATCCATTCTCATGGATCTTAACTTAATCAGTTTGAAACACTTGCCATTCTTCCCCATCCTCTCTTGGATATAAAATGGGGATCCTGGTGTTTCCAAGACAATGAGGACGGCAAAAAATAGAACAATTGGCAAAGCAAGAATAATGCCGGCTGCAGCCAGCAAAATGTCATAAAATCTTTTTACATAAAGATAGTGCTCCACATCCTTTGATAATTTAAAGGTTGAGGCAGGAACGATTGGATACTCCTGGTAGATATTGTAGCTTCTCTCGGTACTCACAGATTTACCACCTCAAAAGATTGGGATTTGCTAAATCTAAAGGTAAGTATAGATACCAATCATGAAGCTGCTGTTGAGAATTGATAAATATTAAGTAAATAATTTTGAATATTCATTAACTTTTTTAAGGGCTTGTAAAGTTGATGACAAACTGTAGGTAAAAGGAACGATTAAAATAAATAAAACGATAAATGGGGATACTATTGTCATTTGATATGACTGGGAGGAACACACAATGCGGTCCAATGAAAATACCTTATCCATTTTTGCCTTAGGCGGTATTAATGAAATCGGAAAAAACATGTATGTTTATCAATATGGCGAAGATATCGTTATCGTTGATTGCGGCGGTATGTTTCCAGATGAAAGTCTTCTCGGTATTGATTTGATCATCCCAGATATTACGTATTTAGAAGAAAATAGGGAGAAAATAAGAGGTTTGATCATCACCCATGGGCACGAAGATCATATCGGCGGCATTCCTTACTTATTGAAAAAAATCAATGTGCCGATTTATGCGACCCGGTTTACGCTTGGCCTAATCGAATTAAAATTGGACGAGCACCGGCTTAATCGCGACACAAAGATGGTTACGATTGATTCCGATTCGAAACTGGATTTCGGTAAAATGGATGTATCATTTTTCAGGGTCAGTCATAGTATTCCGGACTGTCTTGGGATTGTTTTTCATACACCAGAAGGAAATGTGGTCCATACCGGTGACTTTAAATTTGATTTAACACCGGAGAATAATCAATATTCGGATATTCATAAAATGGCGGCAATCGGCGACAGCGGGGTAATCGCACTGGTATCCGAAAGCACCAATGCTGAAAGAAAAGGGCTCACCCCCTCAGAGCAAATGGTAGGCAAGCATTTAGAAGAAGCATTTTTTCATGCACATGGAAAAATTTTCGTCTCTACTTTTGCTTCAAATGTGAACCGTGTTCAACAGGTAGTCAGCGCTTGTATAGAGACAAACCGAAAGCTGGCATTGCTGGGCCGGAGCATGGTGAATGTAATTTCCATTGCAATTGAACGGGGGTACTTAGATGTTCCAGAAGGGATGTTAATTGAAGCCAGTGAAATCGATAAACTGCCGCCAGAAAAAGTTGCCGTCCTTTGTACCGGAAGTCAGGGAGAACCAATGGCTGCGCTTGGACGTCTTGCGAGCGGAAACTATCGTGACGTGTCAATTTATCCGGAAGATACCGTAATCTTGGCAGCATCCCCTATCCCCGGGAACGAAAAAGATGTTTCAAGGATCATCGATAATTTATTTCAGCTTGGTGCCAGGGTGATTTATGGATCTGGAAGCTCTACCGGCATGCATGTTTCCGGACATGGTTATCAAGAAGACTTAAAACTTATGCTTACCTTAATAAAACCGACCTATTTTATCCCGATTCATGGTGAGTTTCGGATGCTGCACCATCACCGCTTGCTGGCAGAATCAGTCGGTGTCGAAAAAGGAAATACATTTATTATTAAAAATGGGGATGTGGTGGACATTGAAAACGGGACCGCCCGGCAGACCCGTTCCATTCCATCGGGAAATACCTATGTAGACGGGATGGGAATAGGCGATGTTGGCGAAATTGTCCTGCGAGACCGCAGGCAGCTGTCTGAAGATGGAATGATGGTCATCGTGATTACTTTAAGTAAAAACGATCGTAAAATTATTCAAGGACCCGACACCATCACCCGCGGTTTTGTATATGTGAAGAATTCCGAGGATTTGCTAAGAGAGGTTAACCGCCTTGTAAAAAAAACAGTTAATGATATGCAGGAAGAAAATATCCGCCAATGGAACGTCATCAAACAAAATATAAAAAAATCCATCGGCCAATATTTATTTGCCCAAACGAAGAGAAGACCGATGATTTTGCCGATTATCATTGAGATTTAGATGGGCTTCGGATAGCGGACGGATCGGAAGGTAAAAGCGTTTGATGCAAGTAATGTGGCGGAGGGGAATCTGCAGATTATTTTGGGTTATCAGGCTTAGCAGCTCATTTATTGGGGGTGCTTAGATTCCGCGGGTTTTGAGCTACATTCCGCCAGATTTTTACCTTTTTCCGCCGGATTGCTTACTATTTCCGCGGAAATTTTCAATTATTTCGCGGGAAACGACAAACTTCATCCGCAAGTAATACTTAGCTGTGCAAATATTGGGGGCTAGCCTGCAAATAATTTGGCTAATGCGCAAGTAATACGGAGCTTTCCGAAAATACTTTTGCGTTATCCGCATGTATAGGGCACTCATCCGCAAGTAATTTTGCGTTATTGAAGGTAAAACCAGCTGCGCAAGTTGGGGGAGCTTATCCGCAAGTAATGCGCGGATTTCCACAAGTTGAAAGTGCATCATTAAGCAATCAGGCAACATATAAAATCACAGGGTGCCTGATTGCAATTATTGATCTAATGAAATATAACCAATCTTTTCTACGATTTCTTGTCCTTGAGGGCCTTGCATCCATTTAAGAAATGGCTGTATTGTCGGTTTTGGATTATCTTTTAATGTAATAGCATAGAGTGTTGCCGTAAATGGGTAGCTGCCGCTTGCAATATTTTCTGGACTAGGTTCAATCCCATTGATAGCGAGCAGTTTAATATTCGAATTCGGATTCATTCCGGTGGCAAAAAAGCGGAATGAAAAGCCAATGGAATTTTCGTAATTCCGGTAATCTGCCACTTGCTCCATGATACCGCCCATTCCTTCAGGCACATCCTCTTTTAATGGTTCCATAATCGGTGTATCACCCATTATCTTTTCCAAAAGTGTTTGACTTCCAGAGTTTTTTGGACGCTGGAATGCGATAATTTTGTCGTTTCCTCCGCCGAGTTTGGACCAATTTTTGACTTTTCCAGAGTAGATGCCTTGAATCTCGGATACTTGTAAATTATTTACGGTATTTTGTGGATTTACAAAGAACACAAACGCTTCTTTCCCAATTGGGGTCATGACCAGCTCTTTGCCCTCTTTTATTGCCATTGCCTGCTGTTCTTTTGACGGTTCTGCGCCAAAATAAATATCAATTTCGCCTGATAATAAACGTTCATAGGCGTAAATAGTATTAGTAAAAGTAACAACTTCTTTCTTTTCCGTAATGTCTTTGATATTTTCATAGGCAGTATTTGCAAAAGCGGAATAAACCGGATAGGCGGCCTCTGCTCCATCTAAAACAGGCATCTCATCTGGGGTTGCAATAGTGAATGTCGGCTTTTCTTTTAGCTTCGGCAGTTTATTGTCCGGATTGGTAACTTCATAGGGAGTCAGGTCTGTAGATGAATATCCTCCGCCATATTGAAATCCATAAGAGGGTAAAACCGTTTGGCTGCGATGCCATTGAACTGCTGCACCTGTTCCGATGGCTAAAACAAATGCTGTCAAAGCGGTGATAAGCTGTTTCTTTTTTAAAGCAGGGTGTACTCTTTTGATAAAGATGGCTAGGCAGATTCCCGCAGCAAAGGAAAATTCGTAAGCAAGCGGTGCCCAGAGAAACAATCTCGCCTCTCCCATAAACATGGCTAGGAAGTACAACGGTCCCAGTGCGATATGAAAAATACTATAATATAGCCAGGCATCTGCACCATAAAACCCGCCGCTGATCAACATGAAAATTGCCCATAATACAGCTGTATACACCAACGGGAAAAGAAAAACAATGATGCCTTGCTTTGGTGGTTTCCTTAAAACCCATATTCCTGCTAAAAATCCTCCTAAAATTAACGGTGTAAGTGCTGAAATCATTAAATAATCAGGAATAAAATTCATTACAATAAACGCTGCTATCGAAAGAAGAAATGGAACAACACCGAACCATATAAACAATAATTTCAACTTTATAGTCACAACAGGCGCCCTCCAAGAATATGAATTATTTACCATTATATTAATTAGTGTAATTTTACACTTTTTATTAAGCTTTTACAATGATTCACTTTGGGAAAATTTATATTTTTAGGAGCATGTTTTGTGGCGAATTTGAAAATGAAGGACAGTTTGATGAAGAGAATCCGATCAATTTTGTCTTTCATGGAACCAGAACCTATTTTATGGGAGACTATTCCGCCTTCATAACAGTAATTCTGTCCCATAGAACTTTTCTATGGGACTATTCTTGCCTTCCCAACTAGAATTGCGTCTCATGATTTCCCACTCCCCCTGCTTTGGTCTTCTATTAAAGACAGTTTCCTGACCTCCACTGGGCTTTTTGTCTTTAAGAGACCTTTTTAAAGACTGGTTTCTAACTTCCGCAGGTATTTTTGTCTTTCATGCCAAAAATAAATAAACAGGTTTTCCATTTTTTAAGAATTAAATAGGGTATCCGCTAATTTTTCATTTTATCCGCGAATTGGGACTATATATCCGCGATTTTTTTGTTTTATCCGCGAATCTGGGCAATTTATCCGCGACTCTAAAAAGAACCCTCAAAAAATAGAGTAGGCGCATGAAAAAATTTCATGCGCCTCTCACAGATCCGTACGTGCGGGTCATCGCATACGGCTCCTCCATGCTTATCCCCGCTGGGGATGTAGCTCATTGTAAATGTCTAAA
>NZ_JAMBNQ010000004.1 GCF_023715155.1 Neobacillus mesonae
GTACCCATGTGATGGAATAGTTTCACATAATATAAAAATATTGTTAGAAAATCGTGTCGAAAAATATTTTTTTGACACCCCACCAACGGGTCAAACCGTTGATAAATCAACATTTATAGAGGGAGGAGAGAAAATATATGTATTCTATGGTCAAATAACTGTTAAGAAAAATCTTGTTTTATAAAATAAGGAGAATTTGATTTACTGTTAAGATTCATTGGTGATTTCTTTTAATTAGAATTAAATTTGTTGATATAAGCACTGAAAAATGAAAATTACTACTAAATAGATTGGAGCTGTTTGAAGAAAAAGGTTTTGGTTACGAAAAGAGGTGTCTCGGATGTGGGTTATTGCATTAATCATCGGCCTTCTGGCAGGTGTGCTGACAGGTATGATTTCAGTGGGAGGCGGAGTGATTGTTACAAGTCTGCTCATCCTGTTTTCATCATGGTTGCAATTAGGTATAAATATGAAAGAAATAGCGATGACTACATCTATCAATACTATTTTTACTACTCTATCAGGAGCTTTTTACTATTACTTGCAAAAGCTTGTAAATTTTAAAGTAATCCTATATTTTGGCTTACCATCGTTGCTGAGTAGTCTAACATTTTCCCGCGTTGCAAATACCCTGGGAGATGAAATATTAAAAGGGATTTTTGCATTCTTCACTCTTATTGCAGCCATTTCTATTTTAATTCCCAAAAAAGAGAAGCTTGAATCCGAAGATGACAGGGTTTCCCCGATTCTTGCCATTTTTTTAAGTGCTGGGGTAGGAGCAGTAGGTGGAATGATTGGTGTCGCAGCAGGATTTTTATATATTCCTATTTTCATCAATATATTTCATTTGCCTATTAAAAAAGCGGTTGGTACTGGATTGTTTGTTGGGGCGATGCTTGCAACTGGAACAATTCTTGGAAAGTTTGGCGGTGGATATTTTCGATTTGATTTAACTCTTCCCTTAATATTGGGTGGGGTCGCTGGTGTCATAATTGGCGGAAAGATTGCAACCTTTATTGAAGAAAAATGGTTAAAATTTACTATGGTTGTTGTCATTATAGGTATTTCAATCCAAATATTTTACGAATATCTTTACCATACGCTGCAAATACGATTACCGATAGTAATAACAATGTTAGCGGCAATTTTTGTTTTTTTCTCAATTTTAATTTACATCATATATAGACCGAAAAAAGCAAAGGTTGAAATAATCAATAAAAGTTCATAGCCAACTACCAGCAAAATGATTGAATGAACTTTGTTGAGAAATGATAAAGTTTAAAAGGAGGTCGAAGATAATAAAATAAGAAATGCATCAAAAAATTTATTGATTTTTGCAAGCGCTTTAGCATCCCGAAAATGTATTGCGTGGTTCAACTCCACCGTCTTTGGACGATATATTCTGTTATCCTTTCCTCTTCCATGTCTAAACCTAAGTATAATATGAAAATATGAATTCAAAAAAAATATATATTCTCTGTATGATTTTAATATCAATTCATTTATGTAACTAAAGACATATATAAGGTCATACCCGTTCCATTAAGATACTAGAATGATAGTAAGATTTGTAGTGCAAAGGTATTAGGATTATGCGGGAAAGAGTAGATAAAGACATTTCATCAATTGCAGTCTGTCCTTTTTCATTAACTTTAAGTAGATCCTGCAATACATAAATAGATTTTTTACTAGAACGTTGCGGAATTGAAAAGTATTTTAGGGACAGCTTCTTACTTAGGTTATTTTGCAGGTGAGCTCCAATCTAGAAAGGTTGATCTTATCAACAATATATTTGTAAATATTTACTTGCCTTTTATCGGGCAGACATTTAAGGGGGTATTTAGATGAAGAAAAAGTTTGGTATCTTGGTAGTGCTGTTAGTCCTTATTTTCTCGTTAGCAGCTTGTAGTGGCGGAGAAAGTAAAGAAGCTGGAGGGTCTGCATCAAATAGCGGCAATGAAATTCAAAAAATTACAATTAAGTTTTCACACGTTGGTTATAAGGGTGCACCCAAAACTGCTGGAGCGGATAAATTTAAAGAGATATTGGAAGAAAAAAGCGGGGGGAAGATAAAGGTCGAGGTATATCCCGCAGGGCAGCTTTATGGTGATCGTGAAGAAATGGATGCCCTCTTAGCAAATAACGTTCAAATAATTATGCCATCCATGACGAAATTGGTTGTATACAATCCTCAATTCCAAATTTTAGATATCCCATTTTTATTTAAAACCCGTGAAGGATTTTTTGATTTCTGGGATAACGGGAAGGGGAAAGAAATGTTTTCAACGCTTGAGGACAAAGGAATTGTGACACTTGGTTTATGGGAAGGCGGATTTAAGCAACTTGTAAATAACCGCAACCCTATTAAAAAGCCAGGAGATTTGAAAGGATTAAAGTTTCGTATTCAAGCCGGTGATGTTTTAGAGAAACAATTTAAAGTGCTTGGTGCTGATGCTTCTGTTATCCCTTATAACGAAACATATACAGCCCTGCAAACAGGTGTAGTCGATTCAACTGAGAATATGCTGGCTAATATTTATTCATCTAAATACCAAGAAGTACTTAAGTACTTAACTATATCAAACCATGGCCGCTTAGATTATCCAGTTATTACAAATACAACTTTTTGGAACGGCCTTAACGACGCGACAAAGAAAGTTATTCAGGAAGCTATGGATGAAGCAACTAAATATGAGCGCGAAGAAGCCCAAAAAATGTCGGAAGATTATTTAAAACAGTTATCGAAAGTGATGAAAGTAAACGAACTTACGGAAGAAGAGAAAAACGTATTTATTAAACAACTTCAGCCTCTTTATGATGAGTTTGAAAGTGTTATCGGAAAAGACTATATGGATGCTGCCAGAGGAAAGTAATCCCCATTAAAGTGAATTGCTAAGCGTAAAATAAATTTTTAAGAAAGCTTTAGTCCTTTATTTTGCGCTTTTTTTACTTTGGTTGTGTTAGCGGTTGGTTGATTTTAGTTTGTAGAGGAACTCTATCAAGATAAGAAGTTCAATTAAAAGGAGTTGAATTCATGAAAAGGCTATATAAATTTTTTACATCTGTTGAAACCATTTTTTCTTCGGTATTTATCATCGGAGGTTTGGGTTTAATCATTTATGGTGTTTTTATGCGCTATATCATGCACGATGGACAATCTTGGATTGATGAAGTATCCAAATATGTTATTATATGGGGTGCTTTTATAGCCTTTTCTGTGGCGTTAAGGGATGGCTATCATATTCGCATCGAGTTTATATACGATAAACTTTCCAATAAAGGAAAGCGAGTTTTGGATGGGATTGGCTCCATTGTTGGATTGATTTTTTCTTGTTCTCTGGCTTATTACGGATGGCAGCTGGTTTCTTTTCAAATCACTTCTCAGCAGCGTTCCATTGATGCTGGTCTTCCAATGTGGCTGGTGTTTTCTATCATACCGGTTTCCGGTCTATTCTTGACTATTCGATTTCTCTTGTTATTAGTTAAGACGATTAAAGGTGAAATTAGTCAAAGCGGGTCCGATCTTGAGTTACAACGTGTATTAGCTGAGAGTCAAAAGGAGGTTAAATCTATATGACCGCAACAGTGGGCTTGTTTGGTTTTTTTGGCTTATTGATGTTGCTGCGTATTCCAGTTGCAATAAGCTTGACCATGTCATGCGCAGTATTTCTGGCATTGTCTGGATTTAATCTATATATGATACCGCAAAGAATGTTTACGTCCTTAGATAGTACAACATTAATGGCGATTCCTGGGTTTGTATTTGCCGGTGCCATCATGGCAAAAGGTGGAATTGCAAAATATTTAATAAATGCACTCCGGTGCTGGTTGGGTCATTTACCCGGTGGATTAGCAGTTGTAGCGATTTTTGCCTGCGCTCTTTTTGCAGCAATTTCAGGGTCTAGCCCGGCAACAGCAGCTGCTATTGGCTCTATTATGATTCCTGCGATGGTTGATGCAGGTTATGATAAAAAATATTCGATGGGGCTTGTTGCAGCAGCCGGAACACTCGGTATTTTAATTCCGCCTAGTGTGCCCATGATTATTTATGGTACAGTTTCTGAATCTTCAATCGGAAAGTTGTTCACCGCCGGAATTATTCCAGGAATTATGTTGACATTGATCTTAATGGTATCAGCTGTTGTTCGTGCAAAGATTGGGAACCATGGCCGGGAAGAGAAGGTACCATTGGCAGATAGGTGGAAGCCATCACTAAAAGCAATTTGGGCGGCATTATTGCCAGTTGTTATTTTGGGCGGTATTTACGGTGGGATTGTTACCCCGACAGAAGCTTCCGTTCTAGCTGCAGTCTATGCCATCATTGTATCGGTTTTCATTTATCGAGAATTATCTTGGACAGAATTCAAAAAAGTAGCCATGGATACGGTAAATACCACTGGCATGATTTTTCTAATAATTGCCGGAGCGATGATTTTCGGGATGTATTTAACAAACGAACAAATTCCTCAAAAAATTACGGCTATGATCACAGATTCTAATCTTTCCTATTGGGGTTTTCTGGTTATTATAAGTTTAGTATTTTTTGTACTGGGAACATTTCTTGAAGCAGTTGCAATTATTTTGATTACATTGCCATTGCTTATGCCGGTTTTCCAGGCTTTGAATATTAACATTTACCATTTTGCAGTCATCATGGTTATTAATTTGGAAATCGCGATGATCACACCACCAGTTGGTTTGAACTTGTTTGTTGTAAGTTCGATAGGGAAATCGAAATTAGGAGATGTGGTTAAAGGGGTTTTTCCTTTTATCGGTCTGATGATTATTGGCATGATAATCACTATGATATTCCCTAAAATTTCCCTCTTCTTAGTTGATCTCATGAAATAAATATGAGGTGGTAAAGTTATCGATCGCTTTATCACCTAAAAATAAACAACCGTAGAAAATGGATAAAAAAAATTAAAAGGTAAAATTTAGGATTCAATTCCCTATCTTAGTTGACTGCAAAATTTCCTTAAAAATATAAACACTAAACATAAAATATACAAATCTAGTGTACGAAATGAGGAGACCTTTCAAATCTCCCTTATGGAGTTTGCAGGGATATTTATTTTAAGTTTTTTTCAGATGTCTAGTGTAAGGGAGATAGGATATGTTTAATGCCAGCAACTTTAAAAGAGCAACCGTAGCTGAGAAAGTAGTTGATTATATTAAAGAATTAATTGTAAAAGAAAAAATTTCCCCTAAAGAAAAGCTTCCGTCAGAGCGGGAAATGTCTGAAAAATTAAATATAAGTCGAAATACCGTGAGGGAAGCCTATAAAATCTTATCAACGTTAGGTTATGTTGAAATCAAACATGGTTTAGGAGTGTTTGTATCGAGTGAAACAAAATCGATCAATCAATGGGCGGCATCATTTTTTATGAAGAGTGATCAGATTTTGGAACTATTCGATATCAGGATGTTACTAGAATCACAAAGCGTAAAGTGGGCTTCGGAGTTTGCAACCAAAAGCCAGATTAATACCTTACAAGAACATGTTCAGCATTCTTTCAAATTATTCAAAAATATGGATATTAAACAGAGTGCACCTCTTCTAGCAAAAGCAGATCAGGAGTTTCATATATTACTGGCTGAATTCTCCGGCAACTCAATTCTTCATAGAATTATGCTAAATTTAATTGATATGTTAAATGAAATCCATAAAGAGACGATTGAAATCCCTGGAAGACTTTATAAATCTATTCAAGAACACGAGAAGATCGTTGAGTCTGTTAAGAAGAAGGAAATTGATTCAGCTGAAAAAGAAATGCTTCGTCACTTAGAAAGTGTAAGAGAGGACATTATCATCAATATCAATAAAGAAAGAAAAAACACATTATAATCACAAAGGAGGGGTAGTATGCTCGATGTTGCGATCATTGGTGCGGGCCCATACGGATTGTCAATCGCTGCCCACGCGAAAGCGGCAGGATTGACTTATAAAGTATTTGGCTATCCAATGGATTTTTGGAAAGCAAAGATGCCTCCGGAGATGTTTATCAGAACCCAGTTAAAGTATACCGGGCTATCTGATCCGGATAACAGATTCACCCTTGAGCAATATCAGAATGAAAAAAATATAAAGTTGTCTTATCCAATTTCCCGCTCTATTTTTGTCGATTATGGACTTTGGTTTATCGAAAAAACAAATATTATTGTAGAAAAAGTATTAATTGAAGAAGTTGTTTTAAATGGGGATTATTTTATAGTAAAACCAGAAAATGGCCCTTGTGAAAAAGCAAAGAAAGTTGTTGTTGCAGTCGGTTTGACAAATGCCGAATACATCCCTTGGAATTTAGCTTCACTTCCCAAAGAAGTAATCTCGCATACATCAGATTATACTCAGTATGGTCAGTTTGAACGTAAGCATGTACTTGTTCTGGGAGGAGGTCAAAGTGCATGGGAAGCCGCTGCTTTGTTACATAAAGCGAAAGCACAGGTTGATTTGGTTTATCGCCGTCCACACCGTTTGCCACCAATTGAAGGGATTAATGCAAACCAGCGAGAAATTGCTGATAAATTCTATTATTATACGGATAAAAAAAAATCAGAAATTAGAAATTGGTTAGAATCACCAACAGTATCGGATTTCCTGGTACCCCTAGTTGAAGGGAAAGTTAAACAAAGACCAGGAACTTTTATTATCAAGGCAGAGGAAACAAAGGATGGCAAAGTAAACGTAACTTTCAATAATGGAACGGCAATTACTGTTGACCATATTATTGCAGCCACTGGTTATCGCTTCTCACCTAGTAAACTTAATTTTCTTCAGGAGTTGGTTGGAAAGATTGAATTAAACGATAAGGGCGAACCGAAGGTGAATGAATATTTTGAATCAACTCTAAAGAATTTATTTTTTGCTGGACCTGCGACAGGGTTTGATCATGGTCCTACTTTCCGCGTTATGGCCGGAGTGTGGAGGACATCAGAAGTGGTAATCGATTATATTGGGAAGAATAACAGGAAAGACTTTAATTCAGTAACATAGAATTTAATGAGTTAGTTACTGAGATAATACGGATTAACCGGTCTGTATTGCTGGTTGGAATAGATTTATATGTGTGATTATTCCAATTTGGGGGATGAACGCTGGATTTATGTACATTTTTTAAATTAAAAAGTATTAATACACTATATATCATTCAAACTATTTTAAAAAACTTAAGTAGGGGACGGCTGAAATTGTGACCGCTGCTTAATTTAAATTTTTATTAGAAAGTTACAATTTTTCAAATTTAATTTGAGAATAAAAGCTTTAGTGAGATGTTTTCTTAGTCAAACTTCTTTTCTATTATACATTTAGACTTCTTACCTTCAACCATATATAATCATTTTCCACATTCTCATTTCTTACAATATAATAAATGATTAAAAAATTACTATTATCAATATAGTTAACAATTATTCTAATACAAGAAATTTGATAATTTAAATAAACACCAAAAAATTTAAATATTTAAAATTTATTGAATTTTAAATAAAATAGTGATTAAATAAAAATAAGTGGTTGGGTCATTAGGTAAGTATGGGATTTTTTAGATAAGGAAATATTCTCATTTATTGTCAAGTCCTTTAAAACAAATTGAATATTATGGGGGTATTAGGATGAAGGATGTTGAAGTAACTGTGATGCGTTATGATCCGGAGGAAGGGGGGAACCCAAGGTATGAAACATTTACAGTTGAATCAAAAAAGAATATGACCGTACTCGATAGTCTCTTCTTAATAGTTGAAAATCAAGACCCAACATTGTCTTTTCGCTGCGCCTGCAGATTAGGAATGTGCGGTTCTTGCGGGATGCTTATTAATGGTCGCGGGCGGCTTGCTTGTCGAACAAAAATCGAACACTTAGGTGACCAAATCAAGGTGGAACCAATGAGGAATATGGATATCATTAAAGACTTAAGTGTAAATATGGATAAATTTTTCAAAAGTTGGGAGAAGGTAAAGCCTTACTTTGTTCCAAAAGAGAACACTGATGAGTTTAGTATTATTCCACCATCTTCTGGACGCCGCGAAATTATAGATGAGAATCAGGATTGTATAACCTGTGGTTTATGCTTTCAGTCATGTGATACGGTTAGCCTTCGAAATGGAGAATTTATTGGTCCTGCCGCACTTAATAGAGGCTATACATTAATTGCTGATGAAAGAGACGGCTTGAGAGAGGAAAGATTGGATATGCTTTCAGAAACTGCTGAAGGAGCTTTCGGATGCCGGACTTTAGGTGCATGTGTTGAAGTTTGCCCAAAGGGAATTAAGCCTATGGTTACTATTCAAAAAATTAAAACAAAAAAATTAAAGAAATCACTTGGTCTTAAGTGGTAATAGAAGGAGTAGATGATCTGTGGCAAATTCAGGTATTGAAATGAATAAACCAGTACATGAGGTAAAGTTAAAACAACGACCATTTGTTGGTTTTATAGCTTGGGCCATTCAACGGGCTACAGCGCTAATCTTGTTTTTCTTATTGCCAATCAAAATTTATAGCGGCTATGCAATAATCGGCAAACTCCCAGGTTCGGGTGTTATTTCTACCCTGCATGTAAATGCAGTCATAGACTCCCTATTGATTTTTGCATTAATCTTCCATGCATTATATGGATTTAGAGTTATTTTAATAGATATCGGAATTGTTAAGGATAATCGAAGTGTTTTCGCAACTTTTACTATTTTGGCGGCGGTACTTTGTGCAATATCATTTTTTGTAATTGTTTCCTAAATAGTAAACTAGGTACCAATGAATCTTGTTTATTCTTAAAAGAAAAGGGTGGAGTATATGGAACATATAGATGCGGATATTTTAATTCTTGGAAGCGGCGGTGCTGGTTTATTTGCTGCTCATCATGCAGCAGACCAAAATCCAAACTTAAAAATTATTGTGGCTGCCAAAGGTTTAATCGGAAAATGTGGCTGTACAAGGATGGTTCAAGGTGGTTACAATGTCGTTCTCCATCCAGATGATTCAATGGAAAAGCATTTCTTTGACACCATTAAAGGCGGCGGCGGCATAAATGATCAGGAAATGGCATGGACTCTCGTAAATGATGCACCTAAAAGAATCAGAGAGTTAGAAACCAAAATGGGCGTTTTTTTCGACAGAAACGAGGATGGAACAGTTCACCAAAAGCCATTTGCTGGACAGTCATTTGATAGAACTGTTCATAAAGGTGATTTAACAGGTATTGAAATTATTTCTAGAATGCGTGATCAGCTTTTTGCAAAACCCAATGTCATAACGTGGGATGAAGTAAGGGCAATAGATTTATTAGTAGATGAAGATTCACAAAAAGTTGCCGGCTGTTTAATGCTAAATATTCGATCTGGTGAATTTATTGTTGTGCATTGTAAAGCAGTTATTGTAGGAACTGGCGGTGCGGCTACAATGTATAAAATTGCTACACCAAGTTTGGAAAAGTCCGGAGACGGCATGGCAATGTGTTATCGTGCAGGCACTGATTTCATTGATATGGAAATGATGCAATTTCATCCTACAGGGCTGCTTGCAGAAAATTCACGATTAAATGGCGGAGTTTTAGAAGAAGGTTTACGTGGAGCTGGTGGATATTTAATTAATGCACTTGGAGAAAGGTTTATGAAAAATTACGACCCAGAAAAGCTGGAACGTTCGACTAGGGACCGCGTTTCCAGAGCAGCCTATATGGAAATTATGGCTGGCCGGGGGACACCTCTTGGAGGGGTTTACATAGATGTATCCCATTTAGGAAAAGAAAATGTAAGAAGAATGTTCCCAGGTATGGTCGAACGCTGCCGTGATGTTGGTAAAGATCTAAGTGTGGAACCAGTAGAAATTTCACCTGCTGCTCATTTCCATATGGGTGGAGTAAAAGTTACAACGAACTGTGAATCGAATATTTCTGGTCTATTTGTTTCAGGTGAAGATGCGGGCGGTGTTCATGGAGCAAACCGGCTTGGAGGAAATGGAGTATGCGATTCTACAGTTTTCGGTGCAAGAGCAGGAGACGCGGCAGCTGCCTATGTAAATAATCTTAATAGTCCGGGAAAAGTTTCAGAAGCCGAATTAAATAATTTCATTAATCTCACTCTAGAACCATTTAATAGAGAAGAAGGAGAAAATCCTTTCTATATTCGGAACGCTTTAAAAAATCTCATGTGGGAAAAAGTGGGTTTGGTGCGAAATAAGAGAGATTTAGAAGAGGCACTCCTAGAATTAGATACATTAGAAAAACGGACAAATAACGTATCTGTAAAAGGCTCAACCAAATATAATTTAACATGGCAGGAATTTTTAAATGTTCGAAATCTCATAACGATTGCAAAGATGGTAACGAAAAGTGCATTGCTTAGGGAGGAAAGCAGGGGCTCTCATTATCGAGAGGACTTTCCTGAAAGTAATGATGAAAATTGGTTAAATAATGTTTTTGCTCGCAAAGGCCCTGATGGAGAACCTTTATTCTGGACAGAGAAAGTAAAACAATCCCGTATGGATATTTCAAAAATCCAAGGCCACAAAATTGTGGCAACAGTAAAATAAAAGGAGTGAGTGTAATGGCAGTAATTGATTATAAAGCAAATTATACAAATGTTTGGGAGGTAGACGATAACTTTTATCAATATGTCGAGGATACATGTAAAACTTTATATATTGAATCACTTAAGGACCTGCCTCCAGATGTAAGACGTGCTTTAGAGAGAGCACATGAAAGAGAAGAATTGGAAAGTGGAAAGGAAATATTATCAACATTAATTAAAACTGTTTCTACAGCAGACGACCAAAAACTGTTAATCTGTCAGGACACTGGCATCCCCGTTTATTTTCTTAAAATTGGCAGCCAAGTTCGATTTGATGGGATCAGGTTACAGCAGGCTATTAAAAAAGGAACTGAACGGGCTACGCTTGAACATCCGCTTAGGAGCAGTATTGTAAACACATTAACAAGAAAAAACCATGGAACATCAACTGGAAATCAAGTTCCTGTACTTCACTATGAATTTGTAGAGGGAAATGAAATCGAGATTCTAATTGTTCCAAAGGGATCAGGTTCAGAAAATATGAGTTACCTGAAAATGTTAACCCCAGCTGCTGGAATTGAAGGTATAAAAAAATATGTATTAGAATGCGTTTTTGAATCAGGGGCTAATCCATGTCCTCCAACTATTGTTGGAATTGGACTGGGAGGAACAGCAGATAAGTGTGCAGCCTTAGCTAAAAAAGCAGCCGCAAGAGAAGTGGGTTCTCCAAACCCGGATCCTGATGTAAGAAAACTAGAAGAAGAATTATATATTTTAATAAATAAGATGGGGCTTGGCGCACAAGGTTTAGGTGGAAGTACAACTGCTTTAGCCGTACATATTGAGGCAGCGGATACTCATATGACTTGTAATCCCGTAGCTGTTAATATGATGTGCTGGCCGGCTCGAAGAATGAGAGCAACCTTTAAATCTAATCAAGAACCAATTATTTCTTACTAATTAAAAAAGGAGAGAATCTAATGGCTCATTATCGTTTAAAAGCTCCCTTAAGTGATGAGGATATTTTACGTTTGCATGCAGGAGACACTGTTACATTAGATGGAATTATTTTTGGTATTAGAGATGCTAACCTTATTCGCCTTTTCGATAAAAAGGTAGAACTGCCAGCTGATCTAATTCCTCAACTAAAAGGTTCTATAGGAATTCATACTGCGCCAGGAGTACGAAAACTGCATGATGGAACTTATGAAAAAATAAGTATTGGTACCACTACAAGTTATCGGATGGACCGATTTACTAAAGGGCTTTTGAAGGACTATGGTATGAAGGTGATTATTGGAAAGGGAGGTTTACTTGAAGATGGCAGTCAGGCACTTGTAGATTTCAAAGGCTGTTACTTTACTATTATCGGTGGATCGGCGGCTTTAGAAACAACTCAAGTGGAAGCGATAGAAGATGTTTGGTGGGAGGATTTAATGCCAGAAGCAATCTGGAAATTTAGAGTAAAGGATTTTGGACCATTGATTGTCTCCATTGATGCACATGGGGGTAATAAATATAAAGATGTTAAAAAAGTTGCTAAAGATAACTTAGATAAATTACTAGAAAGCCTTAATTAAACAATAAAAAGCTACAAGTAGTTAAATTCTACTGTAGCTTTTTATTGTTTATAAAGAAAAGAAATATTTTCAATATCAGGTATGTTTATTCTTAAAATGATAAAGTTTAGTACAAGGAAGCTGAATTTTTAAAGCTATTATTAGAAGTATTTTAAATTTATGAAAATATAAGAATGGTGAAAAACTGCTAAATGCACGAGAAATGGGGGGAATACTTCAGTAAGCTGAAGTACATTTTAAGGGTTCTTCAAAATTTTAATATCATCTGTATATATTCAAGGTAAATACATAAAAGGTGTATTTGTCACTTCTTCAGTTCATTAAATAAACAATTTGCCCAAAAATCTATTAATAGATTGCGGAATAAGGTTTCTGACGATATTATTTTCAATAAAGTGCAGAGACGCTCTTTTAACCAGATAAAAAATTTGCGGATATGTATTTAAGGAAGAGAAGTTTTCATTTATTTTATTGTTAATCCCAGATTTTTTGATCCATAAATGTATAAAAAATCAGTATTCAAAAATATAATAGCGAATTTAAGCCGTTTATCAGCTGATTTTCACCTTATATTAGCGAATCTTGTACCTCTATTAATGTTTCGAAGACCTTTATTAGCGAATTAAATACGGGGAAGGAAAAATACGATGCCATTAGAAATTGTCCGTCACGACATTACAAAAATGAAGGTAGATGCAATAGTAAATGCTGCGAATACGGAATTGCAAATGGGAGGCGGTGTTTGCGGGGCTATTTTTAGAGCTGCAGGTGCAAACGAACTACAGCAGGCATGTGATAAAATCGGTAAATGCAAGACAGGGGAAGCAGTTATTACCGACGGCTTTAACCTTGATGCAAAATATATCATTCATACTCCAGGCCCTATTTGGCGGGGCGGTTCCCATGGAGAGGCTGAACTTTTAAAGTCTTCCTATTATCATTCCTTGGAACTGGCCGTTAAAAACCAATGTGAATCAATTGCTTTTCCATTCATATCTACAGGTATTTTTGGTTATCCAAAAGAAGAGGCTTTACAGATTGCAGTGACCACCATCAGTTCATTTTTGTTAGTTCACGAAATGCAAGTATATCTTGTGGTGTTTGATAAAAAATTGTTCGGCATAAGCAAGAAATTATTTACTTCCATTCATCAATATATTGATGAGCACTATGTGGAGGAAGCTGAAATCGTCTTTAGACGCAAAGAAGCAGAACCGTATATATTAGAGCAGCGTTATGAAATGATTGATACAGATTCTTCACTAGAAAACCTTCTGAATCGGCTCGATGAATCCTTTTCGACACGGCTGTTGCGTTACATTGATCAAAAAGGGCTGACAGATGTTGAGACCTATAAAAGGGCCAATATTGACCGCAGGTTATTTTCAAAAATTCGTAACGATGCCGATTATTCTCCTAAAAAGAAAACGGCCATCGCGTTTGCCATTGCACTTCAATTAAATTTGGATGAAACGATGGATCTGCTGGCAGCTGCCGGTTATACCTTGTCACGCAGCAATAAATTTGATGTGATTATTGAATATTGTATCGAACATGACAATTACAATATTCATGAAATCAATGAAGTTCTATTTGCCTTTGACCAGCCTTTGCTTGGTGCTTAAAATGTCGCTTTCAAAGCGACCATTTATTTTCGCATTCCTGATATCCTTTGTTTATGAACAAAATGGAGGATGATTTTAATGCAAAAGAATGTAACAGAATTAGTGTTTATTTTAGACAAAAGCGGTTCTATGTCCGGGCTTGAAGAAGATACTATCGGTGGATTTAATGCCATGCTGAAAAAACAGCAAAAAGCAGAAGGAGAAGCCATTGTCACGACTGTTTTATTTAACCATGATTATGAATTGCTACATGACCGTATAAATGTTAAAGGCATTTCTCCTATCACAAACAAGGATTATGAAGCAGGAGGCACAACAGCATTATTGGATGCGATTGGTTTTACCATTCAAAAAATAGTGAATGTCCAAAAGAAAACGTTGGAGGAAGAACGTGCTGAAAAGGTACTATTTGTTATCACAACAGACGGGCTGGAAAATACCAGCCGTGAATTCACCGCGGACAAAATCAAAAAAATGGTGCAGTATCAGAAAGAAAGTTATGGCTGGGAATTTTTATTCCTTGGCGCAAATATCGATGCCATCTCAACTGCAGAGCAATTTGGAATCGAAGAGGAATTTGCAGTCGATTATCATGCGGATCATGCCGGAACACAATTAAACTTTGAATCAGTTAATGAAGCTGTCACAAACCTTCGAAGCGGTCAAAAGATTGACCGAAGCTGGAAAAAGGGGATTGAAAGGGATTTTAATCGACGGTCGAGGAAATAATAGAATCGCGGGAGGGATTTTTATATAAATTCCTCCCTTTTCAATGTGATGTAAATCACAAATCTTTTTTACGGTTTACACTATAATGATAGTAGAAAATACATCATGCAAGAAAAAGAGGGAATAAATCATGACAATTGCATTTGGTCAGGAACAAGTGAATGAATTAGTAGAACGTTTTTATGATAAGCTCTTACAAGATTCCTACTATGTGAACATGTTTAAAGAAAGAAATACAGATATCGAAGTTTTGAAGGAGAGACAGAGGAAATTCATCAGCCGTTTGGTTTCAGATGAATCAGACAAAGAAGAAGGGAAACACGTCTCACAAGTGAAAGAAAGACACCCATTTCATATTGCACCTGAAAGAGCTGTAGCATGGTTTGGAAAATTGAAAGAAACGATGGATGAAATGGAAATGGACGATGCGGCAAGAGCGCATCTCAAAGAGAAGGTCGAATTTTTGTTGAAAAAGATTGTTTGAAATAAGTACCAATATAAAGAGCGCAGGGAACGAGTTCAATGTCCTCTGCGCTTTTTATATTAAAAGTTTTTAGACCTTTAAGATTTTTCAGTTCAGCGCCCAGCCAGTTTTCCTCCTCGAATGAACTGCCAAAATATCTTGCGTAATAGGTTGAAGCAGATCAAGGTCTGACAATCTAAAGCGGAGGCGACTGTTCAACTGCGACAGATGTTGGAGGGCTGGCACTCCAAATCCTGTTTTTTAGAATTTGAAGGGACGGACCGAAACGGCCGAAAAGTTAGGAGCCGCAGCTAGACAGCAACTTTTAAAGTGGCCCATAAAATCAAGAAGGACCTTATAGGCCCCAGAGCATTTGCTTGTAAGCGCTAACTAATGTCCCTTGTATTTTTCTGGTAACGAAATTTGTAAACGGTTAAAGGATTAAATTTTTTCAGAAAAAATAATCCAAAAGATAGAACATTTCCCACGATATTTTAGTATAATAGTCCAAGTAAAGATGAATTTATTCTTTTTAGAAGGTGATTTTACTAAAGTTGTATTTTTATAGGTAAATGGTCTTTCATCTAAAAACTATATCATTACTTGGAGAATGGGTCATGAATAAAAAGAAAATTATCATTAGTAGTCTTATTGTCATAGTTGTCTGTGCAGCTGCTGGAATGTACTATCACCAGGCAACAAGGTTTAACGCGAATGTCAAGATCAATGATACAAAAGTCGGGGGACTGACTGCTGATCAGGCATTGAAAAAATTAAAAGGAACGGTCTTAAAGAATACTGTTTATATTGGTGAAAAGAGAATTCTTGATGGAAAAGATACGAAAATGGGATTTACCCAGGAAGACCTTTCAAATGTGGAAAAACTATTAAAAAAACAACAGACGTTTTGGCCTTCATCAAAGGAGAAAAATTATTCGTTAGTTCCTGCAAAAGAGGATCAATATCGCAGCACAACGATGAAAAAGCAGGTAGAAGAAAAATTAACTGCTATGAATAAGAGCTTAAAAGCACCTAGAGATGCTGAGGCCCACCTGCAAGAAGGGAACATCATCGTTTCTAAAAGTAAAGATGGAAAGAAATTGGATGTTTCCCAATTACTAAAGGCTTATCAAAAACAAAAATATAACAGCGAAATCCACCTGCAGCCTAAATACATACAGCCGGTTAGAGAAAATAGCCAGGTTGTAAAAAAAGAAAAGGAAAAATTGAATGAACTGCTGAAGCAAACGTTGGATTATCAGGTGCAGGATAAAGTTTATACTTTAAAAGCAGGTGAGTTAATTAAAAATGCATCTGTGTCAAAAGATATGAAGTATACCATCAATTCAAGCGGTATTAAAGAAAGAATAGCTGAAATTAATCAATCACAGTCCACATTAAATAAAAATTTTACATTTAAGACTCATTCGGGTTCCGTCATCACAGTAAAAGGGGAATCATACGGCTGGGCAATTGATGTAGACGATGAAACAAAAATGATTAAGAAAGCATTTGAAAGTGGAGAAAAATCTGTTAAAGCTGATAACATATATGGAATTGGCTGGAGCACTTACGGAACCGGCTACCATACGACTACTAATAATGGAATTGGCAATACCTATGCAGAGGTATCAATCAAAGAGCAGCGTATATGGATTTATAAAAACGGCAAACTTACGGTTACAACACCAGTGGTGACAGGAAGACATAATACTCATGAAGATACACCTCCAGGAGTGTGGTATATCATGTATAAAGAAACACCATCTATCCTTGAGGGCAGTGAAGTAGGCAATCCAAATTATAGAGTGAAAGTACAATATTGGGCACCATTTACGAACAGCGGCTGCGGTTTTCATGATGCCGGCTGGCGGACCAACTGGGCGAGCACCGCCTTTTTAGAGCATGGTTCAGGCGGCTGTGTCAATACCCCGCTTACTGCAATTAAAACGGTTTACAACAATTTAGAAAAAAATGAACCTGTTATCATCTATTAGAATATTTAACATAAATGTTTAGATTTTAGAAAGCAGACATAGTGTCTGTTTTCTTTTTTTATCTAGAAAATGATACAAACTAGCTTGATTAATCTCATTATGAGATTGTTTTCATATAAAACATATATTGTTCAGATAGAATATTTCGCATATTATAATAAACAAGAACATTACGAGTATTTAAAACCTGAAAATGTATTGAACTTAAAGAGTCAGATGTTCTAAGAATTTTACAAAGGGGTGTTAATGAATGAAACCATACAAACAACCAAAAAAACAAGGACTTTATGACCCTTTATATGAACACGATGCCTGCGGTATTGGATTTGTTGCGAATTATCGCGGGGGAAAAACACATCAAATGATTGAAAAAGGTTTATTCATGCTTTCTCGATTAGAACATCGAGGAGGTCAAGGAAGTGAAATCGAAACCGGTGATGGCGCGGGAATAATGATTCAAATCCCCCATACATTTTTCCAACAGGAATGTTCACAATTGAACAATTTTGAAGAAGGAAACTATGGTGTTGGGATGGTTTTCTTACCGAATAACCATGAAGTGCGCGTCCAATGTGAAGAAGTATTCCAACAAATAATCGCAGATGAAGGCCAGGTATTTCTAGGCTGGAGAACGGTTCCAACAGATAATACCGGGATTGGTCAAACAGCTAAACAGGCCCAGCCTTTTATTCGGCAGATTTTTATTGGCAAATCACCAGATTTGAAGAGTGAATTGGATTTTGAACGGAAATTGTTCAGGATTCGAAAACGAACTGAAAATGCCATTCGAAAAAGTCAAACAGCTCAGGATGAATCCTTTTATGTGGTTAGTTTGTCTTCAACCACGATTGTGTACAAAGGAATGTTAACAGCCAAACAATTAGGTGAATTTTATCTAGATCTCCAGGATGAAAAGGTTGTGTCAGCCTTCGCCTTAATCCACTCACGATATAGTACGAATACTTTTCCAAGCTGGGAGAGAGCCCATCCCAATCGGTATTTAATCCATAACGGGGAAATTAATACATTGAAAGGCAATGTGAACTGGATGACCGCACGCGAAAAAATGATTGAATATTCAGATTTGGGTGCGGGTTCAGCGGAACTATTGCCGATTATTGATAAAACTGGGAGTGATTCTGCTTCTTTCGATAATGTATTGGAATATTTGTACTTAACTGGCAGACCTTTAGCCCATGCAGCCATGATGATGGTACCTCCGGCTTGGGAAAAGGATGATACACTGGATGACGACATAAAAGCTTTTTATGAGTTTCATAGTCATATCATGGAGCCATGGGACGGACCGGCAGCACTTGCCTTTACCAACGGCAGACAAATTGGCGCAATGCTCGATCGAAATGGCCTTCGCCCCGCACGTTATGAAGTAACAGATGATGGAATGATTATTTTCTCATCAGAAGCTGGTGTCCTAGATACAGAACCTGATAGGATTCTAGAAAAAGGGCGTTTAAGTCCTGGCAAAATTCTTTTGGTCGATATACAGCAAGGACGAATCATAGAGGATGAAGAAGTAAAACAACAAATGGCAAGTGCCCATCCTTACCGGAAATGGCTTGCAGAGCATAGCCTTACGATTCATGATATGCCGGATACCGGAAGCTATGATGAGAGTTATATTCCAATTTCCCAATTCCAGAAAGCATTTGGTTATACAAACGAAGAAGTAAAGACACGAATTATGCCAATGGCTATAGATGGAAAAGATCCAATTGGTTCAATGGGCAGCGATACCCCATTGGCAGTACTCTCCAACCGTTCACAGCTGTTATACAATTATTTCAAACAATTATTTGCCCAGGTTACAAATCCGCCGATTGATGCCATCAGGGAACCATTTGTTACTTCTACTGCCACATTACTTGGTTCAGAGGGGAATTTGCTTCATCCTGTACCTGAAAGCTGCAAACGTATTAGATTAGAAACACCAATTTTAACAAACAATGAACTGGTAAAAATCCGGAACCTTCAATTAAAGGATTTCCAATCTAAAACATTTTCAATTGTTTTTTCGGCAACAAAAGGAAAATCAAGCTTGAAGGATGCCTTAGATAAGGTGTTCCAAATGGTTGATTCCGCTATTGAAAAAGGAGTTTCTATTATTATCTTATCTGATAAGCAGATGAATGAAGAATTTGCTGCAATTCCATCTCTGCTGGCTGTCAGTGGACTTCATCATCATTTGGTTCGAAACGGTAAAAGGACACAGGTCAGCCTCATTGTAGAAACCGGCGAAGCGCGGGATGTTCACCAAATTTGTACATTACTAGGTTACGGGGCAGATGCAATCAACCCTTATCTGGCCTACTCCACCATTCACAATCTGGTTTCTGAAGGCCAAATTAAAGATATGACAATCGATGAAGCGGTTCATAGCTTTATCAAAGCTGTTACCGGGGGAATTGTGAAGGTTCTTTCAAAAATGGGAATCTCTACGGTTCAAAGTTACCGGGGTGCACAAATCTTTGAAGCAATCGGGATTCATTCTTCAGTAATTGATCAGTATTTCACAGGGACGACTTCTCAATTAGAGGGGATCCGTCTTGAAACAATTGGAGAAGAAACGTTAATGCGCCATCAAAAAGCATTCCAAGAGGACATGGAAAATCCGCTTGAAGCAGGAAGTGACTTTAAATGGAGAAAAGGGGGAGAAGTCCATGCCTTTGAACCCCAGACGATTCATTTGTTAAAGCAGGCCTGCCGAAAAAATGATTATCAGCTTTATAAGAATTATGCCAATAAAGCAAATCAAGAACAGCTTATTTTTATCAGGGATCTATTTGGATTTAAAAAATCAACACCCGTTCCGCTTGAGGAAGTAGAGTCCACCCAATCCATCTGCCGCCGTTTTAAAACAGGGGCCATGTCATATGGTTCTTTAAGCCAGGAGGCTCATGAAACATTGGCGATTGCCATGAATCGAATTGGTGGTAAAAGTAATAGCGGGGAAGGCGGGGAACACCCTGACCGATATATTCCAGATGAAAATGGCGATTTACGCCGTAGTGCGATTAAGCAGGTAGCCTCCGGACGATTCGGTGTTTCCAGTCATTACTTAATGAATGCTGATGAAATTCAAATCAAAATGGCACAGGGGGCAAAACCTGGTGAAGGAGGGCAAATCCCAGGCAATAAAGTGTACCCATGGATTGCTGAAGTGCGCGGTTCTACACCAGGTGTCAGCTTGATTTCACCTCCGCCGCATCACGATATTTATTCGATTGAAGATTTGGCACAGCTCATCTATGATTTAAAAAATGCTAACCCAAGGGCAAGAATCAGTGTCAAACTTGTAGCAAAATCAGGAGTTGGCACAATTGCAGCCGGTGTAGCAAAAGGGCTTGCTGATGTTATTCTAATCAGCGGCTCAGATGGAGGAACTGGAGCAGCACCAAAAACAAGCATAAGGCATGCCGGTTTACCATGGGAGCTCGGGTTAGCTGAAGCGCACCAAACATTAATATTGAATGGGCTGCGTGACCGTGTCGTCTTGGAAGCGGATGGAAAGTTGATGACTGGACGGGATGTCGTAATTGCTGCACTATTGGGTGCTGAAGAATTCGGTTTTGCAACGTCAGCCCTCGTCGTATTAGGTTGTGTACTAGTTCGTCAATGTCACCTTAATACCTGTCCTGTCGGCATTGCTACGCAAGATCCGGAATTACGTAAAAAATTCCTTGGAAAACCAGAGCATGTGGTTAACTTTATGCAATTTATTGCACAAGATGTTCGGGAAATTATGGCTGAATTAGGTTTCAGGACGATAAATGAAATGGTAGGAAGAACCGATCTATTGGTTCAGCATCAGCAATCATCCCAGCACTGGAAAGCAAAGGACTTAGATTTAACACCATTGCTGCATCAGCCTTTAAATGGAATAAAAGGGCAGGTTTATAACCAGCGTTCACAGGACCATGGTCTTGAAGAATCATTTGATTACACTGAATTGCTTGAGGTTTGCCAGCCTGCATTGAATCATAAACAAAAAGTAAAAGCTAGTTTTTCCATTCAAAATATTCATCGGACAGTCGGTACGATTTTGGGAAGTGAAGTGACAAAGCGATATGGACGCGAGGGTCTTCCTGAAGACACCATTCAATTACACTTTAATGGGACAGCAGGTCAAAGCTTTGGATCGTTTCTTCCAAAAGGCATTACGTTAGCTCTTGAAGGAGATGCAAATGATTATGTTGGCAAAGGATTATCAGGTGGAAAAATCATAGTAAGTCCATCCGACAATCTGGCATTTATGCCAGAAAAGCAGAGTTATATCGGAAATGTTGCGTTTTATGGAGCCACTTCAGGCGAAGCTTATATCCGCGGTCAAGCAGGGGAACGTTTTTGCGTTAGAAACAGCGGTGCAAGTGCTGTTGTTGAAGGTATTGGTGATCACGGCTGTGAATATATGACTGGGGGCCGTGTCGTCATTCTTGGTGATATCGGCAAAAACTTCGCTGCAGGAATGTCTGGTGGAACGGCTTATATTTTCACTGAGAGAGACTCAATTAAAAAACAGTGTAATCAAGAATTTATTGAATTTGAGCCTCTTCACGATATTTATGAACAAAATGAAGTGAAACAACTGGTATTGAAACATTATCAATTTACAGGAAGTCCATTAGCATGGGGTATTCTCCGCAATTGGGAAACATTGGTTTCCAATTGGGTAAAGGTCATTCCAATAGAATATAAACAAATGCTGCAATTGAATCAGAATAATTCGGAAATAAACATTTAGAGTCAAACTACTATTATAAGAAAATTGGAGGACCCATTCATGGCTAATTCCTATACAAAAGAAAAAATAATGGAAATCGTTGCAGAACAGAATGTTCGTTTCATCCGGTTGCAGTTTACTGATTTATTTGGAGTTATTAAAAATGTCGAGATCCCAATCAGTCAATTATCAAAGGCATTGGATAATAAAATGATGTTTGATGGTTCTTCTATTGAAGGGTTTGTCCGCATCGAGGAATCTGACATGTATTTATATCCAGATCTTGACACCTTCGTTATATTTCCATGGACAGCTGAAAAAGGGAAAGTTGCCCGTTTCATATGTGATATTTACCATCCTGACGGTACACCGTTTGAAGGAGACCCGCGTACCAATTTAAAGCGTCTTTTAAAGGAAATGGAGGAAATAGGCTTTAACGAATTTAATGTTGGCCCAGAACCGGAATTCTTCTTATTTAAATTAGACGATAAAAAGGAACCAACTATGGAACTAAATGATCAAGGCGGTTACTTTGATTTAGCTCCAACCGATCTAGGTGAAAATTGCCGCCGTGATATTGTGCTGGAGCTTGAGGAGATGGGCTTTGAAATAGAAGCATCACACCATGAAGTGGCTCCCGGCCAGCATGAAATTGATTTTAAATATCAAAATGCAGTGAAATCATGTGACGACATTCAAACGTTTAAACTGATTGTTAAAACCATTGCTAGAAAGCATGGACTTCATGCTACTTTTATGCCAAAACCATTGTTTGGAATTAACGGATCTGGCATGCATTGCAACCTATCTTTATTCAAGTATGGTGAAAATGTTTTTTATGATAAGAATGGCGATCTGGAGCTTAGCGAAACAGCTATGCATTTTATTGCAGGAATTATGGCACATGTTCCTAATTTTACGGCGGTTACCAACCCGACAGTAAATTCATACAAACGTTTGGTTCCAGGATATGAGGCCCCTTGTTATGTGGCTTGGTCCGGAAGAAACAGAAGTCCGCTGATTCGAATTCCTGCTTCACGCGGAATGGGCACACGTGTAGAAGTGCGCAGTGTAGATCCATCCGCAAATCCATATTTAGCAATGGCCGTGCTGCTTGCTGCCGGGCTGGATGGAATTAAGAATAAATTAACCCCACCGCCTTCTATAGACCGAAATATTTATGAAATGTCTAAGGAAGAACGTCTGGAAAATGGAATCATTGATCTACCGGCAAACCTATCTCTTGCATTAGAAAATTTAAAACAGGATGAAGTGATCATAAACGCTTTGGGACCACATTTATTTCAACATTTTGTTGAAGCAAAAGAAATTGAATGGGATTTATTTAGAACCATTGTCCATCCATGGGAGAGAGATCATTACATGACCCAATATTAGGCAGGATTTAGGATCGTAAAAATTTAAAATAGGGAAGAGTGATGAATGATGTGTGGAATTACAGGTTGGGTTGATTGGCACCAGGACTTAATGAAGCAGGTATTCATCGTAAAAAAAATGGCGGAAACTTTAAGCAGAAGAGGACCGGACGCCTCAAATGTCTGGAGTTCACGGCACGCATTACTTGGTCATACACGGTTAATTGTTGTCGACCCTGCCGGAGGTACGCAGCCCATGACTAAAACAAGGAATGGGCAAAGCTATACAATGGTTTACAATGGTGAGCTATATAATACAGAAGAAATTCGCAAAGAATTGCTGAAAAGAGGACATCAGTTTCGTTCCCATTCTGATACAGAAGTATTGTTAACTTCCTATATTGAATGGGGCGAACAATGTGTAGAATATTTAAATGGCATTTTTGCTTTTGCCATATGGGATCCACATGAAAAAAAATTATTTATGGCAAGAGACCGCCTTGGGGTTAAACCGCTCTTTTACAAAGAAGGGGGAGGATCACTTTTATTCGGGTCTGAATTAAAGGCGATTCTTGCCCATCCTGAAGTAAAGCATGAGGTGGATAGAGAAGGGCTGCAGGAGGTCTTAGGACTCGGCCCTTCCCACACTCCAGGTCATGGTGTATTTCGCGGAATTAAGGAATTAAGGCCTGCACATGTCTTAAGTTATGACCAAAACGGTATAAGGGTTAGAAGGTATTGGAATGTAAAAAGCAAGCAGCATGAGCAAACATTAGCGGAATCAGTGGAGCAGGTAAGGGAACTTGTAAAAGATGCGGTGGAAAGACAATTGGTTGCTGATGTTCCTGTTTGTACCTTTTTGTCAGGCGGTATTGATTCCAGTGCCATCAGTTCCTATGCAAGTAATTATTTTAAAAAGGAAGGCCGCGGAACACTCCATACGTATTCGATTGATTATGACCGCAACGATGAATTTTTCAAGGCCAGTTCATTTCAACCTGATCAAGATACACCTTGGATTCAAAAAATGCAGCAATATTTAGGGTCTGTCCATCATTCTGAAATTATCGATAATAAGCTGCTTGCACAATTTTTGGAAGATGCAGTTTTGGTGAGAGATTTACCAGGAATGGCGGATGTGGATTCCTCACTATTATGGTTCAGCGAGCGTATAAAAAAGGAGTTTACGGTTGCATTGTCCGGTGAATGTGCGGATGAAATTTTTGGCGGATATCCATGGTTTTATCGTGAAGAATTGCTGCTTAGGAAGGGATTTCCTTGGATGAAATCGGTGGAAGAAAGACAGCATCTGCTGCATCCACAATGGCAAAAGAAACTGAATCTAGAGGAATATGTGGATGGTCGATATCAGGAAACAATTCAGGAAGTTCCTAGACTTGACGGAGAATCTCCAATAGAAGAACGACGCCGGGAATTATTTTATCTCAATATGATTTGGTTTATGACGACATTACTGGAACGAAAGGATCGAATGAGCATGGGAGCAAGTCTGGAAGTGCGCGTCCCCTTTGCCGACCACCGTCTTGTGGAATATGTTTGGAATATTCCTTGGGAGATGAAAATGTTAAACGGGCGTGAGAAAGGAATTTTGCGTAAGGCCATGGAAGGGGTTCTTCCAAATGATGTGCTTTATCGCAAAAAAAGCCCATACCCGAAAACTCACCACCCTGAATACATGAAACTTGTAAAAAACCAACTAAGCAATATCCTTCAAAATAAAACCTCGCCACTACTAGAATTAGTGTCAAAACAAAAACTCCAGGAAATTATCGATTCGGATGGTTCTTCATTCAAAACACCATGGTTTGGCCAGCTTATGACCGGCCCGCAGCTAATGGCATATTTCATACAAACAAATGTCTGGCTGGAACATTATCAGATAAATATCATTGACAATTAAAACTTGATATCCTATAGATTTTGGGTCAGTTCCTTCGAAAGGAGGAGCTGATTTTTTTAAAAAAATAATCATACAAATTTTGTCTTTCAGAGGATGCTCATAGGTTAAACTATTATTAGCATTTAAATGAGGAGTGTTTTATGGATGAACACCAGCTTTGATATCTGTACCAGCCTTATAAGGAAGGCAAAGAATATCATTGTACTGACAGGTGCAGGAATCAGCACCGAATCAGGAATCAAGGATTTCCGCTCCAAAACCGGTGTGTACAAAATGGCACCGGAATACATACTCTCTCTTGATTATTTTTATCAGCATCCCGTTGAATTTTATCAATTTGCTATGGAGAATTTATATCATCCTGATGCAAAGCCAAATCAAGGTCATAAAATTTTAGCAAAATGGGAGGAACAAGGCAGAGTACAGCATATTATTACTCAAAATATTGATGGTCTGCACCAAAAGGCTGGCAGCAGACATGTCATTGAATTCCATGGCACAATGAAAACGGCGTCTTGTTTAAATTGCGGTAAAATCTATCCTGCTGAAGAAATGGAAGAGCGCATTCAAACGATGCATGATTTTTATATCTGTGACCATTGTGAAACAAAAAGGGAGAGGAATAGGTATATCAAACCGGATGTCGTTTTGTTTGGAGACGCGGGTGAATGGTTTACAAAAAAGGGATTTCAATCTATTCTACAACTCATAAAACATGCAGATTGTCTTTTAGTGTTGGGAACGAGCCTGAAAGTAACTCCATTTTCAACTTTTCCACAGTATAGAAGCCAAAACGACCCAATGATTATTATTAATAGAGACGAAACCCCTTACGATTCATTGGCAGGGACTTATGTTATGCATGAATCTATTGGGAAAATCTTAACTCAAATCGATAGGGAGTTAAGTTAGTGTTAGGATACCTGAATCCATTAAAAAAGAGTAAAAATGCCGACTCTGATACATGTACAAATCAGAGTCGGCATTTTTTTAACCAGCAATTTCCTTCGATTTCTGCTCAGTTCCGGCACCTTTTCCTTTTTTTCTGACAATCCTATTAATAGAAAGTGTAATAAGGAAAGAACAAATTAAACTTCCGGCCATAGCAATGATAAAGCCGGTTGCATTATTTGATAACAGCGGAGCCATGAAGGATGGGACATAGGCCGTTCCACGGACATTGAATAGCCCAACCAGCAATCCGCCTATTCCAGATGAAAGGATGGCTCCTGCAAAGATAAACTTATTAGAGAACATAAACGGATAGGCAGCTTCTACGAATGTTCCAAAACCCATATTGATGGCAAATCCCGGTGCAGCAACTGCAGCTTCCCCTTTGTCTCGTGGTGAAACGATATTAGCAAGCGTGATACCTGCAGAAACCATCACAAGTCCCACCATATCGACTGCCCCTAAAAAGCTGTTTCCTGTTTTCTCCATTTCCAAAAGGACTATTGGGAGAATAGCTGCATGATAGACGCCGCCAATGATGGCCGGCCAGATTAACAAGCCAGCAATTAAGCCGGCTAAGACACCATTTGTTGAAACAAGGAAATCGATTAATGTACGAATTCCCCCGCCAAGCCATAAGGCAACAGGTGCGATAAGAAAAAAGACAGCTAACCCGGAGATCAGGCCTGCAATTCCACCGGCGGCAATATTAACGGTTGTTGCTGGAAAACGCCATTCCACACATTTTCTGAATATGTACTGAACCAATAAACCGGCAGCAATCCCGCCGATAATTCCTCCAATAATTCCACCCTTAACCGATAAAACCCCAGCCACAATTCCCGCAACAATTGAGACATCATCAAGATCTGCCACCTGCTTAGCTGCAACAACTGCTAGAATGACCGGCAACGCATTGATCATCAAATCAAAAACATCATTAAGTCCGGAAAGTCCAGGTATTTTACTCAAAGCTAAGATAAGAGCCATGGCAATAAATCCGGGCAGGGAGGATAGCATCATCCCTCGGAGGTTAATACGTTTAAATGGAGAAACTGACTCCTCCAATTGACTGGTTTTAATCGTCTTCCCAATGATAGGCCGATAGGATACACCAAAATGTTTACTTAAAGATGTAAGAAAAGTAACTGCTCTGGTTCGATTAGTTGTTCCGGTAGTTCCGGAAGTTGAAATGACGTTCACTCCTTTTGAACTGATCGTCGCCATGGAAGTGCCGCCGGTACCTGTTGCAGGCAATTGTTTTTCTGCTGCCGCTTCGACTGCAGACTTATTTGTACCATTAGGATCAGCACTCATGAAAATAAGTGCATCAACTTCACCATTTGTAATCTTAGATGCTATTACTTTATCAAGCTGAGCAGCAGCCTCATTCACCTCGGTAATAGTTCCCTCTTTTATTACTGTGGGCTTTCGTGCTGTCTCATCCCAGCTAAATAATTTTGCCATTGTACTGTCTTTAATCGAGTCCATGGAAGCTTCTGCCGCAATAAACTGCAGTGATGAACAAACCATATTGGCTGCACCAATCTGTAAAAGCAGTTCCTCCAGTAATTTTTTAGGATCTTTTCCTCCTAAGAAAAATAAATTTCCTCCGCTGCTTCCAAGTATGGCAATCTTCTTTTTCTCTGAGAAATCCTCCATCCGTATATCCCCCTTTATATTTCTTTTTATTTCAATAATAATGTAAAACTTTAATTTATTAAACTATTATATTGGGAAAATTCCCAAAAATCGCGAAAAAGTAGTCCTTCGTCAAAAATCGGACCCCAGAAGTAGAGAGATTTCAGACTGCGGCTCATGAATAAATGAAAAACACCCTATTATAATAGAAGTTGTCGAAAAAACGACTTTCATTGAAAGATTATCTATTGGGGGAACAAAAATGAAAGAAATAGGACCTAAGAGGATGAAATGGTTAAAAATTATCCACGTTTTTCTCGTTGTATTATTTTTTGGAGGGATCTTGAGTTCATTGGCATTAAATCTTCATCTTGATTTAACTAAATATGATGAGTCCTATCAGGGATACAAAAATATTGTTATCATTAGTGATAATATTGTCAGATGGGGAGCAATTGGCACTTTATTGATAGGATTGACATATGGATTTTTTACAAATTGGGGATTTTTTAAACATAGATGGGTTGGTGTAAAATTTATTCTTTATATCATTCAAACCATTGTTGGAATTTTTGTCATCGACAGGTTGATGGTGGCTAATATGGAATTACTGGAAACTCAAAAAGAACTAGCATTAAATAATCCGGTCTTTATCCAAAATCATGAAATAAGACAATTTGCAGTATATTTTCAAGTTGCCGTAACCATTTTTATCTTTATTATTTCCTATTTAAAACCGTGGAAAAAGAAAAAACAGTAAACGAAATAGCTAGAAAAGCGTGGCTGAATGAAATCAACCACGCTTTTTAAATGAATTTTAATAGTTTAAAGATAGCAAACTGGGCCAAAGATAAAAAGACTAAACAGAAGAAGTTATAGACGGTGAAATGTTTTAAATAAGTTCTACCTTCCTTTGGATTTGATTGAATAAATAGTTTGTAAGAAATGACACTTGCCATAGAAGCAATGATGGTTCCGAGACCTCCGATATTAACTCCAAGCAATAATGCTTTCCACTCCGTGGTAAAGTGCGAAAGGAGGATGGATGCAGGGACATTACTAATCACCTGGCTGACGAAAATCGAACCAAAATAAACTGAGACAGCGTCATTTAAGCTTTTACTCGCAAACGTTTGGACCAGGTCCGAACTTGAAAGATTCCCAATAAAAACAAAAAAACAAATAAAAGTTAACAGCAGCAGATAATCTACTTTTTTCAATAATGAAATATTAAAAATCAATACAGCTGCCATGGTGACCATAAAGGCCATGTGCCAGCTTATCATTCCAATAATAGACAAAATAATAATGGCTAAATCCAATCCCCAAACAGCGATTTGTTTTCGATCATGAATTTGTATAAGAGTTAAAGTTACATTTAGATCTACTTTATGGAGTCTATAAATGAAAAAAGATAATAAGATAATTCCAAGCCCAGCCAATAAGAGGATGGATGAAAAAAAGGAACCGGTTTTAGTCCGTAATAAGAATAAATAAACAAATTTTGCGGATTCCCCATGGGTGTTAAACTGCTTCCCAAATTGGCAGCAATGGTCTGAAGAATGATTGTTTTCGTCATATTCATTTTAGTCTTCTTACTGATGACAATAGCCAGCGGGACAAAAGTAAGCAATGCCACATCATTCGTAACGAACATCGAGCTGAAAAAGCAGAAAGAAATGAGGATAGCAGAAACGAATTTACTAGTTTTACATCTGTTTAAAATGACAATCGCAAATTTGTCCAACACCTTCAGTTCCTCAAAGGCTTTAATCGCAATCAACAGATTGAACAAACTAATAATGACTTTAAAATTAACATACTCGAGCTTTGGCTGCTGATAAAAACAGCTGACAATGGCCAATGTTAACGAAATGGTGAAAACAATATCCTTTTTTAAAAAGCCAAAATAGGTTCTTCTTTTATTTTGCATCATAATAGAATCCTGCATAATGACCACCACTATTCCATAATTAAAAAACATAGTTTACATTAGAATCAAAACCATTGGTTGTCAATCAATAAATTAAAAAGTAGATTTTTTATGATACATGTTTGATGGCGTGGTAAAATGATTGATATGATTACGTTATAGGAGTGCAAGGAAATGAATTATCGTAAAGCAACGATGAATGATATTGAACTTTTAATTGATTTGAGGAAAAAACAATTGGTTGATGAAGGGATAGATCAAAATAGTGACATTGACGCGGAACTTTATTATTTTTTTCAAAAAAAATTAAACGAGGGTTCATTCATTCAATGGCTCGTAGAAGAAAATCAAGAAATTATTGCTTGCGGTGCTGTTATTTTTTATGATTTTCCGCCTTCTTACACAAATAAAAGCGGGAAAAAGGCTTATATAACAAATATGTTTACGAAAGAAAACTTCCGCGGACAAGGAATTGCCACGAAGCTGCTGTCAAAACTAGTAGATGAAACAAAGGAAGCCGGCATAACAAAAATTTGGCTGGGTGCATCCAAATTAGGCAGGCCGGTATATAAGAAGTTTGGTTTTACAGAAATAGATGAATGGTTAGAGCTGAATTTTTAATAAAGCATGGAGACGGTTTTATGGCTGAAGTAAGATCAGTAAAAATTGATGGTGAAAAATTATACATATTTAATGGTGTAATCTATATCTATGAATCTACAGAAGGTTTTTCCCTGCAGTTGGATATCATTGTAAGTGAAGTGGTTGTGAAAAGGTATAAAGATTTGGATAATCTAATTGTTGAAATAGAATTAGATGATGGCAGAGTCATTGATGCGATTATGCATGTAAACAGTCTGCAAGGTGGATTGCCGCAGTTAAATTTATACGTTGAACTGGAGGACAGCCATGAATACGGTGATTTGGATGTAGTTAATGAAAATGAAGCATGGTCCTCGAACCTTGAAGAAGGCATTACATTAGAAGAAATCAGGAAAGTGGAAATGCCAGAAGAAGTGGTGAAGTTAAAACTAAAGCTCCCGATTGATCAGGCTGAATGGCTGGTGAAACAAAAAAAACCGGTGTTAAATGAACTTTTTAAGGAATTTATTAATGAGTATTGGAAAAAATAAAAAATTCCCGGCTATACTGATTATGAATGGCGTGTAATAGAGGGTGACTAACATGGGTAAAAAAATAAATAGAGTGAAATATGAACTTGATCCGATGGGGATTAAATCATTATCAGATGACGAAATTAAAATCATCCTACGGGGTGCGGATGAATTAATTATGACCAGCGGCCGTTCAATGCTAACAAAAATTCTTGCTGGATCAAAGGATAAGAAGCTGCTGGAGCTGGAATTGGATCATAGTCCTGTTTATGGTGCTTTTAAAGGGACTACACAGAAGGAGATTCTTGCCAAGATTGATTGGATGATTTTGAATCACTTTTTATCGATTGAATATGACTATCAAGTCCCGCTGCTGGTTTTTACAGAAAAAGGCTGGAACATTGAACGTGAAACATATGCCGAAGAACTTTTTGAGCAGCTTTTGACTGCAGCCATAAATGAGGAATATGAAATGGTTGAAACATTAAAAGACCGAAACCGTGACCTGATTTTACTTTTATTAGATAAAATAGCGGCTTCGGGAAATAAAAATTTCATCCTCATTCTTAAAGGCTGGAAAGAAATTGAATATAAAAAGCTTAGGAATAGAATAGATGAAGTGATAGAGATATTGGAACAAGTGGAACAGGGACCTGATAAACAAGAAGAGGAGACCGTTTCTTTTTCTGCCTATAAAAAGTGGCTGTCCATTCCAGAGGAAACCCGGAAACAATTAGAACGAAACGTATGGTGTGGTAATTGTCTAGATGTCGTCCAAATCGAAAAGTATACTATCCAAGAAACCAAATATGGAATAGTCCTTCATGGAACATGCAAAACATGTGGTCAAGAAGTCGCAAGGGTGATTGATTAATAAAATGTCGGTTATGAAATGCTTGGCTGTCAGGAAAACTCACTATTTGATGATGTTAACCACCTAAGTTGAACTTGGAAAATCCAACTTAGATGGTTTTTATTTTTTTGTTAAGTAAAGTAGAAAGGGGCTACGTGACCGAATCTAAAAAAAGCTAAGCCGTTCGGTAAAGTAGAAAGGGGCTGCGTGACTGATACTGAAAAAACAATCTTTTTAGGATATAAAAAAACACCCATAACAGAACCTAATACACCATTTATCCTCAACCAATTTTATGCACAATAATCATGAATAAATTTTCATCAAAAGGTGTCCCGTTATCTTCATTTCATGTAAAATAAGAAAATAGGTAAAAGTACAAAAATCACTAGCGTGGGGGAGAAATGGTGTCTTACAATCTGAAAAAGAATTTTAAAATGTTTTCATTGAATTCAAATCGTGAACTGGCTGAAGAAATGGCTGAGCTATTGGGCTGCGAGCTCGGGAAATGCTCTGTTACACAATTTAGCGATGGGGAAATTCAAATAAATATCGAAGAAAGTGTTCGTGGCAGTGAAGTTTTCGTCGTGCAATCCACTTCTGCCCCAACCAATGAACATATTATGGAGCTATTAATAATGGTCGATGCTTTGAAACGGGCATCTGCTAAGGAAATTACGGTTGTCGTTCCTTATTACAGCTATGCCCGCCAGGATCGGAAAGCAAGATCCAGGGAACCTATTACAGCAAAGTTGATTGCAAACCTCATGGAGAAATCAGGTGTAACAAGAATTCTGACCGTCGATTTCCATGCACCGCAGGCTCAAGGTTTTTTTGATATACCGGTCGATCATTTATCAGGTATTCCGATTCTTGCTGAATATTTCGAGAAAAAGGATTTGGAGGATATTGTCATTGTGGCTCCCCATAATGGCGGTGTGGTTAGGGCCCGCAAATTAGCCAGCCTTTTACATGCACCAATCGCTTTGATCGACAGGCGTCGTCCTGAACATGATGAGTCTGCTATTATGCATATCATTGGAAATATTCAAGGGAAAAATGCCATTATTGTCGATGATTTAGCCGATACAGCAGGAACGATCACGTCAGGTGCAAGCGCTTTAATCGAAGAAGGGGCAAAAGCAGTTTATGCATGCTGCACACATCCAGTATTTTCAGGACCTGCAATTGAGCGAATTAACTCATCAGCCATTAAGGAATTTGTGGTGACCAACACCATTAAGCACGAAGCGGAAAAAATACCTTCTAAAATTACGGTATTGTCTGTTGCTCCGTTATTTTCTGAGGCAATCAACCGTATACATAATGAAAAAGCGGTAAGTCCTTTATTTGAATAATCAATCGGGTTAGTTCCAGGTTTTCTGCATCATTTCTGGAGCTGGCCCTATTTTTTAAATCGACAATAGGGGGAGGAAAAGCATTGTCTGTACAAGTTGGGGAAATTAGCGGGATTACCCGTTATCCGGTGAAATCTTTTGCCGGTGAAAAATTGGAATTGACTAAAATTGAACCATATGGGCTGTATGGTGACCGTTTTTGTGCATTCTATGATGAAGAAAAGACTGGATGGGATCGTTTTATCACAGCCAGAAAGCTTCCAATCATGCTTTCTTACCAAGCAAAACTAATGAATGATGGAGTAAAAGTTGTTTCACCAGATGGGCGAAATTTCAGCTGGGATGATGCCTTATTAGAGGAAATTCAAAAATATACTCCTAAAAAAATTTCCATGACAAGTTTGCAGGCACCTCACCCGGTGACCCCTGAATTAATGTCAGTAGATACAGCTAGTATCCTGATTATTACAGATGCTACCCTGCGCAAACTTGAGCGGCTATGGGGCGGTAAATTGGACCCGCGTCGCTTCAGAGCAAATTTCATCGTATCATTGAATGAAGATGCTGTAGACGAAAACGGCTGGGTTGGAAAACGATTGCGAATTGGAGATGTCGAGCTGCAGGTGGATCAATTCTGTGAACGTTGTGTCATGATTACTCTCGACCCTGATACATTGGTATGCGATCTATCCATATTGAAAAAAGTATATGAAAAAATGAATCTACACTTTGGCGTCTATGCGTCTGTTCAAAAAACAGGCCTGGCAGCAGTTGGCGATAAAGTATACTTAATTGACTGACTCATTGAAACTGTACCAATTAGGAAGCATTTATTGCTTCCTAATTTTTTGACAATTTTGTGAAAACGAAAAAGATTTTTGTCGAAATATTCGATTTAATGGTATAATTATTCTATCTTCTTTTTCACCTCAATTTTCACCCTTTATTATCATTTACAATTTAACTTTCCCTTTTGGTATCTATGTTTCATCACATACTACATATATTTTAATATTTGAAAGGTGTTGTTTTTATGGAAAAAGTTGAAACGAAAGAAAAAGTGATTGATTTCGTTCAATCAGATATTAACAGCAAGAAATTCCGGTTAGATTATCCTGTATCTGAAGAGTTGCGCGGGATGATGGTTGATCAGGTTTTCAGCGATTTTATGGCATATGCTCTAGAACAATATTATGATGATGAAAATCTATTATTATTGAAGGAATTTATTGATGATCTTTGCTCAAGAACGGAAAAAAAGGAAGCCCTGCTGCATCATTTATTTTGGTGGAAATTATTTTATGAGGCTAGTCAGTATCCCTATAGAAGCTGTATGGAAGATTACCTGACCGATCATTTTTTCACAATGAAAAATCAGCCCTTTATTGCTGCTTGGCTTAGGGAATGTATGAAAATGGTGCCAAAATTTTATTTTATCGGTCATAAATATAATAATCGCACTTTTATTGCTGTTGATATTTTGACACATACTACGCTTGAGGTAATGGTTTTTGATCCAAAAGCAGTTCCGCCTAAAAGAGGAGAACTCGCGATGGGCATGCTTATGCCGTTGGGCGGGGGATTATACTTTCCGATTGTCGACTTCTACCACTTTGACTATAAATCCAGAGAAGCAATCGCCAGTTGTTTTCATTATCACCATCATAAATATTCAAAGAACGCCGGTGAACACGAAACCTTTCTTCATGTCCTTTCTGTCATGCTTCAAATTGAAAAAATGATCCTTAATAAAGAGGCGTCTCCTGCTACATAAATCCTTCCTAGAATTATTTTCATGATACATTCCCAAGAAACATACACTTTCCATAGGATGGCATGATCTTCGATAATAGAGGAGTGAGGAAAGTGAACATCGAGATGCAAAAGGCGAATATGCTGGCGGATCATATTAATAGTTTTATAAAATTTGTCTATAAAAAACATGAAAATAAAAATAGTATACTTTTAAATCCAGATAAGGTATATCAAATTAAACTAATTATGGAAGATTTCAAGTTTCAAATAATTGCGGACGAACTTCATAGAATCAATCAATTTGATTGGGATGAAAAATACACCTTTTATTTGGTTAATCAATTTAGAGAAGGTATGAACATTATTGAAGAATATGTCAAAAACCACCACAGTGATTTATTTCTTTTTACGGCTAGAATTTATACTTTAAATCAGCTTAGCAAACCATTTACAAGATAAATTTTTCGGTCGCCATTTACTAATTAAGATAAGACTTCCCGCTGTCTTTTCTATGGTAAAATAGGACCTGGAAGTTAAAATACAAAATGAAACACGAATATGCTGGAGCTGAAGATGATGGGCCGTTCATTTGCCAAATGGTATGACTTTTTTATGAATCCATTAGAAAAAAGGAAATTCAAACAGATTCGAAATGAACTTTTATTAAAGGCAGCAGGTAATGTCTTGGAGATTGGCTCGGGAACAGGTGTCAATTTTCCGTTTTATCAGAATGCAGATAAAGTAACGGCGATAGAGCCAAGCGGGGATATGATTGAGCATTCTTTACCGCGAAAAATGCAAGCGGTTGTCCCGATTGAAGTTATCCAAGCGAATGCGGAAAAGCTGCCATTTGAAGACAACACGTTTGATACGGTTGTTGCCACATTGGTGTTTTGCACGATACCAAATCCCGAACAAGCTATAATGGAAATCCAACGGGTGTGCAAGCCCGGCGGGAAAATCCTTCTTTTTGAACATGTGAAAATGGAAAATCCTTTTTTGGGCGGACTCCAGGAAATGCTCACACCGGCCTGGAAAAAAATTTGTGATGGCTGTTGTTTGAATAGAGATACAATAGGTTTATTAAAGTCGGAAGGAATTACGATAAATAAAGTGCAAAAATACTTTGGCGATTTATTTCTATATATTGATGCCGTAAACAAATGAATGTCAGGTTCCGCCACAATGGAACCTGACCGATGTATTATAGCCAAATACCAATAGCAAATAGAATTCCAAAGGTCCAGTGATGAAAAGCTGCCAGCTTCATGGCATTGATTTTATCTTCCTGTGAAGCCGCCGGCCTTAATGACCATTTTAATTTTAAGGCAAACGGAAGGGCGATGAGAATCATTATTGTACTCCAAGATACAATTTGCAGCAGGATTAATCCAAACACCCACAAATAAGGCCCAAAAATAAATGCTGTTACAAGTCTTGAAGCATGAATCCGGCCAAGCATCATCGCCAATGTATGCCGAAACATTTGGTCTTTATTTAAATCTCGTATATTATTTGTCAAAATCATGGATGAAATTAACGATGCATATGGAATGGCTGCCACAAAGATTTTCATGTCAATCATCCCGGTTTGAACTATATACCCAAGAAACGAAGGAACAAACCCCAGAAAAACGGCCGCGGTTAGTTCACCCAATCCGATGGATGATAAAGGGCGTGGTCCGCCGGAATAGAGGAATCCGAAGGTAATTCCTAGAATTCCGACAAAAATAATCCAATAACTGCTTCTGCTTGCCAGCCATAAACCAATGATGCAAGCAAACAGGAGAGCCAAAATGATGACCAGCGGGATCCTTTCAAAACTCGGGCGGGTATCTTTTTCATCCCGAATTATCCATTTATTCAAGTCCTGACCATTTTTAAAATCATAATAATCGTTCAACATATTGGCGCTGGACTGAACTAATAAGGAGGCAATCAGCAGTCCTATGAAATTCCCCAAATGAATGGACTCTTTATTTGCTGCCAAAGCCGTACCAGCCAAGATTGGACTGATGGTTCCAGTAAATGTCATAGGACGTGTAAGGTGAATCCAGGAAAAACGATAAGAAAACTGCTTATGATTAAAAGTTTCTTTGACTGATTTCTCAATATACATAGCCATGTTTATCCCTCCTGGAGGCCTATCCAAGTAATATCATACAGACTATCATCACCATAAATCCGATCACTTCAATGAATTCAAGGGCTGTAATGGATATCATCTTGTTCTTCAGCGGTTTTGGATTACCTTGTTCCGCCTGCTCCCAAAGAAGTTTATCGGACAGCATTTTCATGGTTTGCCGGTAACCAGTAAAAATGCCCCATAACAATGTCATAATGGCAATAAAAAACGCTGTCACCCAAATATTCCCATAATAGGTATTCAAGATATCGTTCCAATGATGGATTGGACCAAGCCAAGTTCCAAGAAGCACCCCTGTTGTAATGACCCCGGCACCAGCTAGAGTAAACAGCCAATGAGTTTTTCTCATCATCGAAGTAAGGAACTGCCTCTGGTCTGCAAATTGTAATGATTTCACGGCGGGATACACTCCCCAGCCGACAAACAAAATACCTCCAACCCAAATAATAGCCAGGAAGATATGAATTCCCGTTACAAGCTGATGAATGTGCCAGGCCAACTAAACCACCTACTTTTATTCCCTTAAAATCAAATTCATTTTATAAAAATTAGTGGATTCATTACATTGATATAAGTCAATTTCTGCAATAGAAATGCCAGTTTTTGCAGTAACAAAAAAATTTTATTATCCCAAATATAGTAAATTTGAACTTTCTGACTCTTCTGGATATCTGATAGAATGAAACTTATAAACTATTTCATCTTGAAGGGGGATTTTTACAGTGACGACAACAACGGTAAACGTATTAAAGAATTTTATTAACGGTGAATGGAGGGAGGCAGTAACAGAAAGATTTGCTGCAGTGCCAAACCCTGCTACGGGAGAGGAACTTGCACTGGTGCCCATGTCAACCCGGGAAGATCTTGATATAGCTGTTCACGCCGCAAAGGAAGCCTTTAAAAGTTGGAAAATTACACCCGTTCCGAAACGTGCACGGATTCTATTTAAATATCAGCAATTACTAGTTGAACATTGGGATGAGCTGGCAAAACTGATCACCCAAGAAAATGGAAAAAGTTATAAAGAAGCCTATGGTGAAGTACAGCGTGGTATCGAATGTGTTGAATTTGCTTCAGGTGCCCCAACATTAATGATGGGTAATCAGCTTCCTGATATTGCAACAGATATGGAATCGGGAATGTATCGTTATCCCGTAGGAGTGGTAGGAGGTATTACACCGTTTAACTTCCCGATGATGGTTCCATGCTGGATGTTCCCGCTTGCTATTGCCTGTGGAAACACCTTTGTGTTAAAACCATCTGAAAAAACACCAATATTAGCCAACCGTCTTGCCGAGTTATTTAAAGAAGCGGGGTTGCCAGATGGTGTGCTGAATATTGTTCACGGCGGACATGATGTCGTCAATGGGCTTTTGGATCATTCTGATGTATCCGCGATTTCCTTTGTTGGTTCCCAGCCGGTTGCCGAGTATGTTTATAAAACAGCAGCCGCAAATGGCAAACGGGTTCAAGCATTAGCTGGAGCGAAAAACCATACGATTGTCATGCCAGATGCAGACTTAAGTACGGCAGTAAAGGAAATCATCGCTGCTGCATATGGCTCTGCAGGGGAACGATGCATGGCCTGCTCTGTTGTGGCAGCAGTTGGTGATGTCGCAGAACCGCTGATTCAACAGTTGAAGGAAAGGGCGGATGAATTAATCATTGGTAATGGAATGGATGAAAACGTCTTTTTAGGACCTGTAATTCGAGAAGAACATAAAAAGAAAACGGCACAATATATTGAAATTGGTGAAAAGGAAGGAGCAGCTTTGGTGCGGGATGGACGTAAAGATGAAGCCAATCATGAAAATGGATATTTCATCGGTCCAACCATCTTTGATCATGTGCAGCCTTCGATGAGAATATGGAAGGAAGAAATTTTTGCACCCGTCCTTTCCATTGTCCGGGTGGAAACTCTTGAAGAAGCTGTGAAGTTAACAAATCAATCAGATTTCGGTAATGGTTCATGCCTATTCACCCAAAGTGGAAGTGCTGTCCGATATTTTAGGGAAAACATTGAAGTCGGTATGCTGGGCGTCAATATAGGAGTTCCGGCTCCAATGGCCTTCTTCCCATTCTCAGGCTGGAAAAACTCCTTTTACGGTGACCTTCATGCAAACGGAAGAGATGGTGTTGAATTCTACACAAGACGGAAAATGCTCACAGCACGCTGGTGAATCAAAATTTGATTGTCTGAAACAATATCAGAACCAATGGCATGAAGGGTTCTGGTATTTTCTATCTAGTTCTAAATAAATGGGAGATTAATATAATTAAAAATAGGGACGGTTGTCATGTTTATTTTTCAAACAGGATGACCGTCCCTATTGGTTCTATATTCTAATTTAAAAAGGGGGATATGCGTGAAGAAAAATTTGGTGGTTCAAATCGTCGCAGCCTTTATCCTTGCCGTTATTGTGGGGGTGATTTTTGGGGAAAAAGCATCGGTTGTTCAGCCTTTAGGTGATTTGTTTTTAAGATTGATCAAATTTATTATTGTTCCACTTATTCTTTCCACTCTTGTTGTTGGCGTAACCAGTGCCGGAGATATCAATCAGCTGGGCCGATTAGGCGGAAAAACAATCTCTTATTACTTAATTACCACTCTTATTGCTATAATTATTGGATTATTTGCAGGATTTCTTTTTCAACCTGGAAGTGGTACGGGTTTAACTATCGATGGGGCAAAGATTGAAGCAAAAGAAACAGAAGGCGTCATTGCTACATTATTGAATATTATTCCAACCAATCCAGTGGAAGCTTTGACGACTGGATCTGTGCTTCAAATTATCTTTTTTGCTATTTTTCTTGGAATTGGCATTACAGTGGTTGGCGAAAAAGCAAAGCCTGTTCAGCAATTCTTCGAGGGATTTGCAGAGGTAATGTACAAAATTACTGCAATGGTAATGGTATTAGTGCCAATTGGGGTATTCGGACTATTAGCTCCGGTTGTCGGCAATTATGGTCCATCTGTCCTGCTGCCGCTGCTAAAAGTCATCATTGCCATGGTTGTTGCATGTATTGTTCACGTTGCCGTTACTTATACGATTGCAGTTAAGACGATTGGGAAAATGAGCCCGATAAAGTTCTTTAAAGGAATTTTCCCAGCAGCTGCCGTTGCCTTTTCCACCTGCAGCAGCTCTGGCACTTTACCAATTACAATGAAAAATGTTCAGGAGAATCTTGGTATTTCCAATAAAACAAGCAGCTTTGTCCTGCCATTGGGGGCCACAATAAATATGGACGGCACAGCGATTTATCAAGGAATTGCTGTGATGTTTGTCGCACAATATTTCGGGATTAATTTAACTTTCTCCCAAATTTTAATGGTGGTCTTGGTAGGAACTTTAGCATCGATTGGGGCAGCCGGTGTGCCTGGTGCCGGATTAGTGATGCTGACTATGACATTAGCAGCTGTTAATCTTCCGCTTGAAGGTATTGCCTTAGTTGCGGGAATTGACCGGATCCTCGATATGTTCCGTACTTCCGTTAATGTTATTGGCGATACATCCTGCTGTGTCGTAGTAGAACCAAAAAAGAATAAGGAAGAAATGCCTATATAAAGAGGGGATACCGCTTGCCAGGGGGACTAACACAATTTTTAAGTCTCATACAAATTGAGACTCTTTTTTTGCCAAAATTTATGAAAAATTTGTCTAAAATTACTGTCGTAATATTTTTACTTAATTAACTATTTATTACTTGAATGCTAGTTTTTAACAATGATAGAATGAGTAGTGGATTGAGGACGTTTTCAATCTATTTCAAAGGATACCAGATTAAGGGAGGAAAAAAATTGAGTCAAGTCACAGTTAGTGTAAAAGAAAAAGTAGAACAATTTTTACTGGGGAAGAAGAAACTGTACATTGATGGTCAATTCGTTGAAAGTATATCTCAAAAAACATTTGACACGTATAATCCTGCAACTGGTGAAGTGCTGGCAGCTGTTTATGAAGCAGGTCCAGAAGACATCGACCGTGCTGTGAAAGCGGCAAGAAAAGCTTTTGATGAAGGTCCATGGTCGAAAATGACAGCATCTGAACGCAGCCGTTTGATGTATAAATTAGCTGATTTAATGGAGCAGAATAAGGAAGAGCTTGCTCAATTAGAGACGTTGGATAACGGAAAACCGATTCGTGAAACTACAGCAGCGGATGTGCCGCTGGCGATTGAACATATGAGGTATTATGCCGGCTGGTCAACAAAAATTGTTGGGCAGACCATTCCGGTAAACGGGCCATTCTTTAATTACACACGACATGAAGCTGTTGGAGTTGTCGGGCAAATTATTCCTTGGAACTTCCCGCTGCTTATGGCTATGTGGAAATTGGGGGCAGCATTAGCAACCGGCTGTACGGTAATATTAAAACCGGCAGAACAAACCCCGCTTTCAGCCCTTTACTTAGCTGAATTAATAGAAGAGGCAGGATTCCCTGCAGGGGTTGTAAATATTGTCCCTGGCTTTGGCGAAACAGCAGGCCAGCCGCTCGTCGATCATCCTCTAGTTGATAAAATTGCCTTCACCGGCTCAACAGAGGTTGGTAAAATGATTATGCAAAGAGCATCAAAATCGTTGAAGCGGGTTACATTAGAGCTTGGCGGTAAATCACCTAATATCATTTTACCGGATGCAGACCTTACACAAGCGATTCCTGGCGCATTAAATGGAGTGATGTTTAACCAAGGGCAAGTTTGTTGTGCTGGTTCTAGGGTGTTTATCCAGAAAAAGCAATTCGATAATGTGTTATCAGACATGGTCAGCCATGCGCAAAAAATTAAGCAAGGTGCAGGTTTGCATGCTGATACGGAAATTGGACCGCTGGTTTCCATTGAGCAGCAAAACCGCGTTCTTGGGTATATTGAAAAAGGCTTGAATGAAGGTGCTGAATTACTGACAGGCGGAGAAAAGCCATTTGAAAATGGATATTTTGTATCTCCAACTATATTCGCTGATGTACGGGATGAAATGACGATTGCTAAAGAAGAAATCTTTGGCCCGGTTATTTCAGCATTACCATATGAAGATCTTGATGAACTAATAAATCGTGCAAACAACAGTGAGTACGGCCTGGCTGCAGGCGTATGGACACGTGATGTGGCAAAAGCCCATTATATTTCCAACAAACTTCGTGCTGGTACAGTTTGGGTAAACTGCTACAATGCCTTTGATGCTGCCTCTCCATTCGGTGGTTACAAACAATCTGGAATCGGCAGAGAAATGGGATCCTATGCATTGAACAATTATACAGAAGTTAAGAGTGTCTGGATTTCGATGAAGTAAAAAAGAAAACAAGCTCTTCTCAATTTGAGAGGAGTTTGTTTTTTTACATATTGTTCTGTTTTTTGGGAATAACATCATTAAGTACCGGAATTTGTTTCAATCCAAGTTTAAAAAATTGATAACGTTTCTGGAATCATTTAATATACCTATATTGGTATTAAACATTTAAGGAGGAATGCGGGATGAACGATATTACTGTTTATTCAACCAATACTTGACCATACTGCACCATGATGAAAGAATTCCTTGAGTCTCAAGGATTAAACTATAAAGAAGTAAATGTGCAGAAAGATCCGATTGCCGCTCAAAAGCTAGTTGAGGAAACTGGACAGATGGGCGTACCTCAGACAAAGGTAAATGGCCACTGGGTACTGGGCTTTGATCCGGAAAAACTAATGCAATACGTAAAATAGTATGTACCCGAACGCTTAGACTGACAAATCTAAGCGTTTTTTTATGGTTCAACCCTAAAATTCCCCATAAATACGATAAATTAAGGCAAAATCATAAGCATTTTTTACCAGTAAAATGGTAACTCGATAATACCATACTAATGATAAAATAGTCATTGTGAATAAATAACTATAAATAGTATTCAAAAAAAGTCGGGGGGATTGGAAGTGGGGAAAGGCGGAGCTGGTTGTCTGACAGTAATTGTTGGAATTATAGCGATAGCAATTCTCTATCTAATTATTAAATGGTCTATCGTAAATTCTTTGGGAATCTTGGGATTAATTATAGCTATTATTGGAATTGTTTTTTTTGTGAAGAGGAAAAAAACAGGTGCTCCACTTTACTGGCCCATTACCGGAATCATTATCGGGTTCGTTCTGACTTTCAGTTGGTTTTTATTTAAAGAATGGATGAACACCTTATCATTGGTTGGCATCATTTTAGGTTTATATTTTTTGATGACAACGATCCTGTTATTTTTTAGAAGAGGCAATTGGAAGAGATTTTTAAGCTTAACAGTTTCTTTATTTGTACTATCAATGGTTTTGATGATCAATGCTCCCAAAATAGAGATGAAAGAAGCAGCTGAAATTCATAAAGTTGAAAATTCTTATACAGAGAATAAAAAAACGGTTCATGACTCCAGCGAGAAAAAAGAAACAGCTGTTAAAAAAGAAAATAAAACAAGTGAAGAAAATAAACAACCAGATAAACCGCCGGCAGTTGTGCCTGGTGCTCCAAAAATTATAGAGAAGAATTCAGAGGAAACCACAAAATCGGCAAAAAATAAAAATAAAGTTCCTGTAAAAATAGCAGACACGGTTGATGGGGATACAATTAAAGTTAATTATCATGGAAAGGTAGAAACAGTTCGGTATTTACTTGTGGATACACCGGAAGAGAAAAAGCCTGGTACGTGTGTACAACTTTATTCTGTGGAAGCTTATAATAGAAACAAACAGCTAGTGAACAGTGGTGAATTGTCACTTGAATTTGAAAAAAGCGGTGATCGGGATAAATACGGCCGTCTATTAGCATATGTTTTTGTAGACGGAAAGTCCGTACAGGAAGTATTACTAAAAGAGGGATATGCACGAGTTGCTTACATTTATGATCCGCCATATAAATATCTTTCACAATATCAAAAAGATGAAAGGTCAGCAAAACAACAAAAATTAAAAATCTGGTCTAAACCTGGTTTTACAACAGATAGTGGTTTTAGTGGCTGTACAGATTCATCGAAGACAACTACCAATAAAAGCACTGATTCTAATACTCCAAGCGGAAGCGGCAAAGCTGAGATTTTCGCCAATTGTACAGAATTGAGAAAAAAATATCCTAGCGGCGTTCCAAGCACCCATCCAGCTTATCAAAATAAAATGGACCGAGACCAGGATCATTATGCTTGTGAACCATAGCGAATAAATATAAAAATAAAATGGCTCAGGAACTCCTGTGCCATTTTATTTTTTATCCTGCAGTCTGTTATGAATATCGTCTTTTTCTGGCATAAAAAAATATTGTTGACACAAAATAGAAAAAATTGTATGATGAAAAACGCCAATTATTTCGTATACGAATCATTCGTATAGAAAATATATTTCAGTTAAGGAGGATGAAATGAAAACAGTCTTTACAAATGAAATTTTGAATTCATTTTCCGATATTAATAAGCTTCTTTACAAACTTTCGAAGCAGGATGCCGATTATAATGGATTAACCGTTGTACAGCTAAAAGCATTGTATAACGTTTCAATTCATCCCAATTTAGGTTTAGTGGAACTGGCAGAACTCCTTAAATTAACCAATAGCACAACAAGCGGGGTATTAGACCGAATGGTTCAAAACGGCCTGGTGGAACGCCGTAAGCTGCCTAATGACCGCAGAGCCATTACAATTCAATTATCTGAGAAGGGTCAGGAAAAATTAGAAAAATTTATTTCGGGTGAATCGATTCTGGTGGAAAAGTTAAACAAAGTGAAGCAGGAATTATCAGATGAAGATATTCAAAGTTTATTACGGATTCATGAAAAAATAAGAGAAATTTTAAGTGAATAGGGAGGAAGAGAATTAATGAATGCCAAACGGATGATTTTACTTAATATTATTTTACTAATTGTTTTAGTAGGCGGCGGGTTTGCAGGTTACTACTATTTTAATCAATCTGTAAACTATTTATCTACTGACAATGCACAAGTTTCCGGGCAGCAAGTGAGCATTGCTGCACCAGCTACAGGCAAATTAACAAAGTGGGAAGGTAAATCCGGGAATACTTTTTCAAAAAATGAAAAGATCGGCACAGTGGAAATGGCGGGCGAAAAAGGAACTATTGACATGGATGTAAAAGCTCCAGCTGACGGGACAATTGTTCAGTCAAACGCTGTAGAAAATACAATGGTCGCTGCAGGGACACCGCTGGCAGTCAGCTATGACCTAGATCATCTTTGGGTAACGGCCAATATCGAAGAAACAGAACTAAATGATGTAAAAATTGGCCAGGATGTTGATATTTATGTCGACGCTTTTCCAAACATCACATTAAATGGAAAAGTGGAAGAGATTGGTTTAGCAACTGCAGGTACTTTTTCTTTGCTGCCCAAAAATAATGCATCCGGAAATTACACAAAAGAAACACAAGTAATTCCTGTCAAAATCTCGCTTGATCATTATGGAGAAAGATTAGTCCCTGGTATGAATGTGACAGTGCGAATTCATAAGTAGGTGATGAACATGTCAATATATATCGCAGGTTATATTCTACTATCCGTTATTCTCCTTCTTATTGTCAATATGATGTTGAGAAGACAAACGAAAATGGAAAAAACTTTTGAGATAGACACAACAGCGGCTGAAAAAGAGACTGTTGAACATAAGAAACCAATCAATAAACCAAGTTCCACTTCCATTAATCCGGAGAAATATGAAGGAAAAAGAGGAAAAGTGATATCTGCAATGATGCTTGGAGCATTTGTTGCGATTTTAAACCAAACATTACTAAATGTAGCTATTCCTCATATTATGAATGATTTTTCAGTTTCTGCAAGTACTGTTCAATGGCTTTCCACAGGATATATGTTAACTAATGGAATCATCATACCGATTACCGCCTATTTAACATCAAGATTGGGAACAAGAAAATTATTTATTTTTGCTGTTTTTGCTTTTACCATAGGGTCGGTAATCTGTTCTATTTCCACCACTTTCTCTTTATTAATGATTGGAAGGATCGTTCAAGCAGCAGGTGCGGGTGTTATCATGCCGCTGTTAATGACCGTATTTCTAACCATTTACCCACCTGAAAAGCGGGGAGCTGCTATGGGGCTGATGGGGGTTGCTATCCTGTTCGCACCTGCTGTAGGACCTACCTTATCAGGGTGGATTATCGGCCATTATTCTTGGCGTGTATTATTTGATATTGTCATTCCATTTGGAATTTTATCGATCATCATGTCTATTGCATGGATGATTGATGTTACCGAAATAACTAAACCAAAATTTGATGTGCCTGGATTTATTTTTTCTACACTTGGCTTAGGATTTTTACTTTATGGTTTTAGTGAAGCTGGAAATAATGGCTGGGAAAGCACTGAAGTTTTGGTGGCACTTATTGTGGGTACCATTGGTTTAATCATTTTTATTTGGCGTGAAGTAACAACAGATGAACCGATGCTGGAATTGCGTGTCTTTAAATATGATATCTTTGCATTAACGACTGTAATTGGAATGGTCATTAATATGGCGATGTTTGCAGCCATGTTATTACTGCCAATTTACCTGCAAAATATCCGAGGATTTTCAGCTCTAGATTCAGGTTTGTTAATGCTTCCGGGTGCTATTGTAATGGCAATCATGATGCCGATTTCGGGAAGACTGTTTGATAAAATGGGAGCTCGCTGGCTTGCTGTTTTCGGATTAATCATTACGGTGATTACTACATGGCAATTTACGAAATTAACAATGTCAACTTCTTATGGGTATATCATGTTTCTATACGTTATGCGGATGTTTGGGATGTCCTTCTTATCAATGACAGTCCAAACAGAAGGAATGAACCAGCTGCCCGTCCGTTTAGCAGGTCATGGAACTTCTGCATCCAATACAGCCAGGACAGTTGCAGGGAGTCTTGGGACGGCATTTCTTGTCACGGTCATGACGACAAGGAGCGATTATCATTCGGCCAATTTTTCAAATGTAATTACAAGTACCAACCCTTATCTGGCAAATAAATTAGCGGAGATGGGTAATGGGATTGCAGCAATGGCTGGGATTCCAGTCCAAAAAGGACAGCTGCTCGCAGTTACCTCCATCTATGGTGAGGCAGTAAAAGAAGCAACCATCAGCGGAATTAATGATGCCTTTGTCGTAGCTACAGGCATTGCGGCAGTCGCCCTAATTCTTGCATTCTTTATTAAACGTGCTAAACCATCAGCTGATTAATATGATCCAATGACGGTTCCTTTTGTTTCAAAAATTCGAAGCAGAAGGACCGTCATTTATTTTGTAAATACTCTAAAATCAGAAAATCATCAAAACCACTAGTAATGAAAAATTAATGCTGTTTTCCCTCTGTGAAAATTTGAAAGTTCACTCCAAACTGATCCGTTAAGTTACCATACGCTGGGCTAAAAAACGTTTCTTGGAGCGGCATGTCTACTTTTCCGCCTTCTTTTAATTCATCAAAAAATTTACGTGCCTTCTCTGCATCATCAGTAGTGATACAAATTGTTACTTGATTTCCGCTTTGATGGTGCTGGCCGGGGAATGTGTCAGAAAACATCATTTCTGTTTCACCCACTTTTATTGTGGCATGACTAATTAAGTTTTTAGCTTCTTCAGGAAGAGGAAATTCTGGATTTTCTGGCATTTCTCCAAAAGATTGTTTAAATAAAATTTGAGCATCCAATGCTTTTTCATAAAAACGAATAGCATCATTTGCATTCCCGTTCATTACTAGATAGGGAATTAATCGTACTGTCATTAAAAAACACCCCTTATGAAATAGATAATATATATTCTAAATAACAACTTTCCTATTATTTCCGTTATTATTAATACAAACCACAGAATGCATGTTCGCAACTGTTATTTTCAATCATATTAAATAATTATATAATTAGGGGAATGAGAAGGGCAGAATGATAATAGGGAGCAGTCAAATGGATGATAAAACGAAATGGAATTCTAAATATAAAAAACGATTGAAAGAGTTCACAGAACCTGTGCCAAATGCAAGATTGCTGAACCTTTCTCATTATTTAAAAGGGGGTAAGGCGCTCGATATTGCATGCGGATTAGGAGGTAACAGCTTTTTTCTAGCGGAAAAAAATTATCAAGTTGAGGCAGTAGACCTTTCAGAAGCTGCTATTCATTATGTTCAGGAACAAGCTAGAAAATATCAGTTTCAAATTGATACAAAGGTATGTGATTTGACGAAATGGAATAAGCTAAATTGGAATCCTAGCTCATTTGACTTGGTAGTTATGACCTATTACTTGGATCGTTCGCTTTTTCCAAAAGTAAAAGATATTGTAAAAGAAAATGGATATCTATTCATGGAAACCTTCTACAATTCACCGAAAACTGTTGGTAAGAGTGTTTCCAGCCGTTACAAACTAATGTCTAAAGAATTAGCTGCTGAATTCGGGGACTGGACGATTCACTTTTTTGAAGAAAATGAACAGGAAGGAAGGCAATCTATTTTTTGCCAGAAACGATAAAAGGTGCTCATGCTCCCTTCGTGGAAGGAAGCACAAGTCCCGATAAATTGTTATGACTTTGATCTGGAGACATATTCCCTGACCATTTCAGAAGTGACAATCTTTCTTTCTGGAATAAAACGAAGCTGTATGCTGTTAATTTCTTTTGTCACTTTGTTTATTTTGTCTGTTGTGAAGGGCTTGCCTTCCTTACAAAACTGAATGGCTTCCTCGATATAAATTTCACGCTGCTGGTCAAGCTGTTGAAAATGACGAAAATCTTTATTTTGATTTGCAGCGTGCTGGATTAAGTCTTTATGTACACTCATGATTTTCACTCCTAAGAAGTTAGAATATAATGTTATCATATCATGGTTCTTGTTTTAGAAAAATTGTAAAGCTAAATAATTTTTATCCAATGTGGTATAATTTACAGATTCAATGTGTAAGGAGGGACCGAAAATATTTAATCCTGCCTTTGTCAGATCGCTCGTTTATGCTGGAATTGGGTCAAACGCCATAGCCATTATCGTTTGTTTATTATTTAAAGAATTTAACTTTATACCAGGGAAATCAATGTCCCTGAGCATTTGGGCAGCGGTTTATTTTATACATAGAAAATTCTTAGGTACTTGGTAAAATGATTGGAGGCATACATGTTAACTTTTGATGAAAAAATTGCGATTATAGAAGGATTTCCTGAACTGGAAAGGGTAAATGTTTCTCTAGGACGGGTGAATTTTCAGTTTAACGATAGTGTTTATGATAAGAAAAATGTGGTATACCACCTTCATCCAAACGGAAATGGTTTTGTTTATGGCGGGCGTTTGTCTAATTATCAAACTGATGGTAAAGGAATGGTGAACATCCGTGATTTTTCTGCAGATGAATTAAAACAAATCATTGAAGAATCCATTGTCAGTTTATCTGCTGGAAAAACTTCTACTGTTGAGGAAGCTATTGTGGGGGAAAATTTTGAAGAAAGATGGCGCAATCAAAGCAACGAAGTTCTTCTATTAGTGAATGAAGACGATACTTGGAATATTTATTTTGGACTAAATCTTGAGGAGACTTTTGATACCAGGGAAGAGGCAGAGATGTTTTTGGTCGAAGAGGGATTCAGGAGAATATAACATGTTTAAGTGCCAGGAACTCTCATTATATGATGGTGCCTGGCACTATTTTTTATCTTCTTTTGGTTTTGTTATCTTTTGCAGATACCTGTACTTTCTTAATCTTTTCAAACTCGATATAAACATGGATGACCTTTTCACTTATTTCTTCAATTGATAATACCTTTCCTTTACGGCCTTTAATTTTTATATTCTCGTCGACTGTGGGAATTTGTTGGGACAGCTGAGTTAATACATTTGTTTTATTCTCAAAAAAATGAATGACCATTATTTTCAATTCCCCCTCATGATTTAAATATTCCTCTACAAGAAGGATGAGGTGTTTCCTTTAAAGAACCCATCATCATAATTATAAATATTGATTTCTGGGAAAAATTAGACCTGCCGAGGTAATAATTCTGAAGACAGTTAGAGAAAGGAACCCAAAACTGATAAGACAAGATTCCTATTCACGAAATCAAAAAATTTATCAATTTTGAAACAAAAGGGACTTTTTTACTATTTTCATATTATATATAATGGAAAAGGAATAAATAGAAGGGGGATATGGAGTTTGTTGTATAATGTGGTTTTATTTGTACATATTTTAGGGGCCATGGTGATGTTTGCAGCTGTAGGAATCACGTTAACGGCGATGATTTCAATGCTTTATTCGGTGAAGACAGAGGGCGTGCGAAATTGGTCTGCACTGGCGGTGAAGCTTGACGGTCTCCTGCCATTCAGTGTGATTTTGATTTTACTGCCGGGATTATATCTTGTTTTTACCTCATGGGGATGGGGGAATTCATGGGTTGAACTGTCGCTCGCACTTTTAATCATCATGACTATTATGGGACCAGTAATTAATTTACGACGTTTAAAAGCTATTTTACAGGCTGCTTCCGAGGAGACAAATGAATTACCGTCGGCTGTTTTATTACAAAAAGTAAGAGACCGTGGACTTTGGATTTCAGTTTCAACAATGACAATGCTGACCCTGGCGATATTATTTTTAATGACCGTGAAATTGGGGATGATTGGTTCGATTGTGACGGTAGTACTGGCAATTATCTTAGGTCCTGCCATAGCGAGTATTCTTATAGGAAAAGCATCCGCTAAAATTTTTGCAGCTGATTCAAATTCAGCTTCCATTGATTAATGTTGCACAAATAAAGGGAGAAAACAGCTGTTTTTCTCCCTTTAAAATATTCTGCGGCCATATTTTGGCGATCCATTTCTTTATTCTGCATGAATAGGTTAATTAAAGAAACGAGCCAATCCCTTTTTTATCATGATGAAAATTACAAATAAAATAACAAAAACAAAGAAAAAACCAAAGAAACCTAAGAGTCCTACGACCGCATCCTCGAATTCCATATTTCCTCGATTAGTCAATGCTTGTTGAATCTCAATAGCAAATACTAAAACAAACATAAAGGTGGTTGTATATAGAAAAGACAGAATGACGATTCCATAAGGCATTTTACTAATTATTTTTGAAATAACCAGCACAAAAAGAAATACCACAAATCCAATGATGCCCATGATCCAGAAATGTAAATCTTTATCTGTTAATTGAAGACCCAGCGAATGATTGACGAATATTTGAATAAAATCATGAAGATTATTTACAATGTCTGCTAAAAGTTTAATAGTTTCTTTCAAACCATCACGTCCTTATCCCTATGGATTATAACAGATTTAAAGCATTTAAGAAAAAGATTCTCATTTTGAGGTTAATAAGAACAAACATTGCATATTGAGAATTTAAGGTCATTAACGGTATGATGAAATAAATGGAAATGATTATTAGAGAGGAGGGTGAACATGAAAATTGTGATTGCAGGCGGTACGGGGTTTATTGGACGAAAATTAACAAACTTTCTTCAGCAAGAAGGGCACCAAATAATCATATTAACCAGGAAGGAAAAAGAGCCCACGGAAAATGTGGTCTATGTGAAGTGGCTTAAAGAAGGTACTTCCCCGGAAATGGAGATAAAACATGCAGATGTATTTATTAACTTGGCTGGCGTGTCCATTAATGATGGAAGATGGACGAAAAATCACCAGAAAGAAATTTACGACAGCCGCATGCAAGCAACAGAAGAATTAGTGCGCATTATCAAGGCATTGCCTGAGAAACCTTCTGTTCTAATCAATGCAAGTGCTATTGGTATTTATCCGGCATCCAATAAAGCAATCTATACCGAAGATTCATTAGAGACGGCAAATGACTTTTTAGGAAAAACAGTTAAAGACTGGGAAAATGCAGCGAAAATAGTGGAGTCATTTTCCATTCGTACTGTCTTTATGAGATTTGGAGTGGTTCTGGGGAATGAAGGAGGTGCACTCCCGTTAATGGTTCTTCCATATAAATTATTTGCAGGGGGGACTATAGGTTCAGGCAAACAGTGGGTGTCATGGGTTCACGTGAAAGATGTGGTTCGAGCTATTGTTTTTGCAATCAAAAATGATCAACTGACGGGTCCTGTCAATGTTACCGCACCTTCAGCCGTACAAATGAAAGAGTTCGGAAAGACAGTAGGATCTGTTTTGCATCGCCCCCACTGGTTTCATGTTCCTTCATTTGCTATGAAACTGGCACTTGGACAGAAGAGCAGTCTTGTTTTAGAGGGGCAGCATGCAGTTCCAAAAGCCTTGTTAGAAAAAGGATTTACATTTCATTATCCAGTGCTTTTAAATGCCCTGAATGATTTGCTGGTAAAAGCCAAATAACGACCTATTTAAAAACCTGTAAAGTATTCTAATTCACTGTTAGAATGCTCTACAGGTTTTTTATGTCCTACTAGACAGTAAATTCTCAGATTACCTTTTTCTTATTCTTGTGTAAAGCCATGGCCGGCCGATTCCAAGCATGAGACTTGCCTTCGTTTTATTACCTTTTGCTCGTTTTAATGCATCAGTAATGATGTCTTTTTCTGTAGAATGAACACTTTTTTTATGGGAAAATGGTAAAGGAAGGCTTACAGATTTGTCCTCATGAATTGTTTGGATAGATGATATTGGTGCCCCATCAACGTAGTTGTCTGGTTGTGAGTTTTTAGGGGACAATAATTTTTCTGATGAAAGAATGCCGATGGGTACCATTTTTGAATTGACAACAGGTACATGGCTGATGTTGTGTTTTACAAATTTTTCTCTTGCATCTTCAACGGAATCATCTGTGCGAAGAAAAATTGGGCAGGGGTTTACATATTTCTCAATAGCGGTATCAAGCGGGGATTGTTTAGCTGAAATTTGAAAAATCTTATGTTTAGTAATAATCCCAATTAATCTTTTTGATGAATCCACAACTGGAATTAAATGAGATGTTGTCTGTCTGCACATGGGGAGAACATCTCTAAAAATTTGGCTTTTGGTACAGCAAATAAAGTTTGTTGACATTAAATCTGTAATATACAAGGAAAACCCTCCATTTTAAATTTTTTAATGCTTAGCAAAAAAGTTAATTTTATATTTGCAATCTTCTGTTAATAAATATTACCATAAAAATAGAAGAATGACTGATTTTTACTTATAGAAAATGAAATTTAGTTATAAAGACTTAGGTGGAATGAATTAGAAAGTAGATTAGGAGGTAGTTATGGGGATTTTAAAAGGATTAAAGATTTTGGATTTTACAACACTCCTTCCCGGCCCTTTTGCGACAATGATGCTGGCAGATATGGGAGCAGAGATTATTAAAGTAGAGTCTCCATCAAGAGAAGATCTTGTTAAGCATCTTCCGCCAATGGATGGTGAAGTATCGGCAGCTTTTGCTCATTTGAATCGTTCCAAGCGGTCATTAGCCTTGGATTTAAAAAATGAAGAAGCAAAAGAGGTCGTCTTCCAATTGATTCAGGAATACGATATTGTAATTGAGCAATTTAGACCAGGTGTTATGGACCGGCTGGGGATCGGCTATGACAAATTAAAAGAAGTTAATCCAAAAATTATTTTTTGTTCTGTTACAGGATATGGTCAAACAGGTCCGCTTCGAAACCGGGCCGGGCATGACATTAATTATTTGTCATTAGCGGGTGCAGCCAGTTATTCTTCCCGGAAAAATCAAGCACCAGTTCCCGCAGGTATTCAAGTGGCAGATCTTGCTGGAGGGTCCATGCCCGCGGTGATTGCTATTTTAGCAGCTGTGTACCACCGGGTGCAAACCGGGGAAGGGCAATATATTGATGTAAGCTTGACGGATGCCGTTTTTTCCTTAAACGCCATGTTTGGTTCGGGATACCTTGTTGGCGGAATAGAACCGGAACCTGAGTCATTATTACTAAATGGTGGTCATTTCTACGATTATTATGAAACGAAGGATCATCGATATTTCTCTGTAGGAAGTCTGGAACCGCAATTCCAGGCAAAACTTTGCACTTTGATTGGGGATTCGAGCTTAATCCATTTAAGCAGCAGCCAGAAGAGAGAAGATCAGCAAGCTTTTAAAAAAATCTTGATACGGGCATTTAAAGAAAAAACATTTATAGAGTGGTTAGATCTTCTTGGTGATGATTTTGATGGATGTGTTGAACCTGTATTGTCTTTTTCGGAGTCAGTCGAACACCCGCAAATAAAAGCAAGGGAATTGGTTGTATCAGTCCCTAAGACAGAGGGAGGGTCTCAAAAACAGATTGCGTTCCCGATTAAATTTTCTACACAGCCTGCTGAGTACAAATATACTGGTGTACAAACCGGCAAACATTCAGAAGCAATATTGAGGGAAGCTGGTTATGAAAAAGAATCAATTAAATTATTAATGGAAAAAGGAGTTTTAGGCAGATAAAATAGTTGGAAGGAATTGGAAGTTTAGAAATAGGTTTATGGTTCAGCCAGCTCCCGCTCATATTGAGAGGAACTGGCTTTTCTGTCTGATAAAACTGCTGATTACGCCAATCCTTCCTGTCATATAGTGTAGTGAACAGGGAGGTGAACGAATGTCTTTTCTAAAATTATCTTCAAAAGATTTAAAGATTGCTCAAGCGGCATTTCGAAAAAAATCCAAATCAAAACGGCTGATCATTGCGGCACTTTTTGCGTGTATTGCCTCTATTTTTCAGTCGGCGGGGGGATTTTTACCTGGGATTGGTTATTTTATAAGTCCCTTTTCAACAGCACCAATCCTTTTGTGCTCCATATTTTCTGTACCACTAGGGTTTTTTACTTATTTACTCACCAATCTATTATTGCTATTTCTTGAACCAAGCGAATTGATTGTATTCCCTTTTACCACCGGGATATTGGGTTTGGGAATTGGAACTGCATGCTCTTTTTTCAAACAGAAGATCCTAGTTGTTGGATTGGGTGCGTTTTTTCTAACAGCAGGTATTTTGATTTTGTTGTATGGAATAAAATTTCCGGTATTGGGCCCGGTTGTACAGGGTTCATATTCAATATTGACAGCAGGTTTGGTTTTTGGATTTGCATGTATATATGCATGGATTTGGGTCGATTTTGGTTTATTTCTGTTTAACAAAATAAAAAGGTTATTCCTGAATTAATAGGACTATTGTTCAATGAGAATGCGAAGTTTCCCTATTTAATCCGTAATATCCAAATCACATCGATGTTCGGTAAACACAAATATGAATTCCATGAGGTTTAAATATACCAAAGTCCAATTTATAATTCTTTTTTTCTCCCAAACATCACTATTTGAACGTTTAAAACCGCTGTTCCCCCTGCAGCGGTTGATGAAAAATTAGTTTTATTTATTGCACATATGGTTCCTATCCCCGTTTCAATGGAAAACTGTAAAAAAATCTATTTTGGTAACTATTGCTTCCGGGATCTCACTGCCAAATTCAGCGCAAAATATATCACCTATGGGGACAGAGAGAGGACTTTCGTTAATATCAAAACCCATAACAGCCGAATCCGGAGCAAATGTTCCTGCAGGCATGGGCGTCCTCATTGGATGACTTTTCAGTAAAAGTTCGGACAATTAAATCCTTACGCAATTATTTTTTGCCTGTTGAAACAATCTGCAGCACCTTGTCGGTTCTAAAAATAATTTCAGCATTTCCACTTGGTATATTAAGGGTGTATTGATTTTTCCAAAAAACCTCAACTTAAACCTGGAGGGAGTGAAATATCTTTCAGGTTTACAATCCGTTCCAATCATACAACGATGCATCTTTGGAATGAGCCTTTCTACCGGCTTATTCAGGTTGAAGCAGGGGGGACCTTCCACTCTCTAAGACGGCATCGATTAGAAAAATTTCATTGGATTGGTTTAAGGCTTCTTTGAAGAACGTATCAAAATCAGCAAGAGTAGAAGCTCTTCTGCCCTTGATGCCAAAGCTTTCTGCTAATTTTACAAAGTCTGGGTTTTTAAAATCAGCACCATAGCTTTGGCCAAATTTTTGATTCATTTGCTGTACTTCAAGTTGTAACATGGAATCATTTAATAGGATGATAATAAACGATAAACCAAGCCGTTTAGCGGTTTCGATTTCAGCAAAATTCATAAGAGCGCCGCCATCCCCAGTAACACAAATAATGGTGTCATTTGGTGCTGCTAACTTCGCGCCAACAGCACCGGGGACTGCAATTCCCATGGAGGCAAGGCCATTTGAAATAATTAGACCGTTTGGTTTTTTCGGCTGATACGTCTTGGCAATAGACACTTTATGTGCTCCAACATCAGAAATTACAATCGTATTTTCTGATGTGTGTTGTTCGATGCAGTGAAGCATAGTTTCCACCGTTAATGATTTATTGGATATTGGCTTAATCTGGTAAGCCTTTTGTATTTTTTCCTTAAGCTTCCCCATTGGTTCCCATGGTTTGGCAGGGAGCACCGTATTATTCAGCATTTGAAGTGTTATTTTCAAATTCCCGACTAATTCTGCTTCAACTGGATAATATTCATTAATTTCAGCTGGCAGTGAATCAATATGTAAAACCGGCAGCTTTTTCTGATTCCAATCCTTTGGCAGTTTTTCAACAAAATCATAGCCAATCACAATGAGTAAATCTGCTTCCTCAAGACTGGGAAGCACCAGGTCATTCTCTTTAAATCCAAAAGTGTAGTAGTTATTGGGATGTTCCTTTGGCAGCACTCCTTTTGCCATGAAACTATGAATAGCGGGGGATTTAAGGGTTTCAACGAATGTTTGAAGTTCCTGGACCGCCGCTTCACGAATGACCCCGTTACCAATAATAATGAATGGTTTAACGTGTTTTTCAATTAAGGATTGTGCTGTAATAATTGAATGCGTTGTTGGCACAATTTCAGGTAGTGGTGTCACAGGCAGCGGCTGATTCGGGATCATTTGGGAAGCCAAATTTTCCGGCAAAGTGACAGCAGCAGCACCTGGCTTGTCCATTTTTGCGGTTCGAAAGGCCTTTCGAATCATGGTTGGTGCTGTTTGTGATACATGGATTTGAGAGCACCATTTGGTTACCGGTTTTAATAATTGGACTATATCAATATATTGATGTGATTCCTTATGCTGCCGTTCCAGACCGGCTTGCCCGATTAAGGCGACAATAGGCGAGTGATCTAACTGCGCACTTGCGATACCTGTCAGCAGATTAGATGCGCCAGGCCCAAGCGTCGATAAACAAACACCTGCTTTTTTAGCTATTCTCCCGTAAACATCTGCCATAAACGCCGCACCCTGCTCATGCCTTACATTTACATATTGTATTTTGGTTGATTTAGATAATGATTCTGCGAGATCAAGTGTTTCTGTACCGATGATTCCAAAAACATACTCGGCCCCTTCGTTTTCTAAACATTGCACAATTACATCCGTAACTTTCATATGGTCTCCTTTCATACCTACTTTAAGATGGTTACGTTTTACAATTAGTTTTGACTTTTTGATGAAGAGGCATTCTTGCGTTTTAAATTATTGGCCGAATACGGAAAATTTAATGCTCCTCCATTTCCTTAAATACCAAAATCGAAAAAGGAAAAAAGGGGTTCGGGCATGTAGAATGACTCTACGTTACCGTTATCTAAATTGGAAGGAGTGTTCGGGCACGTAGGAGGACTCTACGTTACCATATTCAAAATAAGAATGGGTGCTTGGGCAAAGACTCTACATGACTGTAACTAACAAAAGAAGTCCCGTAAATAAAGCGTACTAGCCAGAATTATACCGTTTTTTTAATCACTCTATTTGGCTTTCTTATCATAAGATAATACAATGGAATATATAGTAAGGAGGAAGAAAGCATGAATATGATAGATTTAATTAAATCAAGACGAAATATTAAAAAGTTTAAAACCGATTTGGTTGATCAAAATATAATTCAAAAATGGTTGGAGGCAGCATCCATGGCTCCTAATCATCGTATGACAGAACCATGGGAAATTACCTTTATTGGACCAGAAACCAGGAAAAAGCTAAATCATAAAACAGACTTTGGAAATGCACCGGTCCTAATGGCTGTGTTATCAAGACATGGGGCTACTCAGGTTGAAACAGAAGAAAATGCTGCTGCAACTGCCTGTTTTATTCAAAATTTTAATTTGGCAGCATGGTCAGAGGGGGCAGGCACCTTTTGGTCTTCTATTGGCATTAACGGTAAGAACCGAGAACTGTTAGAAGTACCTGAAAACTATGATTTGCTCGGTGTTTTTGGAATTGGATATCCAGAAGTAGTTCCAGAGGAAAAGCCTCGTACAGCTATTGAACAGAAAATTAAATATCTTCCATAAAACTGGCGGTTTGCTACCGCCTTGATTTTTATAAAAGGAGGGACTATTGATCATTGATATTATTTTTCTAATCATTTTCCTATTAGGAATCAATTATCTACTAAAGAATTTCTTTAACTTGAAAAAAGCAGCGGAAATTTCCAAAGATGCTCTTTTTCCAAACGAAAAAAGTGATTATGGTGGAATTATTGTTCCTTATGAATGGAAAGAAATGATTCCACTCTCAAAAAAAACAAAATCCTATCAATATGTGAAGTGGGGCACCATTGCGGTTTGCATCGTCCTTATAGCTTTATTATGGATGGTCCTAGCAACAGATTGGCTGGACTCGTCTTATTTCACCCTTGCATATGTTTTTTTCTGGATATTTAATTCAGTGAAACATCGTGGAAATTTATTTATTTTGGAAGATGGTTTGATTTTAAACGGAAAATTCTATCATTTTTATCAAATAAAAGATTACGAGATTGAAAAAATTGTTCGCTGGCATTCTCTATATGGACTGGATGACAAGATTAACAATGCCTATAAATTAACATTTAAAATAAGGTCAAGGTTTACTCAGCCTCAATTTGTCATAGTTCAACAGCATGAACAGCTTGAAAAAATTACATCATTTTTAAATCAAAAGGGGATTCCTTTTTTTGAAAAAGAAAAAGCGGTTGAAATGTAGAAGGTGGAGAGGATGCGTGACCAAAGACTAAATTAAAGGCCTGTGGTCACGTAGAAATACCATATCTAAATTCGTACAATCCTGCTTTGAATACAAATAATACTTAGCATACTCACAAGCAATGAAACAATTGATACATGCACCAGTATAGACCCCAAACTTAAATTAGTATAAATCAAGAGGGCGCCGCTCAGTGCCTGTAGTACAATAAGCACTAAACAAATAACGCTCAGACGATAAATGTCAGATCGAACAACGCGATATTTTAGAGCCATTCGAAAAAGAATAATAAATAGAATAATCAGTCCTAAAGCAAATAATCGGTGGCCTAAGTCAATCCATAAAGCATTTCCGGCTTCAGCAAACGTTTCCGTTGGAAAAGGATATCCGCGAAATGAAGAGCCGGCACCTGTTTTTGATACAAATCCACCAAAGTAAATGGCAATGTATAAAAAGACCATGACAAACCATGAAAAACTCATAAAAGAAGAAGGTAATTTTTCCGTAATTTGGATTTTCCTTTCTTCTTGATAAATCACATAGGCAATATTCATTAAACTTGAAAAAGAAATAAGTGCTATCCCCAGATGAAGGGCCAAAAGCATAGGGGAAAGTGAAATAATAACGGTTAATGCACCTAATGTTGATTCACCCAGAATCCCTAGAACAGCAAAAAGAACCAGCCATTTAATTGTACGTGATTTATAGCGAATCCATGAAAGGGCGGAGACTGTAAATAATAAAATACTTGAAAGTCCCACTATGATTCGATGAGTGTATTCAATAATGGAGTGGTAATCAGTAAAATCAGGAATGAGTTTGCCATTGCAAAGGGGATAGCCGCTGCCGCATCCCATGGCGGAACCTGTCATGGTATCAATAAAACCGATGATATTTACAAGAAAAATGGCAGCTGCCGCTGATATTGAAAGCCAAAAATAACGCATAGTAGAAACACCCTCTTCAAAATTTCGGGTAAATAGATTTACAAGAATGAATAAGTTCTTTAAAACTCTTAAAAAATGGAACCCTGTATTAATAGGCGGCCGGTTAATAACAATAAGTAAGCCAACCGGCCGCTTTCAATTTTCAAAGTTAAAGTAAGTAAAAAATTTTAGATTTAAAATATTGTCCAGCTGCATCTGCAGCGCCCAGCGAGTTTTCATCCTCGATTAATCTTCCTTGAGAACCTTGCGAAAAACAATTTCCTTAAGCAGTTCGAGGTCAAAAAACCTTCTGCTCTAAAAGTCAAAAATTGGACTTATAGAGCAGAAGAACAATTCGGTGCTGTTAAACTTATTGTACCTGTGAATTAAATGACATTATCCAAATGGCCCCGGCAACGATCGTTACAACGAAAATGATACCTAAAATTAATGCCATAACATTATATCTCGGTCCTTCACCATCACGAATATGCATGAAGAAGAACAACTGTACGACAAATTGCAAAACGGCTGCAAGTAAAATGCTGACCACCAGTGCCGTTTTACTTAACAGGTGATTAAGCACGAGAATAATAGGAATAATGGTCAAAATGATGGAAAGCGCAAACCCTGTTGTATAGGCCTTCATGTTTGCTGTATGTTCATGATTTGACATGCTACATCACCCCCATCAAATACACAACCGAGAAGATGAAAATCCAAACCGCATCTAAAAAGTGCCAATAAAGGCTGACCATTGATATTTTTCTTTTGGTCACTGGCGTAATTCCTCTCCTTGAAAGCTGAACAAGAATGCCAATCATCCAAAAGATCCCAAAGGACACGTGGAGTCCGTGCGCACCGACAAGTGAGAAGAAAGAAGTCAGGAATGCGCTTTGAGAAAGTGTTGCTCCCTCAGCTGCCATATCCATAAATTCCTTTACTTCCAGCCCGACGAATACTGCTCCTAAAACAGCTGTAACAATCAGCCATTGTGTTAACCCTTTTTTATTTCCTTTATGCATATTTAAAACAGCAATTCCGCTTGTAAATGAACTGATTAACAAAATGAAAGTTTCAATAATGAAGTTCGGAACATTGAACTCACTTGCTGTAAAGCCGCCGTTTGTATGGGTGTGAAGCACCGCATAAGCCGCGAAAAATGTAGCAAATAATAAACAGTCGGTGACAAGGAAAATCCAAAAGCCTAATAATTTAATTCCTTCCTGGTCTTCATGGCCTTGAGTATGGTCAGAGACGTGAGCAGAAATACTTTGTTGCATGTCTATAACCCTCCTAATTTGCAGTCCGATGAACCGAACCATAATTCTTTCGTGCTTTTTCCGTTTTTTCAATTTCTTCTACTGGAATATAATGATCTGTATTGTATTGGAAAGAACGGGCAAACAATGTAAGAGCCACACCAATTAATCCGGCAATTCCCATCCACATCCATTCAAATGTAAAACCAAACCCGGCTATAAACCAGAATACTGACATGATAAATGGAATACCAGTATTGTTTGGCATATGAATTGGTTCATATTTTACGGCTTCTTTATGAACATTTCCTTTTTGCATTTCCTCTTTTTGATACCACCATGCATCGCGTCCTTTTACTACTGGTAAAATAGCAAAATTATAAGCAGGTGCAGGAGATGGGATTGACCATTCTAGTGTCCGGCCATCCCAAATATCACCAGTCACATCACGTTCACCATGTTTGATACTGTAAAGAATCTGCCATACCTGGAAGATGAAGCCGATTCCCATTAAGAAGGCACCAATCGTTGAAATATAGTTGAGCGGAGCCCAGCCCATATCCCAGCCCATGGAATCGTTGTACGTATAGATACGACGAGTCATCCCCATGAAGCCTAAAGCGTATTGAGGCATGAAACATACATAGAAACCAATTTGCCATAACCAAAATCCCCATTTTCCTAATCGTTCATTTAATTTGAATCCAAAAATTTTCGGGAACCAATAGTACATTCCGGCAATATAGCCAAACACAACCCCGCCAATCAATACTTGGTGGAAGTGGGCGATTAGGAAATAACTATTATGATATTGATAGTCTGCAGGAGCTGCAGCAAGCATAACTCCTGTGGCACCGCCGACTAGGAAACATGGAACAAATGCCATAACCCACAGCATCGGCTGGGTAATTCGAATCCGACCGCGGTACATTGTAAACAGCCAGTTAAATACTTTTACACCAGTTGGAATGGCGATAATCATCGTACAGATCGCAAAAACGATATTAACGTTTGCACCAGCACCCATAGTAAAGAAGTGGTGAACCCAAGTATAGTAAGAGACAACGCTAATGGCAATCATTGAAAAGACCATCGATGAATAACCAAAAATCCGTTTCCTTGAGAAGGTTGCTACAACCTCAGAGTATACACCGAAAGCAGGAAGGACCACGATATATACTTCTGGGTGCCCCCACATCCAAATCAAGTTGACCCACATCATTGGGTTACCGCCGGCAGTCATGGTGAAGAAGTGTCCGCCTAGCAGTCTATCAATTGTTAACATCACCAATGTGACTGTCAAAATAGGGAATACGCCTAAAATAGCGATAGAAGAAGATAATACAGACCATGAAAATAAGGGCATATCTCTTAAACGCATTGTAGGTGTACGCATTTTTAAAATCGTTACGACAAAGTTGATCCCTGTCATTAAACTTCCGATACCAGAAATCTGAATCCCCCAAATCCAGAAGTTTTGCCCTGGACCTGGACTGAAATCATTTTCTGATAACGGCGGATATGACAGCCATCCGGCATTCGGCGAACCGCCGACAACAAAAGAAATATTAAAGAGCATAGCTCCAAGGAAAAACAGCCAAAAACTTACAGAATTTAAAAATGGATAGGCAACATCTCTTGCCCCGATTTGCAAAGGAACTACAATATTAAATAAAGCGAACATAAACGGCATCGCCATAAAAAGAATCATGATGGTACCGTGTGTAGTAAAAATTTCATTATAGTGTTCTGATGCTAAAAAATGACTATTTGGAACCGCCAGCTGAATCCGCATTAAAATGGCGTCAACTCCGCCGCGGAAAAGCATTAGCAATGCAGAAATCAGATACATAATCCCAATTTTTTTATGATCAACGGTTGTAATCCATTCTCTCCAAAGCCAGCCCCATTTCTTAAAATAGGTCAGGTAAAAGATGATTGCAACACTCACTAAAGCAATGGAAACATCTGCACCATAAATCATCGGATCGCCAGTGACGAAAAAATGCGAGTTTTGCATTGATTATTTCCTCCTGATTATTTTTTATCTTCCATTTTCATACTAGACATGGATGACTGACTGCCCATATCCCCCATATGGCTCATATGGTCATAGTAAGTACCGCCATTTTTATTAACGATATCTTCATACAGGCCTTTAGGATAAGAAGAAAAGCTTAATTCTTTTTCAAGACCAGGCTTAGATAATTGTTTATATCCTTTATCTGTTAAGGCAGGGGAGTTTTTCTTAATCCCAGCAGCCCATTGATTAAAATCGTCCTGTGTGACAGATTTTACTCTAAATTGCATATGTGCGAACCCTTTACCGGTAAAGTTAGCACCGGAACCGAAGTATTCACCGATTTTGTCTGCTTGCAGCCAAAGACCCATGGCCATACCTGGCATCGTGTATTCCTGGCCGCCCAACTGCGGAACCCAGAATGAATTCATTGGCGCGTCTGAAGTCAAGATGAACTGAACCGGAACTCCCGCAGGAATTTCTGCATAATTGACGGTTGCAATTTTTTTGTCAGGGTATGTAAACATCCATTTCCAATCCAATGATGTAACTTGTACAACAATGGGTTTTACATCTTTAACTGGTGGTTTTGTCAGATTAATAGTTGTTTTGGCAGTGTATACACCAAGTATAGCGACAATTATAATAGGTATTCCCCACCAAATAACTTCAAGGATTTTACTATCGGCCCATTCAGGCTGGTAAGGGGCTTTATTGCCGGGCTTGTCCCGATACCGTATGACAATATAAACGAAAATGCCTAAAACAGGGAGGATAATAATAGCACATAAAATGACCGAAATAATAATAAGGTCGAGTTCTTGCTGGCCCACAGGCCCTTTTGGGTTAAGAACAATAAAATTACTCTTATCGCACCCAGATAAAAGCGCCATGCCCAATAAAGCTAAGAAAGACAATTTAGCAGTTTGGATCCATTTACGCAATGTAAGGTCCCCTTTCACAAAATATAATGGAATTGAATTTCTACTATCGTGATAGTAAAAAGTGCTATTCAAATATACCAAAAACGATTCCAAATTAATAATGATTTTAGCGTAAAATCAGCACTTGTCACAAAAAATACAAATTTGTCAACCTAATATTTTACTATTTTAAAAAAGCAGTGATTTACATCACACTTGCGATATATTTTTTATCACAGATTCCTATTTTTAAATATTTTCTGCACTTAAAAGTGACTGAAGTTTAAAACTTCCTATTTTTCCATATAGTAAGTTATACCTATATATCCAAAATCTATAGGAATTTCCTAATAGTATTCAAGTTTTGTAATTATTGACAATATTTTGTCATATCAATACAATAGAAATTGTACCGGACATTTTATAAAGGGGGATTATGATGAGAAAAAGAAGGTTTCTATTGTCAATGGTATTTCTTTTAGTATTTTCTATGATTCTAGCAGCATGCAGCAGTAAAGAAACTGGCAGCGAAAAAGATGGAAAAGATCCTGGAAAAAGCGATGAAAAACCAAAATTCATGAGTATTCTTACAGGGGGAACAGGGGGAACATATTATCCTCTTGGCGGATCTTTTGCGAAAATGATTAAGGATGCAACAGGAATTGATACAAATGCTGAAACAAGCGGAGCATCTGCTGAAAATATGACTACCTTGAAAAATGGCGACGGAGAACTTGCATTTACACAAACAGATATCGCTTCTTATGCCACGGAAGGTAAGTTAATGTTTAAGGATAATAAAGTAGAAAATGTAAAAGCGATTGCAACCCTCTACCCAGAAACGATCCAAATTGTTACAACAGAAAAATCAGGTATTAAATCTGTTGCCGATTTAAAAGGGAAAAAGGTATCTATCGGGGCCCCGGGTTCAGGTACAGCGGCAAATGCCGAACAAATTCTTGAAGTCTATGGTTTAACACTCAATGACATCAAGAAACAAGATTTATCGTTTGATGAATCCACGCAAGGAATCCAAGACGGAACAATTGATGCTGCTTTTGTAACAGCTGGTACGCCAACAGGTGCAGTGGAAGGGCTTTCTGCAACTGAAAAGGTTGTCATCGTGCCGATTGACCAAGACAAAATCGATGCAATCATTAAGAAGTACCCTTACTACGTTAAAGAAGAAATTCCTTCCGGTACATATGGAATGGCAAATGCAGTTCCTACTGTAGCGGTACAAGCGATGTTAGTTGCACGCAGTGACTTATCTGAACAAACCGTTTATGACATTACAAAAGCCATTTTTGAAAACCTTGATCAAGTAACACATGCGAAAGGTAAGTTAATCAAAGTGGAAAATGCATTAAATGGTGTAGGTATCGAGGTACACCCTGGAGCACAAAAATACTTTGATGAAAAAGGGGTAAAAGCTCAATAAAAACCATTGTATTACAGGGATAACCGGCTGACAAAAAGCCGGTTTCCTTTTCTTAATTATTTAAATGGAGCAGCATCGCTTTTCTAAATAAAGTTTTTCTTTTTATAATCAGAACCCGTCTTTAAAAGCCTGGAGGTAAAATGAAAAAAGGTACGTTTCTAATCTTAACCATCACAAGTTTTTTAATATTGGTCATTATTTGTTTATTCATTCCTCTTCGGCAGGCTCTTGTCATTCAGCCTAGAGATCCTGCTTTAAGGCCAGCCTATATTCCCTTGAAAGATGAAGCCTATTTTAAAATTAAATATACGCATTCCATTCATCTGACCGATGTAGTGGAAAGTTATAAAATTTTACCTGACGGAAAAATTCAGCAATATGAGCTGATGTATAAAAATTTCGCAATTGGTATGCCGTCCGATGCAGAAAATGGAGAAAGATTTGTTCAAAAAAATGGCATGTACTATATCAAAAATATGAAACGAATTTTTTCATCTTTTTACATTCGAATAGGACAGGTTCGGGCCAATCATCGTCTGATTTATCATAAAAAAGAATATACTTTAGCTCAAATTTTCAAACCAGGAGCATCCGTGAAAGTTGAAGTACGGAAGCTGAGTTTGGTTCAACAAATGAAAGGAGTGAACATCCTTGAGTCATTTTGATGGAACTTTATCAGAAGAAAAACAACAGGAGCTTTTGGAAAAATATGATCCAGAATCCGGAACAAGGAAGTTAACTGGAGTCTTTCACTGGATCGTATTTGCTATTTTATTAGCCTTTTCGTTATTCCATTTATATACCGGAATATTCGGAGTGTTAACAGCGCAGCTGCAGCGCTCCATCCACTTGGGATTTGCTCTTGCACTTATCTTTTTGTTGTTTCCTGCCCGTAAGAAAAATCGCGGAAAAAGTCATAAGGTCGCGTGGTATGATATCATTCTTGCCCTCATTTCGGTAGTGGTGGGCTCCTACTGGCCATTAATGATTGATACCTTAGTTTCAAGGCCCGGAATATTGGCGGGACTTGATTTTTATGTGGGTTTAGCAGCCATTATTTTAGTCCTAGAAGCAACAAGACGTGCAGTCGGTCTGCCGATTACGATTATTGCCATCGTTTTTCTTGCTTACGCCATTTACGGCCCATACATGCCTGGGTTCATTGCTCATCGCGGACTTGACTTAGAACGCCTGGTGCAAACGATGTTTTTCACAACAGAAGGGATTTTAGGAACGCCGCTGGCGGTTTCCTCTACCTTTATTTTCCTTTTCTTATTATTCGGCTCATTTTTAGTGAAAACAGGTGTTGGACAGTATTTTAATGATCTTGCCGTTGCTGTTGCCGGCAGAAGCATAGGCGGGCCTGCAAAGGTTGCCGTTTTCTCAAGCGCCCTGCAAGGGACGATTAGCGGAAGCTCAGTGGCAAACGTTGTCACATCTGGTTCGTTCACAATCCCGATGATGAAAAAGCTGGGATATAAAAAGGAATTTGCCGGAGCAGTAGAAGCGGCTGCATCTACAGGGGGGCAATTAATGCCGCCGATCATGGGGGCAGCGGCTTTCTTAATGGCAGAATTCATCGGCGGCGGTATCACCTATTGGGATATTGCCAAAGCGGCCGCGATTCCTGCAGTGCTTTATTTTGCCGGAATCTGGATCATGACTCATTTTGAAGCAAAACGAATCGGCCTTCGCGGGTTAACGAAGGAAGAAATGCCAAACCGGAAAGAAGTATTAAAAAAGATTTATTTGCTGGTACCGATTGTTGCTATCGTTGTATTGATGATGACAGGAACAAGTGTCGTAATGGCCGCTTTATGGTCGATTGCGATTACGGTTGTCGTGAGTGCGATAAAAAAAGAAACAAGGATTGGCTTTGTTGGCATCATTGAAGCGCTGGTTGACGGGGCACGCTCCGCATTAGGTGTTGCTGCTGCTACTGCTGCAGCGGGGATTATTGTTGGGGTTGTAACCAAAACAGGATTAGGATTAAAAATGGCTAATGGATTAATTGATTTAGCTCACGGATATTTACTGCCGACATTAATTTTAACCATGATTACTTCCTTGATTTTAGGTATGGGGTCGCCGACAACAGCAAACTATGTGATAACGTCTACAATTGCAGCTCCTGCCATTATATTGCTCGGAGTGCCTGATTTATCAGCACATCTATTCGTTTTCTATTTCGGAATCATTGCCGACATAACACCGCCTGTAGCATTAGCAGCATTTGCCGCCTCGGCGATTTCCGGCGGGGAGCCGTTTAGAACGGGTGTAAACTCTTCGAAGCTGGCGATAGCGGCGTTTATTATTCCATATATGTTCGTCCTGTCGCCTGAACTCCTGATGATAAATACAACCTGGTATTATTTACTATGGGTGGTATTCACAGCTTTTATCGGTATGCTGATTATTGGTGCGGGAGTCATGGGCTTCTGGTATCGAAAAATGTTCTGGTTGGAGCGAATTCTAGCAATAGGGACTGGATTATCGTTAATTTATCCTGAGAAAATCAGTGACATCATAGGCTTGGTCATGTTTGTTGTATTGCTTGGACTGCAGTTCTTATATAAGGGCAGCAAGACGCCGAATATTCACAAACAAGATAATGTTGAGGCATAATTTTTTAAGAAAAGCGCAAGCGACTGACAAGCATAAGACGAGCCGGCTGAAAGGTCGCTTTTTAACCATTTGGACGGATTGGCTTATGACCTCGAGGGGCTAGGCGCTGGAGCTGGACAATTCTCAAAGTCGGAAACATATAAATTCTGATACTTTAAAAAAAGGGTCAGCTCCATTTTTTATAGGAAGCTGACCCTTTTTGTTATTGTTGGTTTTTCATTGCCTGCTCGCCCATGGCAACTAAACGTTTCGTCATTTCGCCGCCAACGGAACCATTTGCACGTGCGGTCGTATCAGCACCAAGCTCAACTCCAAACTCGTTCGCTATTTCTTCCTTCATTTGATCCAGAGCATTGCCTGCACCAGGAACTAAAAGTTTGTTTCTTGCAGCCATGATACATCACTCCCGAACGAAATTTGAGCAAAAAATTGCTCGTATATAATGTAACCGATTTGAAAATCCTAATTCGTATCAGGTAAAGTTACAATTTTCCATTTACTTCGCGTAAAAGTTCTCAGTGTAGTATGGCTGAGCTTTGTCATTAAAAGCAACACCGACACCTAAATATTTATACCCTTTACGCAAAATATTTTCCCGGTGTCCGAGTGAGTTCATTAACCCTTCATGGGCAAAAATACTGCTGAGCTGACCATATGCAAGATTTTCTCCAGCTAAATAAAAGATAATATGATCTTCTTTCATCCGATCAAAAGGAGACTGTCCCTTCAAATTGGTATGATCAAAGTAATGATTGACCGCCATATCTGTACTGTGTTTTCGTGCTGTTTCTTTGACATGTTCATCCCATGTTAAAAATGGAAGCTTGTGTTCAACACGGGCTGCATTCGTTAAATCAAATAGCTGGTATTCAAATCCTTCCTTCAATTGAGGGCTTGCTTTCGTGTAAAAATCAGCTTTATTTTGCTCCATATCCTTTGTAATTAACTGGATAGCTGTAACCGTATTATTTTCATGCTTATCGTAAAAAATAGTGACATAGGCATGATCTTGTAAAAACACATCGTACTCACCGCTTTGGTCTAGTTGATATAGGATAAATCCTTTGCGAATTTCTTTTAAAGGTTCTCCAAGTTTGGCTCTGACGGTATCTTTTGAAACTCCGAGCTTGATTCCGTTTTTGGACGAAATTAAATCCTGATTTGTATATAACCCGCAAGCTTTATTATCTTGATCATACATGACCATGAAAAAGTTATGGTAGTTGTCATGGTAGGCATTCCAATCTGTCCCATACTCGTTTAAGGAGGAGCGGACGGCTGGTCCTAACTTCTGTTCAATCTCAGCCTTGGAATCACCGAGTTCAATATTATGAATGGAATAAACTTGATCAGCAGGGGCCTTTAATTCAACTTTTTTAATTGGCTCTTCTTTTTCTTTTGGCTGCGGCAGTTTTTCCAATTGATTGTCAAACATTAACAAGACTTCTTGGACTTGATCGTATAATTCATTAAATTTTTTTGCTGTTTCTGGATTATTTTTTATTGAATCAATTTCAGACTGCAGCTCCTGAAAGGAATCAATACTATCCATTTTTTCTGTAATAACCGGCCATGAAAAGTATAATAACCCAACTATGGCCATTATCCCGAGAAACCGCCCCATTAGAACACCTCCATTTCTACTAGAATTGTAACCATTTCATTTTTATTATATAAGCAATGGGCATATTTTGAAAAAAGTTAAGGTATATGTAAAATTTGCAAATGGGAAAAATAAGTTACTTATCACTCTGTTGATTAGAGCGGAAGGGACGAAGAATTCCAAATGGAGCGAAAATCAACAACATAGTTTAACCAGCCAAAAATAAAAATAAAACCCTCAATTGTAATGTGAAGAGGGTTTTACCATTCAAGATTAAGCAATTTGATTTACTGGGATATAGGTGCAGTTTTCTGCATCCCACTTGTAAATTCCATCCTGTAATTGAATAACGGAATCAAATGGGCATGGAATGGAAGATTCTAAGCCCTGATTTTGTTGCAGGTTTTGAATCATTTCGTCTTTTAACTGAAGCAATTCTTCTCTTGACGCAACCCTTACTACCCGTTTCAGCGACAAATTCTTCTCCGTAATGCCATTTTTTAAGCAAATACTTTCTTGAAAACTTTTATTAAACTGAATCATCATGTTCAAATCATTTAAGCAGGCTACACCAAACACATCTTTAATAATGTCATCGTAGCGAAGTTCATAATCAGTAGCGAATTTAGTAATATTTCTTTCTGGATTTTCTAATATATAAATTTTTTCGATTTGCCTTTTCAAGCAACAACACCCCTTTAAATATTCCTGTCAAAGTGTTTTTAGCGACTTCTCATTATAACATATTTACTTTCAAAGGTGTTGTTTAAGCTGACTCCAAATAATTACATTACATCCAATACTTCTGGATTCACCAAATTCCTAGGACGTATGCCCTTAAGACCGGCCTTTAGATTTTCTATAGCAAGCTTTGCCATTTTTTGCTCGGTTTCAAATGTAGCGGAGCCTAAATGCGGCGTAGTGACAACATTTTTAAATTGAAGGAGGGGATGATCCTGCATGACAGGTTCGACTTGATAAACATCTAAAGCCGCACCATAAATCTCCTTATTTCTTAAAGCATCTATGAGTGCTTTTTCATTAACCGTCTTTCCACGGGAGCCATTAACGAAAATAGCAGAAGGTTTCATTAATTTAAATTCATGAGCACCCATTAAATTTTCGGTTTCAGGGGTTAAGGGGGTCATTAAAACAACAAAATCGGACTCTGTTAATAAGGAATCCATTTCACGATACTCGGCATTATATTTTTCTTCCGCTTCAGGATTTCGGCTGCGGTTATGATACAAAATGTTCATATCAAAGCCAAGGGCACCTCGTTTTGCAATCTCTGAACCAATTTTCCCCATACCGATAATCCCTAATGTCTTATGATGAACATCTACAGCAAACTGTTCCGTCGTTAAATAATGCTTCCATTTTCCCGTTTTAACAAACTGATCCATCTCAGGGATGCGTCTTGCTGCCGCCAGAAGAATGCCGAAAATCGCATCTGCGGTAGTCCCTTCCAGAACACCGGGAGTATTTGTTCCCATAACGCCCCTTTTTGTCATTTCATCAAGAGCAAGATTATTATAGCCGGTTGAATTATTAGAAATAATTTTTAATTTTGGTGCACAATCTAATAATTCGGTGTTAACAGGAAGTGAAAGACCGATTATGCCTTCCGCGTCCTTTAGTGCATCTATGAAGGCAGGTTCTGTTTTGGGATCAATTTTATCAAAAAGGTCAATTTCATATTCATCCTTTAATGGTTCAAGTACCTCTGGAAAAACAAAATTATAAGCGATTATTTTTCTTTTCATCGGAAAACCCCTCTTCGAATTTAGATAAATTCATGTATTCTCTTAAAGCATACTTAAAATTCCGAATGAGTCAACCGCTCGAAATAATTAATACAGTGCCAGACGAATTGGCACTTTGAAATTATTCTGTACGGTGTCTCAATGATTTTTTCCCTGGCCGCTGATAGGTTGCCAGCACCGCTCCAATAATCGTAATCAAACCGCCAGCCATGGTAATACCTGACAAACTCTCATTTAAAAACAAAACGCCTAAGACAACGGTTGAGACGGGAAGCAGGTTGATAAATGGGGCTGCTAAGGCGGGGCCGACGATTTCCACACCAGCTCCCCAAGCAAAGAAAGCAACTACAGAAGCTAGTGTACTAACATACAAAATGGCGAGCCATGCTGAAGCATCAAGGTGAATCATACTGGTGTCAACCGTTCCGATGCAGCTTAAGGCACTAAGGATGGTCCCATAAAAGGAAGCTCCAGCCGTCATTGTCAAAGGATCCATCTTTGATCCATACCGTTTTCCTAAAACAGTATAAATTCCCCATGCTAAACAAGATAGAAGAATCTCGATTATTCCAATTAATGAACTGCCAGAAACCGCAGTATGTTTTCCAAGAACCAGCAAAATAACGCCAGCGATAGAGACAACAGCACCAGCCCATGATTTAGCGGAAATATGTTCCTTAAGAATAATTGGGGTGAACAGTAATATAGCGATGGGGATTCCCGCTGAAATCATCCCTGCATAAGAAGCACTAAGTGAACGTAAACTCAAATAATTCAAGGTAGAAAAAGCAAAAATTCCAAAAAATCCAAGCAGGAAAAGTTCCTTCCATCTAGAAATAATAGGAAAACGCTTCTTTTTCAACGACATTAATCCCCAAAGAATAATGGTAGAAATAGCCCAACGAATAGTATTTAGCAGTGTTGCCGGCAGTGCTGGACCTAAAATACGGCCGCAAATATAATTCCCGCCCCAAAGAATTGTGGCGAGAATTAGTAACATAATGCCCTTTTTCATAAGATATGTCATCTCCATATAAAAATTTGCGATTGTCGAAATAATAAATATAAGTATATTTTAATTTTTAAATTATACAAGACTTTCAGGAAGTTGTTTCTGGAGGGATGAAATTAACATATCAAGAATAGAAGAATGGTTTTACTATTTATAAACTAGAAAAGAATGTTCATCATAAAGCTGATGGGAGTGATTTATAGGCAAAAAGAGACAGCTAATGTAACAATTCTGTTTTAGACAAATTAATTTTAGATTAAATGTTAGAAAGTAACCCTATTTTTGTATAATTTGTGTATAATTCTAGTTAATAGTTTGTTTATTCAAAGGACATAAGAACCATTTATCCCGCTTTAACAGGCAGTAAGATTCCCCGCTTCAAAACTCGGCATAGGCAGAAAGTGTAAGCGGGGAACAACAGCCAAACTCTTGATTGGCGGTTACGGCAAAACTTACCGGTGCGTATGCGGAGGTCAGCCTGATCCAATCGGGTTTGTACTGACCCTTTATCGGTGTGACATCAGCGGTATTAGAGTCGGTAAAACGGGACTGCATTCAGCGTGGGGGGAAGATACCCTTGCTGATTAAAGTTCACTTTATAGTTTTTTGAATAATGAAAATGTACTTTAATGAGAGTGGGGAAGAAGATTAATGTGGGAATTTGATATGGATATAGACCAGGTAGCAAGGATAAAAGTAATTGGTGTTGGCGGCGGCGGAAACAATGCTGTTAATCGAATGATAGAAGATGGAGTTCAAGGTGTTGAATTTATTGCTGTTAATACCGATGCACAGGCTCTTAAACTATCAAAAGCAGAGGTTAAAATGCAAATTGGCTCTTCTCTTACAAGAGGATTGGGGGCAGGGGCCAATCCTGAAATTGGCAGAAAAGCGGTGGAGGAAAGCAAAACGCAGCTGCATGAAGCTTTGCAGGGGGCTGACATGGTGTTTGTTACTGCCGGCATGGGCGGTGGAACAGGTACCGGAGCAGCACCAGCGATTGCGCAAATTTCACGCGAACTTGGAGCATTGACGATTGGAGTTGTAACCCGTCCATTCGGATTTGAAGGCCATAAGCGGAAAATGAATGCGGTGGCAGGGATCGATGCCATGAGACAATCGGTAGATACTCTGATTATTGTTCCAAATGATCGATTGTTACAGATTGTAGATAAAAAGACGCCAATGATTGAGGCATTCCGTGAAGCCGATAATGTGCTTCGTCAAGGTGTTCAAGGGATTTCCGACTTAATCGCTGTTCCTGGATTAATCAATCTCGATTTTGCTGATGTGAAAACCATTATGTCCAATCAGGGTACAGCTTTGATGGGAATCGGGGCAGCAAAAGGGGAAGGACGAGCTGTGGAAGCGGCGAAAAAGGCCATTTCCAGCCCGCTTCTTGAAACTTCTATTGATGGGGCCCAGGGTGTATTAATGAACATTACCGGAGGCAGTAATTTAAGTTTATTCGAGGTGCAGGAGGCTGCTGACATCGTCGCTTCTGCAGCTGATAAAGACTTAAACATGATTTTTGGTTCAATCATAAACGAAAATCTAAAAGATGAAATCATGATTACAGTCATAGCAACCGGCTTCACTGAAAAGCATAGTCAAAGTGCGAAAACTGCATCAGGCGTCTCATCCAATGATTATTTATCAAATAAAAGTTCACATGCAGGGACGATAAGATCTAACAGAGCACGGGAAGAACGCTCCGTATTTAATAACGGGCCAAGACCGCAAGTTGAATCGTCCAATCATGGAAGCTTTACCAGACCTAACCAAGACCAGGGTCCCGGGCGTTATTATGATCAGCAGCCATATGATCAACAACAATTTGAACAGCAGCCTTATAATTATGAGCAAAGAAATGGTCATCAAGAACAATCCAACTGGGATCATCCGCAGGAACCTGAACACGACCAAAACGGCCGCGGGCATGAGGAAGGCAGATTACTAGATATTCCTGCATTTTTACGTAATCGTCGGAAAAACCGGTAGTAAATGAACCAAAAAAACGCTTGGGCAGCTCAGAGCCAAGCGTTTTTTTGCCTTAAGTAAACGTACATGGGATGGGGTTAAACATGAATGAGAAACTCTCACTGGATCAATTATTTGTAAAATTACAATTGATTGCACATCAAGCGGCTGCCTGTTATCCTTTTTTAACACAGTCAACTATACAGCTGCTTAATTACTCAGAAAATGCTACATTTTTAGTAACTAAAAAATCAAGTGAACAATATATATTACGTATCAGCCGTCCATATTATCATACAAAGCAAGAAATTGAAAGTGAACTTGCATGGATACAGTCCATTCATCAAAATACGTTGATTAAGGTATCTATGCCGATTTGGGGGAAAAGTGGAGAATTTGTTCAAGAAATAACTTATGAGAATATCCCTTATTATTGCACCTTATTTACCTATCTGAAAGGGCACCCTCCAGGTGAGAATGGGAATCATGAACTTGTTATCCAATTTGAAATGCTTGGAGAATTGACGGCCCAATTACACATGCATAGCATCCATAATCGCGATAAATTTCAACAGTTCAAACGGTTTCAGTGGAATTATGATTCCATTCTTGGCATGAACCCAAAATGGGGGAGATGGCAGGAAGGATTAGACATTACTCCAGAAAGATTAGAACTTTTTGAACAGGTATCTCAAAAGATCAAAAAGAGATTGGAGTATTACGGAAATTCGCCCACTAAATACGGCCTTATTCACTCCGATTTGCGCTCTGCTAACCTTATTGTGGCAGACCGCCAAATTCAAGTGATTGACTTTGATGATTGCGGGTTTGGCTGGTATTTATATGATCTTGCTGCATCATTAAGCTTTATTGAACATAAATCAATCGTTCCATCTCTCATTACTTCTTGGCTTAAAGGCTATCGTAAGATTCGGACCCTGTCTGCTGAAGAGGAGCTTGAAATTCCTACTTTTATTTTGATGCGAAGGCTTCAGTTAATTGCCTGGATTGGGAGCCGTGATAATGAAACGACCAGGGAACTAGGAGCCAGATTTACCCAGCAGACAGATTCATTAGCAAAAAGTTATTTAACAAATACTTTTTGTCTTCAATAAAGAATCATTTGATTCTGAAATTATAGGACAAAATCAATATCATTAACTGCTAATTTAATTAAATGTATTATTTTTAGATAATTTCTAAGATTACCTTTTTTGAAAGCGCATGCTATAATATTAGTATCGTTATTAATCCATCTTGAAGGAGCAAATAAAATGTTAAAAGACTTATTTATTGGCTTATCTCAGAATCAGTTCCTAAACGCTGCCGCTAAAAAATATGGATTAAAATTAGGAGCACAAAGTGTTGTGGCAGGGACAAATATTGAAGAAGCAATTAAAAGCATTAAAGAGCTAAATTCTCACGGTATATCCTGTACAGTTGATAACCTTGGGGAATTTGTTTTCAAAGAAGAGGAAGCGCTTTCTGCAAAGGAACAAATTCTAAAGGTAATTGATGCCCTTCACAAAAACAAAGCAGATGCACACATTTCAATTAAACCAACACAATTAGGGTTGGATATTGATTATCAGTTCTGCTTAAAGAATGTAAGGGAAATTGTTGAGAGAGCCTGTCAATACAATATGTTTGTCAATATGGATATGGAAGATCATAAACATCTTCAGCCATCTTTTAACCTTTTAGATGAAATTTCTAATGAATACGATAACTTTGGTACAGTCATCCAGGCTTATTTCCATAATGCGATGGAAAAGTTGGAAAAATACAAGAATTTTCGTCTGCGTCTTGTAAAGGGTGCTTATAAAGAGCCTGAAGAAATAGCCTACCAGGATAAAAAAGATATTGATGCGAACTACATTAAGCTGATTGAATGGCATTTACTAAACGGAAAATATACATCTATAGCCACACATGACCATCACATTATCAACCATGTAAAAGAATTTGTTAAAAAACATGAAATTCCAAATGATAAATTTGAATTCCAAATGCTGTACGGGTTCCGCAAAGACCTCCAGCTGAAACTCGCTAAAGAAGGATATAATTTCACTACCTATGTACCATTTGGGGAAGACTGGTACGGCTATTATATGCGCCGTTTAGCTGAAAGACCGCAAAACTTAAACCTTGCTGTAAAACAAGTCTTTACTAAGAAAACGAACACTGTTATTGGTGTTGCCGCTGGTGCCTTTATCTTAGGCAGATTAACCAAGTCACGCAAGCAGCAAAAAAGAAAATAATTCTATTAATTTGAAGCCGTCTTATGAATGATATAAGGCGGCTTTTTTTTTCCAGAAAATAGTGATTGTAAGCTGGCAGTATATTATTCTATTATTTAATTTAGAATCAATTGATAGGAGGACGATTTGTGAAAAAATCCGCTGCTAGTTTGCTTGCTATTATTTTATTATTCTCAATATTACTACCTGGTGCCTCTGCACAAAACATAGAACCCATTGTAAAGGTAAAGCTTGTTAACTACTTAGGAAATCAATCTGTTATTACCCTAAAGCCCTCGGGTGATTACTTCATACAAGAAACAAATACCAGACTTGTTAACGGAAAAAACTATACATTAAAATATGAGACGCAGGATCAATTATCATTATTTGAAGGAAATACCGTTTTAGCTAAAGCAGATCAAATTCATCTTATACCATTAACAGAAACCAATAACCTTTCCATAAATAACCGTCCATATCTTGGCTCTTTTCAATTCATTCCTGAATCTTCGAAGTATGTCCGCCCGATCAATGAAGTATACATGGAAGACTATCTGAAGGGTGTCGTGCCATACGAAATGATGGATAACTGGAATAGAGAAGCATTAAAAGCCCAGGCTGTGGCAGCCCGCACCTATGCCTTGCTCCGTAATAACAGAGTTATTGATGATACCATCAATTTCCAGGTTTATGCAGGATATAAATGGCTTCCAAACAGTACCGCCGCTGTGGAGGAAACACAAGGGGAAGTAATAAAGATAAAAAACTATAAAGGGGATTGGGTCTTGGGTGATGGTCTTTTTTCAGCTAGCAATGGCGGAAAAACCGAATCAAATGCCAATGTTTGGGGAGGTACAGCCCTTTCCTATTTTCCTGTCAAAGAGGATCCATTTGATATAAAAGCAAATATTAAATGGGGATTTACGGTAGAGAAAAAGCAAATCGACACAGCCCAAAAGATATGGAGCCAAATGAGTGAAACAGCCCTTTCTACAACACCTAAAGGAATGCGTCCGGTTACGGACTCAATTAAAGCTTGGATGTCTGCCCAGAAAGCATTTGCCGGAAATGAAATCAAAATAACTGGTATTCCAGTTTTAAAGCTGCACACGCCAACATCAGGCGGACGTGTATCCAAAGGGGATATCACGGTTGAATTCATTACGAAAGATAAAGTAGATCAAAAAGGGATATATTTGCCGCAAAAACTCGTGTACACTAATGTTCCTGCATCACAAATCAGGGCAATGGTCGGACTGGATAAAATGTGGAGCTATCTAGTTTCAGAAACCAAAGAGACAAATGACTCCATTACGCTTTCCGGGCTGGGAAATGGCCATGGTGTAGGATTAAGTCAGTGGGGTGCTCAAAAAAGGGCAGAGGCAGGACAAAAATATACCGAGATTTTAGCATTCTATTATCCAGGGACAAGTTTTGAAAAAGAATATAGTGCAAGACCATCGTTTACTGCACCTAAAGTGAGTGAACCTGCAGGAGAAACACCGTCACAACCAGCCCAAGATGTGACACCTCCAATTATTAGTGCTGTAAATATTAACGTGGATAACGCAAAAAATAAGGCCAAAATCACGTTTGCCATCAACGAGGCAGTAAAAGTAACCTTGTATATTAAAGATAGTACTAATAAAAAGGAATATGTACTAGAAAACAGCCCGGCAAATGCAGGAACCTTTACAAAAGAAATAGACCTGTCGTCTATGGCAAATGGGAAATATTTTGCCGGAATTATCGCAGCAGATGACAATAATAACAGGGCATCTGCATTGCCCTCATTCGAAGTGAAGCATATTTCTGCCCCTGTAAAAGCAGCACCGGCAGTTAATAAACCAGTTCCTGTAAAAGCAGCGCCGATAGTCAAAAAAACAGTTCCTGTAAAAGATAAAATAGCCCCAAAAATCACAAGCACAAAAGCAATTGTCGATAACATTAAATACAGAGCTTCTATTTCATTTACTACAAATGAAGCAGCCTATATTACAATTACCATTAAAGACAGTAAAGGAAAAACGATAAAAACGATAAAAAATAATGTTTATACAAAAGCAGGGGCGATCAAACAGGATTACAGTACTGCTGCTACAGCAAACGGAAAATATTCTGCTGCCATCACTGCGGCTGATAAAAGTAAAAATCGTTCATCTGTCACCACTTCTTTTACCGTTAAAAAAGCAGCTAAAACGAAAACAGGAAAAGTAACAGCTTATAGACTGTACATGCGTTCATCTGCTTCCACAAAAGGAAAGGTTGTCCTAACATTAAAAAAGAACCAAACAGTAACCATCCTTTCTACAAGTGGTTCATGGTATAAAGTAAAGTACGGGTCAAAAACAGGGTATGTATCGAAAAAATATATTAAATAAACAAGAATGTTCAGGAATTCTCTTTAAAGAGATTCCTGACTTTTTTATTTTTATATGAAAAAGAGACAACCTTCGACATGCACTATGGACTATAATGGTTCAAAGTAATAAGAAATACCTGGTTATTTTTACATAATGATCAACAATTCTCATCCAATTACCAGTTATTTAGTCATAGGGACAAGCGTGGCAGAATAGGATGTTTTGGTGGAGAAAGCAGTGTGTTACACCACAGATTATAGGATAAGAGGAGAGAATGGAAGATATGGTAAAGGGGAAGTGGGCGGTTTCCATTTTGCTTGCTGGCAGTCTAATAGGACTTGCAGGCTGTTCAGGAGAAAAAACGGCTGAAAAGGTGACAAAACTTGTGAAGCAGACGGAAAAAGCTCAGGAAGAACAAAAGAAAGCGGAGGAACCGAAACCGGTTGTTGTCAATGTCATTGATCCAAATTCAAAAAATATCATTAAGACCATAATGCCTCATGAAATGGGGTTTGATACAGATCAGGAATCATATAAAAAGGCACTTGAACAATGGGCTCGAGAGCTTGCACGGGGAACTGACGATAAACCTGGATATGATCAAAGAATGGTATTGGACAGAATAAAGGATGGAAAAATTATCAAAGGCAATCCTCAGGTGATTTTAGAAGAATCCGAACTAGTGGATAAAGTCCTTGCTGCATCAGTAAATGGAGGAGCTGTTGAACTCCCTATTTACGTGAAAGAAAGCGGGTATCATCCTGAAGATATTGAAAGCTTAGATGACGTGATACTGGCTTCCTATTCCACATTTTTTAATCCCGGGGTTGCAGGGCGGTCCAAAAACATTCAACTTTCGGCAAATGCCATTGATGACATCATTGTCGGAGATGGGGATTTCTTTTCATTTAATACTACTGTCGGACCCAGCAACACAGAAAACGGTTATCAAAAGGCAAAAGAAATTGTTAACAAAAAACTAGTTGACGGAATCGGCGGAGGAATCTGTCAAACATCCTCGACATTATTTAACGCCATTGATAAAGTAGGAGTAAGTTATGTGGAAAAACATCATCATTCTTTGTCGGTCGGATACGTTCCTGCCGGCCGTGACGCGACCGTTTCGTATGGAGGAAAAGATTTTCGCTTTCAAAATACAACGGGAGTTCCATTATTAATCAAAACCATTTATCAAAGTGGAAAACTAACGGTTCAGATACGGACATCAGCAAAATATGAGCAGCTATACGCGAATGGAAGTTAATAGGTTAGGATAATGGAAAGAAGGCTGAATGGGAATTCAGTCTTTTTTTTCGTTGAAAAAGGATGGGAATATTCAATTTAATATTTGCAAAAACTACCTTTAGTTTGTGTAGAAAAATTAGGAGGTAACATGAATGAATTGGATGTATAAAGGGGTTGTATCTGCCCTTGTTTTTTTCTTAATGGGATTCATAGAGACTTATTCTGTTGCCGCTGACATGAAAACAAAAGATAGACAAAGTGTAACAGTACCTCAAGGAATTGCAAAAGAAGATTTTGTACCAAATCGACCAGAGGTAAAACAGAATAGGAAAAAACCGCCTGCACCGAATAAGCGGTTTATACAAGTACAATTGTTGGGAATTAATGATTTTCATGGACAATTGAATGTAACCCGAAAAGTAAACGGGAAACCGGCGGGACGTGCAGATTATCTAGCTGCTTACTTAAAACAGAGGGCAGCGGAAAATAAGAATACACTTCTTGTTCAGGCAGGAGACATGGCAGGTGCCAGTCCGCCGGTTTCTGCCCTTTTGCAAGATGAGCCTACGATTGATTTTTTAAACCGAATGGGTTTTGATATAGGCACCGTCGGTAATCATGAGTTCGATGAAGGTGTTACTGAACTTTTCAGGCTGATTAAAGGGGGAGTGCATCCAAAGACAGGTAATTTTACAGGTTCCAAATTTCCATGGGTTGCTGCTAATGTGGTAGATAAAAAAACCGGCAAATCAATATTACCTCCATATCAAGTCATAAAAGTTAATGGAATGCCCATTGGTTTTATTGGGGTGGTTACAACAAAGACATCTTCCATTGTCATTCCGAGCGGTATCAAAGGGATAGAATTTACCGATGAAGTGGAAGCAATCAACCGTTATGCTGCTGAACTAAAAAAACAAGGAATAAAGTCTATTATCGTTTTAGCTCATAATCCAGGCACTTCGGGACCTAATGGTGAAAACCCCAAAGGCCAATTGGTTGATATTGCAAATCGGACTGATAAGGAGGTAGATGTGATTTTTGGCGGTCATAATCATGCCTATATGAACGCTGTTATTAATAATAAACTGGTAGTTCAGGCTTATTCCTATGGAACTGCCTTTGCGGATGTGGATGTAGAGATTGATCCTAAAACAAAAGACATTGTCACAAAGAGAGCGGAAATTGTCACGACCTTTCAGGAAGGGATAGAGCCTGACACTGAAACCACGCAATTAATTGAAAGCTACGAGTCGAAAGTGGAGAAGATTATTCATAAGGTAATCGGGTCAACATCCAATGATTTAACCTCAGAGAAGAATGAAAGCGGAGAATCCATCCTCGGTGATTTTATTACAGATGCACAAAGAGAAGCGATGAAAACCGATTTTGCTATCACCAATCCTGGGGGAATTCGTAATGACATTAATGCCGGAGACATTACCTGGGGCGATGCCTTTACAGTTCAGCCATTTAGTAATGAGTTAGTAAGAATGACGATGACTGGTAAGCAAATCCGGGATGTGCTGAATCAGCAATGGGGAGAAAAAACGCAAATGCTGCAAATTTCCGGGTTCAGCTATACATGGGATTCTAATAAAGCTGCAGGTGATAAAGTGGTCAGTATTAAACTTCCGGATGGCTCAGAAATGAATCCGGATAAGACGTATACTGTTACAGCCAACATCTTTTTATCAGAAGGAGGCGACGGATTTACTGTATTCACCCAAGCTAAGAATAAAGAAATCGGACCAACCGACTTAGACACATTTGTGAACTATATCTCCTCAAAGCCAAAATCATTTATGTACAAAAACCAAAATCGAATCCAAAAAGCTCATTAACTCCAATACAAAACCGAACATTTTGGGGGTCAGTTACCATAAAAAAACGAATTTGTCCGCCTCGCACGGACAAATTCGTTTTTTGTATAGAGGGGAATTAATATGTCCACATACATTTACAGATTATTTTTATACTATTAGTATGGGGTATGTAGTGTTGTTTATTGGGGGGATACAATGTTTAAATTATTGAAAGAAAAGGCCGAAAACCTTTTTCCTGGTTATTTTGCTTTGGTCATGGCGACAGGTGCCTTATCCATAGCATCTTACTTACTTGGAATGCAGATTTTTGCATCGGTATTATTTTATTTTAATATTCTGGCTTATATTTGTTTATGGTTTTTAACTCTTTTACGACTGTTTAAATTTTTTCCTAAATTTAAATCAGACATAACGAGTCATACGAATGGACCTGCTTTTTTTACTTTAGTGGCTGGAACATGTGTTTTTGGAAGTCAATTAGTCATTGTAGCAGAGAGCTATAAGATAGCGCTTTTTTTATGGTTTCTAGCCATTATGATTTGGATGGTCGTTATGTATACGTTTTTTACGGCTGTGACCATTCGCCGGAATAAGCCAACTTTAGCTGAAGGTATTAATGGGGCATGGCTGATTGCTGCAGTGGGTACTCAATCGATCGCTGTTCTTGGCACATTGCTTTCGCCGCATGTTGGCACCGGAAGAGATATTCTATTATTCTATTCCTTATGTATGTATTTCTTAGGCTGTATGCTCTATTTAAATATTATTACGTTAATTTTTTATCGTTTTACCTTTTTAGAGTTAAAGTATGCTGCCTTGACACCGCCATATTGGATTAATATGGGGGCTGTTGCCATTACAACTTTAGCTGGATCAACCCTTATTTTACATTCGAAATATTGGTCATTTCTTGGGGAAATGATTCATTTTATAAGAGGATTTACATTATTCTTTTGGATTACGGGAACATGGTGGATCCCATTATTGTTCATTCTAATGATATGGCGCCACTTTTATCATCATTACCCATTAACATATGATCCACAATTTTGGGGCATGGCTTTCCCGCTTGCGATGTACACAACCAGTACATTCCAATTATCGAAGGCTTTAAATGTTCCATTTCTAATGGTTATTCCGAAAATGATGATTTATATCGCCATCATTGCATGGCTTTCCGTATTTTTGGGTCTCATTCATCATTTATATCAAAATATTAGGGCGATGGAACATTAATTTTTCTCCATTCAATAAAAAAAATGAAAATGGATTTACCCAGTAATGGCAGACAAATCCATTTTCATTTTTACCCATTATTCAATTTTGACGGTTACTTGGTCATAAGCATTAAAGCCATATCCTTTGCGATTCCAGAAAGGAATTTTGGGCTGAATGCGGTGGAAGGAATCGGACGCCTTTACTAGTATGGTATATTCTCCTTTTTCATGGGGTGTCCATTCATAGCTCCAAGTTCTCCAGGCATAAGAGGTGCTTTCATTTTGTGCAGCCAGCTTCGCTTGGGACCAGCTGCTGCCATTGTCAGTACTTATTTCAACCTTTGTAATTTGACCGGTCCCAGTCCAGGCAATCCCTCTGATCAGCTGCCTTCCTTGATTAAGAATTTCCCTATTTAGCGGTTTTTGAATAGATGAATTCACATTTACAACCGTGACAGGAAAAGCACCAGCATCTGTTTTCTTGTCAGGATAATATACGTAATCAAAGGATTGAAAGGGACCCTTAAACACATCATCTAAAACAGTAATTTGCCTGATCCATTTAACAGATGCCATGGCATACCATTGTGGCACGATAAGTCTTAGCGGGTATCCATGTTTAAATGAGATTGGCTGATCATTAAATTGATAGGCAATTAATGTATCAGGATGGAGCGCCTTTTCTATTGGCAGGCTGCGGGCGAAAGATACAGGTTTTTCGATAGAAGGAGTTTTTCCAAAATCATATCCTTCTATTAAAACCTCCTTCGCCCCATGTTTCAAACCAGTTAATTCAAGTAAATGCCTTAAGGTAACACCTTTCCAGTACCCTTGGCTCATTGCCCCTTTTCCCCATTGTTCGCCAAACACTTTTGGTTTAAAAAAACGGCGTTTGTTTCCGGCACATTCAAGAAGTACTTTCACTGTTTTGGAGGGCATGTGGAATATTTCCTCCAAGGAAAATAATCTGGGATGAACGACAACTCCATTAACAGGGAGCCAATAATTAGATGTGGGAAGGTAGGGGTAAGAAAAATGATTTCTTCTGTAAAAAAATTCATGATGAATGATATCCGTTTTAATAAAATGAAGCGGGGTTTCCCGATTATCTGGCTGCAGCTTTCGAACAATTAGTGTTGGTTTTTCAGAAGAGAAGGGATCAAGCACCATTAAACGACCGCCTCCAAAAATAATAATACTAATATCTATTCTGGAAACTGTAAAAAAGACTACAGCAAATGGCTGCAGTCTTTCTTCTTACTCAAGTTCTTGAATTGTAATTCCCTTTACTGGAAGGAAGTCGTCGCCAGTGTCTAGATACGTAATCTTAACCTGGTCGCCTTCTTTTAGATAAATAACCAATGGTGCTTTTTCAGAAGAAATCACAAAGTTTTGTTTGTTTTCCAACAAGAAGGAGACAATGGTGAAATCACCGGATTTTTCTTTATACACTCTTAAAATTTTGCCATCCGCTTTCTTTTCTTCAGCCTTCGAACTGCCGTTAACCGTCCCGCGGCCTCTTTGTAACGATGTTTTATATTGTTTTAACGCATCATTCGGTGTCACACCGTAAGCTGATATTTCCGGGTTCGCAGCAGAAACAATAAAGTAATTTTGTAAAAATCCGTTCGAATCAAGGACAGGCGTTAACCAGCTTGCTTCACCAAAGAAATTATACAGAATCGGCATTTTCCCATGCCATTTCTTCTCAATAAACTTCTTCTCAATAATCTGCAGCGCGCCTTGTGAATCCATATAGGATTCTTCGGGATTTCCCGTATAATACGTTGCTTTGCCTGTTCTGCTATTTGTGAGTGAATAGCCGAGCATGGAGTCGACACCTTTTTTAGGGCTGGTAAAATCCGTAAAATAGTACATTACACCGTTTTCATCAAAGATAGGGCTGACATTAGCTTCTGTTCCTTCATCAGAAGGGAGCCTAACATCTGATTTACCGAATTTGCTATTCCAAAAACCATGAACATAATTCCCAAAGTAACTGTTCTGCAGGCTGACCACTTCAGGGGAGACAGCCCCATCGATAAACTTCGGAATATGGGCTAAAGTATATTCTTTTGTTACCCCCGTTTTAGCATCTACCATGACAATCCCTTCGACTTGAAATCCGTTCCGGGCAGAAACAAAGTCACCATAGGATTGTATGTAATATGGTTTTCCATCTCCATTTACTTCCAACTGTACATCACCATAAAAAATCTTCTTCGGATATTTCATGCGGATATGCCGTTCAATATTTTGATGGAAGAAGGAGGATGGAGTAAAAGTCATTTCCTGCTTCACAAATTTGGGGTTTGCGGATGAATCCGTAGCACTTAAGGAAAAATACCCAGGTGTATGGTCAGCTTTCCACCAACGGAAAAATCCCGAAAATTCTACCGGCGCAATATAAACATACTCCCCGTTTACCTTTTGAATTTGCAGATTCCCCAGCTCATAATAGCTTGTATTCGGAACCTGGCCGAAAGCTTTTTTCATTTTGTTCCGGGCAAACTGAGGCGGTACGCTTGCTGGTGTTTCTTTTTCATCAAATGTTTTGATTTCAACCTTTTCGGACATTTTTGCGAGCTCGTATTTTTCATCTGCGTTAAATAAGAATGCCGTTAAAAAATATATACCTAACACAAGACTTGCCGCAAATAAAAGTCCCTTAATTTTTTGTTCCCTGCCTGTTGAAGACAGCGCTCCTAATAATGTAACGGCAATTGCCAGCGGCCATAACGAAGAGAAGTTTCGGTCCAAATTACTTAAATAATACACGGCAAAAACAGCGGCCATAACAATAACCATAAAAGCAATAAATCCAAAACCGACGGGCTTTCTATGTTTTTCTTTGCCCTCATTTTTCTTTACAGGAGTTCTGCCGCTGATAGGAAAAAGAATAAACGCAGAGACAATTCCGGTAATAAAAGTAAACAATAAAATATTCCCCAACTAAATACCCCTTTCAAAAATACTATATTCAAACTTACGTATCATCACATAAAAAGTTTCAGAAACTGATGGATTAAATCTCCTTCAATTTGACAAGAAGGAGGAAAAATTGACAATTACAGAAACATTATTAATACTTAATATGTTGATGAATGATTGACACAAATAAATTTAGAGGTGATCATCTAGTGGATACAACAAATCATGGACCATTCAGGGCCGATCAGGTCGGAAGTTTATTAAGATCGGAAGCCGTAAAAAAAGCACGTTCTGATAAAGCAGAAGGACGTATTTCAGCTGAACAGCTCAGAGAGATAGAGAATCAAGAAATTACAAGAATAGTTGAAAAGCAAAAAGAAATTGGCCTTAATGCTGTTACAGATGGTGAATTCCGCCGTGCTTGGTGGCATTTTGATTTTCTTGAAAATCTTGTCGGGGTGGAGGGTTATGATGCAGAAAGCGGCATCCAGTTTAACCAGACTAAAACAAAAACCCATTCCATCAAAGTTACTGGTAAACTGGATTTTGATCATCATCCAATGCTTGAAGACTTTACGTTTTTACAGAGTATAGCTGGTGAACATACGGCAAAAATGACGATTCCAAGTCCTAGCATGCTTCACTTCAGAGGGGAAATTGAAAAATCAGCCTATAGTGATAGAGATGAATTTTTCCATGACCTTGGACTTGCTTATAAAAAAGCTGTACAAGCTTTTTATGATGCAGGCTGCCGTTATTTGCAATTGGATGATACCGCATGGGCCTACCTGTGTTCAGATGAGCAAAGAGAAAAGATGAAAGCCAAGGGATTAGATCCAGAGGAATTGAAAGGACTATATACAAAAACAATCAATGCAGCTGTTTCTGAACGCCCAAACGACATGAACATAACCATGCATATTTGCCGCGGAAATTTCCGTTCTACCTGGATTTCAGCAGGAGGGTATGAGCCGGTAGCTGAAACCTTATTTGGCGGACTGAATATTGACGGTTTCTTTTTAGAATATGACAGTGACAGGGCAGGGGGATTTGAGCCGCTTCGGTTTGTGAATAGACCTGATTTAAAAATTGTTCTTGGGCTGATTACTTCTAAATTTGGCGAATTAGAAAACAAAGACGATATTAAACGAAGAATTGAAGAAGCATCAAAATATATTGACTACAATCAATTATGTTTAAGTCCTCAATGCGGTTTTGCTTCGACGGAAGAAGGCAACTTATTAACTGAAGAGCAGCAATGGGCAAAACTTCGTCATGTTGTAGAAATTGCAGCAGATATCTGGAAGTAAATTTGTAACCCCGGTACCAATGAAGTACCGGGGCTTTTTTTACCGCCATACACCTAATTAGTTGACCATTTTATTTTTTAAATGTTATGATAGCTTAATAGAATATGTAAGCGCTTGCGAATATAAAGGAGGAAGGAAGATGAGTGAGAAAAATGTAGTCCATGCTATACAGGATGAATATCCTGATGATTTTGCATGGTGTTATGGGTGCGGCCGGCTGAATGAGACTGGGCATCACTTTCGGACTGGCTGGCAGGGAGAAAAAACAGTAACGATTTATTCTCCAAAGCCTGAACATCATGCATTACCAGGTTTTGTATATGGCGGTTTAATTGCTTCATTGATTGATTGTCACGGCACAGGTTCAGCGTCCTTGGCGCTCCATCGAAAAAACGGGCATGAACCCGGAGAAGGAGCAGAGCCTCCAAGATTTGTAACAGCATCACTACATGTCAACTTTCTCAAACCAACACCAAATGGCGTTCCATTAAAAGCGGTAGGGACCGTAGAAGAAGTCCATCCTAAAAAATTCAAAGTGGTCACGGAAGTCTTTGCGGACGGTACTCATTGTGCTTCCGGTGAAGTCGTTGCTGTTGTCATGCCAAAAACCTTCTTAAAACAAGATTAATATGCTTACAAAAGCTCCTCTTTAGGTATTGAAGTGGAGTTTTTTAATAAAATTTCCCATTTTTTGAAACAAAACACCTATTAGATTCGTCTTTATATAAGAACGGTTCTAAGGAGGTTAATAAATGGGGAGGAGTAGAAAAATACTTCTATCATTCATTATAATCATCATCATTGGATGCGGGTTCATGGTTACGAGCTTCAATTCCCTCCTGTTTCAGGAAGGAAATCCATTTCCATTACTTGTTTCCGCCATAAAGCTTCATCTTACTGATTCAGAATATGTACAGTTTGCAAAATCAGAAAAGCGGGTTCGATTTTTATCCGTAAGCAAAGCGAAAAATCATTATAATATCGTGAAAAAGTGGATGAATTCCAGAGGATGGGATTATAAAGAACAAATGGGTTCCGGACTAATCTTTACTAAAAACGGCGAAGATGCTATTGTGGAGGTAAGACAATATTCGAGCAAATATTTTGTATGGGAAATTCAGAAATCCTATTTTGGGAATACATAAGCGTGCAAAAAACAAAAACCCCTTAAAAAATAGGGGTTTTAATCATTCATTTGGTCAAATGCCATTTCCATTAATTGTTCAAGCTGCGGAAGTTCTTTATCCACGATTGGATCTTCCAGGTCATTTAATGTTTGCAGCACACTTTCAATCAATATCTTACGGGGTTTTTTTGACTCTAATAATTCCTCTTCAATAAAGTCCAGCAAATCTATATATTTTGCACTCTCTTTATTTTGTTGAAAATGACTTTTAAGTATAAAGAGGATATGTGTTAATTTTTTGTGAAACAGATGATTCTGTTTCTGGCATTCTGGCAGCCATTGGTCCAATGCCTCTGTCGGTACTAACTGCTCATCTGAATCTGCTGTTTCAGACACGATATGAACCATACGGTTAACCGTATATCGTACTACTTGAATTATATTATTATTTGCTTCATTCGCCATTTGATAGAATTTAATATTCTCTCTAAGAATCCCCATAAACATAATAGCGCAATCCAAAAGATAACGTTTTTTTTCTTCTCCAAAAATATCCACAAACCGGTTATAAATCCAGCGTATATTTTGAATTTTTCCTTTTTCTATATATTGCTTGAGATCAGGATCATTGGAAACAATTACTTCCTCAAATAAGGTAATTAACCTTTTTTTCCGGTTCATCATTAATTGTATTTCAATTTGTTTGACAAATGTTTCGATATCGGAAGGATCTTGTCCAATCAAAACTTCATCCCTTGTTTTTTTTAACTCAGCATAAGAAATTTTAAAAACAGCTAGTAATAATTCGGTTTTAGAGGAAAAGTAATTATAAAATGTCCCTTTAGAAATACCACTGTAATCTAAAATATCCTGTATGGAAGTAGATTGAAAGCCTTTTTCAATAAATAATCGGTGTGCCATTTTAACCACATGCCGTTTACGGTCATTCATAAAATCACCTAAATTTCATAATTATACTCATTGTATAAAAATATAGTACATTATTTTTAATACTGTTACAAACCAATCTTTGTAAGATTTTTTTATTGCAAAAATTGAACTAGGAGTATAATATAGGTAAGTATGAAAAAGGGGTATAAAAAAATGAACATGTAGTTTAAGGGGGAAAAAGTATGGAACATGCTCAAACACATCCGAACCGTCCGCCATATGGAATTATCGCGGTTCTCATGGTCGGGGCATTTATTGCATTTTTAAATAATACATTATTAAATATTGCCCTTCCTTCTATTATGAAGGATTTAAATGTTGAGGCTTCAACAGTACAATGGCTTACCACTGGGTTTATGTTAGTAAACGGAATTTTAATTCCTACTACTGCCCACTTAATACAGAAATATACCGTGCGCCGGATCTTTTTATCGGCAATGTGTTTATTTGCAGTTGGAACGATTCTCGCAGGCACCGCCCATGTCTTCTCTATTTTATTAGCAGGCAGGATGCTCCAAGCCTCCGGGTCGGCAATCTTGATGCCGACATTAATGAACGTTATGCTTGTCAGCTTCCCGGTGGAAAAACGGGGAACTGCAATGGGTGTGTTCGGCTTAATATTAATGTCCGCACCGGCAATTGGCCCGACACTATCAGGATGGATTGTAGAGCATTATGACTGGCGGATGCTGTTTCATTTCATCACGCCAATCGCCATTGTCGTTATTTTATTAGGCTTTTTCCTTATTAAAGATAAAAAGGAAAAAGTGAATTTACGACTGGATTTTCTTTCTTTACTCTTATCCAGTATTGGATTTGGCGGTATCTTATATGGCTTCAGCTCAGCCGGAAACAAAGGCTGGGACAGTCCACAGGTATATGGAACGATCATTATTGGTGCTATTTGTTTAACAATCTTTATTTTGAAGCAATTAAAACAAGAGCGGCCAATGTTAAATTTCAGTATTTATAAATACCCTATGTTTGCTCTATCATCAGCTATTACCATGGTTTTGAACATGGCATTGTTTTCCGGGATGCTGCTTCTTCCCATTTACGTTCAGACCATTCGCGGAATCTCACCAATGGATGCTGGTTTAATGCTGCTCCCAGGAGCCGTATTAATGTCATTAATGTCGCCGATTACCGGTAAATTATTTGATAAATTTGGAGGCCGGGTTTTAGCCATCATTGGTTTAACCATTACGACGATTACGACTTATATGTTCAGTAAACTGCAGCTAGATACCAGCTATGCACATCTTATTACCATATATTCTATCCGTGCATTGGGCATATCAATGGTTATGATGCCGGTATCTACAAACGGTTTAAACCAGCTGCCAGCAAGATTCTATCCACATGGTACAGCCATGAACAATACTATGAACCAAGTGGCAGGTGCTATTGGTACAGCCTTATTGGTAACCGTAATGACCAACCATACTGCAACGCGGGCGAAGGAAATTGCCGCATCTGCAAAGGCATCGATGGGCAGTATGACCACACCACCGTCACCTGCAGCTCTTGCAGAAATGAAACAGAAGGTCATGCTGGAATCCATGTTAGATGGTATTAACTACTCATTCGTTATCGCAACTGGATTTGCAGCAATCGCGCTGATTCTTGCCTTCTTTATTAAACGGGCAAAACCAGCAGAGGATCCTGGTGAAGTGAGACCAGCTGGAAAAAAAGTAACGGCTAAATTAGCTGGAAATTAGTGTTAAGGTGACTTTTAACAGTCACCTTTTTTTTGCCATCCTTTTGGGAAAATACTATATAATAAAAAGAAAGTAAAGGAGGCATTTGGGCTTGTTAAAAGAGAAGTTAACACAATACATAAAAGATCATCCTAAAGATGCAGAGTTTTTTAAGGAAGAAAAGGATTATATGATCAAGCATCAGTTAACAGAAAGGTTGCTATTGGAAAAAGAACCAGACTGCCGTTTTATGGATGCATACATTGAACGCTGTGACAAACAAAGCGAAAACTTGATTAGAAATGAAACGTCCAGTTTCCTCTCCCAGCCATTGGTATATTTTTATAAACATAAAAATGAGTTTGTATATTTGGAGTCTAAATGGTGGGAATTTGTTCATGTTGATGCCGTTTCATTAGAACTAGATGATGTATTTGGAACATATGATGTTATGTTAGGACTCTATTTACAAAAGAAATATGAGGAAAAACTAAGGACTTTTTTAAAGGAAAATTTAACCGGGGAGAAGACAAATTACGATTTAATCTTTAATCAACAGGAAGGGGTATGGGATTTAAATTTCTCCTTAAATGCGGTGGACGGATTTGATGAAAACATGACAATCGGTGAAGCATTTCAATTAATTTACCGCTTTTTGTTCCAATTAATGGAGGGAATTGAAAAATAAAAAAAGAGTAGGGAGAGGTGCCGTTTGCGAGTTGTATCAATATGTCCGAGTAACACAGAATGTATGGAGTATTTAGGATTAACCCATTTATTAGCAGGGGTTGATGATTATTCAGATTGGCCTAATTCTGTTAAAAACTTGCCCAAGCTTGGACCAGACTTATCCATCAATATGGATTTAGTGGAGCAATTACAGCCTGATATGGTGCTTGCATCCTTAAGTGTTCCGGGGATGGAGAAAAATGTTGCAGCACTTGAGGAACGGGGAATTCCACATATTGTTTTAAATCCGCAATCATTAAAAGAAATCGAACAGGATTTGGTTCGAACCGCGGAAGCATTGGGGGAAAAGGAAAAAGGACTAAAGGCTGCTGAACGTTTTCGTTCAAGGCTTGAAATGGTAAAAAAACGTTCTTTATCGGTGAAAGAAAAACCGTCCTTATATTGGGAATGGTGGCCAAAGCCGATTTTTACTCCAGGAAAAATAAACTGGCTCACTGAAATATCCGAAGCAGCCGGCGCTGTAAATGTCTTTCAAGATGTTGAGTTAGCAAGTGTACAGACAGACTGGGACGATGTGATTAATAGAAAACCAGATTATATTTGCCTTGCCTGGGTTGGGGTTAGAAAGGGAAAGGTTCAAAAAAGTGTTGTCACAAAACGGCCGGGATATGAAAGTCTGGGATATCCAAATGACCAAAAGATCCTGATTTTAGAGGAAGAACTATACTGCCGCCCATCCCCAAGGCTGCTTGACGGACTCGAGAAGCTTAGCCATATCCTTCATGACTCCTAAATGTAAGGCGGTATTTCTTCTATCCGTTTTTAATTTTCCAAAAACTATATTGACATACCCTCTGTTTCTGAGGATAATAAAAGAAAAAAATTCGAATGGTATGGGACTAGTAAATCAAGAGAACGTGGCAGAGAGTGAAACCCTGGGGCTGAAAGGTTTCTCACGGAAAGCTGATTGAACCTGCCCTGTTAAACTGCTTATGAAAACATAAGCCGGCATGAAACCCACGTTACGGGATTGAGAGGGTGCCTGCATTTGGGCATCAAAAAAGGTGGTACCGCGGAAACGACTTTTCCGTCCTTTATATAGGACAGGAAAGTCGTTTTTTATTTTTTTAAAGAAGGTTTGATGATGTATGAAAAAACAAATGGTGGTAGTGAAAATTGGAAGCAGTTCGCTGACAAATTCCTGTGGAACGATTTGTGAGGAGAAAATCAGGGAACATGTCGAAGCCCTTTCTTTTTTAAAACAGCAGGGCCATGATGTTATCCTCATTTCATCCGGTGCAGTGGCGGCTGGATTTCATGCCTTAGGATATCCGACAAGACCGCAGACAGTTGCTGGAAAGCAGGCAGCTGCAGCAGTCGGCCAAGGATTATTAATGCAGCATTATAATGAGCATTTTCAACAATTTGACATTGTGCCAGCTCAAATTTTATTAACCCGCGAAGATTTTTATAGCCAGGCTAGATTTCAAAACTTGTATTCTACCATAACAGAACTGCTTCATCGAGGGATGCTTCCAATCATCAATGAAAATGATTCTGTCTCCATTGATGAACTGACGTTCGGTGATAATGACATGCTCTCAGCATTGGTCAGCGGGTTTTTGCATGCGAATGCATTGATTATTTTAACTGATGTGAACGGACTTTATGATGGAAACCCAAAGGTGTCAAAAGAGGCGAAAAAATATCATTATATTGCGGAAGTAACAGACCAGCTTCTTGGTTTTGCAGATGAAAATGGATCTTCCCTCGGAACAGGAGGAATGAAATCAAAACTATTGGCCGCCAAAAAAGCCCTATCTCTTGGTGTAAGCGTGTTTGTTGGAACTGGAACAGGAAAGGACAAACTGGTTGATATTTTGGCCGGAAAAGGAGACGGAACTTATATTGGCGGACCATTCCATTCTCAAATGCAGATGCGGAAGCAGTGGATTGCTTTTCATTCACATGTGGACGGAATCATTGAAGTGGATGAGGGGGCCGAACAGGCAATACTGCAAAAAGGGAAAAGCCTGCTTCCTGTTGGAGTAACGAATGTTTATGGTGAGTTTAATGCCATGGATGTGGTAGAGGTCCGCAACCAAAAAGGGAAAATTATCGGTAAAGGACAGATTTATTTTTCCTCAAAGGATTTGATAAAAGTGAAAGGACTGCCAAGTGCTGAAACCAAATATTATTCATTTAATAAAAAAGCAGAGGTCATTCATCGTGATAATTGGGTGAGCCTGCGGGAGGGGTAGAGAGATGAGTGAGTTAATCGAAAAAGCGGGGAAATTAAAAAAAGCTTCAAAAAAATTAGGGATGCTTTCAGCTTGGGAAAAAAATGCTGCCTTGGCCTACATGGCTAACAAGATTGCTAATGATAAAGAATTTATATTACATGAAAATGAAAAGGATATTCAAAACGGAAAGGAAAAGGGTTTATCCGCATCACTTTTGGACAGGCTGCTTTTGACTGGGGAAAGAATAAATCAAATCGTAGATGGTATCAATCAAGTAATAAGTTTAGATGATCCAATCGGCGAAGTCATTGATGCATGGGAGCGTCCAAATGGATTACATATTCAGAACATTCGTGTACCACTTGGTGTGATTGGGATGGTATATGAGGCCCGTCCAAATGTGACAGTGGATGCTGCAACCCTTTGCTTAAAAGCAGGAAATGCTGTTCTTTTAAGAGGAAGTACTTCTGCTCTTCATTCTAATAAGGCGCTTGTTCAAGTCATGCGCAGGGCACTGGCAGAAACCGCGATTCCAGAGGATGCCATCCAGCTTTTGGAAGATACCTCTAGAGAAACAGCTTCCGAAATGTTCAGGCTGAATCAATATTTAGATGTTCTGATTCCACGAGGCGGTGCCGGGTTAATTCAATCGGTGGTTCAAAACGCAACAGTGCCGGTGTTGGAAACAGGAGTCGGCAACTGTCATATTTTTATTGACCAATCCGCCGAGGAAAAAATGGCCATTGAGATTGCAGTGAACGCCAAACTGCAGCGCCCATCAGTATGTAATGCAATTGAAACGGTTCTTATTCATAAGGATTGGCCGCATATCAGCATGCTGTTGGAAACTTTGCGCGATAAAGGGGTAGAGCTCCGCGGGGAGACGACATTATCATCTAAATTTACCTTTGTTCATGAAGCATCTGAAGAAGACTGGTCTTCTGAATTTCTAGCACCCATTTTGGCGGTGAAACTTGTCGGGGATGTTCATGAGGCAATTGACCACATTGACCGGTATGGAACCAAACATTCCGAGGCCATTATTAGTGAAAGTGAAGATCATGTCCAATTATTTTTCCAATCGGTTGATGCAGCGGTATTGTATCATAATGCTTCAACACGTTTTACCGATGGTGAGCAGTTTGGCTATGGGGCAGAAATCGGCATCAGCACACAAAAACTTCATGCCCGCGGACCAATGGGACTGAAAGCCATCACCACAACGAAAGCTATTGTTCAAGGAAATGGTCAAATTCGCGGATAAGACTCCTTCTATTGAGGGAGTTTTTTTTATTTTCTTCCAAAGTACATCCTCAAAAACTGGCACAACTAGCCTTACGGTCTATGCTCCAGCTGCCAAATTTAAAAGTATTAAAAATATCCTCCTAAAGGGTGGCAACTTTTCCAGGAATGACATATAATTAACAAAAAAGTTGCACAAAGGAAACTTTTTAGGGAGGTGGAAAGATAAATGACTAGAACTAAAATAATAAAACTGGTGGATGGGGAAAAAGGAGACATTATAAAAATAACTGCTTTACTTTTGGATGGGGTAATGAGAAGAAGATTGCTAGATTTAGGATTTGTGAATGGAGCATTTGTCGAGGTTGCCCAAAAAAGTCCATTAGGTGACCCAATTGCCTTTCGTGTCAGCCGAACCACCATTGCTTTAAGGAAAGAAGAAAGTGGAAAAATTGAAGGGGAGCTGATCATAAATGGGGAATGAGTACTACCGGATTGCCTTAGTTGGGAACCCCAATACAGGGAAAAGCACTTTATTTAATGCGTTAACTGGTTTAAGACAGCATACCGGAAATTGGGCTGGAAAGACGGTTTCGCTTGCACAAGGGAGTGTTGATTTTAAAAACAAAACCTTTCAATTGATTGACCTGCCTGGAACCTATTCCCTTTTTTCAAACTCTAAGGATGAAGAAGTTGCTCGGAATTATATTGCGTTTGAAAAGCCGGATGTAACACTTGTGGTTCTTGATGCCACTTCACTGGAGAGGAACTTTAACCTGGCCTTACAAGTGATGGAGATGACCACGAATGTTATTATCTGTATAAACCTCATCGATATCGCCGAAAAGCAAGGAATTGAAATTCATGAAAAACGCCTGATGAACCTGATGGGTGTTCCCGTATTAAAAATTTCTGCGAGAAATAAACTTGGCTTCCCGATGCTCCTTGATACAATTGATAGAATTGTGAATGGAGATATTAAATGCCAGTCTTTTCAACTTAAATATCCAGAAGAAATCGAGAAAAAAATCCTCAAAATCGAACAACAAATACACGAAATAATCGGGGACACAGTATCTGCCAGATGGGTAGCACTTCGAATCTTGGATGGGGATGAATCATTAATAAATGAAATTACCAAACAGTTTAAATTAAGGGGGGATTACTGAATGAGCCTTGAACAGTTGTATACCGAAGCTCAAAAGTTGTCAACAAAGCAAATAAGGGATGACATTGTTCAGCATTTATATGAGACCAGTTATCAATTATGTCAGGAAGGAGTTTCCTATAAGAAAGCAAAAAAGGATACGAAAACGGAAAAACTTGATGCCATATTTACATCCCCGATTTTCGGTTTTCCAATCATGATCATCATGTTAGGGATTGTGTTTTATATTACAATTGCCGGAGCAAATGTCCCGTCCACACTTTTGGCAGATTTTTTTGGCTGGCTGGAAAAATATCTTACAGCCTTATTCAGTTTTCTTCATACCCCCAATTGGCTGTACGGGATGCTTGTCCTAGGATTATATCGAGGAACTACATGGGTCATTTCTGTAATGCTGCCGCCAATGGCAATCTTTTTTCCAACTTTCGCCTTGTTAGAGAATTATGGCTATCTGCCAAGGGTCGCCTTTAACATGGACCGCTTGTTTAAAAAGGTTGGGGCTCACGGGAAGCAGTCATTGACCATGGCAATGGGATTTGGCTGTAATGCAGCGGCTGTAATTTCTACTAGAATCATTGAATCACCAAGGGAGCGGATGCTTGCAATTTTAACCAATAATTTCGTCCCATGTAATGGACGGTGGGGGACTTTAATTGTATTTGCATCATTATTTATGGCAGCCGGGTTTACTGGTGGAATAAAGTCTTTGGTCACGACAGGGGTGCTTGTCGGAATCGTTCTATTTGGAGTTATCGTAACTTTCTTTGTCTCATGGGTACTTTCCAAAACACTGCTAAGTGGGATTCCAACCCATTACACACTAGAACTCCCGCCATATCGGAAGCCAAAAATTTTTGATACTGTTATTCGATCCTCTGTAACCAAATCATGGTCAGTGCTTGTCAGGGCCGTAAAGGTAGCTGCTCCTGCTGCTGTTTTAACCTGGGTATTTGCCAATATTAATATTGGTGACACAAGTATATTACAGCATGCGGTCCAGTTTTTAGACCCATTTGGCAAGCTTCTTGGTTTGGACGGTTATATCATGATTGCTTTCATTTTAGGACTGCCTGCAAACGAAATTGTCCTGCCTATCCTGTTAATGGGGTATTTATCTACCGGTTCCTTAACAGAAGTAGACAGCATGATAGATCTTAAGAATATTTTCATAGCTCATGGCTGGACATGGCTTACGGCATTGAATATGATGCTTTTTTCACTGTTGCATTATCCATGTGGTACAACATTGGTAAATATATATAAAGAAACAAAAAGCAAAAAGTGGACCTTTTTGGCGTTTATTATTCCAACAGTTATCGCGATTCTAATTCCATTTATCATTGCTCAAACTGTCAGATTCTTTGGGTGGATGTAAGCAATGTATGTTTTTAAACAAAAAGGGAATACTGTTTGGGAAATAATGAGCAAAAGGAGAGGCGCAATGTCTATTGAGGAAGGTACAAAGCTGCAAATTTCCCAAGGTATTCAAAGTTATTTTAACTCCGCTGATTCAATGACTGTAATTACGAATAATGGGACGACTGTACAATTTTTGCTTTCGGACGGAAAAGGCCATGGCGCAATGCCTGTTGACCATTTAAATTATTTAATGAAAAGATCAAACTTAACGATTATTCCCAATAAAAGAACCTTATTAAATTCAGATACAGAAGAACAAATCAGCTAAACCGTTAAAAGGGGCTTCCAAATGAATGGAAGCCCCTTATTTTCAGCCAACTGCATGGAGAAGAAAATTGGTTAAAAATAAAATCGAAATAATACAGATGGAAAGTGACAGTTGTTTTTGCTTATTTGTAAACAATTTCACTAAGGGATATGCGATAAACCCAAATGCAATCCCATCTACAATACTGTAGGTTAACGGAATCATGATAATGATTAAAAATGCAGGAAATGCCTCAGTAAAATCAGTAAAATCAATATTAACAATATTTGTTAACATTAATCCGCCTAATAGTATTAAAATCGGTGCGATAGCGGAATTAGGCACTAATTTTATGAAAGGCAGAAAGAAAAGCGATAATAAAATGCAAAAGCCTGTCACCACAGAGGTCAACCCAGTTCTTCCGCCGGCTGTAATGCCTGCAGCTGTTTCAACAGTTGAAACTGTTGGGCTGGTCCCAAAAAACCCGCATAAAATAGCTGAAAGGGATACAGCCTGTAAGGATTTGGAATTCTTCTCTGGTGCCTTAAGCATCCCATCTACCTGTGAATGAAGCAATCCAATATTTTCAAACACCAACACTAAGGCAACGGAAAAGGCAGCTGTCCAAAACGGAATCGTCGCCATTTTTCCAAAGTCAAAGCTAAAAAACACATTCTTATATTCTTTAAAAGAAACCAAAGACAAATCCATTGAAGAAAAATGGATGATACCTAAAAAGTAAGAAATGATGGTTCCGACTATAATGCTGATTAAAAAATTCCCTGGAACTTTCTTTAAAAATAAAAATAATGTGATAATCAGATTGATAATGAAAGCCAGAACCACTGGTGACGACAGATCTCCAAGTCCAACAAAATGATCGGAATTACCGACAATAAGCCCGCCTTTTTGCAGTCCGATAAAAGCAATAAATAATCCAATCCCTACGGAAATAGCTTCTTTTAACGAAGAAGGAATCGATCTTGAAATGATGGTTGACAGCCTTGTAAATGCAACGATGGCAAACAAGACTCCCGAAAGAACGACTGCCCCTAAGGCTTCCATATAATTTAGACCTAAGGAACCCACCAATGTATAGGTGAATAGGGCATTAATCCCCATCCCAGGAACAATAACAAGTGGTGCATTTGCCATGAAAGCTACTAATAAACAGCCGGCAAAAGAAGCGAGTACAGTTGCAATAATCCCTGCCTCAAGGGGCATTCCTGAGTCCTGAAGAATATGACCATTCACGGCGATAATATAGATAATGGAGAAAAATGAGGTTAACCCTGCAGTAACCTCCTTCTTTATATTGGTATTGCTTTCTCTAAGTTTGAAAACTCCTTTCATTATGAATCACACTTTCGAAAAACGCCCTCTCCCACCCGCATTTCGTATTTTTATGATACGTATGCCGACAAACATTATAACATATAAAGAACCAATCGAAATGAAAATATAGTTGGATATTTACCCAATTTCATAAGGAAAAGCATCACTTAAATTTGAAGGTTCTCTTGGATAAATGTTAAAATTGCCTTTAAAAAAGCTGTTACCAGCAAGTCTTGATGGCTAAATAGAATAATAACCATAATGCTAAAGCGGGATTCCAGGAGACATATACGTTCAGGGCTTCTTTATTTATTTTTTATAAACCTTATGGCATGATATTAATAGATTTATTATTTCGAAGAGTTCGTCTTATTTAGGAAGGAGTAGGTATTTTTTGTTTAATGAAATTGGAGTCCAACCAGTTACCATTCCGCTTCCTTTTCGGTTGAATCATGTCAATTGTTTTATAGGGGAAGGTTCAAATGGATGGACCATAATGGATGCAGGTTTAAACAATGATGTATCAAGGGACATTTGGAAACCTTATATTGAGCAGCATAAGATTTCCACGATCATCCTTACCCATCTCCACCCAGATCATTATGGTTATAGTGGAACTTTACAGCGTTTGACGAATGCTGAAGTTTGGATGACAAAGGTTGATGATGAGGCAGGGACAACCTTTTGGGAACCGGAGTCACTTGAGAAAGTGAAAAAGTATTATGACACTTGCGGGATTCCTGACAATGGGGCGGCTGAATTGACACATGATGAAGGGAGTTTTATTCCTAGAGTGAAACCATATCCACAGGTGTCGAGACATTTGAATGAAGGAGAAAAGATTGTTTTTGGAAAATATGACTATGAAGTGTTCTTTACGCCGGGACATTCTGACGGCTTAATTTGCTTATTCAACAAAGAGAAGAGCATTCTGTTTTCAACTGACCACATTCTTCCAAAAATTACACCAAATATTTCTTATTGGTTTCGCGGGCTGCCTAATCCGCTGGAGGCATTCTTTCAATCGTTAAAAAAAATTGAATTGCTGGATGCGGATTATGTCATCCCTTCTCACGGGAAACCATTTCAGAACGCAAACAAACGAATAGCAGAGTTAATCTCACATCATCAAGACCGTTTGAATGAGGTATATACGTTTATCAAGAACCCAGCCACTATTTATCAGGTATCCAAGAATTTATTCAAAAAGCCGTTAAACACTCATGAAACTCGTTTCGCCATCGGAGAAACAATTGCCCATTTGGAATATTTATATTACAACAATCAATGTATAAAGAATTTGGAAAATGGCATTTGGTATTACCAGGCGATATAATACAACACCCCAGCCTGTTGGTTGGGGGCTGTTTTTTGCAATTGAAATCTAAATTTAATTTGATTCAAGTTCTTCTTCTTAAATTCCTAACGTATTTTAAAAATAAAATGCTCTACTTCCACCCATCATTAGGAGACCCAAACTTTTAAGACAGCTTTGTAAAACAATCAAAGGAAGGTGAGGGTAATCCGTGAAGAAACTCCGAACTATTCCTTCTTTTATATGTATTTTGCTTATGCTTTTTATCGTTTTTCTTCCAAGTGCTTCTTATGCGAAATCAACGGAAGAGATGCAGGCCAGCACCGTTCTTATCACATGCGGAGATTTAGACGGAGAATTTAGCATGGGAACCGGCTTTGTCATTGGAAATTCAGACCATGTGGTAACCAATTACCATGTCATCTCATGTGATGGACAAGGCGGCCCCGTTAATATCGTATTAGACGTTGGAAAAATTATACCCGCAGAGGTGATCTGGTCCTCGTCTGTCAAAGACTTAGCCGTATTAAAAACAAAAAAACCATTAGACCGTCCTTCCGTGACGTTTATGCGGTCTAAGGATGTAAAAGTAACTGACCGCGTATATGTGATGGGGTTTCCTGGTGCTGCTATTGATCAGCGTCTGATTGACCCGTCCACCATCGCCACAGTAAAAGTTTCTCAGGGAATTATCAGTGCCAAAGTCAAATCGAAAGATGGTGTTCAGTTATATCAAACAGATGCGCCCATTAATCCAGGAAATTCAGGAGGCCCGCTGTTTACAGAAAACGGTGCTGTTATTGGAATCAACAGTGCCGCTTCACTTGTCTCGGGTGTTATCCTTGACGAGGAAGGGAAAGGCAAGACAGAACGCATACGCTTAGGAGACAATATCGGCTGGTCAATCCAGGCAGATGAACTTTTGGTGGAACTTGACCGTTTAGGGATCGAGTATAAAACAGAACACAGACAGCTCAAAAAAGAAACGGATGACGGGACACCGGTTATTTTTTATATTACCATGATTGGGTTAGGCCTGCTTGCTGTATTCATAGCCATTTTAGCCCTGGTTATAACCTTAAAGAGAAGAGGGAGGCCAGTACCAGTACCTAAAAAGGAAAACGGATTGATTTTGGAAGAAAAGGATGAGCAGTCATCATTTCCCACAGTCAATTCAGAAGAAACTCAAAATATTCAAAATAGGCAAGCGCCTCCATTAAAGAAAAAGAAAGACACTTGGATTATACTTTTAGCCATTTTGGGAGGATTGGTCATTTGGTTTGTTCTCTTTATTGGTTTTCTTTTGATACTCGGCAGTATTGAACATGATAGTAACCAAAAATCGGTATCAGTAGAAAAAAAACAGAATCAAATGCTACAGGTTACAGTTCCATTGCTTTATGATCTAACAGAACAAGAAGCTAAGGCCGAATTAGAGAAGGCTGGTTTAAAGCTTGGCAAGGTATTCCAACAAAGTGATTTACTTTCGAAAAAAGGACGTGTCATTAAACAATCTGTCGATTCTAATTCAAAAGCTGCTAAAAATTCAACAGTTGATATTACGGTATCCAAAGGTGTAGAACTTTCGGTGGATGCAGATACACTTCAAGAAAAAAAGATGGGTATTGTCAATCAATACTGGGATGATGGTGATCGTTTATTCAAGGAGCAAAAGTGGGAACAGGCACTTAACCTTTATATTCAGGCAAGGGATATGGCGAATATTCTCGCCAATACCGAAAAAAATGATGTAAACCTTTTAGCGGAAGCCCGCCTTGCCGAGGCCAAGATATCAGAGTCCATTGCCATTATAAAAATAGAACTTGGCCACCCCTATCATGCTCTCCAGGATATGGAAGACGGCGTGACCATTTTGAAAGAATTAAAAAACCAAAATCTATTAACCAATTTAACGGTATTAGGCAATGCATATGGTGATCTTTCATGGTGCCAGCTGCTAAATCATTTGCAGGATAAGGCCTTTGAATCGCTCCAGCTGGCAAAGAAATATGATCCGAAAAATCAGCTGATAGAAGTTAATCTAGCACACATTAAATTACTAACTAATCATTTTGGGGAAGCCTTTAAACTATATAGAGAAAATAAAGATTTAGACTATAATGGCATAAAATTATCGAATATCATGGTAGATGATTTTATCAAGCTGAAGAAGGCTGGGTATCCAGATGAAAAGATGTTGATTATTCATGATGTGGTTTTAGGGAAAGGACAGGGAGCAGGCGACGATTTTGAAGAAATCAAACGCACCATTTATTTTCAGACATATGCCGAGCTTGCCGGTGATTTGGAAGGGTATATGAGCACTTACCAGTTGGAACAAAACTCTAACCTCTATAAAGCACTTTATAATAATTATAAAAGGCTTTTAGGCTCCTATACGTTCACAAAGGCAGAAGTAAAAGAAATTAACATTGACCAGACAGCGGAAAATGAAGCAGTTGTTGTAGTCACAAAATTTTTCCAGTACACGGATTCAGAAAAGGATTATGAAGAGGAGGTCACTTACCAATTTACATTAAACAAAACACAAGGCTCACTTCCATGGCAGATTACTAAATTTGAAGTGGTTCGAAATTAAGCAGCCGTGCTGTTTTTGGATTTGCGGATAACTTACCTGAATTCGCGGATATCAGCGAAAAATCCGCGGAAAATTTACTTCAATCCGCGGATAAGGGTATAAAATTCGCGGTTAAATAAAAAAGGGAGTCCGTAATAAATACGGATTCCCTCGTTTATGGTTTTAAAGAATAGTAGGTTGGAGCAGATTTTTGTAATTCTGAATAAATAACGGCTGTCAGGCTGTTTTTTCCGTGTGCATCCAGTCCTGCTTCCCACGCCATCATCCCGCCAAAACCATGGCTTAATGCTAGATCTGTTTTCTTTTCCATTGTTGTGCTGCCATTATAATAATAGGTCGTCCCATTGATTTTAACTGAATCTGAATCAGCATTTTTCGGATTTTTTTTGATAATCGTTCCATACGAAACCTGTTTGATTTTCGGATTTTGAGGCTGTGCATAAAATGGAACGCCAAGCACAAGCTTTTCTTTGGCAATATGATGCTGATCAAAAAGGGCAGACCAGTAGTTTACGATTCTCTCAGTAAACTTGTATGGTGATAGATTGGCTGCATTATATTTTCCATCCCACTGGCCGTCATATGCCATAATATTCACATGGTCAACAAATTGGAACATGCCTGGATCATAGTGAACGAATTTCGATTCTTTCAAAGTCTCCGCATTAATTTTTGAATAAACGGCCATGGACAGCTCCTTGTTTTTTTCATGAAGCAGCTGGCTTAGCTGTTTCGTAAAAGCTGAAAGGTTCTTGGAATCTTGGGCATTCCGCGGATGTTCAAAATCAATATCAATCCCGTCAAGATGTTCTTTGTCTGCAAAACTGGCAAGCTTGTTGGCAAGCTTTGTTCTTGAAGATGGATTAGATATGGCTGCTTTGAAATATGGATAGGTTTCCCCGCCTTTGATATGGTACCATCCCCCAATTGCTAAAATAACCTTTGTATCATGTTGTTTCGCTTTTTGGACAATCGTTCGCAAATTTTTCACGGCATAATCACCGCTTAATAAGATATTGCCGTCCTTTGTTGGATGGACGAATGAGAAAACAACATGTGTTAGTTTTGAATAGTCAATTAAGTTTGGATCCCTAAAATCCTGTACATAGCCGATAAATACTTTTGACTTTGTTTTTGGAACCTCGGGCATTGCTTTTTCTATAGGTTTTGCTGCTGAAACTGGTGCCGATTTTATATTTACTGAATCGGGATGACTGTTTTTTAAATAAATAGCACCCGAAGAAAATCCAGCGAAAAACGTCAGCAGGATCACAACCAGCAGGAAAAGACGTTGCTTTTTCATCTTATAAACCTCCAAATCTCCCTGTCTTTTAAAATTGTATCAGAAAGAAGAGGAGGTTTGTCTGGTAATTTAAGCCGGATTTGCTTTTAAGGACAAAAATGTTTTCGAAACTACAAAAATTGTCTTTTATAGTTCTCCTTATAGACAAAACTAGTCTGAAAAACGATAAAACTGTCTTTAATCAGGCTTATTAAGGATAAATTTGCCCGCGAACCACCAAAGCTGTCTTTAATCAAGCTTCTTAAAGACAATACTAGTCCGGATACTTATAGAACTCTTATAGAACTGCCTTTAATTACTTTTTAGGAAGGATCGCACCGCTTCCAGGTGCACTGGAGAAGGGGGCGAGTGCAGATAGAAAGTCATCCGCTCCATCTAAGTGCACTGGAGATGACCCACAGTGCAGATTGGGTGTGGATTACCTCATCTATCCGCACTGTAATTGGATCCGGGTGCACTTGGAAAGTCATTCGCTCCATCCAAGTACACCGGAAAGGGTCCTAAATGCCGATTGAATACAAATTTTCTTCAAAATTGATGATTTAAACTATTTAAGGTTGAACTCTAGGAATCACCAGTACCGCACCAGGATAAAGTTGATTAGGTTCTTGGATATTATTCGCCTTGATAATTTCGTTAATGGTCGTCCCATAATAACGCGCAATCATCCAAAGCGTTTCACCTTGTGCAATGGTATGCAAAATAGCAGGGATTTTTAATGCCGTTCCAGGATACAAGGGGGTATCGGCCTTTAATTGATTGACCCGGAGAATTGCCTCGACGGTCGTTCCATATCTATTGGCAATCATTTTAAGATTCTCAGCAGTTTTAACAGTATGAACGACATCTGGGGCTGGGATAATCAATATTTGGCCATCAACAACATGATCAGGGTTTGTTAAGCCGTTTATATCCATGATTCTGCCTATACTGATTCGATACTGATAGGCAATCTGCCATAATGTTTCACCATGTTGAACAATATGAATGACCATTAGAAACCTCCCTCGAAATTTTCACGTTACATTAAAATATGAAGAGGGAGGCGTAAATGTGTTATTCAGTTGTTAGCGATTCAATCTTTAATCCAATATTGGAATAGACGGTCCGGTAAAATGTAAATTGCCGATTTTGAAAAAGATGGCGCACTTTCTCCTCTTTGGAAGTTCTAATATTGGTTTTCATATAGTCATGGTATCTTAGAAAAATGGAATAGGTGGACGGTGGAAGATGGTTTAATAACACCAAATCAATTTCCACATTCCCATTGCCGCTTTTATCAACCGTTACAGGAAAAGACACATCATTAAGGCCGTTTTTAGTATCCCGAATCAGCACATCTGTGATTGATTCCAAATAATCTCCAAAAACTTGAAACTGAAGACAATACTTATTTTGCGAAAAATAATCTTCTGTATATGTCGCATGCATCGGAACTCTAATCTGAATTTCATTATTAAAAGCGGTATAGGGAAGACCATCTTTAATAAACACTTCCTTAATTTTCTCCTGCTGATTCCAAGCATATAATTGTTCTAAATCTCGGTATTTTTTTTCACGGAAAAGCTGATAGACCACTTTATTCATCGGCTGAAGAAACTCCTCCGAAAACTCATAGTCCAATTTTTTCGTCGTTTTTAATACCTGATTGAGCTTATGATAATACACCCGTTTCAGTTTTGTTTTCTGAAAATGCGGGGTTGTAAAAAGTCTAGTTATGGAATCCAATTCATATAAACGATTTAACATCATTTTTTGGATGTTTTTATCCACATTTCTCTTCATGACATGGTTAATGACTTTCACATTACAATTTGTTTTTTGTAATATATTGGTCTGATTGGTCAGTCGGGTTTTTTCATTATTCATCCTATTTAAATAATAGATTGGTTTTGACGTCGTTGAAATGGAAGGGCTGTGAAGCAGAACTTCCATGAAAAATTGTTTGTCCTCCGCAAATTTCATTTCAGGAAATACAATTTGATGATCTTTTATTACTTCAGCCCTAACCATCCTTGCCCTAGGTCCCAAATGATGAAAGATATGGGGAATGGAGTGCGGCCGGACACTTCTTCTTTCTTTACATGATTCATGTTCTCCAATAATCCGATTTCCGCCCGCATTAACCTGTATGGTTTTGCCTACAACATAACTGTCTCCGGTTTCCTCTAAAATATTGGTCAAGGTTTCAAGTCCTGTCGGTTCGAACCAATCATCTGCATCCAAAAAAGATATGTATTTGGCATTTGAAAGCTGGATTCCGATATTTCGCGGGCGCCCGGGTGTACCTGTATTCTTTTTTAAAAATACTGCCATGATATTTTCAAATTTAGATGTATAGTCCAACAAAATCTCTCTAGAGGAATCAGTGGAACCATCATCAACTAAAATATATTCTATTTGACTCATTCCTAACGTCTGTCCAAGTACGGAATTAATTGTTTTTCTCAAGTACTTTTCGGCATTATAAACTGGTGTAATGACAGAAACCAATTTCGGCAGCTGATTTTCAGCTGTTTTATGATTAACAATATGGTAATCGGCAGCACTTCGATTTGAAAATATTTTAGCTAGATTTAACATATCTCACGTCAACTTTCTAAACACGTATTCAATATATTTTTAGTCAAAAAAATCGAGTATTATTCATTTGCCTAAGATCATCACTTGACAACTATGAAAAAGAGCGTATAATTTCAACCTTGTATGTACCATTTTTTGCATGACACAATTCATTTGTTCATACATTTTTCAAATTTATTTTGTAGAATAGATGATAATTTCAATAATAGATACCTATAATGCTAGAAGGATGGTGTAAGATGTTCGGTAGAATACAAAAAGGGGCAAATAAGTATCTCGGTTTTTACTTTTTAGCTGTCGTCCTTCTTTGGATCAAGACATATATTACTCAATTAACACAATTTAACTTAGGGGTTGAGAATCCCCTGCAAAAGTTTTTGCTATTTTTGAATCCATTAGGATCATCATTACTATTTTTAAGTATTCCTTTTCTATTTAAAGGACGGAAAAAATATATTTGGCTGATGATCATTTATTTTCTTTTATCTTTTCTTTTATTTGCGAATGCCGTTTATTACCGATTTTTTAATGATTTTATTACCGTGCCGACTTTAATGCAGACGCAAAATTTTGGTGATGTCAGCGGCAGTATTAGTTCACTTTTGAAACCATATGATTTTTTATTCTTCATTGACATCGTTCTATTAGTGGCATTACTTGCATTTCGTGTGATTAAAATCGACACTGTTGACATGAATCGCCGGAAGGTAAAAGCACTGGTGATGCTGTCACTTGGCATTTCCTGCATTAATATTGGCTTAGCAGAAATAGACCGGCCTCAATTATTGACAAGAGGTTTTGACCGAAATTATATTGTTAAATATTTAGGAATGTATAATTACACGATTTATGATGCCGTAAACAGCACGAAAGCATCAGCTCAAAGAGTTATGGCTAACAGCGATGACATTACTGAAGTAATCAACTATACAAAATCAAATTATGCAGAGCCCAATCCAACTTACTTTGGTGCAGGAAAAGGGATGAATGTTATTTATCTTCATCTTGAATCAATGCAGAACTTTCTTATTAATTACAAGCTGAATGGGGAAGAGGTAACACCTTTCTTAAACTCGTTAACAAAGGAAAAACATACCCTTTATTTCGATAATTTCTTCCATCAAACAGCACAAGGAAAAACATCGGATGCTGAATTTATGTTGGAAAATTCGTTATATGGCCTGCCGCAGGGATCGGCTTTTACCACCAAAGGGTTGAACACTTACCAAGCTGCTCCAGCTATCTTAGGACAGCATGGATACACATCAGCCGTGTTCCACGGGAATAAAAGAACCTTTTGGAATCGTGATGAAATTTATAAATCATTTGGTTATAATAAGTTTTTTGATGAAAGCTACTATGATCTAAGTCCGGAAAATATGGCTGAATACGGGTTAATGGATAAACCATTCTATGCTCAATCTGCCTCCCTATTGGAAACATTGCCGCAGCCATTTTATACAAAGTTTATTACGGTTTCCAATCATTATCCGTATGCAATGGATCAAAAACTTGCGACAATCGCACCGGATTCAACGGGTGATAAATCGGTGGATGATTATTTCCAAACTGCCCGTTATGCGGACGAGGCTCTAAAACAGTTCTTTGATTATCTAAAGAAATCCGGTTTATATGATCACTCCATTATTATTATGTACGGCGACCATTATGGCATTTCAGAAAACCATAATACTGCAATGTCACAGGTACTTGGAAAGGAAATTACACCATTTGAAAGTACTGGACTGCAGCGTGTCCCATTATTTATTCGTGTGCCGGGGATTGACGGCGGAGTAAACCACGAATACGGCGGACAAATAGATTTATTGCCAACACTGCTGCATTTGCTTGGTGTTGATTCAAAGGACTACGTCCAATTTGGCACAGATTTATTATCTGATCAACATGATGACTTGATTCCGTTCCGTAATGGTGACTTTGTCAGTCCAACTATTACAGCAGTCGGCGGTAAGTACTATAATTCTACAACCGGAATGTTGATTGATTCAGACAAGTTGAAAGAAGCTAAGAAACTCCAGAATATCACACAAAAGAGACTTGCTCTCTCTGATAAAGTCGTAAATGGAGATTTATTACGCTTTTATACACCGAAGAATTTTACACCGGTTGACCGTTCACAATACAATTATAAAAAGAACGAAGAAGAACCAAGCCGTTAGTAATCAACAAGGGCTGCCTGAGAAAAAATTTTTCAGGCGGCTTTTTTTATTATTTTAAGCCGCAGCCAAATTTTATGGTAATTTACAAAATATAACTCTCAAGTGTTTTAAAAAATGGTAAAATTGTACTTGTGACTATTTTTAATAGGGGGATTTTTAACATTGGATTCTAAGTTTGTAAAACCAAAAGGATTCGGAGAGATACTCGATCTTACATTTAGTTTAAGTAAAAATCGGTTTAAAGATTTCTTCTTGATTTTTCTTATTTTATTAGGGCCCGTATACTTAGTGGAAGCTATCATACAATTAATATCTGGAACCAATTTTTTTAGAGAAGTAGGAAGCGGAAGTACATGGTATGAGCAAATCCTAACGAGTTTTGCAGAAACAGGAACCATTGAATCGAGCAATATGGGTTCAGATATCAGCTTGGTTCTAGTTGGATTGGTGACCCTCATTCTGGGACCAGTAGCAGAAGCGGCGATCCTGTTTAGCGTGAATCATATTCGAAAAAATGAGGACTTCACCGTAAAATCAGTAATAAAAAAGGCATTTTCTCGTTTTTGGCCGATGCTTGGCAGCAGCATTTTATTTGGTCTAATGTTAATTGGTTTGATTCTTGTTCCCATCTTAATCGTATCCTTAACTGGAGTATTTGGTTCTTTTATTCACCCAGCCCTTGGTATTTCATTGGCAGTCGTTCTGTTTTTAGGGTTTGGTGTACTGATTGCATTACTTTTAACACGCTGGAGCTTTTATTTTGGGTCCGTCGTGCTTGATCGGAAGTCGCCTGGATTTGGACGCAGCTGGAGATTAACAAAAGGTCGTACATGGGTCCTGATCGGCCTTTATATTATATTTTACTTAATCATTTCGATTATCAGCTTTGCAGTCGAAGCAACGCTGGGCCTTGTCTTAGGAAACAGTGTGCTTTTATCTATTATTTCTAATATCGTCATGCTGATCACAACGATGATTTTCTCAGTAGGATATGGAGTCATGTATCTTGATTTAAAAATTCGTCATGATGCGGATGATTTAAAAGAACTAATTGACGACTATAATAATCCTCCCATATTAAATAAATAGGGTGATGAACATGCTTGATGCCGAAAAGGCACGTAAAGAGCTTAAAGACATACTGAATCAAAAAGAATATCGGGTTTATGATGAATCACAAGGACTTCTAGCTTCCTGGTGGGATAGTGCGAAGGAATGGATAGCTAAAAAGTTATCCGCTTTATTTCCATCCGTTAATATTTCGGAAAGTGCAGCAGGGTCAATCCTTATTTTCATCATGGCAGTGGTTTTGCTTCTTTTAGCTCTTACCGCCTTTCTGCTTTTTCGAAATCATCGAAGAAACCGGTCACTCCGCAAACAAAAACCGCTGCAATCGATGCAGGAACTCAATTGGTCCTTCAGCAAGCATTTAATGGAAGCTGAAAAACTGGCGGGCAATGGGGAATACACTGGTGCTGTCCGCCATCTTTTTCTCGCTATACTATTAAATTTCCATGAAAAATCTTGGCTTGAGGCAAGGATTTGGAAAACGAACTGGGAGTATTATGAAGAATTAAGGAAAGAGAATCAAAAGCGGGCGGAGCAGTTTTACCAACTGGCCCTGTTTTTTGATGAAGTGACCTATGGCGAACGGAAAATAGGAAAAGAGGAATTCGTGAAATTTCAATCTAACATCATGAAAGAGCTCAATCGTGAGGAGAAAGGGGGAAAGAAGTCCATTGAAAAAGGCTAGACAAGGATGGATTTGGCTTGCGGTATTATTGGTTGTTTTTATCATTGTCAGCTATATTTCTTTTTCACCTAAGCCTAAATTCTATCCGGGCTATGTCTCCGATTCTCCTTCTCCAACAGGGGTAAAGGGATTTTATACATACTTAAACAAAGAATTGAAGGTAAAACGCTGGCACCATTCTCCTGAATTTCTGCCAAAGAGCCAGAAAAACGAAATACTTGTGATGGTCGAACCATTAAATATTCCCGAGACAAAGGAAATGAATGAGTATACAGATTTTATTAAATCGGGTAATACGATATTGCTTTTAAAAAAGAATCCGAAAGGAATGTTTGACGTAAATATTTTACCCGGGGAATTCGACAGTAATAATGAGAAGGTGTCAAAGGTATACGATGAGAATAATAAAGCTTTTAAAGCTGTTATCAAGTCTTATATCCGGCTCGAGCTCGAGCAGGGGGATTCCGTATTACTACACGATCAGTCAGGTGTAGTGGCACTCAAACATTCGATTGGAAAGGGAAAATTAATAGTTGCCGTTGCACCTGAATGGCTGATGAACCAAAATATTTTGTCTTATGACCATTTGCCGCTCGTTTTAAGTTTACTAGAAAAAGGAGGCTCACAGTCTATTCTATTTGATGAGTACCTTCATGGCACTAAAGCTGCATCAGATACTTTAAATGTGTATCCGAAATGGTTTTTACTCCTTATTCTCCAGGGAACCATTATGGCTATGCTTTGGCTGTGGCTTAAAGGGAAACGCTTTGGTCCTATCTTTACTCCAAGAGAGGATTCCGTCCGCTTTAGTGATGAAGGGATTCGTGCTCTTGCCGCCTGGTATATCCGCGGCAGGCTGTATCATGATTCATTACAGATTCAAGCAGATTATGTAAAATTCATGCTGCAGGAGCGCTGGCAAATTCCCTACAGCCGGGAATGGCAGGATTTGTCCAGTTTGTTGGAACGAAAATGGCTGGGAAAGAAACCTTCAGAGATTAAGGAATTTCTACATGGTTTAACGGCTGTACTTGAAAAAGAAAAAATCCCTAAACAAGAATATGTACAATGGTCAGACCGGCTTGACCGGCTGCAGAAAGAGGTGGAACAAGGATGAGACAAGAATTAACATCCTTTTTGGAATCATATGAAAAACGAATTCTTGGACAAAAATTAAATTTGCGGCTGCTTCTTTCAGCTATTTTAGCTGGCGGCCATGTCCTGCTTGAGGGAGTTCCCGGCACTGGTAAAACTCAGATGGTTCGGACACTATCCGGCCTGCTTGGAGGGGATTTTAACCGGATCCAATTTACTCCAGATTTGCTGCCCAGCGATATCACTGGAAGCATGATTTACAATATGAAAGAAGGAAGCTTCCAAACACTAAAGGGTCCTATTTTTACAAATATTTTATTAGCGGATGAAATTAACCGGACACCTGCTAAAACACAGGCTGCCTTATTGGAAGCAATGGAAGAGAGCCAGGTGACCATTCAAGGGGAAACATATCAGCTGCCGGAAGTGTTTTTTGTTGTTGCAACCCAAAACCCAATTGAATTTGAGGGAACTTATCCGCTTCCGGAAGCACAGCAGGACCGTTTTCTTTTCAAACTTTATATCGACTTTCCGGCTTTTGACGAAGAAAAGCTGGTGTTAAAACAAGTCATTGAAAATCATGCAGGTAATCGTCCTCTTCAGGAAGTTCTTGATTTGCCAACATTTAGTGCAATTCGGAAAGAAGTACGTGAAGTAACAGTCGGGGAAAATGTGCTTGATTATATGATGAAAATCGTCCGGAAATCCCGGGAAACGGAAGCAATCCGCTTTGGGGCAAGTACCAGGGCAGGGATATCGATTGGGAAAGCGGCTCAGGCCTGGGCCTATCTTTCAGGACGAGATTATGTAACACCTGATGACATTAAAATGGTTGCCAAACCGGCATTACGGCACCGGATTCAACTATCCCCGCACATAGAATTGGAGGGAACAACCGTTGACCAAATCATTGAAGAGCTTGTGGGCTCGGTTCCTGTTCCAAGATAGGGGCATTCTGCCGACGAACCGATTATTATGGATATATTTTCTTTTAACTGCCGTTTTAGCTATTTTGATGGCAGGTAACCTATCGTGGTGGTATTGCTTCACGCTAAATCTCATTGTTTTTTTAGTGAGCTTGGGAGATTTATTTTTCTCACCAAAAAAAACACAGCTTAGCTTTAAACGGATCATGATGGAGGAAATGGAGCGGGGACTTCCATATACTGTTTCAATGGAAGTAAAGAATCCGTCTATGTATTCTATTTCGTACCGGTTGATTGACAGCCTGCCCCAGTCGTTTATAAGGCCTTTTCCTGTCAAGGGGGTAATTCCAAAAGATTCTTCCGCGAGAATCAGCTATGAAACGACAGCCGTTGACCGCGGAAAATATGAGATTAACAAGCTTTATTTTCGTTACCGCAGTGTGTTTGGATTATGGGAGAAGCAAACAACCGTTGAATTGCCTGAAACGGTCAAAGTGATCCCTGATTTAACCGAAACGAAACAATATTTGGAAAATGCCCAGCAATTTTTGTTGTATGAAGGGGTAAAGATACGCAAACAATTAAGCGGTGCCGGAGAATTTGCGAAAATAAGAAACTATGTGGTCGGCGATGATCCCCGTAAAATCAATTGGCGCCAAACAGCCAAATTAAGGGAAGTCATGACCAACGAATATGAACCTGAACATGGTAAATATATTACGATTTTACTGGATTGCGGCCGTATGATGGGAGCCGAATTAAAAAAAGGAAATCGGTTAGAAAAAGCATTAGAGGCTGCACTGACAGTTGCGGCTGCCGCGCTTCAAAAGGGAGATTATGTGGCTGTTCTGGCTTTTTCAAAAGATATTAAAGTATATGTCCCTCCGGCAAAAGGAATGGCCCATATGCAAACCATACTTCAATCCATATATAATGTAAAAGTGGAGGCAGCGGAATCCAACTATGGAGCTGTCTTGCAATATATAGAAATGGTTCAAAAGAAACGAAGTCTGCTTTTATTATTTAGTGATGTTCGAACCTTTTTACATGAGGAATCTGCGCTTATTTATTTAAAAAGGCTGCGGGCCAGGCATTTATTTTTCATGATTGGGGTGGAAGACCAGACACTAATTAAACGTACGAAGGTGACTCCAGCGGATGTTCAAGCTGCCATGTTAAAAAGTACCGCTCAGCAGCAAATGCTGTTTAAAAAGAGGGAAAAAAACAAATGGGTTCGTCAGGGCCTGCAAATGATTGAGGCCCCGGAGGAAAAATTAGCAGTAACCGCCGTTTCACAATATATTGAAATTATGAATCAAAATTTGTTGTAGTCTTGTCAAGCTTAAGTTTACCGATTACAATATAAAGAATTAAACCAATGACCGTAAAAAAAGCAACGATATATTTGGCTTCAAGTGAAATGGCTGCGGGGGTAATAAAGCCTTCAATCATCCCCGCAATTACAAATAATGGAATGGTTCCAAGCAGCAGCTGAACAGAACGTTTGGCTTGCTGCTTTAGTTGATATCCTCTTGTATATGGACCTGGTACGAACAGTTTGTAGCCCATTAACAAACCAGCACCGCCGGCAATAAAAATGGCAGTTAATTCAATCATTCCATGAGGAACAATATAGGCCCAAAAATCATAAGACTTATCGTAATGCCAGAATAAAGCTGCCAAGGCACCGATTATAATCCCATTGTATACCAGTAAATAGACGGTCAAAAGTCCAAAGGTTATTCCACCGGCAAATGCCAACATCGCCACTTGAATATTATTGGTCATGATGCTTGCGGACATCAGTGAGGAATCAACAGCTCCATCCTGATTGCCAAGCTTTTGTGGATCTACCCCCTGTGCAATTTCTTGTGGGAGGATAGAGTAGATATGGAGCGGATCATTCATAACGGCTAGAAAACTTCCAACTCCTCCTATGGCAAAGAGCAACATCGCAATCATGACGGAATTCCATTGTTCCAACAATAAGCCGATAAATTTGGTACTAAAAAAATAACGAATCTGCTTTACACTTGACACTTGATCTTTATACAGCAGATTATGGGCTTTTGAAACGAGTCCATTCAAATATAGAGTCACTTCGTGGTGCTCAAAATAGGTCTGGCTGTATGAAAGATTCTGTGCTGCTTTTTGATAGAGTTGGTTATATTTTATGATATTGTCGCTCGTGATCAGGTTTCTGCCTTTACCGAGCATTGTGATTAATTGTTCAAGCCGTTTCCAGTCTTCCCGATGCTGCTTGACAAATTGTTTAACATCCATCATTACACCTTCTCTCTGGTTTACACTCTATTCCTTATTATAGTAATATTGTAGAAAAATAGAAACATCTATTGAAAAAACATCTTATGTTGGGGGGATTCCTTATGAATAATGAACAAATGGAGATTAAAACTCCCGAATATGTTTCCCTTCAGTTTCGCCTAGCCGGGTTAGGGAGCAGGGCAGCTGCATTTATTATTGACCAAATTCTATTGGGCATTGTGAATTTGGTACTTTTGATTTTATTAATTGTTACGATGGAGGGAATGTCTTCACTTCCGGCTTTTTTTAGCGATAGTACAATGCCCATTGCGATTGCCATCATTGCCTTTTTCATCATAAATTACGGCTATTTTTTCTTTTTGGAATTTTTTACAGGCGGCAGAACTCTTGGTAAAAAATTAGCAGGTATTCGTGTAATTCAAGAGAATGGCCACAGCATCACATTGCTTTCAAGTTTTATTCGTAATTTTCTGCGTCTCATCGATGCATTGCCTACTGGTTATTTTCTTGGGATCATCCTGGTTTTTTTTCACTCGAAACATAAACGGCTCGGTGATATGGTTGCCGGAACAATTGTCGTTCATGAACGTAAATCCCAACGAAAGAAGAAAAAACTAACTGGAATTGAAAAAGAGATTGAAGCTAGAGGACTGGCAAAAGAAAATCTGATTATTGACGAATGGACTTTAAAAACATTTAAGGAGAAGGATTGGAAGCTCCTCAGTACCTATACAGCCCGTCTCCCGCAGCTTCCCAAGGCTGAAAGATATGAAATGACAAGACAAATCGCCGACCTATTGCTGCCGAAAATGGGTGTAGAGACAGCGGAAAAAAATGAAAATGAGTTAGAAAATATTTTACTCGTACTTTATTTACATCTTCGAGATGAATGGGAGTTTGAGCTTTAAAAAAGTTTGGGAGGTATCATAATGGAAATCTTGTATGGATTGGTTATTCTTATCCTAATCATCGCAGGTATTGCTACCCTATTGTTAACGGGTAAAGGAGATAAAAACTACCGCACCTCAGCCAAAAGAAATACGAGAAATCTAACGATGATTTATGCGATTATCATCTCACTTTCACTTATCGCTTTAGGGGTGTATATTAGTGTATATATCTAAATTTAAAACCTATTGTCCATTTTGGGGATGATAGGTTTTTTTAGTGGGAAAATAAGTTTAGCTGATATGGAGGCAGAATAGATTTAGCCGCTTAAAGCTTGTAGGGGCTTTATGAGGACAAAAACTGTAGGCAGTAGATCTTTATATTTCTCATGAAGTGTTTATGAAGATAAATCCATTTAAAAATGGACTCTGGCAGCCCTCATGAAACATTTATGAGGACAATCAAGTTAAAAAAAGGATCTTCCAGTCCACATGAAACGTGTATACAGTACAAATACACGTAAAATTAGCTTCTTGAAGCTCTATTAATTCTATAAGCATGCAAATAAACAAAAAAATGAGCATCGCCAACTATTCTAATAGGTATTTAATGATATAATAAGCATATTCATAAATTTTTAACTACTATCGAAAGGGTGTACAATGTGAAACTTTACAACTCTGTTCTCGATCTAATCGGGAATACTCCAATCGTAAAACTGAATAAACTTCCTGACCCTAATGGTGCAGAGGTTTACATAAAGCTGGAATCATTTAATCCTGGCGGAAGTGTAAAAGACCGTGCGTCCATTAAAATGATTGAGCGTGCAGAAGCTGAAGGGAAATTGATTCCTGGAAAAAGCACGGTTATCGAGCCGACTTCTGGCAATACAGGAATTGGGATTGCAATGGTATGTGCAGTAAAAGGATACCCCTGCATTATCACGATGCCTGACAATGCTACCCTTGAACGTGTGAAAATCTTAAAAGCATATGGTGCCGAAGTTCATTTAACACCGGCGAATTTACGGATGCAAGGTTCCATTGATAAAGCAGAAGAGTTGGCGAAATCTATTCCTGACTCCTTTATCCCAATGCAATTTGAAAACCCAGCAAATGCAGATGCTCACCGCGATACAACAGCTGTCGAAATTTTGAATTCATTTGATGGAAAATTAGATGCATTAGTTCTTACAGCAGGGACAGGCGGTACAGTCACAGGTGTCGGGGAAGAATTAAAAAAACGAATTCCTGATTTGAAAATTTATGTTGTCGAACCAGCTGGCTCACCTGTTCTTTCAGGCGGAAAGCCAGGACCACATAAAATCCCTGGAACAGGCCCAGGATTTATTCCAAAGATTTTGAATCAAGAAGTTTACGATGAAATCCTCCATATTCAAGATGAAGATGCGCAAGTCATGGCTCGCCGTCTTGCTGCAGAAGAGGGAATCTTTATCGGAGCATCAGGCTCATCTTCGGCCTATTTTGCTGTTCAGATTGCAAAAGATTTATCAAAGTCAGCAAGGGTTCTATGTTTAGCACCTGATACTGGTGAAAGATACCTGTCATCTGACCTATTTCCAGGATGATTTTTCAAAAATAGAATTTAAAAATTTGAGTCAGAATATGTTTTGAAAAGGAGTTGAAGTTTAAAATGGAAACCACAATTAAGTGGACGGGGAAAATGGCATTTACGGGCGTGACTCCATCAGGCCATGAAATTAAAATGGATGCAGCCCCAGAAGTCGGCGGTGAAAACACTGGTGCCCGTCCAACAGAATTGGTATTAAACGCTGTTGCCGGCTGCACCGGAATTGATCTTATTTCAATTTTACATAAAATGAGATTGAATCCCACAGCTTTTCAAATGGATGTAAAGGGTGAACGCGCGGATGATCACCCAAGGCGTTTTACCAGCATAAACATTCATTATGCATTAGAGGGAGAGCTTCCAGAAGACAAGGTAGTAAGAGCCATCCAATTATCAAAAGATAAATATTGTTCTGTTTCTCATTCATTGAATGCCGAAATTACAGCAACCTACTCGATTAATGGGGAAAATGGAAAACAGCAGATTTAATATACTTACTTTTACAGCTTGAAGGACCGCTTCAAGCTGTTTTTTTTAATCATCCTCTGATTGGGGACTATTTTACAGTTTTATCATGGGAAGGGCAGTCAATAACTTTCATTAGCTGCCGAACACCTGACGTTTTCACAGTCTAAGGTCGCCAATCGCCTGCATTGGCTACCGAACACCTGACGTTTTCACAGTCTAAGTCGCCAATCTCCCTCATTGGCTACCGAACACCTGGCAATTTCACAGTCTAAGTCGCCAATCGCCTGCATTGGCTACCGAACACCTGACGTTTTCACAGTCTCAGTCGCCAATCGCCTTTATTGGCTACCGAACACCTGACGTTTTCTCAGTCTAAGTCGCCAATCGCCTTTATTGGCTACCGAACACCTGACGTTTTCTCAGTCTAAGTCGCCAATCGCCTTTATTGGCTACCGAACCCCTGGCAATTTCACTGTCTCAGTCGCCAATCGCCTTTATTGGCTACCGAACCCCTGGCAATTTCACTGTCTCAGTCGCCAATCGCCTGCATTAACTACCGAACACCTGACGTTTTCTCAGTCTCAGTCGCCAATCTCCCTCATTGGCTACCGAACACCTGGCAATTTCACTGTCTCAGTCGCCAATCGCCTTGATTGGCTACCGAACACCTGAGGATTTTCACTGTCCCAGTATCCAATTGCAGTCATCGACTACCAAGCAACATTGATTTTTACCGCCAGAGTCACTAATAAACTACATTTGTCGCCGAATAAATTTTTCAAGGTAACAATTTTCGAATACCAACTAAGATACCAGCGTGCAGCCAAAATAAAACTGGTAAAAATTCTGCTGCCTAATGTCAAATAGATATATAATAAATCACATACATGAGAACCCGTTAAGTTTGAACACGGGTTCTCTTTTTTTCAAAGAGACATGTAAAACAATAATAAAGTTATAAATTTTAATAAATATTTATTGATAATCAATAAATATTGTGTATTATATGAATTAAAGGAAAATATTGTGAGGTGCTTTATGAAACGTAGAAAAATAACCTTTTTAAAAGCAGCTGTCTATTTAATTGGGATTGTAATCCTTTCACTGTGTGCGTTTTGGCTGCCCGCGGCCGCAAAAAATGCAGCTAAGTTGAATCCAGAATATGCTTATTTGCATTTTCCTGTCTTAACAGGATTATATATTACAGCCATTCCTTTTTTCCTTGCTTTATTTGAAGCATTAAAGCTTTTGAACTATATCAAAGATGAAAATGCTTTTTCAGAATTGGCTGTTGTATCTCTAGGACACATTAAAAAATATGCTGTCTCCATTATTATTTTATATCTGCTTGGAATCCTCCTGCTTCTATTTCAAAACGCGCTGCATCCAGGAATCGCCATTGCTGGTTTTGCGATTATTTTTGCAACGGTAGTAATCTGCATTTTTGCCGCATTGTTACAGGAACTATTAAGAAGTGCACTCGAAATAAAAACAGAGAATGATTTAACAGTGTAAGGGTGAAAAATATGGCAATTGTAATTCATATTGACGTCATGTTAGCAAAAAGAAAAATGAGCGTAACAGAACTATCGGAACGGGTGGGGATTACGATGGCGAATCTTTCCATACTAAAAAATGGCAAGGCAAAAGCGATTAGGTTTTCAACACTAGAGGGGATTTGCAAAGCATTGGACTGCCAGCCTGGTGACATTTTGGAATACACACATGAAGAATAAAAAAGCGGTTAATGGGGTGGAAAAATTTTTAATTATTATTTCCGTTCCTATAGTCATGTTACATCTGTCCATTTTCTATTTTTGGATTTTCGATTGGAAAAAGTTAATGACAGAAGTTGGATTAATTGGCTGGGCTGGTTCTATATTAATAGGCATTATTTTTTACTCTATTGCTCGGAATATGTCCATCACACCAAGAAGCTTGTTAGTAAGCAAAGGGATTGTACTCGGGACAACTTTTATGACAATCCTATTGGCTCTATTCACATTAATCATTGAATTCATTACAAGTTCAATGCCTTAATATGAGAAGCAGGGAGTAATACTGATAAATAAAGGGGTAATTTTACAATTATAACCGTAAGTATCCTACCTAATAAAAAATCTCATAAAAGGAATGTTGGCGGTATAAGGTTTTGAAGTTTTGCAAGCATACGGAATTTGGAAAAAGTCACCTTTATCAGAAGATAGCGATCAAATGATTTTTGTTTGTAAAAGGGACGGAATTTGGAATCAACTATAACAAATAGAGTGCTTCACCATTTATTGTGTTTATAAATCTTTCTATAGACATAATCTGCATTTTTAGTGTAAGTCCATTGGCTTAAAAATGAAGCTAATGCCATAAACAAACCCGTTAAACCAAGTGCAATTTTATAGTTACCTGAGAAAAATAAAACAAATGCCCCTATAAGGCTAAGAATCATAATGATTAACAGGCTGGTTTTTATCTTTTCTTTCATTAAAGGACCTCCTTCACTTTTAAAAATTATTCCTCTCTTAAGTTGAATCGAGTAATTTCTTTGCCATCTACCGTTATGATTAAGGAAGCATCTAAAGCTGCATTCTTTAGTTTTTCTAGTTTTTCTTTAGGCGGGACTTTAATAGGGACTTGCGGGTTATCTTCGCTTACACCCAAATCGAAAGTGAGAGTGTAATGACCTATTTTATTAGGCGGGATGACTGGGTCGAATGAGGATCCATAACCTAAACCTGTCTCATTATAGGACGATGGAGTAAAAATATTAAAACCAACTATTTCTTCAGATGTGTTGACTAAATGCTGACTAGGTTCGATTTTAACTTCTATCCCTTTGTTATTAGACGTGCCAACATTTTGGTTACCTGTGTTTTTTATCGTAAATTCATAGTATAGGGTGGTGGGAACCAGTTCCTGTCCTTTCATGTCACCTTCGGTTATGCCAATTGCACCTCCTATGTTTTTATCTGTGACAATATCTGCTTTGGACTTTATTAATTCCAATGATGGAGTCGAGGAACAGGATGTTAAAATGGCTGAAAAGATGACAAAGCTAAAAAGCATGAAAAATCGATTCATATAATCTCCCCCTTATTTTTATTTTACCTGAATTTCCCATATCCATGAAGTGTAACTGACTATAAAACAAAAAAAGATCCATCCTGAACAGGTTGGACAGATCTCTTTGAAGACATATGTTTATTTCATAAACATTTTAATTTTTTTTAGTCCATTCTTCACATTGGGATAGCGGAACGGTATATCAAAGCGTGTGGTTTGCTTAAGGATACTTTTCTTGTGTGAAAAAGCATCATAGCTTCCTTTTCCGTGGTAAGACCCAATGCCGCTTGGACCAACGCCGCCAAATGGGAGGTGAGGGGAGGCAAAATGATAAACGGTATCATTCACACAGCCTCCGCCAAACGAAATGCTGTTTACAACCTTTTTCTGTATCTCATTATTCTCCGTAAAAATATAAAGAGAGAGCGGTTTTGGGTGGTGATGAATCCCTATTATGACCTCTGATAAATCCGTATATTCTAATACTGGAAAAATTGGGCCAAAAATTTCATCCTGCATGATTGGTTCATCCCATGTAATATCTATAAGAACTGTCGGTTCAATTAATCGTTTCTCCCTATTAGTTTTTCCACCAAAATAAATTTCACCATTACTCAAAAAAGATGAAAGCCGGTCAAAATGCCGTTCGCTCACTATTCGGGTGAAATTCGGATTATCAAGAGGCTCACTCCCGTATAACTCCGTAATGGTTTGTTTCAATAGGTTCAGGAATTCATCTTTGACATTTTTATGAATGTAAAGGTAATCAGGTGCAATACAGGTTTGACCGGCATTCGTATATTTGCCCCAGGCAATTCGTTTTGCGGCTAATTTCAGATGGGCATCATCATGAACAATACATGGACTTTTCCCGCCCAGTTCCAACGTAACCGGCGTTAGATTCTTTGCCGCAGCCTCCATAATGATTTTTCCAACCGGTACACTTCCGGTAAAAAAGATATAATCAAAAGGTTCCATCAAAAGTGCCTGACTTGTTTCAATACCGCCTTGCACAACTGAAATATAGTCTTTTGGGAAATATTCCGTAATCAGCTTTTCTAAAATCTCCGATGTCTTTGGCGTTAATTCAGATGGTTTCATCACCGCACAGTTCCCGGCAGAGATTGCACCGATTAATGGAGCTATGGCCAATTGAAAAGGATAATTCCATGGTGCAATGATTAAGGTTACGCCGTATGGCTCAGAATGAATGTAACTCTCAGACCCGAGATGGGTGATAGGGGTCTTAACTTTTTGCGGTTTAACCCAGGAATGCAGACGGCTGATTGTAAAGCGTAATTCTTCAAGAACAAAGCCAATTTCAGTAGAGTATGCCTCAAATTCCGATTTATTTAAATCTGCTCGTAATGCTTCCAAAAGCTCGTTTTCATGATTCTTAATGGCATTTCTTAATGTTTGCAGTGCCTTCACACGGAAGGTTATATCTTTTGTTCTGTCCGATTGAAAAAATAATTGTTGGGCAGAAACTAATGAACTGTAATTTTCCAAACCATTACTCTCCCATCCATTTCATTCATCTATTATATAATGTTCAGGCCTTTATTACATGATAGAGAGATTGCATATCGTCTTTTGATAGAATTTTAGGAACAGGATAGAGGGGATTCGCTTCTTTTAATGCACGATCAACCATTAACGGTATATCATCATCAATAATGCCATCTAACTTTTTTGGAATCCCGGTCTGTTCGTTCAGCTGCTTAATTGCATTGATAAATTTCTTTGCACGTTGTTCTATAGAATCACCGTGTTCACTTATACCTATTAAATCTGCCAGTTCAGCAAGAGGCTTGTATACGGATTTGTCATAATACTCAAGAACATACGGGAGAATGACAGCATTTGCTAAACCATGTGGAATGGAATAGAAGCCTCCAAGAGTATGGGCAATGGCATGTACATTACCGACATAAGCACGAGTAAAAGCAATTCCCGCCAAATAAGCCGCCCTTTGCATATTCGTCCTAGCTTCAATATTACGCCCATTTGAATAAGCTTCATACAAATTTTCAAATACTAATTTTACTGCCTCTTTACTGCATTCAGTTGTTTTCTTTGTATTACTGCGGCCAATATAAGCTTCAACTGCATGTGTCAGTGTATCCATGCCAACCGCCGCAGTGATTGGCTTTGGCAGATTAGTTGTCAACAATGGATCATGGACAGCATAGCGGGGGATAAGGGATGTATCCATGATCGCATACTTTTCATGTGTTTGATTGTTCGTGACAACCGCAGCAAGTGTTGCTTCACTTCCCGTACCTGCGGTTGTGGGAATCGCAACGATCGGGGGAATCTTCTTCCTCACTTTTAATACACCCTTCATTTGAGGGATGCTCTTGTTTGGTCTTGCCGCACGAGCACCGACTCCCTTGGCACAGTCTATTGGGGAACCTCCTCCAAAGGCAATCATTGCCTGACACTGGTTAAACTTAAACAGTTTATAAGCTTCTTCAATATTTTCAATCGTCGGATTCGGAACCGTTTTATCATAAATCACAAAGTTTATGCCTTCACTACTTAACCCATCTAAAAGAGAATCCATTAAACCTATTGAAGAAATCCCTCTATCTGTAATAATTAAAACGCTCTCAATATTTTTATTTTTAATAAACATTGGGAGCCTGCTTAGACTATTTTCACCTTCCAATAATTCCGGCTCGCGCCAAGGGAGGACGCCTGAAGCGATTCTCATCATACTTTGAAAGGATCTGCAATACAACTTATACATATTATAGCCTCGCTTCTTTTGAAAAAATTAGGGCAGCCTAAAACTTTTATGTTTTCGAAAAATATCCATTGTAATATCTATATATCTAAATAAAATTGATTATGTCAAGTTAATATTTCAATATAAAAAATATTCAGAACGGGTCAAAAAAAAATAAACCAGCCGCATAGGGCTGGTTCCGTGTCATCCATTATTGCAAATAAGGAAATTGGGATGAGTAATTGTTGAATTGCTGGTAGGCCTGATCAATTTTTTGCTGATCTTCTGCCTCCATTTTGTACCAGCCATTTTGGAACATGGCTAGGAATAGATCGCGGCAGCTTTGCTGGGTTTCGTTTAAAATTTGCAATAAATCGGCATGAAGCTTGTCGTGACTTGCTTCGCGAACAGCAACGTTTAGGCTGTCTGTAATATATTTGCATGTGCTTAAACCGTCATTTAGAAAATCACGGTCGTTCATTTCAGGGCCTTTTACTTTTGGCAATTGGCCGGTTTGTGGATTGGCAATTTGATTTGAATTTTGTCCTTGCTGATTTTGCATTTGGTTACCCTCCATTCATTACTGTAAATTCTGCTGCTGGTTTTGCGTCATATTCTGCTGCATGGATTGCATGCCGGCTAAAACAGTATTGTTGTTCACTTGAAGATGGGACAGCAGTCTTTGATAATGATCTTGATGCATCTTGCCTGCCTTATTTAGAGCCTGTTTAATAGACGGGTTGGTCGCTTGTTGGGAAAGAAAATGAAACTTTTTAAAAGCTAACAGTTCCCAGGATAGTGCATCTTTTAGGTATTGCAGATCTTTTGCTGTAATAGCAGGGGGCGGGCTTTGCATTGATACTTGATTCATTTGTTGATTTTGCATAAAAAGTCTCCTTTCATAACTGCTTGTTTCAAGATTAGAATGAACAATTATCCTGCCAAATATGTAAATTTATATGGAATGGAGACTTGAATTGTTAAATTTCTGCGACTTTTGATGTATTTCGTAAATATTAATCGAAAAATATCGAATTGGGATGTATAATAATAACTTGTGGCAATCTTTTCTTGTGAAGGAGTGAATGTATGTAATGGAATTGACTTTAGCGATATTATTTGGTGTTTCTGTTTTGCTGCTGATTATTTCAATGGTTGGAAATCAGAAGAACTCTAAAAAAGAACATAGTGAAATTGATATGGTTCATATGTCATTGATGAAGGAAATCAACGACCTTCAAGGGGACATTCGCAATATGGAGCTTGACATGGAAGTGGTTGCAAAGGAAGCAGGGGTACAGCTTTCTGCTGATGAAAAACTTTTCATGCGTGAAATACTAGATTTGTATAAACGTAAATACTCTATTGAAAGTATTGCAGAGAAAAAACAAGTTTCTGTAAGTGAAATTGAACAATTGCTTACTCCACATCTGGCATCAAAGGATGAAAGGAGCAAGGTTGTACATGAAAACTAACAGATTGAACAGTTTTGCTGCAGGATTACTGATTGCCACGGCGATTAGCGGCGCTGTTTATATTTTCAGCGACAATGGGAGCTCTTCGAAAACTGCAGTGAAGCCGGCGGAAAAGCAAACGACTGTAAAGACTGAGCTTTCAGAAGCTGAAATGAAAGAAAAGCTGGCCGCATCTGGCTTTGTTGTCGAAACAAAAGCGGATTATGATAAGAATATTGCAGCAGCCAAAGCAGAGGGACAAAAGGCTTCAGCAAATGATGCAAATGGTAAAAAAGTCGTTTACAGAGCGGTCATTGGTGTTTCTCAAGGGATGACAAGTATCGACGTTGGTAAAATGCTCGTAAAAGGTAAAATTATTAAAGGAAGCGCCTTTCAATTCTCACAAACCGTTGAGAAGAAAAAGGTTGAAAACAAGTTACGTCCAGGTACTTTTGTAGTGGACAGTGATATGACGACAGACCAAGTTATTGCGACTATCTTTAAATAATCACCTAACAGTGTAAAGACACTTTCAATTGAGAAAGTGTCTTTTTATATACTTGCCGCTAACGAAGCTGACATTGACAATCATCACAGGGCACAAGATGTGCTTAGAGGGGGAGGGACTGACGCTTTAGATTTTTTCAAGTACCCCTTTAACTAATTCAATAAATTTGGAACGGACTCTTCCTGCCACATCAATGACCTCATTATGACTTAAAGGCTGGTCCAATATCCCTGATGCCATATTGGTCAAACAGGATATACCTAGAACTTTCATGCTGCTATGAATGGCAACCATTGCTTCTGGAACGGTTGACATTCCAACGGCATCGGCTCCAAGTGTACGAATCATACGTATTTCTGCCGGTGTTTCATAGGCTGGTCCGCTCCACCATGCGTAGACCCCTTGCTGCAGGGTCATATTTTGCTCTTTTGCCGTTTCCAAGGCTAAATTTCTTAGTTCAAGATTGTAAATTTGTGATGAGTCTGGAAACCTGGTTCCAAGTTCAGAATTATTGGGTCCAGTTAGAGGATTTGTCCCAACCAAATTAATATGATCGGTAATTAACATTAAATCACCAGGCTGAAAGCTGGTATTAACCGCACCGCAAGCATTGGTCAGGATTAATGTTTCCACACCGAGTGCTTTTAGGACTCTGACAGGAAATGTTACCTCATCCAAAGAAAATCCTTCATAATAATGAAAACGCCCTTTCATCGCCACAACGGTCTTTCCCTTTAATTCCCCAATTACCATCTCATTTGCATGGCCAACAGCCCCTGATTTTGCAAAGTGGGGGATGTCACTGTAAGGGATTGTAACCGGGTTTTCGATATCATCCGCAAGCGAACCCAGTCCAGAACCTAGGACCAATCCAATCATTGGATTTGCATTGGTTTTACTTACTATGTAATTTTTTGCTTCTAAAATAGTTTGTACTTGATGCATGACAATGTTCCTCCTTAAAAACTTGGTTAAACTTAATTTGCTGATGGGATTTGAAAGCTATTCTATATTAGCATAAATGATAAAAAGCAGATAGTTCAATTAAGACGCTGTATGCTTTCCATTCAATACAGAAGGTTTTAGTTTGTGTAAACTTGTTAGGGAAATATAAATATGTTGACAAAATGTTTATGTTGTAATTATTATAGTTACAGGTAATGATATTGATTACAACTATTGGAGGAATAAATGATGAAGCTACTAGTAACCGGAGCAACTGGAAAGTTTGGCACGATGGTCGTCAAAAAATTATTGGAAACTGTTCCAGCAAGTGACCTTGCTGTCAGTGTAAGAAAACCGGAGAAAGCAGAGTGGTTAAAAGCACTCGGTGTAGATGTCCGGCATGGTGATTTTGACGTGCCGGAGACATTGGATAAAGCCTTTGCCGGTGTTGACCGCTTATTAATCATTTCAGCAGATGGTGACAATGAAACAAGAATACGCCAGCATACTGATGCAGTGGCTGCAGCCGAACGGGCTCAAGTAAAATTTATTGCCTATACGAGCCTGGCAAATGCAAAAGAAAGTACGATGTTCCTCGCACCACCGCACCAGGCAGCAGAGGAGGCCATTTTAAACACCGGCATCCCATACTGCTTCTTACGTAACAACTGGTATTTAGAAAATGAAATTGGAAGCATTCAAGGGGCGATGGCTGGTGCTCCTATAGTGACTGCTGCTGGTTCTGGCAGAGCGGGCTGGGCATTAAAGCAGGATTATGCAGAAGCAGCTGCTTCGGTTTTAACAGGTGAAGGTCATGAAAATAAAATTTATGAACTTTCCGGTAAACTTCTTACTCATGAAGAATTGGCAACGGCGATCGGCACTGTTCTTGGAAAAGAAGTTTTGGTGCAGCAGGTGGATGACAATGGATATGCTGAAAACATGAAAGCTGCAGGTGTGCCTGAATTCATTATTCCATTTCTAGTGAATGTTCAAAGAGGAATAAAAGATGGTGCTTTAGAGGTTGAAAGCAACGATTTTGAAAAACTTCTAGGCCGTCCGGCAACTCCAGTCCATGAGGCATTAACTCAAATTGTGAAAGAACTTTCTCAAAACTAATCTACTTTAAAAAACGGCTTCCACTTAATTAGTGCAGGTCGTTTTTTGTTTACTCCCTGCTTATTAGGTGCTATCATTTTTCAATACAAGGAGATGATAAAGTGGTCAAAGAAGTCATATTAAACAGCACACCTATTAAAATTGAGCAGTTTTTTGAAGAAAAGGTGAATGGTTTACATAAGATATCTATTACGTTTAACGTAACGAGTGAAGACTATCATGATATAGCTACCTTGTTGTATGAAGGTACTTTTGATATAAAAGTGCCTGAAAAGGATTTGCGTTTTAAAGCAGCCATTCAGCAGTATTATACGTCGATCACGAATTTGTATAATGCGGGAGAGGTGGGAGAATACACCGTAGTCCTTCTGGAAGTCAAAGAAGGGAGAACCTCATGCGATTAAGCATTTTAGATCAGGCTCCTATTTCTACGAATCAAACGCCGCATGATGCATTGTCAGCTGCAATGAAACTGGCGCAGGCTGGGGAAAAATTGGGCTATTCCCGATTTTGGATTGCAGAACATCATAACCTCCCAGGGCTTGCCTGTCCTGCACCGGAAGTCATGTTAAGCTATATCGGCGCCAATACAAAGAACATTCGAATTGGGTCTGGAGCTGTTTTGCTCCCGCATTATAAGCCCTATAAAGTGGCGGAAGTATTTAACCTGCTCAGTACATTGTTCCCGGGACGGATTGATTTGGGAATCGGCCGTGCACCCGGAGGTACAACTGAAGCAACCAATGCATTGTCCGATCATTTTTTACAAAATGTATGGAGCATGCCGGAAAAAGTCAGGGATCTTGTTCATTTTTTGGATGATGATTTTCCTTCTGAAAACCCATATGCTAAATTATCTGCAGCACCCATACCTCCAACGCCGCCTGTCCCATGGCTTCTCGGCACAGGAAAGAAGAGTGCAATGCTGGCAGCAGAATACGGAATTTCCTTTGCCTTTGGCTTGTTTATGAGTGATTCAGACGGAACAGCTATCATCCAACAATATAAGGAAGCATTTAAGCCAAGAAAACAAGGGCAAAAACCGGAAGTGATTGTAACGGTTTCGGCGATATGTGCGGAAACCAATGAAAGAGCAGAGGAACTCGCGTTAAGTCCGCTCATCTGGTCGATTCAAAGAGGAAAAGGCCAGGGGATAAATGGGGTTCCATCTGTCAAAGAGGCAAAAAAATACGAACTGACAGAAAAAGAACAAGAAGACTTGCAAAAAATGAAACAGAACATGATCATTGGCAATCCACAAGTAGTTTGTGAAAGAATTAAAGAATTACAAGCCAAATACCAGGCGGATGAAATGATGATTGTGACCATAACCCATAATCCTCAAGACAAAATTCAGTCTTATCGGTTGATTGCTGATGAGCTTTTAAAATATAAATCATAATATTTTTTAGTCAAGAACCCAAAACTGCATCTGGGATCTTTATTTTTACATTTTCTTTATCAAAAGGGGTTGAAATTTAAAGATAGTAATTAAGCAGGTTGAAGATAGCTGCTTTTGTAGAATCTTCTTATTATATTTTATGATATAATATTAAAGTAATTCAGATAGGAAAGGTCGCAATAAGTATGGAAGCAAATAAGCAACAGTTAGAGTTAATGAAACAGCAAGGTGAAAATATATTAAAAAGTATGAACGAATTGAAGCGTCGTGCTAAAAAGAAGGGTAAAGAGCGCTTTGATCTTTACGAGAAATTTTCTGCGAACAGACATTCCTTTACCATCTATACCTATATGGATTCAAGGATTCAGCAGGAAGAAAATGTTCAGGACTTCCAACAAAAGCTAGATCTTTTTGACAATGAGTTTGACGAAGCCCGTATTAATTTTGAAGCAGATTTGGACTTTAAAGCGATTGAATCAGCTTATCAAGATGTTATTACTGCTTTTAACGAAATGGCAGCGGTATTAGAATTTTAATTTTTATATACAAAAATACATTATTAAAACTGATTTTTTCATTAAGAGAGATCAGTTTTTTTATTTTAACAGAATGACTAGCAAATGCGGTACGTATATTTGTAACTCAAACGTTCAGTGGAAAATTTAACATGATAAAATCTGAATTATTCTGCCAATTTAGGTTCAACCTATACTTAGAAATTTTTAGGGAGGAACCTTTATGCCAGAAAAACCAGCAATTACCTCAAGCGAACTAGGCACGTTATGGATTACATATCAAGAGAAAACAATGCTCTTACGAATATTAGAATATTTTATTGAAAAAGCAGATGATGAGAAAGCCAAAGAGATCATGACAAATTTATACAGGGAAACCGACCTTTATATAGGCAGGATAACTGAAATTTTTCAAAATGAAGGGGCGGTAATACCAGCAGGGTTTACTTCTCAGGATGTAAACAAAGATGTTCCGAAATTATATGATAATGGTTTTGACATCATGTTCATCCGTTTGATAAAAGAAATCAGTATGGGATTGCATTCGTTAAATATAACCATGACTTACCGCGAAGATATTGTGGTATTTTTTAAAGAACTAACTGCGATGACGCAAAACTATTACAATCTATGTACACAGTATTTGCTTGAAAAAGGGATACTTGTTCGGCCTCCATATGTATCAATGCCCAAAACGGTTGAGTTTATTAAAGATAAAAGTTATTTAGGAGGTTTAAATCCATTTAATGAAAAGCGGGCATTAAATACGGTCGAAGCTGCCCATATGCATCATGCAATTGAATCAAATTTTATTGGTATGCACGCAATTTCAGGTTTTGCCCAATGCGCAGATAAAATTGAAGTAAAAAAGTTTTTTCATGAAGGGGCAGAACTCGCTAAATCTATTATAAAGGAATTAAGCGAGACGTTTTTACGGAGCGATTTACCATCTTCTGAGCCAGCAGGAGGAAATATAACCCGTTCAACAGTACCTCCATTTTCAGATAAATTGATGATGTATTGCACGAGCCTCTTTTGTAGTTTTTCTATGGGCGGCAACTCATTAGGGACTGCTTTTAGTTTAAGAAATGACTTACCAGCAAAAATGTCTGTTTTTATGAAAGATATTTTTGAATATGCCCATAAAGGAGCAAAAATAATGATTAAAAATGGGTGGATGGAAGAACCGCCTCAGATGGTAGATAAAAACCAAAATTAAACAGGTAAAATTGGGGTGCTATTGTAGCTGCTCCAGGATATATTGACCGGTAACATCAGTTCTGGAGGAAACCCATATGGAACAAGTGTTACCGTTGATCAAGACGGAAAAATGATTGAAATGTTCAAGTAACTGTAAAACATCAAGCGAAGCGTACCATAACAGTTACAGAATGGTTAAAAAAAGCTGATCAATAATCATGTTTTAAATGAGTCATTAGGACATTTTCTGATGACTCATTTAATTTAAACAATCCTTTAAATTAGGGTGTTCAGAATAGTGGAAGGAAGAGGTGTAATTTCATTCGAATTTTTTAAAATGGCTAGATTGACCCTATAAACATATAAAGGATTTAACGAAAAACATTATTACGTAAAATATAAATTTGACGTAATAATGCCCATAAGGTAAAATATAGTAGTGAGGTGTTATTATGGTAAATCCGGCAAAACAAGAAAATTTTAAAAAACTGCAAACATTATTACATGAGCTTCCATGGTATGTTGAGGAATATATTAATCACAAGCTTCGCAAACTCTCAACCGCTTCATTATTTAATTATTGTCACGACTACAAAATCTTTTTTAACTGGATGATTACGGAACAGTTATGGTCCGGCAGTATGAAAGATATTCCGTTAGAACGTTTGGAAACCTTGACGGTGCTTGAATTGGAAGGATTTTTAAATTTCCTTCATTATGAATTAAATAATAAGGAATTAACGGTCAACCGCAAGTTATCTGCTTTAAAATCATTGTTTAACTACCTGCAGAACATTGCTGAAACACCAGATTTAGAGCCATATATCAACCGAAATGTAATGGCAAAAATCGAATTTAATGAATTGAAAGAATCAATGGAAACACGGGCAAATAAAATGGAAGGCAAAATTCTCCTTGGTGATGAATATGAACAGTTCCGCTTGTTTGTAGCGCGTGATTATGGCGAATTAAACAAAGAAAACAAGAAAATCTTGAACTTTTATCAATTAAACAAAGAACGTGATACAGCCATTATTTCATTAATATTAGGATCGGGACTGCGTTTATCAGAGCTGATTGGTCTTGATCTGGAGGATATTGATTTTAGTAAGTATTGTGCCAGGGTTATTCGTAAAGGCAATAAAGAACAATTTGTTTTTTTCAGCCAGATCGCCATGGATGATCTTAAGGAATACTTAGCTGTCCGGAATGCTAAATATCAGGTTGATAAGAATATGAAAGCATTATTTGTAGCTGCACCAATGGGTCCTAAAGGAAAATCAAGACGATTAACAGCAAGATCCGTTGAAAAAATGGTAGAAAAATATGCTGCAGCATTTGGGAAACCGGCTTTATCAGTACATAAATTAAGGCATTCATTCGCAACCAGATATCATGCTGAAATTAACGATGTGCCGAAATTACGCAGGCAGTTAGGTCATTCATCGATCCAGACAACCATGATTTACACGCATATTCGTAATGATGATTTAAAGATTGCTGTTGATAAAATGGATATGCCGAAGGAACAATAACAGCTGCGAGTTATGATTGGCAGTTGTTTCTTCATCTCTTTTTTAAGTTTTTATCAGTTTACATAATATTATTATTTTTTAAAATTACATTTTGTCTCAATCTCAAAGTATACTTAAAATAGTGAGACAGAACAATTTTTTTTGGATTCGCGGTTAAAACCACAAAATTCGCTGATATATACTTCAAATTCGCGGATAAACCACTTTAATTTATTGATAACTTCTCATTTGATCACTTGATCACTAATCAAGTTTTCTTTCACATATTCACATCGATCATCGGATTTATTTTCAGTAAATTTTTGCAAAAGTTCTCCTGATTCTTAGGATATATCAAGACCATTCCCCATTTTCCATAAAGAATTTCTAATCTTTTCATCGACAATGCCGGACTTGACAATATGCTCCTGCTAGGTCTTATACTCTTAATCTCCTTGATCTCAATCTTCTTTTTAATTGGTCCAGCAACAATTAGTAATTGATTATCATTTATCTCGTAATATGCAGCAAACCAAAGCCAAAGGATGAATATACTAGTAAGTCACAAATTATGGCTGCCAAAATGGTCTCCCCCCTCCCTTCTGGCCCGTCTGGTAGAAATAGAAACGAAATAATCAAAAAAAGCAACTGTTCCCCATACTATTATTCCAGTAAAAAGTCCTTTTTTAGAATAAAAGCGCATTTTTTCAACTCCTCTGCTCTTCCCTTATTTTATGTACGAATGTATGGTCAAAAAAGTTTTAGAAACCCAAAAAATTTCTAATCGCTCCTCTAATTTTATTTAATAAAAAAGCTTAGAAAGCCTAATGCTTCCTAAGCAATGAGTAAATAATCTTACAGTATACGTAGTGAACTACGTGTTGAAAGTCGTTTAATTTACAGATTTCAGCATACTCCTTACCCATTAACTATCCAATAATTTAATTTTGCGTACTTTACTACGCATTGAGCGTCCAATTAGCTAGATAGTTGCGTAACTTGAATGCACATTAAATACAACCAAAATCTAATCATGCGTACTCTGACGAAGCAAAGTTTTACTCCCCCGCGCACATAAACTATCCAACATTTTTCATCCCGCTGGTAAACTGGCTATTATACAAATCTGCATAGAATCTGCCATGTTCCAGCAGTTCATCATGACTGCCTTTTTCGATGATTTTTCCATGATTCATGACAAGAATAAGATCCGCATCCCGGATGGTGGATAAACGATGGGCGATGATAAAGCTTGTTCTTCCCTCCATTAAATGGTCCATCGCCTTTTGTATCTGAACTTCTGTTCGTGTATCCACGCTGCTGGTTGCTTCATCTAATATGAGCATAGGCGGGTTGGCTAATATTGCCCTTGCAATGGTTAATAGCTGTTTCTGTCCTTGTGAGATGTTAGAAGCTTCCTCATTTAGAACCGTGTCATAGCCTTCAGGAAGTGTGCGGATAAAGTGATCGGCATTCGCCGCCTGCGCTGCTGCTTCAATTTCTCCTTCTGTCGCTCCCTCTCTTCCATAAGCAATGTTGTCACGGATGGTACTATTAAATAGCCATGTATCCTGCAGCACCATACCAAACAAACCACGTAAATCCGCTCTCTTCATCTCTCTCGTATCAATGCCGTCAATTAAAATCCTGCCGGAATTAATTTCATAGAAACGCATTAATAAATTAATAAGTGTAGTTTTTCCGGCGCCAGTCGGTCCGACAATGGCAATCTTTTGCCCCGGTTTCACCGAAATATTCATGTCTTCTATTAGGTAATCATCTTTCTTATAACCGAAAGAAACATGTTCAAATTCAACTTCACCTTTTGGCTTATTCATTACCTGTGGTGAAGCGGCTTCCGGAATTTCTTCCTCTTCATCCAAAATTTCAAATACCCGCTCTGCACTGGCAATCGTCGATTGTATGATGTTAGTGATTTGTGCCGTTTGCGTAATCGGCTGGGAAAATTGTTTAGCGTATTGAATAAAGGCCTGGATGTCACCAATTTCAATTGCTTTTTTGGTGACCAAAATACCCCCGGCCACTGATACAAGTACATAACCAATATTGTTGATAAAAGACATGATAGGCATGATCATACCAGAAACAAATTGTGCCTTCCAGCCGGAGCGGTATAATTGTTCATTAATTTTTTCGAATTCCTCCACCGAATTCCTTTCACGGCCAAATACTTTGATAATTTTATGCCCCGTGTACATTTCCTCTACGTGGCCATTCAGCTGACCTAAGTTTTTTTGCTGTCCTTTAAAAAATCCTTGTGATTTTTTTGCAATACTTGCGGTCGCAATAAAACTAAGCGGCAATGTGACAACCACGATTAAGGTCATTAATGGACTAATGGACAGCATCATCACAATGACACCGATTAAAGTGACAATAGAGGTAATCAATTGCGTCAGACTTTGCTGTAACGTCGTACTGATATTATCTACATCGTTCACGGCTCTGCTTAGGATTTCTCCGTGTGTCCGGGCATCAAAATATTTGAGCGGGAGCCGGTTTAACTTTTCTTCCACTTCTTTTCGGAGATGATAAACTGTCTTTTGGGCCACACCAGCCATGATATATTGCTGTATATAGGCAAATACAGCACTTAAAAGATAAAGACCGATTAACAGCAGAATGATGTGACCGATATACTCAAAGTCGATTTTGGCGCCGGGAACCCCTTTTAATTTCATCATAAGGCCCTCAAATAGTTTTGTTGTCGCCTTCCCCATGATTTTTGGACTGACAATGGAAAAAACAGTACTGATCACTGCTGTGATAAAAACAGCCAATAGCTGTCCTTTATAGGGTTTCAAATAGGTGATTAGCCGCTTCAGCGTGCCTTTAAAATCCTTTGCTTTTTGCACAGGCATACCCATGCCATGAGGTCCAAAGCCACGTCTGCCATGTTGAGGTTCATTTTTTCCATGTTTACTCATACAATTTCCTCCTCGGACAGCTGTGACATGACTATTTCACGATAAACCCTGCATGTTTCCATCAATTGTTTGTGAGTTCCTGTCCCGGCAATATTGCCGTCATCAAGGACAATTATTTGGTCGGCATCCATGATTGTACTGACACGCTGGGCCACAATTAATACAGTAGAATTTCCGGTTTCTTCTTTTAATGCCGCTCTTAGTTTCGCATCCGTTTTAAAATCCAATGCGGAAAAACTATCATCAAATATATAGATTTCTGGTCTTCTCACAAGTGCACGAGCAATAGAGAGGCGCTGTTTTTGACCACCGGAAACATTTGTTCCCCCTTGAGCAATAATGGTATTGTATCCCTCTGGCATTTCGGATATGAATTCAGCTGCTTGGGCAACTTCAGCCGCATGTTTCACTTCATCCTCTGATGCATCTTTTTTGCCGTAGCGGATGTTTTCATCAATCGTTCCAGTAAATAGAATGGCCTGCTGGGGTACAAAACCAATTTTTTGACGTAAGCTTTCTTGTGTCATCTCTCGAACATCTGTTCCACTCACTAGTATTTTGCCTTTTTCAACATCGTAAAAGCGTGGAATCAAATTGATAAGCGTGGATTTCCCTGATCCGGTTCCACCGATAATGGCGGTTACCTCTCCGGGATTCATTTTAAATGAAATATTGGAAATTGCGGGCATTTCAGCACCGGGATAACTAAAACTTACATTCTGGAATTCTACCTGTCCAAGCTGATCTACTGGCTTGATCGGATCACCCGGGTTTTGAATATCTGCAGTTGTTTCTAGAACCTCTACAATCCTTCCGGCTGATACCGAAGCCCTGGGAATCATAACAAACATCATGGCAAGCATTAGGAAAGAAAACATAATTTGCATGGCATACTGAATAAACGCCATCATGTCTCCTACTTCCATATGTCCATTACTGATGCGGATTCCTCCAAACCAAATAATAGAGACCGTTGTAAGGTTAAGAATCACCATCATCGTCGGCATCATGGCAGCCATAATTTTATTTACCTTAATAGCAGTCTGTGTTAAATCCCAGTTTGCTTCATCAAACCGCTTTTTTTCATGTTCTATCCGGTTAAATGAACGAATTACACGAATTCCCATTAAATTTTCCCTCAAGACACGATTAAGTTTATCGAGTTTTACCTGCATGGCTTTAAAAAGCGGAATGGCTCTTTTTTGTACGATTAAGATGATTATAATTAATACCGGAATGGCCACTGCAAGGACCAGCGTTAATTTTGTGTCTTTTGATAACGCCATAATGATACCGCCTATACACATCATTGGTGCCATAACCATCATCCGCAGCATCATGATGAACACCTGCTGGACTTGGGTGATATCGTTCGTTGTTCTGGTAATTAAGGAGGCTGTGCCAAATTGATCAAATTCATTCAATGAAAAATTACCCACATGGGAAAAAACTTTGCTCCGAAGTGATTTCCCAAAACCTGATGCAGCCCGTGCTGAAAAATAACTAGCGGTAATAGAGCAAATCATCCCTCCAGCTGCAACAAGGAGCATGAACCCGCCGATTTTCCAAATATAATCGGTATCACCTGTAACCACACCTTTATCCACGATATCAGACATTAGGGTCGGCAGGTATAGTTCTGCCAAGGACTGGAGAAGGATTAAAATTAGGACCAAATAAATCGGCAGTCGAAATGGCTTTAAAAAATGCAACAATTTTTTCATCATATCCCCCCATTAACGATTTAATTTCTGAAAATAATCATGCACTTTCGTTAACAATCCGGCTAATTGTTCACTTTCTTCTTCTCCAAGATCGTCAATTAATCCTAGGAATGTTTCAGTGAAGGCAGATCTCGCCTTTTGAGCGGCTTCCATACCTGCTGAGGTTAACTTAATTTTTACAGCCCGGCGGTCTTTGGGATCGATTGTTCGTTCCACCAAACCATCCTTTTCAAGGATATTAACGATTTGTGTAACCGTCGGTGGAGTTACTTTTAATACCTGGCTGATTTCCGATATTTTCATTTCTGTATTTTTTTCGTTGGCCCCGTGTTCAATGGCTGCCAGCACTTTAAATTCACTGGGATTGTAACCCGCAATGCGAATGACGCGCCTTCCGGTTTTCCGGAATTGCATAAATGCATGAAGAAGTTTCTGGGCAGTGGCGCTCTCTAAATCAGCCAACATTTTCACCTCTTTTGTTTAGTAACTGAATAATTAGGTATCTTATTTATTTGTATGCCTAATTATATTCTCCGCACAAATTTCCGTCAATTTTTCAAACATTGCTTATAGCAGAATCTATATGTTGCAAAAAAAAGCGCTAGAATCTTTTGATTCTAACGCTGCAATAGGGTTTTATTATTTCGCTGTGATTATTTTATTTCCATTGATTTAATACTTTAATAGATAAATCGGCAAAATAATTTGCTGCAATAGGTAAGGCCTCCTCTTTCAGCATAAAGGCAGGATGATGCCATTCTTGTGGTCCATCAACACCCATCCAAACAAAAAAGCCAGGTATTTTCGTTTGATAAAAAGCGAAATCTTCGCCGGCAGGACTTGGAGACGCTTCAACTACCGTGTACCCGAGTTCCTCTGCCGTTTCTTTCATAATTTGAGAGAATGGAGCATGATTCACAACGACTGGAAGATAAGGATACCATCTGAAATCTGCTTTTGCTCCAAATCCGCTGGCAACTCCTTCTGAGGTTCTTTTCATCAGCTCGGGAATCAGCTCGCGGGCTTCATTTTGAAATGTACGGACGGTCCCTTCAAGTTGTACTTTTTCGGGAATAACATTCCATGTGTTACCGCCTTGGATTCTAGTCACACTAATAACAGCATTATGAAATGAGCTGATATTCCGGCTTACAATTGTTTGTAAAGCAGAGACAATCTGGCTCGCAGCAACAATTGGATCAACACTATTGTTTGGAATTCCAGCATGACCCCCTACACCGATAACATCAATTTCAAAACGGTCCACGCTTGCCATTAAAGAGCCTTCACGTACTCCAATGGTACCAACTGGAAGATCAGGCTTATTGTGCATGCCAAAAATAGCTTCAACTCCCTCTAGTACTCCTGCCTTATCAATAGCAACTGCACCTTGAGCAACTTCTTCTGCAGGCTGGAAGATAATTCTGACTGTACCGTTTAGTTCAGATTTACGTTCTTGTAATAATATCGCTGAACCTAAAATGGAGGCTGTATGAAAATCATGACCGCACGCATGCATCACCCCATCATTTTTAGATGCAAATGGAAGATTCGTTTCTTCTTTTATTGGCAATGCATCAATATCCGCCCTTAAGGCAATGGTAGGACCAGGTTTTGCACCAGAAACTTCTGCGATAACGCCGACTTCCAATGGGTAATCAAGAATCGTAATTCCTTCTTCTTTCAGCCACTGGCGGATTCTTTTCGTTGTCTCAAATTCTTTAAATGATAACTCAGGGTTTTCATGCAGTTCACGGCGATAAGCAACTAATTTTGAAAATAATACTTCTTGTTTATCTGTTTCTTTCACTTTCATTTCCCCTCTTTCTAAAACATTCATTAGTGAATTCATTCTGATAATATTAGCCTTTGCCGTAAGACCAGTCTATGATAATAATTCTATACTATTTTTATCAATAATACATTGGTTAACATTTTCAAAAAAAAAACAAACACAGGAATTGTCCTGTGTTTGTTCATAAAGACTCGTTTTCTGACTCTTTCACTTTAACATTCACTAAATTCCATTTTCCTTGTTGATAGGACCATGTTGACTCAATAAAGGCAATCGTATCAGCATTGGCAATCCCAGCTATTCTTTGTACACCCTTCAGACCGAGTTTCCCATCTGAAAGTTCAACAGGTTTCAAACTAGAATAAGAATTCACCATAAGCTCGGTTGGTTCATTTAATTTTCCTTTGTAGTAAAGTCCTAATTTTTTATAATAAAGTTTCCTGTCTTTTAGGTCGAATTGATAGGTTTTTCCCGTTTTCTTTATTTTGATTTCAGCTTTATAGCCATCTAAAAAATGACTTTCCATTTCAACTGGATCAGGAACGGTTAAATCAGTGTGAACAAACCCCTTTAGTGAATGTAAAAAGCTAAGGACAATAGCTCCGCTTCCTCCCGTTTGCACATTGGCAAATAGATCCTTGACGCCATCACGGTTTAAGTCAACTAATTGTAAAGATGCTTTTGCCCCGCTTTCCAATGGAATACTGTATTTTTTCCCATTGGATGCAGCTACTTCAATATAAATTTCCTTTAAAAACGATTCTTCATCCTGATAGGGTACTCCTTTTAAAAGGATTGTTTCTAGTTTCCCATCTCCCGTAATATCCGCTTTTTGTTCAGAAATGGTAACGGATTTCGCTTTTTCTTCAACTGCATACACAACAGTTGTCATAGTTAATAGGAAAAGGCTGACAAACGCTAAAAATGTTTCCTTTTTCATCATGATTCCTCCCCAAAAAGTCGATACATGCTAGTATGCCCAATTTTGGAAAAAAGATGAAAAAGGGACTCTCTAAATTTCAGAGAGTCCCTAATGATTTCAATCTATGTTCTTGTTTCATTTACTCACTCGGAGTTTCCTCTGCTTCAACCTTCCAAAGTTCCTTTACTTTTCCGCTTTCTGCTTCATCGATGATAAACGAACCATTGGAATAACGGTCACTAAAGTGGACTTCACCGGTTTTAACTACCTCTATATGACCTTTTTCAGTTTGCAGGTAAACTTTATCCTGATCACATACGACAGTAAATCCGACAATTCTGTGTGGATTTGCTTTCAGTTCGCGCAGGATTACAACTCCGCGTTTAGCCCGGGATGTCTTGTCAAATTCAGATAATTTCATTCGTTTCAATGCACCGCGCTGGGTTGCCACCATAATCGATTGGGATTCATTGCTATCCGATGAAATGATGTCACCACCGATAACAAAATCTCCTTCTTTTAGGTTAATTCCTTTAACACCAGCAGCCCTGACACCGACGATGCTGACTTCCTCTTCGTCAAACCATAGAGAATATCCTAAGTGAGTAACGAAGAATAAACTTCTTGTCCCATCTGTTTCATGTACATTAACGACAAGGTCATCCTCTTTTAAATTAATGCCCACAAGCGGTTTGGAATACCGTTGTGCTTTGTATTGTTTCAGCTCCGTTTTCTTTACCATGCCATTTTTCGTAACAAAGACGAGATAATGCTCTTTTTCGAAGTCTTTAACCGGAATCGCTTTGATAATTTCCTCATCCCGGTCAATTGGTATGAGATTTGCAATATGCTGGCCAAGTTCCTTCCAGCGGATATCTGGAAGTTCATGGACAGGACAATATAAGTAACTGCCTTTATTCGTAAACAGCAGTAACACGTCTTGGGTATTCATATCCAGCTGTGCCAGCAGGCGGTCGGATTCTTTCATTGCAAAATCCTGGCCGCTTGAAGCAGCATAAGAGCGCTGGCTCGTCCTCTTCACGTAACCTTCTTTTGTTACCGTGACAATCACATCTTCACTTGCAACCAAGACTTCTAGATTAATTTTAATTTCTTCAATTTCGGCTTCGATTTTGGAACGGCGCTCGTCAGCAAACCGTTTTTTCACATCTTTTAATTCTTTTTTGATAACAGAGTTTAACATTTTTTCACTTTCCAAAATACTTATCAGCTCTGCAATTTTCTTTGCTAATTCCTCCGCTTCATTCCTTAGGGCGGTAATATCAGTATTAGTTAAACGGTACAACTGTAAGGAAACAATGGCTTCCGCCTGTGCTTCAGTAAAGGCAAATTTGGCGATTAAATTATCTTTCGCATCACGCTTATCCTTTGATCCCCGGATGACAGCAATGACTTCATCCAGAATAGATAAGGCCTTCATTAAGCCTTCCACAATATGCTGGCGATCCTGTGCTTTCTTTAAGTCGAATTTCGTTCTTCTAGTCACTACTTCTTTTTGATGTCCAATATAAGCATCGAGCAATTCGCGCAGTCCCAGCTGCTTCGGCCGCTTTTTATGAATTGCGACCATATTAAAATTATAGGTAACCTGAAGGTCACTGTTTTTATATAAATAATTCAGAACACCAGCAGCATCTGCATCCTTTTTTAATTCAATGACAATCCGAAGTCCGGTACGGTCTGTTTCATCACGCACCTCGGAAATACCTTCCACTTTACGGTCCAAACGGAATTCATCCATTTTCTTGACGAGGTTTGCTTTATTGACTTCATACGGAATTTCCGTTATGACAATCTGCTTTTTTCCCCCGCGGACGTCTTCAATCTCGGCCTTACTGCGGACGATAATCTTGCCTTTTCCTGTTTCATAGGCTTTTTTAATTCCATCAATTCCTTGAATAATCCCGCCTGTCGGAAAGTCTGGTCCTTTAATAACTGTCATTAATTCATCTACAGATACATCGGGTTTATCCATTTTCATGATAACACCGTCAATGACTTCTCCCAGGTGATGCGGCGGTATATCAGTCGCATAACCGGCGGAAATACCAGTAGAACCATTTACCAGAAGGTTAGGGAACGCTGCTGGCATAACGGTAGGTTCCATGGAGGTATCATCAAAGTTAGGAATAAAATCCACAGTTTCTTTTTCAATATCCCGTACTAATTCGGCAGAAATTGCTGAAAGTCTTGCTTCTGTATAACGCATAGCTGCCGGCGGATCACCATCGACACTGCCGTTATTTCCGTGCATTTCGATTAACACATTACGAACTTTCCAGTCCTGGCTCATCCGCACCATTGCTTCGTACACGGAGGAATCACCATGAGGGTGATAATTACCGATTACATTACCAACTGTTTTTGCGGCTTTTCTAAATCCTTTGTCATGTGTATTTCCCTCCACATGCATCGCATATAGAATTCTGCGCTGTACAGGCTTTAAGCCGTCACGTGCATCAGGCAGAGCCCGCTCTTGAATAATATATTTACTATAACGGCCGAAACGGTCACCAATGACTTCTTCGAGAGGGAGATCACGGAATTTTTCTGGTGTACTCATCCTTCATTTCCCCCTTCAGATATTGTAATATTTTCATTTTCTAAAATGGTATCGTCTTCTTCCAGTCCGAAAGAAACGTTGCTTTCAATCCATTTACGGCGTGGTTCTACCTTGTCGCCCATCAGTGTTGTAACCCGGCGTTCAGCCCGTGCGGCATCATCAATTTTTACACGGATTAACGTACGTGTTTCCGGATCCATAGTTGTTTCCCATAGCTGGTCGGCATTCATTTCGCCTAGTCCTTTATAACGCTGAATAATATACCCTCTTCCGACCTTTTTGATGGCACCCTGTAATTCTTCTTCATTCCAGGCATATTCAATGATTTCTTTTTTACCTGTGCCCTTGCTTACCTTATACAACGGTGGAAGAGCGATGTATACTTTACCCGCTTCTACGAGCGGCTTCATGTAGCGGTAAAAGAATGTCAGCAATAATACTTGAATATGCGCGCCATCCGTATCCGCATCCGTCATGATGATGATTTTATCATAATTGATATCTTCCATTGAAAAATCGGGGCCGACACCGGCACCAATGGTATAGATAATCGTATTAATTTCTTCATTCTTAAAAATATCGGACAACTTGGCTTTTTCAGTGTTAATAACTTTACCTCTTAACGGCAGAACCGCTTGGAATCGACGGTCACGGCCTTGTTTGGCAGAACCGCCCGCAGAGTCACCCTCTACAAGATAAAGCTCATTTTTTTGCGGATTACGGGATTGGGCTGGCGTAAGCTTACCAGATAAAGATGTTTCAGAACGTTTGCGTTTTTTGCCGCTTCTGGCATCTTCCCTCGCTTTTCTTGCTGCCTCCCGTGCCTGGTAGGCTTTAACAGATTTTTTAATCAATAGTGAACTGATATCTGGATTTTCTACCAAAAAGTAAGAAAGATGTTCAGAGACAACAGAGTCAACTGCGGATCTGGCCTCATTTGTTCCTAATTTTCCTTTTGTCTGTCCTTCAAATTGGAGGAGATCTTCAGGAATACGGACAGAAATAATAGCAGATAATCCTTCACGAATATCTGTTCCGTCCAGGTTCTTATCCTTCTCTTTTAATAAACCTGCCTTGCGGGCAAAATCATTAAATGCCCTGGTCATGGCTGTTTTCGCGCCCATCTCATGGGTGCCGCCGTCCTTAGTGCGGACATTGTTAACAAACGATAAGATGTTTTCTGAATAGCCATCATTAAATTGAAAGGCAAACTCTACTTCAATTTCGTGCTGGACACCTTCAAAGCTGATGACTGGATGAAGAACATCTTTTTCCTCGTTTAAATATTCAACAAATGCTTCAATTCCATTTTCAAAATGGAATACTTCACGCGAATCATTACGTTCATCAATGATTTCAATTTTCATTCCTTTTAACAAGAATGCTGATTCACGCAGCCGCTCAGATAAGGTTTCGAAATTATATGTGGTAGCTGAAAAAATGGAAGGATCCGGTTTAAAGTGGATGGTCGTCCCAGTTTGATTGGTTTTCCCGATTTTTTCAAGTGTTGTGACTGGCTTTCCTCCATGTTCAAAGCGCTGTTCATAGACGAAACCGTCCCGTTTAATTGTAACAGTCAGCCATTCTGATAAAGCATTCACAACAGAGGCGCCAACGCCATGAAGGCCGCCGCTTGTTTTGTAGCCGCCTTGTCCAAATTTACCCCCTGCATGGAGAACCGTTAAAATAACCTCAGTTGTTGGTTTCCCCATTTTATGCATTCCGACAGGCATTCCCCGTCCTTTATCGGCAACGCTGATGGAGTTATCTTTATGAATTTTAACAATAATATGATTACCATACCCTGCAAGAGCTTCATCGACAGAGTTATCAACTATCTCATACACGAGATGATGAAGTCCGCGTGAATCCGTGCTGCCAATGTACATTCCGGGACGTTTCCTAACTGCCTCAAGCCCTTCAAGTACCTGGATGGCATCATCATTATATTCAAAAGTCGTCTGTTGATTAGTTGCCACTAAAATTCCCCTTTCATACCATGCAAAACCAAAACACTTTCTCTCATTGATTCGATAAAGGAGTTATTTTTCCTTTATAAAAAAAGATTTAACTTACAATGTATACAATAATCTAGTTTGTTTGTTCATTCTTTTGTAATAAGAACGAATGTTTGTCTTATTTATTTTATCATATCTTTCAACGAGTCTATGCTTTATTTTAGCGATTTATTTTAATTTGGCAAATAGATATTTAAAATCCATACCGGATTTACCGCTTATTACTGCTGATTTTTTCCACAAAAATAGAAAAAGCTGCCAAACGTGCAGCAGCTTTTGAACCATTATTGTGCCCTTGTTAAGGCGTGTTCCACTTTAATACATCGATCCATGATTACGGTATATCCCTTTTCCTTTAGGAACTGATACGCATCTTCATTGACAAGGCCTTGCTGTGCCCAAAAAACATCAGCATCAATGTCGGCAAATTCCTTTGCAACATCGAAAAGCTGCTCTGAGCGGCGGAAAACATTGACAATATCCACATGTCCCTTAATATCCTTTAAGGAAGAAACTGCCTTTACACCCAATGCTTCGTCAATGGTTGGATTAACCGGAATGATCTCGTATCCTGCTTTTTGCATCGCTGCCGAAACTTGATAGGAGGTTCTTTCAGGGTTGCTGCTAAGGCCAACAACAGCAATCCGTTTTGCTTTTTTCAAAATAGATTTGATTTCTTCACGGCTTGGATTTTCAATCGTCATAGAAACACTCCCCAAATTGACTATTTTACTATATTTTACCTAAAACGATGAAATATACTCAACTAAAAGGCTCATGCATGGAGGATCATGGACGGAGCCCTTGGAATGGTAAGCTTGAAACAGGCTCCATCACCATTATTTTCAACCACAGCACTTCCATCCATTTTTTCCAGCACCATTTTTGTCAAATATAACCCAAATCCGGAACCATATTTTTTTGTTGTAAAATTAGGATCAAATACTTTTTGAATCATGGATTGGTCAATTCCTCCCGCATTATCCGTGAATTCTGCAGTTACGAATTCTTTCGTCTCATAAATTTTAATGCTGATTTTACGATTAGGCTGATCTTTTGTTACAAACGCATCGCGGGCATTGGACAAAATGTTTAAGACTACCTGGCTGAATTCATTAGGATACCCATAAGCATTCTGCTGTCCTCTATGTTGAAATTCAACGATAATCCCATGATTTTGAAGGATTGGTGAAAAGATAGAGAGTGCCTCTTCAATAGCATCTCCTACAGAAAATGTGCATTTTTCATTATTTGGCTTGTAAAACTTACGAGTATCGTTTATGGTTTGCAGCATTTGTTTAATTTGAATCATGCTTTCGCGTGTAAAACGATCAATATATGACTCATTTATTTCTCCATATTCCAATGCATCCCTTACATCCTGGACTAAAAGCATGAGACTGTTTAGCGGCTGACGCCATTGATGGCCAATACAAGACATCATTTCACCCATTGCCGCAAGCCGGGAATGCTGAATCAGAATTTCATCTTTTTCCCGATTCTTGGCCATTTCCTCTTGCAGCCTTTTTTCTAACAATCGATTAATAGCCTCATATTTTTCCGCTAATTTGCGATAATCTGTATCATTACGTGTTTCCATAAGATCACCTCATATTATCACACCAACCATTAATAGTCAGGTATGACCGGCTAGTGATTGTTATTTACCTTTATTTTAGCCCATTCAAAGGGACCAAGGTACATGGATGGAGCGATTTAACAAATGGTTTGAAAATCCTCCATACTTTTGTAATAAATTTGACTCTATTTATACAAATTTTCTTGAATAAGGATGAAAAACGAATCATATAGTGATTTTCCTTTTTTCTTAGTGTAAAATAGAATAGCTTGAGTTTTTGTTAAAGGAGTAATTTTGAATGGGATTATTGATTGTTGTCATCGTCCTTGCGTATTTGCTGGGTTCCATTCCTTCCGGCTTGATTGTCGGGAAAGTTTTTTATAAAACGGATATTCGTGAACATGGGAGCGGAAATCTTGGAGCTACCAATACGTTTCGAACACTTGGCATAAAAGCTGGCATTGTCGTGACGATGGCTGATATTTTAAAAGGGACTCTGGCAACAGCATTACCGGCGATTCTTGCTGTTGATATGCATCCCTTATTGGCTGGGATATTTGCCGTCATCGGCCATACATATCCTATCTTTGCAAGTTTTCGCGGCGGTAAGGCAGTTGCGACTTCAGGCGGGGTTATTTTGTGCTACGAGCCTCTTCTATTTATCACACTTGTACTAGCGTTCTTCATTGGTTTATATTTAACCAAATATGTTTCATTGTCTTCGATGATTGCAGGAATTGTAGGTATTATTTATGTTTTAATATCCGGGTTTGTTGATAGATGGGATCCTCCGCTGTTGATTGTCATTACACTTTTAGTTTCCTTCGTTATTTATCGTCATCGAACAAATATTAAACGAATAATGAACAAAACAGAACCGAAGATCAAATGGCTGTAACATCAATGTTACAGCTATTTTTTTCATAAAACTTTCATAAATCTTCCATTCATTTCATATCATTTAAATTACACTAAAGATAGTGAGAATCTGGTGTAATGGGAGGGATTCAGATGCAAAGTATACCGCAGGAATATATATTTTCAACCTATGTGACTAGTAATGCTAACCCAAATGAATTTTTTGTTGAGTTTTTTCTAGATGAACCGGGTGGAAATTTGCCAATAAAAGTAACTAGAAATTTTGATGAATTAATGGATTTTTTGGATAGTTTTGCATAAGAAAAAGGGGCTCCCATCAGGATAAGTAGTTCCGAAAATGTGGAGAGGTTGTACAAGTCGTTAAACGCTGAGGCAAGTTTGATAAATAGGCGGAGAAATTTCCCTTAAGTAACAAAAAACACTGAAAATAGCTAAAATAGACGGAGGGTTTCCGCCTATTGACTCGAAAAATGTGAAAATAGGTAATTTTGCTTTGGATAAGCGGAAAACCTCCCCTTATATTCCCTGAAACGAGCACCGTTCTGCATATAGCGGAAAAATCTCCGCTTATTTTACCTACGCCGGTTACTCAATTATGGATTAGACTACTTATGTTTTAAAAAAACCAAGTGAACCTCAGTAAAAAACAACCTAGCCAATTGCATAGGAATTAACAAGTAATTAGCACATTGACAACAACTATTGTCAATATGTTTTTTAGGCTGCGATTTTGCTGGCTAATTAAAGTGGTTATAGCTCTTGGTCGTTGATATATAAGAGGAAAATAGGAGACAAAATCGTATGCGATTTTGTCTCCTATTTAACATGCTGTTTGGTATGTTTCTCCACTGAAACGGAACTACTTACCATCAGGAGTCCCTATTTTCAAATCTTTAACAATTGAAATTTCTTTCTGCCCATGACGTCTCGGACGTAATCAAGCTTTGTATGGTTAAAATAGACTAGGTCTTTTTCATGAATCAATACCGTTAAATTATCAAATTCATATGTGAGGTCACCCTGTATTTTCCGCTCTTCCAGAGACAGATTTAATTTCGGCCCGCCTCAGCCAATACCCATGCTTAACCGTAAAAACAATACTTCATCACTTGTTTTCTTTTCAGCTTCCATGGCATCCTTTAATACCTGATAAGCTGCTTCTGTCATTTTAAACATCGTATCACCGCCTATCTCCAAATATGTTCGAACAATCCTTCTTGCTCAAGGATTTCTTTTTGCCGCGTACCTAATAAATCAAAGTGTGAATAACCATCCTTACGATGGTCTATCCACTCTTCCTTTAATCCATATTTGCTGCCCCATGCAGCCAACTTTTTCAGATCTTTGCAGCCAACCTTTGTCACTGTTTTACAGCCGGGAAAACGGTCATCCAGCCAGTAATGGGTTAAAAAGGCGATTTCACCATGGTCGATTTTTCTTTTCCACTCTTCAACATCCCGCCTCTTAATGCCAAACGCCAACCTAATCACCTCTAAAGACAAAATCTACCTTTTCTTGATATCCTCATATTTTGCAAACCAATCAGGAAATGCCTTTTTAAAGGCAGTTGGCCTGAAATTATCTTTTCTTACGATAATATGGGTAGTAGTCCCCTCTACACATACTTCTTCATCTCCATTAATAATGGAGTAACCATAGACTGTTTTTAATCCATCATTATGCTCAATCCATGTTTGAACAAATGCCTCGTCACCATAACGTAATGGTTTCTTATATATTGCATGGACATCATAAACCGGGGCGAAGTAACCGTCCTCCTCCATCGCGGTATAACTAAACCCAAGATCCTCAATCAATCCTGTTCTGCCTAATTCGAAAAACTTTAGGTAGTTAGCATGGTAAACGACACCCATCATGTCTGTATCTGCATAAAAAAGCTGTATTTTTCTAGTAGAAACAAAAAATTCTCCCATCTTAAACAGTCTCCCTATATTTAAATTTTACTTAAAGCTGTTTTTACATCCTCAGCTTCTAGTATTAATGCTTGTTCAAAAAGCTGTTCTTCTTGTAATACGGTAAGTTTCTCCATTAAACGGGCGGCTTGCGCTTGAATCATGGCATCTACCAAATTGGCAGCAAATCTGCCGTTTCCTTGAAATGATTCCTTTTCCATCGTCTTAAGGAGCAATTCCTTCGCATCTTCCGTGATTTTATATTGATAATTGTCTGCATAGGAGACCATAATTTGAAGCAATTCTTCCGAAGAATAATCAGGAAAGAAAAAGAACTTTTTAAATCTGGAACGGAGTCCTGGGTTGCTTTCAAGCAGCCTGTCCATCTCATTTGGATAACCTGCTAGGACGACCACCAGATTTTCATTGTGCTTTGTCATTTCATCCACAAGAGTATCAATGACCTCCTTGCCAAAATCACCGGCTGTATGCCCAAGTAATGAGTAAGCCTCATCAATAAATAGTACACCGCCTAAAGCTTCGCGGATCTTTTTCTTTGTTTTTCCGGCGGTCTGCCCGACATAGCCTGCCACAAAATCCGCGCGGCTCGTGACAACTAAATGACCTCTTTTCAGGATCCCGCATTCCTTTAGCAGCTCTGCGTAAATTTTGGCAACAGTTGTTTTCCCTGTCCCCGGATTTCCAGTAAATACGGAATGAAGCTGAATAGGTACTGTCGGAAGCCCTTTACTGCGCCGAAATTGCTGCATGTTAACAAAAGAAAACAGTGATTGCATTTCCGCTTTTAATGTCTCAAGCCCGATTAAACCGTTAAGCTGTTCCATTGGAGGTTCTGACTTGTTCTCTTGCTCTGATAAAAAATCCTCTTTTTCTAAAATCATAAAATCAACAATCTCTTGATTTCCTTCATTTTCCGATCCTTTTTTAAAAATCGCGTTTAAGACAATATTGCTGACCGTACGTGCATTTCCGAAGGTATCGTCAACCATTTCCTGCTCAAGGCGGTGATTGAGTTCAATCTTAGCCTCATCTGTTAAATAATAATCGTTATTGGCTGCAACCTTTTCTCCGATTTCAATTAATTCTTCGTTAGAGTAATTGGGTAAATGAATAAAGTTCGATTGTGGAAAACGGCTCCGCAGCCCTGGATTGGCATCTAAAAAGGTACGCATTTCTTCCGGATATCCGGCTAAAAAAACAGCAAACTTCCCGCCATATTCCTTTCCTGTCATAAGAGAAACCAGCGTATCAATCGCAGCTTGCCCGTAATCATTGCCGGTCTGCCCTTCCCGCTTTAAACTATAAGCTTCGTCTATAAACAACACACCGCCAAGTGAACGTTCGACGACGGTCCTTACATTTTCCTCAGTTTGACCAACGAAGGATCCGACCAGCTGGGCCCGGTTTGTTTCAATTACTTCCTCTTTCGGCAGCACGCCAAGCTCATGATAAATTTTCGCCATCAGCCGGGCTAATGTTGTTTTACCAGTGCCGGGATTTCCGGTTAAAATCATATTTAAACTCAAATCGTCTTTTATGTTAAAGCCATATTCCTTACGCTGTTTCTGGTATTTTAGAAATCGGTAAAAATCTTTAACCCGTTTTTTAACCAATTTCATGCCAACCATTTCATTCAGCTCATCCAAAGCGTTCTTAGCTGTAGAGGATTTTTCCTCTTCCGGCTCAATAAAAAGCTTTTCCCACATTTGTTTCATCTCTTCCACTTTGGACAAATGCTGTTTTAAATCCTCATAATAAACGGCAGTATGGAACACTCCGATAATCGACTGCTCATATTCTTCAGCGGCTTTAAGCAAACTAGCTGTTTCATCAATAACGGATGAAAGCAGCTGGTATAGCTGCTGAAGTTTTTTGAATAAATCTTGGTCCGTCATAGACGAAGCAAGATCAACCATTGTTAGTAAATCATGAAGTTTTTCTTCGGTATCAGTCAAAAATTGCTGACAGATTTTTATGTATTCCTCGGCAACCGTCTTTTTAGCGGTACGGTTATCCGTTTCTCTCATGGCTGGAAAAGAAAGTGGTGCAAGAATGTTCTTTAACTCTTTCCAGTCTGAATGAATCATGATTTGCTTTGCCTTTTGATTCAGCGGGTTTAGCTTTACCGCTTTTTCAAGCCAGACATAGGCAAGAGAATCTTCTTTATTCCTATTGATTCTGGAACGGGCCGCGAGTGTCAGCAGGTTAGATAACAGAACTGGATTTGTTTCCTTGCTTATGAGAGTAATTAATTGATTTTCATTCGTTATAGTTCCGCTTTCCGCTAACTCTTTTTCCCATAACCGGATTTGATCCTGGGGTGCAGTTCTAATATTATTAGGTCGATTCATGGTATCACATCACTTTAAAAAATTCCCTTCTATCTTACCATAAGAAATATATTGATACTAAGCAAAAGACGCAGGCTGATTGGTAGATTCCTTTGATTAAGGACAGGTTGCTTATTCAGATTGCTGATTTTTTTCGCTAAACGCCTTGTTAAAGGCAGTTTGACTTTACTGCTTGCTGATTTTGTCTTTAAGATGCCTTATTAAAGACAGGTTTCCCTTGATGCTAGCCGGTTTTGTCTTTAAGACGCTTTATTAAAGACAAGTTTCCCTTACAGATTGCCGGTTTTGTCTTTAGGACGCCTTATTAAAGACAGACTGTCGGTTTTGTCTTTAAGACCTTTTTTAACACGGCTTTCATTTCATCCTGCCAGTTTTTATATAAAAATAAGGACCTGTCCATAGGGCGGGTCCTTAAGTCATTGAGATTCTAGCCTTGCGTATTATTGTTGGAGTTTGCTTCATCCTTGATTTCACTGCGGAAGGATTCGATACTTTCACGTCGGCGCTCATTTTTTGCCTGGATTTGCTGGCGCTGTGTATCACTATCTGTAAAGTCTAATGATTCCTCGGCTGCTTCCATGTTTTCGATTGTATGGTGTATCATGGATTGCAGTTTTTCCACGTTATCACTACGGTCATCTGGTTTTGGTTTGTTGTTATAAGCCATAACATAATTCCTCCTAACAATTGTACTTGGTACAGATATAGTTTGTATCGAAGCCGGGAAATTATCATTAGAAAAAAATAGAAGTGCGAAAATGAAAAATAAAAGACCCATCAGCTGCTTATGCCAATGGATCTTACCTATTTCCAGCTCCAGCGACTAGTCCCCCCGAGGTCGTCAAGCAGGTTAAAGAATAACCTACTTGCCCTCTCGACTTGTGCTAGGCAGGGCATAGTAAGTCGCTTTTGCTTTTCTAATTTTATTCACCTTTTGTTTGCATTACTTGAGCATGTTCACCAGATTTGTCTTGCATTTGTTTACCCTTATTTCCACCGAAACTATGTGGCTGTGTTCCAATATGATTTGGTCTAAAGTGTTTAGTTTGATACCCTTTACCCATGATTTAATCCCCCCTTAGTAACATTCTGTCCCAAAAAGGAGAAACCATGAATGGTAATCTTTTGTGATATTATTCAGCTTTACCAAGACGTTTTTGCTCTAAACGTTGTTCGATTTTTTCTAACGCAGCACTGTCTTTTAAAAGCTGGGATTTATTTTCAGAAACTAATTCCGAAAAGGAACGTTTTCTAGGTCTTCTCATGTCTATCACCTTCCTTACTAACTATTGTATCAGCTATTATTACCAACTACGCTTTTAATTATTACAACTTTTTGAAAATTAAATCCCTTTTTTATGTTGAAAACCTTTTTAGCGGTGTATAAAAGAAAAAACGCTGATCCAGTGTCAGCGTTTAAAGATTTATTTAAGTTTACTCATATAATCCTTCATATCTTCAAGCTTCATCGTACCAACAAATTTATTTTGAATAACCCCTTTGCTATCAATAAAATAAGTGGTCGGAATGGATATAACTTGGTATGAGGTGTTTACCGCATCCTCGGCATCCAATAGGACTGGAAAAGTAATCTTATATTTGTCAACAAACTCTTGGACCTTTAATTGCGGATCAATATTTACAGCAAGAATCATTGTATCTTTATCAATAGTATTGGAATACTCCTCCATTGCCGGCATCTCTTCTTTACAAGGTCCACACCATGTTGCCCAAAAGTTCAGCATAATTTTTTTTCCTTTTAAATCTGAAAGTTTTACACTATCCCCAGTTAAAGTCTTTAATTCAAAATCGGGAGCCTTAGCACCAATTGTCAATGAGGTTTTATTGGCTGAGGCCTCTTCTGCTGTATCAGGCTGTTTATCAGTCTTTTTATCCACTGCCTGTACAATTGCTACGGTAAGTAAAGCAATGAGGACAACAGCAGCAATTACCTTTTTGATCATCCCGAATCCTCTCCTTCAAATCATAATCGCTATAGTTGATTTTACACTATAAACTAAGGTAAAACAAAAATGTAATTTGCCGATTCTGTGAAAAATTAATGAGAAAAGATAAAGCCCCCTTCGTAGTGCACAGCCTTTTCCTGAGATGAATGTTCTTAGTCCTTTAAGTTCAATCCTGACAAAACAAATGTTCTTGATGGTTAAAATGCCGTCTTTTTACTTTTAGTGTCTAAATGATTGTTTGAATCTGGACCTGTTTAAAGCAAACGCCAGCACAGATTACTCCAGGAGGTTATTCAGAATGAAAAACTGGCTAGGCCCACGTCGGAAGTGATTCCTTTCTGTGATGCTAATACTGCTAATACTCACGAATCTTCCTTGTAGAGCTGGATAACTTTCGAAGTCGAGAACATCTAAATTCTTATATTAAAAAACACCATGCAAATCAATGCATGGTGTTTCCTTAAAAACTAAATTAGGCTTGTAATCTTTCACGAAGAACCATTTGTAAGATACCGCCATGACGATAGTAGTCAATTTCAACTTCTGAATCGAAACGAACAACTGCTTCGAATTCTTTCTTATTGCCGTTTTCGTCAACCGCAGTTACTTTTACAAGGTCATGTGGTTTAACATTTTCGTCAACTTGGACTTCGAATGTTTCTTTACCAGTTAAACCAAGTGTTTCAGCATTCTCGCCTTCTTTAAATTGAAGTGGAAGAACACCCATTAACACAAGATTTGAACGGTGAATACGCTCAAAGCTTTCAGCAAGTACAGTCTTAATACCTAAAAGGTTCGTACCTTTTGCCGCCCAGTCACGAGAAGAACCCATTCCGTAATCTTTACCTGCAACAACCATTAAGCCAGTGCCATTTTCTTTATACTTCATGCATGCATCGTAAATGGACATAACTTCGTTCGTTGGCCAGAAAGTAGTATAACCGCCTTCTGTTCCAGGTGCAATTTGGTTACGGATACGGATGTTTGCAAATGTACCGCGCATCATAACTTCGTGGTTACCACGGCGTGAACCGTAAGAGTTGAAGTCACGAGGCTGTACGCCGCGCTCTAATAAATATTTTCCAGCTGGAGTATTTTTACCAATTGCTCCTGCAGGTGAAATATGGTCAGTTGTGACAGAGTCGCCGAATTTGCCGACAATACGTAAGCCGGATAATGGTTCAACTTTTCCAGGCTCTTTTGATAGGCCTTCAAAGAATGGAGGATTCTGAATATAAGTTGAGTCAACATCCCAGTTGTATAATGGCTCATTGCTTGTTTTGATTTCGTTCCAACGCTCATTATCACCAAATACATTTTCGTATTCTTTACGGAATAATTCCGGTGTAACTGTGCGTTTCACAACATCATTAACATCAGCAGTTGATGGCCAAATGTCTTTAAAGAATACATCGTTTCCGTCTTTATCTTTTCCTACTGGCTCAGAAGCAAAATCAATGTTCACAGACCCAGCTAGTGCGTAAGTAACGACTAAAGGCGGTGAAGCAAGATAGTTTGCTTTTACAAGCGGATGAATACGTCCTTCAAAGTTACGGTTACCAGATAGAACAGATGTAACGAGAAGATCGTTTTCTGCAATTGTTTTTTCAATTTCTTCTTTTAATGGACCAGAGTTACCAATACATGTTGTACATCCGTAACCAACTAGGTTAAAACCGAGCTGCTCAAGATATGGAAGTAATCCGGAATCACGAAGGTATCCGGTAACAACTTTAGATCCTGGTGCCAAAGATGTTTTAACAAATTTAGGCACTTCCATTCCAAGTTCAACTGCCTTTTTCGCAACAAGGCCGGCAGCCACAAGAACATATGGGTTAGAAGTGTTGGTACAGCTTGTAATAGCCGCAATCGCAACTGCACCAGTTTTGATTTCAGTTTCGTCGCCATTGTTGAACTTAATCGTTGCAGACTTTTCAAGTTCAGCTGGCTCAAAACCGAAACCTTGGTTTCCAGCAGGAGCTGAAACAGCTTTTACGAATTCTTCTTTCATTTTTGAAAGTGGAATTAAATCTTGCGGACGCTTAGGACCAGAAAGATTTGCTTCGATTTCAGCTAGGTTAATTTCAACTACATCTGTATAAACTGGCTCTTCAGATGGATTGAAGAATAAGCCGTTTGCTTTGCAATATTGTTCTACTACTTTAATCTGCTCTTCATCACGTCCAGTCAGGCGTAAGTATGCAAGTGATTCTTCATCAATTGGGAAGAAACCGCAAGTTGCACCATATTCAGGAGCCATGTTAGCAATTGTAGCACGGTCTGCAAGCGGAAGTGTTGGTACGCCAGGTCCGAAATATTCTACAAATTTACCTACTACACCATGCTTACGAAGAACTTGAGTTACTTTTAATGCAAGGTCAGTAGCAGTAGCACCATTTGGAAGTTCGCCGATTAATTTAACTCCGACAACTTCTGGTACAGGGAAATAGGAAGGCTGTCCAAGCATTCCTGCTTCTGCTTCAATACCGCCCACGCCCCAGCCAAGAACACCAAGACCATTGATCATAGTTGTATGAGAGTCAGTACCTACTAAAGTATCTGGATAAGTTTCAAGTTCACCTTCCACATCAGCCACATGAACAACATCAGCTAGAAATTCAAGGTTAACTTGGTGAACGATACCAGTTGCAGGCGGAACAGCACGATAGTTGTTAAATGCTTTTTGTGCCCAGCTTAAGAATTGGTAACGCTCTGCATTACGTTGGAATTCAAAATCCATGTTCACTTTCAATGCATTATCTGATCCATATGCATCAACTTGAACAGAGTGGTCAATAACAAGATCAACTGTTTTTTCAGGATTAATTTTGTCAGGATCGCCGCCAAGATCAGCCATTGCTTTTCTTAGAGAAGCAAGGTCAACAACTGCTGGCACACCTGTGAAGTCCTGAAGAATGACACGAGATGGTTTAAATGGAACATCAACTTCTTTCAATTCAGAAGTTCCCCATTTTGCTAAATTTTCAACATGCTCTTTTGTAATAACACGTCCATCGTACTGACGAAGGACAGATTCAAGCAATACTTTTACGGAATATGGCAGTTTAGATACTTTGCCAATGCCTGCTTCTTCTAATGCGTTTAAACGGTAATAATGATAGCTTTTTCCGTTTACGTCAAAGGAAGAACGCGCATTAAATACATCGTTTTTCACCATAAAAAAACTCCCCCTTACTCGACATTAAAAAACATAGTTTTACAAATAATCGATATTTCCATCTTAGTTTCACTCTTATCTTAATACAAGCGATTACATAAGTAAATAACAAGAAAGTTATTGTTCTTGATAAGTTTTTCTTATTGAATTATATGTAACCCATTCAGAAAATTTAGAAACCCGCGAATCTCCATATGTATAAAATGAGCAAAAGATGAAGAATTATCTTTTTTATTATGTCAAAAAACTTTTTATTTGTCATTAATTTTGTATCAAAGGAAATAGTAAAAATATAGGAGGTGATGGGGATGGCAAAACGTAAAGCAAATCATGTAATCCCAGGAATGAATAATGCAAAAGCACAAGGAAATGGTGCCGGATATCATGAGGAAATGGCAAATGAGCCGTTAACAGAAATGGAGAAGCGCAATAATAAAAAGCGGAAGAAAAATCAGTAATAGATGGAAAATGAGGGGTCCCCAGCATGAGGACCCTTTTTTCGTCATTTAGTAAATCCAGCATAAGCGCATGGAAAGTGCCTGCGCTCTTTATTCACCTTGATTAACTTCTGTAACCATTTGCTGCAGATCTTGTTGGAAACGTTCTAATTGTTCACGTTGCTTTTCTGAGGCTACTTCTAAAGCATTTTCAATTTGCTGATAGGCTTCATTCACTTCATTTTTTAAATGCTTTAATTGATGGCCATAATTGGCATTATCACTAACAATGGTTTCAAATAGGCCTTGTGCATCCTCAAATCCTTGCTGTGCGGCTTGAAAAGCTTCCTGTTTGTTTTTATTATAAGGATTTCTTTGTGTCACTGGTTCTTCCTCCTTCATTTTTGTTTACCCTTTAAATTGTACAAACGAGAAAAAAATATTCAGCATAAAAAAGGGTATTGATTGCATCCTAACAAATGAGGAGGGATGAAAATGACAAACAAAAACGACGGAACCGATATGCGAAGAAATTCACCAAAACTATCAGGTCAGCAAGAACCTCTCAGCGGATCAAAAAAAGTAAAAAACCGCAACCATACTAGAGCAAAGCATAATTCGGGTCATGATATGTAAAGAATCGGCGATTACAGCCGATTCTTTTTTAATGAATATTTTCCAGTGCTTTCAAAAGCAGCTCTTCCTCTTCTACTGTCACAGTCCTCAAATCAATCAGATAATCATCTTTCTGAATTCTTCCAACAATAGCGGGTTTGTTTTCAGTTCGTAATTTTTTTCCAAGCTGTTCAGCTGTATGGGTTTCATGTTGTAAGGCAATGACCACGGTTGGCAGCTCGACACCAGGCATCGTCCCCCCTCCTACTTGGCTGACATCTTCCAGAATTTTTGCTTTAAATTGGTTTGTCTTTTGTAACAATTTTGTAACAAATCTTCGAGACCTTTCGTCTAATTCATTAATAGAAACTAATAAATCATGGATAGTCGGGATCTTACGCATTGCTTTCCCGCCGCGGGCATATTCTAATAATGTACCTTCAAGTGCCGCAAGCGTCATTTTATCTACACGGACCACCCTGGCCAATTGATGCTGTTTCAGACGATCAATAAGTTCTTTTTTGCCAGCGATAATACCAGCCTGCGGTCCTCCCAGCAGCTTATCGCCGCTAAAGGTGACAACATCTGCCCCCTTTTCTACAACCTCTCTTACTACCGGTTCATCACCAATGCCATGTTTACGAAAATCAAACAATGCGCCGCTGCCAAGATCCTCATAAAAAATAATTGGGTCAACTGTATGTGAAAGCTGAGCAAGTTCCTCTGTACCAACTGATTCAGTAAAACCAATTACTTTAAAATTGCTCGTATGAACTTTCATAATCATCGCAGTGTCGAGGGTTATTGCTTTTTCATAATCATAAAGATGTGTTTTATTTGTTGTTCCAATTTCAACCAGCCTTGCACCGCTTTCTTCCATAATAGAAGAGATGCGAAATGAACCGCCAATTTCAACCAGCTCGCCCCTTGAAACAATGACTTCTTTATTTAGAGCAAGCGCCCTTAGTACCAGATAAACGGCTGCAGCATTATTATTCACAACCATCGCTGCTTCGGCACCAGTAATTTCCTTAATTAATGTTTCAACATGACTATGGCGTGAACCCCGCACCCCTTCAACCAGTTTATATTCCAAATTGGAATAATTCCTGGCGGTTTCTAAGACATGCTGAACAGCTGCTTCACTAAGTCTGGCCCTGCCGAGATTTGTATGTAAAATAGTGCCTGTGGCATTGATTACTTTTTCAAGTGTAAAAGAAAATTGATTTCTAACGGATTTTTCCACCAGGTCAAATACTTCAACTATAAATTGGTCTGTACCTGGAGCTTTTCCCTGCCATTGTTGATGGATAAGTGCTTTCCGGATTTGAGCCATAACACTCTTTAGCTGTTCTGTTAAACGTTCCTGATCCAAACCAGTCTCTTTAAGGAGAGTGAAAAACATTGGATGATGCTGCAGCTCATGAATCGGTGGTATTAATCGTAAGTTTTCTTTCAAGAATATAACTCCTTTACAAATCCTTCTTTGGACCTATTATATCATCTTTCACATTTCTAAACCGAATGAATACAATGAAACAAGCAAGGGGGAACTGGCTTTGGATAAGAAAAAAACTACTCAGCGTCATTCTTATAACCCTGATCAAATGGAACAGTGGCTGCAAGATTATTTTCTTGACCCAAGAACGGAAGCTGAAGATCATTCAATATTTAAAATTGATATATATGAAACAGAGAAACATTGGATTGTGGAGGCTGTTTTGAAAGATTATCTGAGTTCAGAAATCAAAGTAAGAATTGAAAATTTCATACTTATTATTACTGCACAAAAACATAGGACTTCACTTCCCGCTCCTATTTACAAAAAAGAACGCAAAATTTATTTCCCCTTTCAAATTATCGATCATTGTGTAACAGCATTATTTCAAAATGGTGTAGTAGAGATTTTTATTTCTAAAACAGATGATGGTTTAGGGAAAAATCGCTATGTCACTTTGCCCTAGCTTTCTTTTTTAACCATTTGTTTACATAATGTTATTATCGTTAATATAAAAAAGTCCTCTATTGAATGAGGACTTTTTCTATTTATTTAGATTCCAGTTTTCGGATAATCTCTTCGGTATCAGGGAATAAGCCCGTCTCTTTCTTCGAATACACTTTTTCCCCGTTGACCGTGACTTCAAAGACACCGCCTGAACTTGGAATCAATTCAAATTTTTCAATATCCTGTCTAAAATGGGTAATCAATTCTTCCGCGAGACCCGCGGCTTTTGGTGCATAGTTTCACATCATGCAAAATTCAACGCTGATTTGATATTTACTCAAAATAAATAACCTCCTGTTTTATGTTTAAATAGTGTAAAAATTATTTTATCTTAGCGGCATAAGCTAATGCAAATTGTTTGCACATTTGGTGCAGTTTTATAGAAAAAAAGGTATACTACCAAGAGTGGAGGTGTGTACATATGAGTGAGCAAGAAAAAATTCGCCTAACCTCATTATCAACAAAAGCTGGCTGAGGCTGCAAAATTGGTCCTGAGGACTTGACGCAAGTTTTGCGTCAGCTTCCAAAACAAGACCCGGTTTCCGAATTGCTTGTCGGAAATGAAACAAGTGATGATGCCGGGGTATATCAATTAACAGACTCAATAGCTTTGATTCAAACAGTGGATTACTTTACTCCAATTGTGGATGATCCTTATATGTTTGGAAGTATTGCTGCAGCAAATGCATTAAGTGATGTATACGCCATGGGCGGCGTGCCAAAAACTGTTTTAAATATCGTCGGCTATCCAATCAAAAAGCTTGGTCCGGATATGCTGGCAGAAATATTACGCGGTGCTGCTGATAAAGTGAAAGAAGCAGGTGCTGTTACCGTCGGCGGTCATTCTGTCGATGATCAGGAACCTAAATTTGGTTTATCTGTAACAGGAGTGGTTCATCCTGAAAAATTTTGGAAGAATATTGGGGCTAAACCAGGTGACGCCCTTGTTTTAACAAAACCAATCGGTGTTGGGATTTTAACGACCGGCATTAAACGAAATGCCGTTACACCTGAGCAAGAAGAACAGGTTACAGAAACAATGGCCATGCTTAACAAGACGGCTGCAGAGGTGTTAACTGCTTTTAATCCTCACTCTGTAACAGATGTGACAGGCTTTGGACTTTTAGGCCATGGCAGTGAAATGGCCCGTGGAAGTAATGTAAGCTTTGAAATATCGTTATCACAGGTACCGGTACTTGACGGTGCATTCGAATTGGCGAAAAACGGGGTAGTTCCAGGCGGATCCAAATCGAATCAAAAATGGCTGGAGCAAGATGTCGAATATCACGAGCTTTTGCCTGAGGAACAACTGGTTTTATGTGATGCTGTTACGTCCGGCGGATTACTAGTTTCTATTAGTGAAGATGAGGCTCCGCGGTATGTAGAGGAACTCCACGCTAAAGGATTAGCCCAAGCATCCATTGTCGGCCAGGTAACTGAAAAAAGAGAAAAACTAATTTATGCCAAAAGATAACAGCGAAGCAGAAAAGTGCTTCGCTGTTTTTTTAAAAGCAATATATAAAATTTTCGAACCAAAACCAAGGAAAGCTGCTGCAGCATCCGACGAAGAAAAGCGTTCGCTTTTTCGGGGAGTACCTGCCCAGTATTCCTCCGAAAAAGCCCTTTACCGCTAACTTTAAAGGAGTCCGGGGTGTCGGAGCTATTCACTTAGTAAGACTGAGACTAATCCCCCTCAGGAAAAAGCTGATGGTTCCGAAACCTCTTCCTCTTTTCTTATCACCCTGGCTTTTTTAATTGAAATTTTTCGGTTAATTTTTTTATCATATCTTGTGTCATTCTATCTAAATCATAATCAAATTTGAATCCCCATTCTTCTTTTGCTGCAGTGGAATCAATATAGTTTGGCCAGCTTTCAGCAATTCTCTGCCTTTCTGGGTCAACTTGATAATCAATTTTAAACCCAGGAATAAATTTAGCGATACTCGCAGCAATTTCTTCCGGGTCAAAACTCATCGCGCTGACATTAAAGGAATTTCGGTGGATTAACTTTGACGAATCTGCTTCCATTAAATCGACAATTGCGTTCAACGCATCCGGCATATACATCATATCCATATAAGTACCTTTGTCAATATACGAGGTATAGCTTCGATGTTTGACAGCCTCATAGAAAATTTCCACCGCATAATCGGTCGTTCCGCCGCCAGGCAATGCTACATATGAGATTAATCCAGGAAACCGCAAGCCGCGGGTATCTACCCCAAATTTATGATAATAATAGTCGGCCAAAAGTTCCCCAGCCACTTTATTCACCCCATACATGGTCGTTGGGCGCATGATTGTATCCTGAGGAGTATGATCCTTTGGAGTGGATGGTCCAAATGCACCAATTGAGCTTGGTGTGAAAAATTGTGCTTTAACTTCTCTTGCTGTTTCAAGTGCATTTATCAGCCCTCCCATATTTAAGTTCCAGGCAAACACGGGCTTCACTTCAGCAGTTGCTGATAAAAGTGCGGCCAAATGCATGATAGTATCGACTTGATATTTTTTTGCAATTTCCATCATTCTTTTCGCATCAGTTACATCTAAAATTTCAAAAGGACCGCTAAAAGCTGTTTCACTGTCATTTTTTTTAATATCAGTCGCGATCACATTGTCAGCGCCATATAGTTCTCTTAGTTTCAAGGTCAGCTCTGAGCCAATTTGCCCAAGAGCACCTGTGATTAATATTCGCTTCATAGATGTTCCCCGTCCTTGTTAGTAAATTAACGAATAATCCCCATTTCCCTGCCGACTTTTTCATAAATAGAAATGGCTTGATCCAGCATATCTTTTGTATGGGCCGCAGTCGGCATATTCCGAACACGTCCGGTCCCTTTTGGTACCGTCGGGAAGACAATGGCTTTGGCATACACTCCTTCTTCAATTAAACGTTTACTGAATCGCTGCGATTTCGTTTCTTCTCCGATGATGCAAGGGGTAATCGGTGTTTCACTATTTCCGATATTGAATCCAAGTTCCTTTAATCCTTTTTTCAAGTATCGGCCATTATCCCAAAGCTTTTGATTAAGTTCCGTGCTTTCCAATAAGATTTCTATTGCTCGAATACTCGCAGCAACATCTGCTGGCGTTAGTGAGGTGGAAAACAGGAATGGCCGGCTGCGAACCTTTAACCAGTCAATCAAATTCTTCTTGCCAGCCACATATCCCCCGACAACGCCGATTGCTTTTGAAAGTGTCCCAATTTGGAAATCGATTTTATCGGAAAGCCCAAAATGCTTCACCGTTCCCGCTCCATCACCAAGGACGCCTGAACCATGGGCATCATCGACATAGGTAATCAGATCAAATTCCTCTGCAATTTTAACGATTTCAGGCAATAAGGCAATATCCCCATCCATTGAGAAAACTCCATCAGTAATGATCATGATTTTGTTATATTTTCCTGACTCCTTAGCTTCTTTCGCTTTGGCACGAAGGTCTTTCATATCGGAATGATGATACCGGATGATTTTTGCCTTAGAAAGCCTGCATCCATCAATAATGGAAGCATGGTTTAATTCATCTGACAAAATCGCATCGTTTTGATCCATTACAGCTGAAATCGCTGCCATATTACAGTTAAAGCCAGATTGATAAGCAATAGCTGCCTCGGTATGTTTAAATTCAGCCAATTTCTCTTCAAGTTCCACATGCAGTTTTAATGTCCCGTTAATGGTACGGACTGCTCCTGCGCCGACACCAAATTTTTGCAGTGCATCAGCTGCAGCTTTTTTCAAACGATCATCAGTTGCCAAACCAAGATAGTTATTCGATGAAAGATTGATTAATGAATGACCGTTAATGGTGATGACTGGCCCATTTGGACTTTCAAGAGGGTCTATGACGTTATAAAGGCCTTTTCCCTTTAAATTTTCAAGGTTTTCGGTTAAAAATTGCTCTAAAATTTGACTTGACATGTTACATCCCCCTTTTGGTTTATGTACTACTTTTTGTTGTTACGGAAAATACATTTGTCCACCTGAGGCGTACAGTTGGAAATCAGAAAATCCGCGTAACAAAAGGTTTTCATATTTATAATTTATCATATTATCCTAAAAATGTTCATGTCAAGCGGACAAATTTTACAAAATTTTATTCTAAAAATCAAACATTCTATTTTTCTAATGAACTCAAAAAAAGCAGCCTAATGACTGCTTTTCATTTTCCGTTATTTGGCATGTACTCCAGTTAATTTCGCTGCGTTTTGGTTTAGGTTTTCGAGGGCTTGGTGATATTCAGTTTCAAGCCTCATGATAATATCCCCAACGGGTTCAATTCGGTCAATTGCACCGACACCATGGCCGGCAGACCAAATATCACGCCAGGCTTTTACATTGTTTGATTTACTTTCTGACTGCATGTCATTAAAATCTATCTTCTCTTTTCGGTTTAGTTTCTCTGGATCAAGCCCTGCTTTTCTAATACTTGGTATCAACATATTTGCATTCACACCAGAAAAGGCGTCCGTCAACATGATGTCTTCCTGTGTTGCTTCAACCAGCATCTCCCTGTATGCATCATTTGCCATGCTCTCTGCTGCGACAATAAATCTTGTTCCCATATATGCAAGATCTGCACCAGCAGCTTGAGCCGCTAATACCCCTTTGCCTGTCGAAATGGAACCTGCCAATACAATTATCCCATCCCAGAAAGAGCGGACCATATCTACAAACGCAAAACTATTTATCTGTCCGGAATGTCCGCCTGCTCCGCTGGCAACTAAGATAAGTCCATCCACTCCTGTTTTAGCAGCTTTCCTAGCAAATTTCACATCACTGACATCTGAAAAAACCAGGCCGCCGTATTCGTGAACAATCTCAACTACCTGTTTGGGACTTCCTAGTGAAGTTATGACCAATTGGGGCTGGTGTTTTTTAATTAATTCCAATTCATCCTGAAGCCTGTTATATGAACTATGTACCACCATATTCATCGCCCATGGGGCAATTTTTCGATTAGGTTCATTTTCACGTGCCAGCTTTAATTCTTTATTCAACGTTTCCATCCATCGGTCAAGCGCTTCAATTGGACGGGCATTAGGAGCAGGAAAAGAACCAATTATGCCATTTAAGCAGCAGTTTTTCACTAAATCGGTGCCGGATACCAAAAACATTGGAGCTGAAATGACCGGTAATCGTAATTCGTTCCACCATGATTTCGGAATTGATTTGTTCATTTATACACCTCTTTTTGAATTTTCAGAACACATCTTACTCTTTCATAGTACCGAAAAATGAATGGTTATTCAATCCATTTTTTCTGCTATTTTCTAGCATCAAAATTGAAAGTGTTTGCAAAACACGAACAAAAGCGTTTTTTTTTATACCTATATTCGTTTTTTGTGAAAAAAAGATTGATTTCAGCTCATTAGCTGTTTTATAATGTGTTTATCAATTGAATACGTTTCACTCATATAATCGCGAGAATATGGCTCGCAAGTTTCTACCGGATTGCCGTAAACAATTCGACTATGAGTGGGTAATGAACATCCGTTTTCATGAAAGCGGACTTCCTTTCTATTCCTTTCGATAAGAAGCCCAAAGGTCATTGCCTCACTCATCATTGAAGTGAAGCAATACACCTTTGGGCTCTTTATTTTGTCAAAATGAGTTAATTTTGGAGGTCGCTATGAAATTATTAGTAGAAAGAATTAAACAAGACGGACAAGCATTATCCGAACATGTATTAAAGGTGGATGCCTTTTTGAACCATCAAATCGATCCAGAATTAATGCAGGAAATTGGCAAGGAATTCGCAGCACGATTTGCTGATGAAGGAATTACCAAGATCGTTACAATAGAATCCTCTGGTATTGCTCCAGCTGTCATGGCAGGATTGTACTTACATGTCCCGGTTGTTTTTGCCAGAAAGAGAAAATCACTTACATTATCTGAAGGATTACTGACGGCCTCCGTTCATTCCTTTACTAAAAATGAAACAAACGAAATTTCCATTTCAAAAAAATATGTAGCACAAGATGACCGTGTGCTAATCATTGACGATTTTCTTGCGAACGGTCAGGCGGCTCTTGGATTAATCGATATTGTAGAGCAAAGCGGAGCCAACTTGGCAGGAATCGGTATTGTCATCGAAAAGTCATTCCAAGATGGTGCAGCCAAATTAAAAGAGCTTGGAATCAGGGTTGAATCATTAGCGCAGATTGAAGCACTTGAAGGCGGAAAAGTCTTATTTAAAAATGATAAAGTGGAGGAACTTGTCTAATGAAACAGCATCCATTTCAAACAGCTTCATTAGGAATTCAACATGTATTAGCGATGTATGCCGGGGCTGTGATTGTCCCCTTGATTATTGGCGGCGCCCTTCATTTTAATAATGAGCAATTGGCCTATTTGGTTTCACTTGATATTTTAACAAGCGGTATTGCAACACTTTTGCAGGTTTGGCAAAATCGTTACTTCGGAATTGGCCTTCCAATCGTGCTCGGCTGCACGTTTACGGCAGTTGGCCCTATCATTGCTATTGGAAGCCAATACGGCCTTTCGTCTATTTACGGTTCCATTTTAGTCTCAGGAATAATTGTATTGATTATTGCTAAATATTTCGGAAAATTAATTCGCTTCTTCCCGCCAGTCGTGACTGGTTCTGTAGTCACTATAATAGGACTTACACTTATTCCGGTCGCCATGAATAATGTAGCCGGAGGCCAAGGCAGCCCTGATTTTGGTTCTATTTCCAATCTGGCATTAGCATTTGGCACCCTGCTATTTATTATTGTACTCTATCGTTTCTTTAAAGGATTTATCCGGGCAATTTCTATTTTATTAGGCTTAATCGCTGGTACCATTGCAGCAGCCTTCATGGGAAAAGTGGACTTTACCGCTGTAAGTGAAGCATCATGGTTCCATTTGGTGACTCCATTACATTTTGCTGCTCCATCGTTTGACCTGGCACCCATCATTACCATGACGTTGGTTGCCATTGTGAGTCTGGTAGAATCATCGGGCGTATATTTTGCACTGGCCGATATTACCGGCCGAAAATTAAATGAAGAGGATTTGGTAAAAGGATATCGTGCTGAAGGATTAGCAAGTGTTATTGGGGCATTCTTTAATTCCTTTCCATATACAACCTATTCTCAGAACGTTGGCCTTGTCCAATTCTCTGGTGTAAAAGATAAAAAAGTCATTTATCTGATGGGCTTCATCCTTGTATTTCTAGGATTTTTGCCAAAAATCGGTGCGCTAACAACCGTGATTCCGACAGCTGTCCTTGGCGGTGCAATGGTTGCTATGTTTGGAATGGTTATCGCTTCTGGGATTAAAATGCTTAGTAAAGTAGATTTCACTTCTCAGGAAAATCTTTTAATCATCGCCTGCTCTGTAGGTGTTGGTCTTGGTGTTACCACTGTTCCAACTTTATTTGATGCCCTGCCTGATAGTGTAAAAATTCTTTCGAACAGCGGAATTGTTGCCGGAAGTCTTACAGCCATCTTTTTAAACATTATCTTTAATGTCATAAAGCCCGCTAAACAGATGCAAAGGCAGACTGAAAAGGGTTTAAAAGCTTCATAAGGATTGAAAGAAAGGTAGACGGAGCTACTCGATGCTCCGTCTAATCATACTAATGATATCACTGACTGTACCACTACTAAGTCCATTCGCAGTTGTGACGTTTGAACCAGTGTTCCCTTCACCTGAACCAGAAACAGTCTTTGTAACGGAAACTGGAGCAATTTTCACTGCGCCTCCAAAGTTTACAATTCCGCCGGAAATGGTTCCTATATTGACATTCAAAGGTGTGCCTGCCACAAACCAACCTCCTTCCATTCTATTTCTAATATAATATGTACAAGCATAAATAAAGTGAAACTTCCATCAGCGGTTTTTTCATCCCCCGCGGATGGATAGTCCTGTTGTACTGACACTTAATCGCTGCTTTCGAACCGATTAAGTGTCAGTACAAACTCAGGTTGGCTCAATCAGACCTTTGCTAACACATCGGTAAGTTTCGCTGTATCTCACCAATCAAACCTTTACAGGCAGCTGCTCTCCCGCCCAGCTTCTTTTTTACTCATAATCTTGAGGTGGTATTCTTACTGTCCGTTAAAGCGGGATTATTGATTAAACAGCTATTTAATATGGGAAGCTGATTTTTTTTCTAATTTACAAATCCACTTATAATATTGTAATAAAATAAGCAGCAGGATGGGATCGATGATGATAGCATACCATAAATTCCACCATCCATAATGAAAATACCCCCACGGTTCAGGCAGCAAGGTAATCGCCTCATAAATCAAAATCGCAATCACAAATCCTGTAAAATAAAGTATTTTTTTTAACAGCTTGGAGTTTTGCGGATACCAATTTAAGAACATCATATTGACAGCAGGAATCAATACTAAATGAGGAATCAGTCCGGCAAGTTCAATTCCTTTGCTAAAGTACCAGTACCCATGGTATTTAACCTCAACATACATGTCGAATAGAGTTTGCAGGGCAATCGTAAATGTCCAAATATGGACGATTTGATTAGTGGATAATATTTTATTGGTTTTAAAGCTGATAAAATTAAATAAAATTACTGCCAGAATAAGTCCAATCATAAAATTTTTCCTTTTTTTAACTTAATTTTCCTATCCCTCCCAAAAACTATTCATTTAATTTAAATTTAAAGGATTTTTCCATAAAAAAATTCTAGTCGAGGCTGTAAAATTCTAGTATGATGAAAGAATGATTGATTTTTGAATAAAGCGAGGATTACAAAGAAAAATGAGCTTGTTAAATGTTGGAAATTTATCTCATACATTCGGTGACAGAACATTATTTAAAGATGTTTCCTTCCGGCTGTTAGCTGAAGATCATATTGGCCTGGTTGGTGCTAACGGCGTTGGGAAGTCGACATTAATGAACATCATTACAGGCCAGCTGATTCACGATGGGGGCCGTGTAGAATGGACCCCTGGTGTACATTACGGCTATTTAGACCAGCATACCGTGCTGACACGTGGGAAAACCATGCGTGATGTGCTCCGAGACGCTTTCCTTCCCCTTTTTGAAAAGGAAAAAGAGTTAAATGAAGTAACCGCCAAAATGGCTGAAGCCTCACCTGAAGAACTTGAGACCCTTTTAGAAAAAATGGGGGAAATTCAGGATGCTCTTGATGCAGGCGGATTTTATTCATTAGATATGAAAATTGAAGAAGCTGCCAGGGGGCTGGGGCTCGATGCCATCGGTCTTGACCGTGATGTGGCTGCACTTAGCGGCGGACAGCGTACAAAGGTGCTGCTTGCTAAACTTCTTCTGGAGCAGCCGCAGGTACTGCTTCTGGATGAGCCGACTAACTATTTAGATGTGGAGCATATCCGCTGGTTATCTTCTTATTTAAAAGACTATCCTTATGCATTTATCTTAATTTCCCATGATACCGAGTTTATGAACCAGGTATCCAATGTAATTTTTCATCTAGAATTTTCCAAACTAACCCGTTATACGGCAAGTTACGAAAAATTCCTTGAATTAGCTGAAATGACAAAGAACCAGCATATCAATGCATATGAAAAACAGAAGGAATTCATTAAGAAACAAGAGGAATTTATCTCTCGCAACAAAGCGCGCTATTCTACAACTGGCCGGGCAAAAAGCCGCCAAAAGCAGTTAGACCGTTTAGAGCGGATCGACCGTCCGGAAACAGCTGTAAAACCAACCTTTGAATTTAAAGAATCACGATCAAGCAGCCGTTATGTATTTGAGGCTTCTAACCTTGAAATCGGCTATATCCACCCTCTTCTGCCAATGATGGACATGACGCTTGAGCGCGGTGAGAAAGTGGCCATTATTGGCTGCAATGGGGTAGGAAAATCTACATTGCTGAAAACCATGCTTGGAAAAATTGATCCGCTTGGCGGAAAAGTGGAGCGAGGCGACTTCCTCTTTCCTTCTTACTTTGAACAGGAAGTCAAAGCTGGAATGATCACTCCTATTGATGATGTATGGAATGCCTTCCCGCAATTGGATCAGCATCAGGTCCGTGCTGCCCTCGCCCGCTGCGGTTTAAAAAACGAACATATTTCAAGGCTGCTTAATCAGCTTAGCGGTGGTGAACAGGCAAAGGTCCGATTATGCAAACTGATGATGACGGAAAGCAACTGGATCTTATTTGACGAACCGACGAATCACCTTGATATCGATGCAAAAGCAGAATTAAAGAGAGCTTTAAAAGCATACAAAGGAACGGTCGTACTGGTCTGCCACGAACCAGAATTTTATGAGGACTGGGTAACGAAAATCTGGAATGTGGAAGAATGGGCTCAGACTAATTAGAAAGAAACGAGCACTGCTCGTACCTGCTCGGATTATTCTAAGCAGCTTTCCTTAAACATAAAGGGGATCCAACTTGATTAAACAGTTCCGATACCGTCGAGAAAGCAAATGAAATATCATCCAAAAACACACTATGTTTGGCAACATAAATAACAGTAGAAATAAGTAACTAAAACGCTTGGATTTGAACCAAGCGTTTCTATTTTATAAGGCAGTTAGTTGAATAACCATTTTAATTTTGCACTTATATCTTCTTTCTATCTACTAACCACCATAACCGAGAAAAAACTACATACTCTGACCAAATTAAAATTTTCTAATTTATTCGTTTTTCAATTTCATCTGTGTTTTCATCTATCATCTTTTTGACATTTTCTTATCTTCCATCTTATTAACTCCCCATGTACTTTAGACGTTATATACATTTTCAACTCAAATAAGAATGGATAGACTATAATAACACTTATAAACCGCTTGTAGAACATTTTTTAAAGTTCGAGGATAAAAAATATATTACCCTTAAGTTGATACCCGCATATTATCGTTCAAATACGAAATAAAGAGGAAATTGGCTATAATCTTTTTGAACTAAGCCGCCAAGTTAGAGCCGCTGCAGCGACTCTTTATTAAAATCAAGCCCCTTTATTTATGTGAAATTCTTCACAATTTTTTAAGAGAATTAATTTAAGTTGACCAGTTTGGAATTAATCAGATTAGACTTTATTCATTGTATTTATTCTTTGAACTAACCATTTTACAAACACAGCTTTTGCAACATAAATTGGAAGCGAATAAATGTATTTCCAGTTATCAAGTTTATAAATATTAAGCCACACAGTCAAAGGCTCAAATATAAAAGTAAAAATAGCTGCCATAACTAGATTAACAATAATAAATGATTTCCATTTTGTATAGAATTGATAAACAGTCATATGAGCAACGATAAGTATACCGTAATCAATTGCGGCTAATCTTGGTATTGCTTGTACTAATTGATAAGGATATGACCAAAGTTGAGCATTAACACCTATATCGTCCAATAGTCCAACCAAAAGCATTAATAAGCTCCCAAAAAGCACAATATCCTTTAATCTATTTTTATCAACATACCTCCACCATAAAATCCAAGGAAGAATAAATATGGTCAAAAGTAACCACCATTGAAATGTAAACACATCGTGGTGGAGCCAATATTCGTTTTTCATTTCAGCTAATTTATATTCAATACTTCGTATTTCATCATAGCTTGGATAGGCTGCTTTCAACTTTATCACTCTCTCATATGCAGATGGGGATAATCAACTATAATCTACCCCCTATTGGCGTTTATCACCTTGCTCTCAAAATTAAAGACAATAACAACTAGATGAAGAAAAAGCTAAATATACCTCTCAATCGAAATATTACTTCATATCGCTAATTTTCACTTCAAAGATATTCAACAAATATACAATTATGATAATGGATAAAAACCAACCAAGTAGAGGTCTTCTCTGATGAATCGGTAAAATAAAGAAAATAATGCCTGTGAAGATTACAGACCATCCAAAATTCCAATTATGATGATAAGTAATAAATCCCATCTTATTGTTAATATATTCAATTACTATATAAACTCCCCACCATAACAAAAACCAAAAAAACCGTTTTATCCAATCTTTCGGAAACCTGCCTAAGTATATCAATACGGTTGCAGTATAAGAGATCGTCATAGCTAAGAGGGTTATCATTGTATGATTTGGTAAAATTAAATCATGGAAAATCCACATCGATTTTTTAAAAAGTAAAAAATTGTATAAAAAGTCTCCAATTATAAAGAAAAGAATGGTGGGATAATACTGTTTCCAATTTCTCCAATCCCCCCATATTAACGCTGCAATCAAATAAAAAGCATTAATAAGAATATACATTAGACCAATCCCTCGAAGTGTTTACCATTATCCTTTCCACTCGGCAGAATTATTATCATTAGTTACATCGAGGTATAGGCTTCAATTTATATCCTTTTTCAACAAATGTCACTATTATTCAATTAAAAATGGCAGCCGTTTCTTCAAGTAACTCACCCGTTTGTTTAAGTACATTCCTTAACAATCTTGCTCTTAGTTGTTTTTTTATTACATTAATCCAAATCTCTGATTACTTTTTTCTGTTTGCGATACCATCCAAATAATCCTGCCCTTAGTGCATTATCAGCTGCAATAGCAGTCCATACGGCTGGTAATCCAAATCCTAGTTTCCATGCAAAGATATAAACACCTAATGTTCGGATTACCCATATTCCAACGAACGTGACAATCATCGGGAAATTACTGTTCCCGCCAGCTTGGATCACGGAAGTATCGATGGTAATGGAGGCTAAGAACGGCTGAGAAACCGTATCAATTATTAAGATGATACATAACAAATGAAGAACTGTTTTATCAGTCGTAAATATTTTACCTATCCAGGGACTTCCCAAGGCAAGAATTGCAGTAACTAAGGTCATGGCAATGGCAGATTGGATATAGCTCCATTTCCTATATTCCTTCACATCGGATTGATTCTTTTCCCCGATTGCTTGACCAATTAAAGAACTGGATGCTACAGCAAATCCTCCGCCTATTGTAGAAGCGAATGTGGTTAAATTCCCCGCAATATTATGAGTGGCATAAAACTTCTGTTCCCATGCGTACAATTAAGCCAAAATAAATGACTTGCCCCAATCTCATCGACAACCTTTCTAACATTGCAGGTATCGCAAACTTAATCATCCTCCAGGCTAAACTCCATACAAGTCCGAAATCACTTAATTTTAATGCAATGTAAGGGATATGTTGGGATATTTTAAACAGTCGAACAAAACCATAATTCTTGCTAAAATCATGGCAATCGCTGCCCCAGTTAACCCTAATCCATGTATTGAGCCAATCCAAAAATCAATAGGTAGTCAAGTATGACATGGACGATATTCATTTCTATGTAAGATTCCCCTATAGCTGGCCAGGCTATATTTAAAACGTTTTTTGCTTTACTTGAAAAAGGCATGAAGCATCTCTACTTTCATTTTACTTCTCCCTGTTTTATCCTATCATAACAATTTTTATATTTCGCTAACCTGCCCCGATCAATAAGAAAAATCTATTATCCTTCTCGAAAGATACGTTAACTCAACAAGCACCAGTTCTGTAATTGCAATCTGCCTTGAACCGTATAGGGGTGGATTATTGTAGTTTTGATGGATTTAATACTCACTGATAGAATATAAAGGACAAAACTAATCGCTCATTGATTTGCTTAATGAGAAAAATAGCGGTGCAAAATGAAGAAACCAAAAATATTTAAGGATCTTTTTTTGCCATCATCTCCTTCATCTACTTACGCTTAGTTTAATGACGGTAATAAAAATGGACTGCCGCAAGCAGTCCATTTTGTTGCCCTATTCAATTGACCATGGTTAGATAAGCTGTAATTACTGCAAAAAAAGCAGACTGCTGAACCCTTTATATAGTGAAAGCATCCGGTCAGCTTAATTTATTTGTTATAAAAAAAGAACAATACAAATTAAAATAGCGATTGGAGATCATTTCATTCACTAACTCATCATCCATCATATTACCTCTATAAATAGCACCAATATAGAAATTGGTACTTCGTTTATTCGCTATACGTTTTAGCGTGACGCTTTTGGCGGTTGGCACACGTCACATTTACGTTGGTGATTATTTTTAAATTTAGTAAAGGTTTTTTCAAAATTGTTGCCACATGCACATTTAAATAGTAACTTTTGAGAAAAACCGTGATATTCCGTCGTTAGCAACGTACTCTCCGAATTGTTCTCAACAAATTCTTTAATTTTACCAATTGTCCAACGTTTATTCATTCTCTTACACCTCGATATTTTATGGCTTGGCATAGGGTGTTTCCAGGCATCCGTTCAATTGTTCAATTATGAGCAAAAATCGTAATTATCCTAAATTTCATATTATAACACGAGGTTTTGAATATTTTTCTATTCTTTGTAGCCCTGATTGAACCATAGTGGATCTTTGTCATCAACATCGCCATTATAATTGATTAAAATCTCTTCTCCTGCTTTTATATCTCTATAAGCATAGAAATCAAATGTATGATTTTTAAAATTAATCTCATAAATGGCATTCGGTTCATAAGAATGGTTAAACAACATTCCATAACCAAGAAGAATCGCAGAATGATTTATTCCATACTCAAAAGCATAATCAGCGAGTAAGGTTTTCTCAATATATTGATGTTGGTCGTTTGGATAAGAAATGACGGGTGCTTCATGCAAAAGCTCTCCTTTTTTTATATCACATGTGGCGAATACCCCTCTGTTGAAATCTCCATCACTTAGTGGGGATTTTTTTACTTCAATCATACTGTTCACCTGCCTATTCTTTCTTTATCTATTTAATTGAAAAATGAGCTCTTTTTATATAGAAAAGAGAATCTCTAATATTTCTTTAGGATATGTACTTCTAACTACTTCCATAACCTATTGTTAATGTGGTAATAACCGGAACTTGTTTCATCAATTATTTTTATAATAACAGAGGATTAATTCAAGATGAAATAATCACAATTGTTAGATGTCATTTTCATCAACCGTTTTTTTTGTACCTTTACTTATATAAGGTTTTGCACTCTTTAATTTGTTGGCACTAGCTTGCCAGCGATTCCATCCCTTCTTGCCTGTTCCTCTGCCTGTTCCGCCTTTACTCTTAGCTTTACTCATTTCATCACCCCAATGTTTTCTAGGTTGTAACCTTTTGATTAGTTTAGCCATTTTAGCTGCTAACCAAGCTATTGCAATAAAATCATACCAGTCTCATATGGAGTAGAAACAATAAACCATTATCGACTACACGGAATTTCCTTTTTCTATCAACCTGATCCTTGAACACAATATGAAATAGTAATCGAAAGTTATTGAATCATAGCACATAAATTGTTTCATTCTGTTTCTATGCTGCCAGCAGAGTTTTTTCTTTTAGTAATAAAAATAAAAAAATTAGGAGATTCACAATTTCTATGCTACACTTGGTTTACCATTTGATTTACTGTTTTCAAGTACCCCACTCATTTTTGAGTGGGGTTATTTGTTTTTCTAAGAAAAATAAAATAACAGACTCTAAAAAAGAGTCTGCTCATGTTTGGCATTTTATTTAAGCTTTATGAACGTTAGCTGCTTGTGCTCCACGTTGACCTTGCTCAACATCAAAAGTCACTTCTTGACCTTCTTCTAATGTTTTGTACCCTTCGCCTTGGATAGCTGAGAAATGAACGAATACATCTTCTCCACCTTCACGTTCGATGAATCCGAATCCTTTTTCTCCATTAAACCATTTTACTTTACCTTTTTCCATGTTGGTTGCCTCCTAGTGTGCTAAGCACACACAATGTATTACTATCCTTGCTCTCAGTGATCATCAAGACGAAAAGTTTTACTAATACTATCCTTTACACCGAACAAAAATAATTCTTCTTTAAAATAGCATTTTTTGAAATTATTTGCAAGGAAACCTGATTCTTAAACTATAGCCCCCGAGTTCAAGTACATGTTTCACCATCTTTTACATTAAAGTTGGACAATCATTCTAAGGTTTTCTGCCGCCTGCTTCATATTCAAACACACCTTTTTTTCAAAACCAAATTTTTCATATAAAGCAGTAGTGATTTCATTATCAACAGCAGCACTTGTATAAAATTTTAAATGTCCATATTTGACGTGAAAAATTCTATGAACTTGGGTAACTCCAACTCTTACACCCGTTTGTTCAAAACCCTTCCCCTATTTATCTCGGTGTTTTTCAAGCATTTCCTTTAAATATTCTCCAGATTTCCCTTTCGGAATGCTGAGACTCTTCCAATTACTATCCTTTAATTGTTTACTAATATAAACAATTTGTCCAATGTGATATGCATAATGTGCCATTTGCCTTTCGATTGCCTCTAAAACCAAATGACTTTCTCCACGAATGTATATATTTTTTAATAAATCTTGCTCACTTAAACCAGTTAGTGTATCTATCAAGACTTTCCAGCCTTTTTCCCAAACACTAATTAACTCTGATTTCGATGATATATCATCTATAAATTCTTCATCACGATTTCTATATTCTTTTTCCCCATCTGAAGTTAAAAAGTCAGTCCACCTTGAAACCATATTTCCGCTTAAATGCTTTACTATTATTGCAACACTATTTGACTCGTTATTATAAGTCCAATGTATTTCCTCTTCCGATATCTGAATTATTGTCTTATCTCCAAGTTTTTTTACATTTTTAAGTCTTTCAATTACAATTCTCAAATATTCATTTCCAATATTCATGATCCATCCCCTCCACAAAATAAAGAGTTTTTCATTAAATTCCTTTCTAGAATTATGCTGTCTCTTCAAATATAATGCGATTTTCTTCCACTAATCTGCTCCGTTATTTCAATACCTTTCTAACGGTTACATTTCAATGATCAAGGCAATAATTCCTCAAACATTACCGAGAAGCAGGAATTTATTTGTTATGATCAAGAGCATACGAATATAAAGGAATCCAAGGATTCTCACCACAGACATTAAAAGCATATCAGTTCCAATCTAAGCTGCTTATTCCAACTTTTTAGAGATGTGGATATTAAATCATTTACAACAGATCAACTAAAAGGATACTTATTAAAATCCGGTGAACACTTAAAGCTATCTAGTTTGGCCCATCGAATTCGCTTCATTAAATCAATATTTTGCTGGTTATATTTCCAAGTTCTAGTTAATCAGATGTAATTGCTTATTAGCAATTCTCCTATTTCGTACTTTGGCACTTATAAGGAAACGTTTAGCGGAGAATAATCATTCACAAACTCTACAATTATTTTACAATCACCTGCTTGGTCTATGAAAAGCATCATGATAATAACATTCCAATTAACAAAGTAAGTAACACGTTGACAATAGTTATCAACGTGTTATTATGACTGCGATTTTGTATGCTAATTTAAATGTTACTCTCTAATAATCGTTAATATATAAGGGTAAAAGGTGAGACCAGATAATTAGTATTCTATTTCATATGTTTCTCCACTGAAATGGAACTACTTGCAATAGGATAAACCCCTTTTTATTTCAGCGTAATCCGACGATGGTTCAGATAGGAGATCATCCCCGTTATGACCACGATAATCACCGCTCCATCTGCTGCAATATTGACGATATTCCCATTAGGATAGGCTTGATGAAGCTTTAGATAAAAGCTTGCTGCCCTCGGTTCATTCATGATCACCATCATGGCATTATGTGCAATGAACCCGCCGGCAATCACATTAATCCAAAAGAAATTGACTGCTAATTTTTCAATCAATGGTAAAAAATGAAGCGAAATTAACAGACTGCAAAAAATCCCCACAATAATCGGGGTCAAATGAGTTGAAAATTTATAGATCACAATAATACTGTCCAAGCAAATTAAAAAATCTGTTGCCGCAAGCATCAGCACTACCTTTAATTTTAAAAAGAAGGAGTTTTGTTTTCGTGCCAGTTCTTCTCCTTTTATCGTTCTCGTCACCAGCTTAAAAGCGATGATTAGAAGAATAATCCCGATTATAAGGTGGAACATTGGAAGCTGCGAAAGACTATCAATAACAGCTACATAAAAGGAACGGGTAATGGTCAGAACAATGACAGCAAGAAAGGTTACATTCAAATAGGAATACTGTCTTAAAATCGTTCCTAAAATCAACATATTGTCAATATCACTCACTAAATTTATAAAAAAGACCTTTAGAGCTTCCTGCATTCGATTTTGTACTCCTTGTCTAAATAATCGTCTAACACATGTTTATGTTTTAGATTGATCATTTATTATGGACGGGGCCTTGATGTTGCATTATCCTGCCATGTTAGGTGATAATTGTTAATGTGTCTATAGAGAAATACCTTAGATGTTAATAGGAGTGATCTTCCATTGCAAACAAAATCAGCATTACCGATTTTATTTGTAGTTATGTTTCTGGTGATGGCAGGATTCGGAATCATCATACCGGTCTTACCATTTTATGCCGAAGAAATCGGAGCAAATCCTACAGAACTGGGACTTCTGATGGCAGTCTATTCTTTAATGCAGCTTCTATTTGCACCAATTTGGGGCCGGATTTCTGATCGAATTGGACGAAAACCGGTGATGATGATTGGGATTGCAGGATTGGCCTTATCTTTTTTTATCCAGGCCATTTCAACTGAACTGTGGATGCTTTTTGCCGCAAGAATTTTAGGGGGGATTCTATCATCTGCCAATATGCCGACTGCCATGGCGTATGTAGCTGATATCACCACCGAAGAAAACCGTGGCAAAGGAATGGGAATTGTCGGCGCAGCAACCGGCCTCGGGTTTGTTTTAGGTCCGGCAATCGGTGGAATCTTTTCAAAAATAAGCTTAAGCATGCCGTTTTTTATTGCTGGTGCTTCATCATTTGTCACTTTATTTCTTGTATGGATTTTATTAAAGGAATCGCAAGAGAAAAAGAGCACGCAGAAAAGGCAATCCTTCTGGAGTGCACTTAATGGCCATTCCTCCATTTTGTTTATTGTACAATTATTTATTTCTTTATCCCTTTCCGGTTTAGAGGCAACCTTCGCCTACTTTGCCGCAGATAAAGCCGGGCTTGGGACTGTACAGCTTGGCTACATTTTTATGATTATGGGCTTTGGAAGTGCGTTGGTACAGGGCGGTTTAGTCGGAAAATGGACAAAGAAATATGGAGAAAATGCCGTGATTCAAGGTGGGATGATTGTTTCCGCCATTGGTTTTGGGCTCATTTTACTCGTACATAATTTTGCAACAGCAGCCATTTATTTAACGATTTTCGGCCTCGGGAATGGTGTTATTCGTCCTAGTGTCTCTTCCCTGCTGACAAAAACGTCGGATGCCGGCCATGGAAGTTCGACCGGACTGTTATCATCATTTGATTCATTGGGACGAATTATTGGACCGCCGCTTGGAGGCTGGCTTTTTTCCATCTTTATAGGGCTCCCCTATATTTCTGGAGCCAGCATTACGATCGCAGCCTTTATTTTATTTCTCATCTTCCGTCCCAAAGTGATTTTGACAAACCAGTAATCTTTAAACTAGGACTAGCATAGAATGAGTACAAAGATTCAAATGGTTAAGGAGCCGGGAAAATGAAATTAACAACCTTTTTATGTTTGCTGGGACTTTTTTTTGCCTTGTGTTTTTCGGCCTATCTTGATTCACCGTACTCATTTATGAATAAAAATTATTCCTATTCTGCAGAGGAGCCGGTAATTGCCCAGCCGGCAAGCATCCAGCCGGCGGACGCAGATGAAGAACCGGAACTGGTGGAAAAATTAGAGAAAACAGAAAAGTCAGATGGTTATATTGTGGAAACGTACCAGGAATATGAGGTTTATAAGGACAAGGATGGGAATATAACCGAGGAGATTCCCACTTCCAAAACGGAAACATTGAAATATTGGGATCAAAGTGATTCCTCACCCGCTGTAAATGACGAATCATTATACCGCTGACTCGAAAAAGACTTTGGGCACATCCAAAGTCTTTTTCCTTTTTCTATTAAACACCAAACGAGGTATTGGTCAGCACCTGGTGTTATGGATGCAGATGCCGCTTGTACAGAAGCTTGATTAAAAAAATCAACGAAAATTTGACGATTTCCAAACTTAGAACTGTCTTTTTGGCATATGCACCATTTATTAGATAGATTGTTTATAAATTAATTCATCCTATTCATCAATTCAGTCATCATTTCTTTATCCATTGGACCAATTATTTTCTTAACGATAATCCCATTGGAATCGATAAAATAACTGGTTGGGATGGTAAAGGCTTGATAGGCATCCCCTATTTCGCCTGTTGAATCAAGTAATACGGGAAAGGTTAATCCATATGTCTTTACAAATTTTTGTACTCCATCCGGATCTTTCTCTGCTGTGGTTAAATTAACCGATAGGATTTCAATATTCTTTCCTTTTTGCTCTTGATAAAATTCCTGCATATGCGGCATTTCCGCTTTACATGGAGGACACCAGCTCGCCCAGAAATTCAGGATTAATTTGGTTCCCTTTAGTTCGGACAGCTGCACGGTTTTACCTTCCAAAGACTGCAATTGGAAATTAGGTGCTTTATTCCCTTCCTCGAAACCAATTGCTGCAGATTTTTTCTGAGCAGGCTTACTTACCTCTACCGTTTTTTCAGCATTCGTTGGAGCCGAGGTATGGTCATAAACAGCCCATCCAATCAAACCTGCCAAAACAAGTACAACAGCGATTTTCTTGAACACTCTATTACCTCCTTTTTCAGTAATGATTAAGAAATGGTTCTTTTATCCCAATAAACGAGAGATACAATAATCAGACAAATGAAAAACAATTGGTCCATTGAAAATAAATTTTTGTCCAATGTTTCTACCGTAAATGATAGAAGAAGATGAAGAAACGAAAATAAAATCAAGCTTGTAAATATATTCTTCTGGGTAACCATTTGCTGTTTAAAGAACATGATGATGGTCATTATAGCTGTAAACAAGCCAAGAATAATATGGCTGACTATATATTCTTTAAGAAAGAAAATGGTAAGAAGGTAATAGAAAGTCATTGCCGAAAAACTAAATAAAAACCCAAATTGTAAAAGAATCAAATTAGGAATGTGATTTTTTCGTCCTTTTAAAAGAAAGTACATTATGGAACCAATAATGGCCAGCATTAACCCGTTACTGCCCCCAGAAAAATATAATAATGATAATGGGCTTTTCATTACTAATGACGGCTCCAGTAGGAACAAACTCCCTTTCCAAATCATAAATCCTAAAAACAGGCTATTAAATAATAATTCCATCATTCCTTTATGTATATCTTTTTCCTGCTTCTTGCTTAGCCATTGTTTCATTATGCCAACACCGGCGATTAATGCCAGCCCCAGCAGCAGCCATTTAAGTGATATAGCAAAAGACCCAATCTGTATAACCTCCATAAGACCCCCTTGAATCGATTCAGAATCTCAAAAAACTCCATTTCGCTCATTATAACAAAAGAGTAATGATAATCGCAGATTTACACCATTAAACATGTTTCGACGTCCTTTTTAAAATTTGTCGATTTTGTGAAATCCATACAAATGTGAAGTACCTCACAGTAATCATCAAACCCGCATTGGTACAGTGTTAATAGTAATCAAATGAAAAGTTCTAGTTGATTATTTAACTAAAGTATATGAACTAGATCCTTGAAAGGGTCATGAAAAAGGAGAGATTTTTAATGAAAAAGAAGCGATCTCCATTAACAAATCGCTTGCGATATCTAACTCCAATAGAAAAACAATCCAATAATCATAGTCAAACAACTTATGAAAATCGCGATTGGGAAAAGGCGTATCGTAGAAGATGGCAGCATGATAAAGTCGTCCGTTCAACCCATGGTGTAAACTGTACCGGCTCATGCAGCTGGAATATATATGTAAAAGATGGAATTGTAACATGGGAAGGACAGCAGCTGGACTATCCTTCAACAGGGCCGGATATGCCGGACTTTGAACCACGCGGCTGTCCCCGCGGGGCAAGTTTCTCATGGTATATCTACAGCCCGCTTCGTGTTAAGTACCCATATGTGCGCGGAATTTTATTAGATTTGTGGCGCGATGCGTTAAAAGAGCATTCCACTCCTTTAGATGCTTGGAAAAGTATTGTCGAAAACCCGGAAAAAGCAAAAAGCTATAAGCAGGCCCGCGGTAAAGGCGGATTAGTTCGGGCTGAATGGAGCGAGGTCTTAAAACTTATGTCAGCCTCCATCCTTTATACCATACTAAAATATGGACCAGATCGTAATGTGGGTTTCACTCCAATTCCGGCAATGTCGATGCTCAGCTATGCTGCAGGCTCGCGGTTCATGTCTTTAATCGGCGGTCCAATGCTAAGCTTTTACGATTGGTATGCCGACCTGCCTCCTGCTTCACCGCAAATTTGGGGCGACCAAACAGACGTACCGGAGAGCAGTGACTGGTATAATTCCGGTTATATTATGACATGGGGCTCAAACGTTCCGTTAACCCGGACTCCGGATGCCCACTTCTTAGCGGAAGTCCGTTACCGGGGAACAAAGGTTGTTTCCGTCAGCCCGGACTATGCGGAATCCACTAAATTCTCTGATGACTGGATGAAAGTGAAGCAAGGTACGGACGGTGCTCTTGCGATGGCGATGGGGCACGTGATTCTAAAGGAATTTTATGTTGACAACCAGCATGAATATTTTATTAATTACGCCAAGCAATACACGGATTTTCCGTTTGTCGTCACCTTAAAAAAAGACGGTGAACACTTTATTCCTGACCGGTTCTTAAATGCAGCTGATCTTGGGAAATCCGTTGGTAATGCAGAGTTTAAACCGGTTTTATACAACGAACACAATGGCAAACTTGTTATCCCTCATGGCACCATGGGCTCCAGATGGGATGATAAAGCAAAATGGAATTTAAAAATGATAGATGAAGAAACGGAGGAAACGATTGATCCTAGATTGTCATTTAAAGGGATTGAAGAAGAAACAGCAACAGTAAAAATCCCTTATTTTTCTCATGAAGGCAATAACATTCTTTATCGGAATGTTCCATTGAAAAAAGTAGAGATTAACGGCGAAATTTTCTTTACCACTACCGTATTTGATTTAACACTGGCAAATTACGGAGTTGACCGCGGACTTGGCGGGGAAGCAGCGAAAACCCTTGATGACTTGATTCCATTCACCCCTGCCTGGCAGGAAGGCATTACAGGAGTCAAACGTGAACTTGCGGTGCAAATCGCCCGCGAATTTGCTCAAAATGCCATCGATACAAATGGCCGTTCGATGATCATTGTCGGTGCCGGCATTAACCACTGGTTCAATGCGGATACAATTTACCGTGCAGTCTTAAATCTAGTCCTTTTTGTTGGTGCACAAGGTGTAAACGGCGGCGGCTGGGCCCATTATGTCGGTCAGGAAAAATTAAGACCGGTTGAGGGCTGGCAGACTATTGCCACTGCGAAGGATTGGAATGCTTCTGCTAAATTGCAGAACGGTACTTCTTTCTTCTACTTTACAACCGATCAATGGCGTTATGAGGAACAGCCGGTAAGTGAGCATATTTCGCCAATTTATCAAAAGGCCCGTTATGACCATTATGCCGATTACAATGTCATGGCAGCCCGGCTTGGATGGCTTCCGTCTTACCCGACATTTAACGAAAACGGAATTGACCTGTATAAACAAGCTGTTAATGCGGGCTCCAAAACCACTGAAGAAATTGGTCAATATGTGGCACAACAATTGAAGGAACGTAAATTGCAGTTCTCTATTGAAGACCCGGATAATCCGGTCAACTTTCCTAGGAATCTATTTGTCTGGCGTTCTAACTTGATTTCGAGTTCTGGTAAAGGACATGAGTATTTCCTAAAACACCTGCTTGGAACAACGCATGGCCTGCTAAATGAAGATGACGAGTCCTTAAGACCGGAAGAAATCAAATGGCTCGATGAGGCACCGGAAGGAAAACTAGATCTCATGATTAACCTAGACTTCCGAATGGCAGGAACGGCTCTTTATTCTGATGTCATCCTCCCTGCTGCTACCTGGTATGAAAAGCATGATTTAAGCAGTACGGATATGCATCCATTTATTCACCCGTTCAATCCAGCCATTTCCACACCATGGGAAGCTCGTTCGGACTGGGATATCTTTAGAGCATTAGCCAAATCTGTTTCGGAAATGGCAGTTGATTTGAATTTAGACCCTATTAAAGAGGTTATGGCAACACCGCTTCTGCATGATACGCCACAGGAGATGGCACAGCCGCTGGGAAAAATCAAAGACTGGAGCAAAGGTGAATGTGAGCCGATTCCAGGAAAAACAATGCCGCAAATTCATGTGGTCGAAAGAGATTACAAACTTATTTATGATAAAATGACATCCCTTGGCCCAGGGGTTAAAAATTCACCATTCGGCATTAAAGGGATTTCCTGGTCTGCAGAGGCTGAATATGAAAAATTGAAAAAGACCCTTGGAACAGTCAATACAGGCGGTGTGGCTGACGGCTGTCCAAAATTAAATACAGCGAAAGATGCTTGTGAAGCAACACTAACGCTTTCCTCTACTTCCAATGGCCGGATGGCTGTTAAAGCATGGGAAGCTCTTGAAAAGAAAACGAATCTAGAATTAACGGACTTGGCGACAGAGCGTGAAGAAGAATGTTTCACCTTTGAACAAATTACAGCACAACCGAAAACAGTCATCACCTCCCCTGCTTTCAGCGGATCAGAAAAAGGAGGTCGCCGCTATTCGCCTTTTACCACGAATGTAGAACGGCTGATTCCATGGCGGACAGTAACAGGCAGACAGTCTTTCTATGTCGACCATGAAATGATGCAGGAATTTGGAGAAGCAATGGCAACATTCAAGCCAATTTTGAATATGAAACCATTCAGAAAGAATCGTCCCGAATCTGAAGGGAAAGAAATCGTTTTAAACTATTTAACCCCTCATAATAAATGGTCGATTCACAGTATGTATTTCGATTCTCAGCCGATGTTGACCCTCTTCCGCGGCGGCCCGACGGTTTGGATGAACAAGGATGATGCTTTTGACGCAGGCATAAAGGATAACGACTGGATTGAATGTTTTAACAGAAATGGGGTTGTCGTAGCGAGAGCGGTTGTATCCCACCGGATTCCACGGGGAATGGCTTTTATGCACCATGCACAGGATCGTCACATCAATGTACCGGGAACGAAACTGACAAATAACCGCGGCGGTACACATAACAGCCCGACCCGTATTCATGTGAAGCCGACCCATATGATCGGCGGCTATGGACAACTTAGCTACGGCTTTAATTATTACGGACCAACCGGAAATCAACGTGACTTAAATGTGGTAATCCGTAAACTTAAGGAGGTTGATTGGCTTGAAGATTAAAGCGCAAATCGGAATGGTCATGAATCTGGATAAATGTATTGGCTGTCATACGTGCAGTGTAACCTGTAAAAACACCTGGACAAACCGTCCAGGTGCAGAATATATGTACTTCAATAATGTGGAAACAAAACCTGGTATCGGTTACCCAAAACGTTGGGAAGATCAAGATAAATACCACGGCGGCTGGGAAGTAAAAAACGGAAAACTTCAATTAAAATCAGGTTCAAAAGCAAATCGTCTGCTTAATTTATTTTACAACCCTAATCTTCCGGAAATTGATGATTACTATGAACCTTGGAACTATGATTATGAAACGTTAACCAATAGTCCCAAGCGGAAAACACAGCCGGTTGCACGCCCTAAATCAGCGTTAACAGGTGAATTCATGGAAATTCTTTGGGGCCCTAACTGGGAAGATGACCTTGCCGGCGGCCATGTAACCGGCCTCCGTGATCCAAACGTGGAGAAAATGGAAAATCAAATCCGGACAGAATTTGAAGATGTATTTATGATGTATCTTCCCCGAATTTGTGAACATTGTATCAACCCATCCTGTGTCAGCGCCTGCCCTTCTGGTGCTATGTATAAACGGGACGAGGATGGTATTGTTCTTGTAGACCAAAACGCCTGCCGTGGCTGGAGACATTGCGTATCCTCCTGCCCTTATAAAAAGGTGTACTTTAACTGGCAGACCAATAAAGCGGAAAAATGTACTTTATGCTTTCCAAGAATTGAAGCAGGAATGCCAACCATTTGTTCCGAAACTTGTGTTGGCCGGATTCGGTATCTTGGCGTTATGCTTTATGATGCTGATAAGGTTCAGGAAGCGGCAATGGCTGATGAAAAAGATCTCTATCATGCACAGCTGGGAATTTTCCTTGACCCGCATGATCCTGAAGTAGTCGCAAAAGCACGCGAAGAAGGAATCCCTATGGAGTTTATCGAAGCGGCACAAAAATCACCTATCTACAAAATGATTATTGATTGGAAAATAGCCCTTCCACTCCACCCTGAATACCGGACAATGCCAATGGTATGGTATATTCCGCCATTAAGCCCAATCATGAACATGTTTGAAGGTGTGGGTTCTTCTTCAAATGCAGAGGATATCTTCCCTGCTATTGATGAAATGAGAATTCCGATTGAATACTTGGCTAATCTTCTAACCGCCGGGGATACATCCCATATCCGTACCGTTTTGAAAAAGATGGCAACCATGAGGACTTATATGAGAAGTGTGCAGACAAATAAACAGCCAAATGTAGCTTTAATTGAGGAATTAGGATTAAAGGAACAAGACATTAAAGATATGTACCGTCTTCTTGCGATTGCAAAATATGAAGATCGTTTTGTTATTCCAGCCTCTCACCGTGAAGAAGTTGCAGACCTTTACGATGAACAGGGAAGCTGCGGTCTAGCCTTTGCCGGCGGCCCTGGTGCATGCGGCACCCTGTAATATGAATTTAACAGAGGCTGAAAATCCTTTAGCCTCTTCCCTTAGTAGAAAAGAAAGCAGGTGAAACCATGAATGAGAATTCAGTTCAACAAGCCTTTCAAATTTGTTCGTATTTGCTCAGCTACCCCGATCAGGAATTTTGGGAAACACTTCCGGAAGTTGAGGATGAGTTGAAAGGATTAACCAATCCTGTTAAAGAAGAACTGCAGCAATTTTTTACGAAATCCCTAGATTTGACTTATGAAGAACTTGTCTCTTCCTATATCTCCACTTTTGATTTTGGCAAAAAAACCAATCTGTACATTACGTATATGACGAATGGTGAACAGCGTGAACGCGGCATGGATCTTTTATTTTTGAAAAACTATTACAAATTACATGGATTTGATGTAACTGATAAGGAACTGCCTGACTACTTGCCGGTAATGCTTGAATTCGCCAGTCAAGTAAATAGAGACACGATGAAACCAATTTTTGAACGATATTTGGCTAATATTTTTGAGGTTACTAACCACTTAGATCCTGAAAACAACCTTTATGCTCACATCATGAAATCAATAATATTAGCTCTCGAAGAAGCAGGCATTAAAAAGTCTGTACGCAGGAGTGATGAAATATGTTTGAACAATTTTTATGGGTAGTTCTCCCCTATATCGTCCTGACCATTTTTATTGGCGGGCATATTTACCGGTACCAGCGGGACCAGTTTGGCTGGACCTCTAAATCCAGTGAATTGTTAGAGAAGAAATTACTCCGTGTAGGAAGTAATTTGTTTCATTGGGGAATTATCTTCGTATTTTTCGGCCATGTCATGGGGTTATTAATTCCTGTCGAAGTATACGAATCTATGGGAGTTTCCGAACATCAATACCATTTAATTGCCCTTATTGGCGGGGTTCCTGCTGGAATCGCGGCTGCCATCGGCATTTTGATTCTCTGCTACCGGCGGATAACGGTGAAAAGATTAATTTCAACAAGTTCTAAAGGAGATTGGATTTCCCTCTTCTTCTTAACCATTGTGGTTTTATCAGGTATTTCTGCAACATTTTTAAATGTTGATTCGAATGGGTTTGATTATCGGACAACAATCGGACCATGGTTAAGAGGTATCTTAACCTTCAGGGCTGATGCAGGTCATATGGCAAGCGTTCCTGTTTGGTTTAAAATCCACATTCTTGCAGTATTGGGTGTATTCGCCGTATGGCCATTTACCCGCCTGGTTCATGTGTTTAGTGTGCCGCTCCGTTACTTAAATCGTAGTTATGTCATTTATCGTAAACGCAGTCCTAAGCACCAAAGTTTTTAAATGAAATGGGGCCGCTTTTGGCCCCTTTACCAAATAGTGCGCCGCTTAAGTAAAGTACTCCAATTTAGCTTTTGGAAAAAACTTTTCCATGTAAGTATATAGGTGGTTCTTAATATCCTCTTCCTCTTCTTTTTGATAAATATATTTACCAATTCCATATTTGCCCCATTTATATCTTCTGGCTGTTTCATCTAATTCTAATTTTGTCATCGGATAATTTTTCTCAATTACCCTTTTTGCTGGCTTAGTAAACCTGTGCTGGATAAACTCGAATGTGATGTCATCCCTTGCATCCGCTGGCAGTTCGGCATCAAGTCTTTCAAAAAGATGATAATATCCTTCCTCCCATCCCTCATGCAAATAAATGGGGGCTACAATAAACCCTAGTGGATATCCGGCTCTTGCTACTTTACCGGCAGCCTCTATCCTTTTAGCCAAAGGCGAAGTTCCAGGTTCAAAATTTTTTATCACATAATCTGCATTTACACTAAAACGAAATCTGGTTTTCCCATTATGTTTGGCGTCAAGTAAATGATCTACATGATGGAATTTAGTAACGAAACGCAGTCTGCCAAGATCTGTTTTTCCAAAATGCTCAATGGCCCGTTTTAATGTATGTGTCAAATGGTCAATACCCACAATATCCGATGTACAGGAGGCTTCGAACCGGGTGATTTCCGGTGCACGCTCTTCCATGTACTGATCCGCTGCGTCGAAAATTTCATCTACATTTACATATGTACGAATGTACGGTTTCGTCCCCATTGTTGTTTGCAAATAGCAATAATGGCAATGCCCCATGCACCCGGTCGCAAATGGAATCGCGTATTCTGCGGACGGCTTTGATGTATCGAATTTAAGTGTTTTTCTGATTCCCACTACCAATGTTGACTTAGCAATCCGGTACTTTTGAAAATCATTGTCTCCTGGAAGATTTCGTACTTGATTATGAGAGGTCGTATAACGAATTTCTACATCCAACTTTTCAAATTTTTCTTTCAGCATTGCGCCAAGCGGGTATTCCAAAGCTTTCGGTTCAAAGTAAACAAGCTGGGGCATAAACGGTTTATTCATATCATCCACTCCACCATCTTAAAAGTCCCCAAAATATTGTTCATATGCTTGAATGGCATCCGCTTCATTTGTATATACAGCAGTTTCATTTGTCAGCGGATAATATTGTTCATATAAAAACAATGCTAATTCATTAGGATTCTCAGGATGGTTCACAACAGCAGCTGCCTGCACGTTTGCCACATCCTGTGTATGAGGGTTTCGATAAAAAACATAAACAATATCTCCTGGATTATATGACGCGTTATAAAGATTTCCTTCCACTTCTTCCACCGTCCTTAAATTTAGAAACAGGTTTCAAAACGAAAAAAACGCCGCTAAAGGGCGTATATAAAACTTATGAAGATGGAGAATCTAAATCTGCCCTGTTATTTATATTTTCTGCAATTGGGTCCATTTCCCCATAACCAGTAACTTTGCCGGCATGTTCTTCATGATATTTGGAACCTGATCCTTGTTGATATGACTTAGCTTGTTGATTTTCACGTTTTTGTTGTGACATTGTTTTCACCTCCTTATTGTTAGGATGAGTAATCCATATGGAAGTTATTCGAATGAATATCTGCTTTATTTAAAAATCTTGGTATCCCACCGTATTTTAATTGGATTTTGGTAAATAATAGAAACAGATTTTTAACGGGAGTGAATGGTATTGATTAAATTACAAACAGGGATTGAAGGTAAAAGAGCAAATTTTGGCGTAGCACGAAGTGTATTTGACTCCTATGGCTGCAGTTTTTGCAGCAATTTTGATTATGATCAAGGAAAATTTGATGCTCTATTATACCGGGATGGCGGTGAATCCATCTATTTACGAGTGCCGATTTACGTAGTAGATGGGGCGTTGGATCATTCTAATGCTCATATTGAATTTGGCACCCCATTTGTGATTAAGCACGTCGTAAATATTGGCCTTGATTATGATGAAAATTCTTTTGTTACGGCAACTACAGGTCTTGATCAATTTCAAAAGCCGCTGGATCAAGATGGCCATATCTATGACAGAAGCAGATGGGAAAAAGCCGGGACCGAAGCAGTCCAAGAAATTATGAATTCAATGGGTGGATTACTCAGTTCTTAATCTCCATTTTTGGAAAAAGAACAATGAGGGATTTTTAAGGAAGCTGGGTATCTTGAGATGCCTGTTAATGCAGGTGTTACAGAAGTTCAAAATATTGAGATGGCGGGGCTGAAGAGACGAAACTCTCTTTAGTCTCTTTATTTATTTTAATTTTGATACAGGAGCCCATAAGAATGAGTTTTCTGTCCAGTGCACTTGGCAGCACGGGGTGACTTTCACTCTGCACTCGTACTCCTTTCCAGTGCACTTGGAAGCATTACGTCCCTCCCTATCCGCACTCGTTCACCTCTCCAGTCCACTTACAAGCACTACTTCCCACCTATCCGCACTCGGAACTCGCTCCAGTGTACATCGAAGCACTACTTCCCTTCCTATCTGCACTCGAATACCTCTCCAGTGCACTTCCAAACATTACATCCCTCTCTATCTGCACCCGGAACACGCGACAGTGCACTTCGAAGCACTACTTCCCTCCAATCTGCACTCGTACACCTCTCCAGTGCACTTCCAAACATTACGGCCCTCTCTATCTGCACTCCGAACTCGCTCCAGTGTACATCGAAGCACTACGTCCTTCCTATCTGTACAAGCCCTCCCATAATTTCACCATCAAAAGATCTCCCGTCATGATTGAATAACCCAATTTTTAAAAATTTATAATAAAAACAATGCCATTTTCCTAAATTTTGCATTTACTATCTCTGAGAGGAGGAGATAAGTAAATGATGAGCGAAAAAACATTCCATCAGGTTGCGGGTGAGCTTGTCCATCATGAGGTAATTGTTGTGACAAGACAAGGCAATTTTGAAGGAAAGCTTCTTAGTGTTGGGACAGACGTAATTGTTTTGGAGGACCGCCGCCTAGGAGGACGCCCTGTCAAATTATTTATTCGTATCGAAGAAGTGGTGGCCATTTACCGTGCTGAACGAAGACAGATGGGACCATTTGGATTTATGCCAATGGGCGGGGAATTCGAAGAGTCTAGTGAGCATTTTGAACAACACGAAAGTCACGAAAACAACGAACACCACGAGAGCAGATAAGCTCTCATAAAAAAAAGCTGAAATTGAGTGTTTGTCTATACGTCCCGTCATTTCCAACATACTCTGTAGTAAAAGCGTTGGAGGTGAACGGTATGAGCGACGGATACGGAAGTGGAGCAGGATTTGCTCTGATTGTTGTACTATTTATTCTGCTAATCATCGTGGGTGCAGGCTTAATGGGCGGCTACGGATTCTATTAATAGTAGTAACCATTCGTTTTTCGCAAAAACAGTCATGGATTCAAACATGACTGTTTTTTTATAAAATCCGGCATCCCTCCTGTTCATCCTATGATAAACTTGACTTAAACTATCATTTTAGGAGGACCATTATGAGTAAGATTGAACTTCAGTCTTTATTGGAAAGCCATCCTATCATTCATCAGCTCATGGCACTCGAAGAGGCTTTTTGGCTGAACTCAAACATTCAGTCATTTCAAACAGGAATGGAGAAAGCTCCTCTTTTACTAAACGATGTACTGGATGCGGAAGCAAGATTAAAACGCTTTGCCCCCTATATAGCTGTGGTTTTTCCTGAAACACAGGAGACACATGGGATCATCGAATCCCCCTTGGTTGAAATTCCTAAGATGAAGGAAAAATTAGAACAGGATTTCGCTCAGCCAATTTTGGGCGGTTTAAGGTTAAAATGTGACAGCCATCTGCCCATCTCAGGTTCAATTAAGGCAAGAGGCGGAATTTATGAAGTACTGAAAACAGCTGAAGATTTAGCTCTTAAACAAAATATGCTTTCATTGAATGATGATTATTCTATTTTAGACAGTGAAAAGTTTCGGTCCTTTTTCTCCCATTATTCTATCGCTGTTGGTTCAACAGGAAATTTGGGCTTAAGTATTGGAATTATGAGTGCCAAATTAGGATTTAATGTAACTGTACATATGTCAGCAGATGCAAAACAATGGAAAAAAGATCTCCTTCGCAGTAAAAACGTAAAGGTGATTGAATATGCTTCAGATTACAGCAAAGCAGTCGAAGAAGGAAGGCGGCAGGCTGAAGTGGATCCGTCATGCCATTTTGTTGATGATGAAAATTCCCGTGATCTGTTTTTAGGCTATGCCGTAGCTGCTCTTCGCCTGCAAAAGCAGCTTGCGGAAGCAAATATCAAGGTTGATGAGGATCATCCGCTTTTTGTATATCTTCCATGTGGTGTCGGAGGCGGCCCTGGTGGTGTTGCATTCGGACTAAAACTGATGTTTAAAGACAATGTGCACTGTTTTTTTGCGGAACCTACCCACTCACCTTGCATGATGCTGGGAATGATGACCGGACTTCATGATAGAATAGCGGTTCAAGATATCGGTCTGGACAATAAAACAGCTGCTGACGGACTGGCAGTTGGCAGGCCTTCCGGATTTGTTGGAAAAGTCATGGAGCCATTTTTAAGTGGAAGTTTTACGGTTTCCGATAACAAAATGTATAAACTGCTGAAAGACTTGGCCGATACAGAAGGAATATACCTAGAACCCTCTGCTCTAGCTGGTATGATTGGTCCTGTCAAACTAGAAAAAAGTGATTATCTCCCAAAAGCTCATCTTTCAGATAAAATAAAAAATGGAACCCATATTGTTTGGGCTACTGGCGGAGGCATGGTGCCGAAAGAGGAGATGGAGAAATATTATAGGATTGGATAGAAATAGGTCAGAGCCATCCCCATGGCATCTGACCTTTTTTTCTACACTATCCCTTATTTTTCACATATACTGTTTCTGATTTTTTGGGAACACGGATAGAGAATAATTCAAACGATAATCCGTATAAAAAGGCTACAAGAAACATGGAACCAATCATATCAAAAATGACATGCTGCTTGACAAATAAAGTTGAAATAATGATAAGAGTACCGCCAATATGAAGCATAATCGTATTGATCATATGTTTATTTTTAATATGAATCGATGCCAGCATGATAGCAAATGTGGTTAGGACATGAATGCTTGGAAAACAATTGTATGGCTGATCATGGGTATAAACGAATTGGACCATCATTGAGATGATATCATCCCCCATAACGGCAGGCCTCGGAACTGTCGTTTGGAAAAAGAAATAAATGACAAAGCACATCATTTCTCCTGCAGCAATCAGGGTTAAAGTTTTAAGATAAACTTTAGGATCTTTAAAGCAAAAATAAACCAAATAACAGAAAATATACGCATACCAAAGAATATAGGGAATGATAAAAATTGGCACAAAAGGAATCGATTGGTCGATGGGTGAGATGAAATCCACTGCCTTATGTGATCGTTCATTCAGCAGCTGGTATATCAAGCCTAAAACCGGAATGATCAGCAAAAATAATAAGTAGGGAGCCCTTTTTAAATAAACCTTCAAATAATCCCCTCCCTCCTCCATCAACCTAAAAAAGAAAGCTTACTAGAATTTTGATAAACATTATGAAAATGTGTTTTTTAATTTCAAAGATTCGTTTACGATGTTTTCAATAAGCTGCCCTGCCGTTGTCTGTGACGCCATTCTTGGACTCTGACCAGACCATAGTGACATATAATCCGGATTTTTGCTTTGGGCAGCTGCTTTTCTGATGGATTTGGTTAATGCGTTTTGAACAGGATAATCTGGCAGATGGTCTTCGTTTGCATGAAGTTTTTCTATAAAACGGTTCTTCACACCTCTGGCCATTTTACCTGAAAAAGTCTTTGTCATGACGACCTGATCTTCTTTCGCTTTAAGAATTGCCTCTTTATGAAGTTGATTCGCACCGCTTTCTTCACACACAAGAAATGCAGTTCCCATTTGAACAGCTTGAGCTCCTAAAAATTGGGCAGCTAATAACCCCCTGCCATCCATAATCCCTCCGGCAGCAATGATTGGAATGGAGATATAATCGGCTGACTGAGGGATAAGTGACATGAGACCAATCAAACTTTGCTGGTCTTCACCGCTAAAAGTGCCGCGGTGCCCGCCCGCTTCAGAGCCCTGTACTACAACCGCATCCATCCCTGCCTCTTCATTCCAAATCGCCTCTTGAACGGTGGTTGCGGTTCCAATAATAATAGACGAATTTTTCTTCAATTTGGTTCTGATGTCTTCGGAAGGAATACCGAAAGTAAAGGAACAAATCGGAACCTTTTCATCAATCACTATATTCACCATTCGCTGAAAGGTTTCTGTGTCCTTCTCATAATTTGAAAAGGATGAACTATTTTCATCGATTCCAAGTTCCGCTTCGATCTGTTTTAACATTTCTTTTGAAGATTGGACTTTTTGCTCATCAACAGAATAGGGAACCGGGACAAACAAGTTCACGCCAAATGGTTTTTCTGTCAACGCCTTCACATTCTGTATTTGAACTTTTAATTGTTCCGGACTCAAATACCCTGCTCCAATCATGCCGAGTCCACCGGCATTGGAAACAGCCGCTGCTAATTCAGGTGTGGTTACTCCACCCGCCATCGGAGCCTGAAGGATAGGATAATCTATTTTCAATAGTTTCGTAAATTCATTGTTTAACATATTACTGCCGCCTTTCGCCATTTACTTTTCATTTTGTTGTATACCCTTATATTGTAACTCTAAATATTCAAAACTTTCTACCCAAAGGTCCCATCCATTGTAAAAAAGGAGCCATAGTGTAATAATTTTAAGTAAAGAATAACTGGAAAAGGAGTGAATTGAAATGGGCTTCCGTTTTAGAAAAAGCATTAAAATTGCTCCTGGCATAAGGATGAATGTGGGTAAAAAAAGTGTCGGCTTGAGTGTTGGTGTTCCCGGACTAAGATATACCATCAATAGCAGCGGGAAAAGAACAACATCCGTTGGAATTCCTGGTTCTGGATTATATTATACAACTTCATCTGGCAGCAAAAGTTATAAAACACCCGCATATCAAAGACGGAATGAATTAGCCAAACAGCAGCGGGAATGGCAAAAGCTGCAAGAGGCAGAACAAGCAAGACTCCAGGTTGAACTATATAAAAATCGATTAGAGCAGATACGTTCCATCCATCATGAATCAGATGACCCGATCAATTGGCAGGAGGTTTATCATCGAGACCCGCCTTTCCGGCCTGGTGAAGACGGCCCCAGCACAATAGCCGCAAGACAGCAGCTTGAAGCCTATCAGCCAGGGGTTATGGATAAGCTGTTCAACCGGGATGATCAAAAAAGGCAGAAACTTTATGAAGAAATTGAAAAGGCAAGAGAGCAGGATACAAGCCTGTTAAAAGGGTTTAGTCATATGCATGAGATTGCTGGAAGAATGCTAAATCGGGATATCGATACCTATCTGGAAGTAATAGAGGAATTTAATCCGCTTGATGACCTGGTAGACTTTGGAAGCAGTTTTGAGTTCGGAACAGATAATCCAAATGAAATGCATGTTTCCTTTGAAGTAAATGCAAAATCGGTTGTTCCTGAAAAAAGCTTAAGTTTAACAAAAACAGGTAAATTATCGGAAAAAGCACTGACGAAAACAGCATATTATGATATTTATCAAGATTACGTTTGCAGTGCAGCGTTACGGATTGCGAGGGACATGTTAGCCTTACTGCCCATCAATTATGTATTTGTCTCTGCCTATGAAGACCGTCTGAACCAGGCAACCGGCCACAGGGAAACTATCGCCATCCTATCGGTAAAATACGACCGAATCACCATCAACAGGCTTAATTTTGAAAACCTTGATCCATCTGAGGCTCTGGCTAATTTCCAGCACAAAATGAATTTCAAAAAAACGCAGGGCTTCGGCGGCATTGGCGAAGAATTAAAATAAGGTGCCGGGATATGGAACGAATTATATTATTTGATGGTATCTGCAATCTTTGCAATCGCAGTGTTCAGTTTATTATCAAAAGAGATCCACATGGCTGTTTTAAATTTGCCTCGCTGCAAGGGGAAACAGGACAAAAACTATTAAAAAAGCATGGTTTAACGAGCGGCATAAACAGTTTTGTATTAATTGAGAATGAAACCATATACCTTGAATCAACAGCTGCACTTCGTGTCTGCAGGAGATTAGACAGAGGCTGGAAGTTGTTTGCGGGCTTTTTGATAATCCCCCGGCCCATTCGCGATATTTTTTATAAAATCGTCGCTAATAACCGCTATAAGTGGTTTGGAAAAAAGAACAGCTGTATGCTTCCATTACCGGAATGGAAAAGCAGATTTCTGGATGAATAAAAACAGCAGTCCCGGAATTCATGGACTGCTGTTTCAATTATGCCTTTGGATAGTTTAAATCCCAAATGACACCATATGGATCTTTTACCTTTGCATATTTCGAACCCCAGAAAGTCTCCTGTAATTCCATATGAACGGTCCCTTTTTCCCGTAAAGCATCATAAACCGACTGAATTTCCTCTTCACTTTCAAAATCAAGCACTAATGAAATGTGATTTCCGATGACTACGGATGATCCCGGAGAACAATCCGAAACCATAATGAATAAATCCCCTTTTTGAAAACGGCCATGAATGAGACGCTTTTCGGCCTCCGGCGTTTGATAACCTGCATCACCATATGTTTTTAATTCAGCTAATTCTCCGCCGAATATTTTTTGATAGTATTCCAATGCTTCCCTTGCAGTTCCGTTAAACATCAAATAGGGTACAGCTTGACCACGCATGATGACCACTCCTTCATTTATTAAACCTTTTACACATTACCATTTTCAAAAAAAAAGAATTAAACTTTTTTAAATGAAGCTTCATGAAACTTTCCAATCTGTTTAAATAATTGCTTTCCATCCTTTGGAATATTAGTGTTGGATGCCAATTCCAAATACATCGCTTGATATGGCTCAGGCACCCAAATGTACTGATGAATATAGTCCGTCAAATGAAATCCGCATTTTAACCAGAATTGTTTCCTTGCCAGATTTTCAGATGTCTGGTCAGATTCAACCTCAATGACAATGCCATCAACCATTCCAGCAGCCCATTCTTTTATATGCCGGACCATTTCTTTGCCCATTCCTTGGCTTTGATAATCAGAATGAACCGCTAAATAATCAATTAAAAGCGCATGAATGCTGTTCAATTTTCCGGTTATTGCCATAACAGCTGCTTGATCTCCGGCATAACCAATATGTAAAAAACAAATGCCGCTCCGAAACATATTGCGGATGATCTTTTCCGGCTTTGCACCCTTGCCGGCAAATGCCTGCTCATAAATTGGAGCTGCCTCTCTCCAAAAATTTTCATCCCATTCTGATATGGTTTTAACTTCCACAAAAGTCCCCCTTTGTACTGACATTAAACCTAGGCTTACTTGCCTAAGATATTGGCGGCTCTGCCATAAAAAAAACGATTAATACCACTGAAAGTAGTCCAACTGCCACAACTAAATGATACCAATGGTCCTGCCTTTTTTGCAAAAAAAGACCTTTGACCAATGGCCAAAGGTTAATCGAGGTATTAACAGCTGTCTGCTAAAACCCCGCTTTAGGAGGTCTAAACTCAGAAGAATTTAAACAATTGTATTTTACTATATTTAAAAATATTATTCAATAATTTAAAGTGGTAAAGGATTGAAGCGGATAAAATTGGAACAACCCCATTTTCCTCTTTTTTCACCAAACAGACATATTAAAAGCCGCTAATGACAAACATTAGCGGCCTATCGATGACTATTACTGATCCTCTGAAGCAGCAACTTCTGATGCAGATTTTTTCTTATTCAAATTATGAACCACGAACGTGGCTGCAAAGGCTAAAATTAAGATTCCGAAAAATACTAGGTGATGGAGTTCAAATCCAAACACACTAGCGAACATCTTTAATGCAATAATCGCGATTAAAATAAATGCCGTGTTTTCAAGTTCTGGAATTTTGTCAATTAAGACCAAGAAGAACCTGGCCACTGTCCGCATCATTAAAATCCCCAGCATACCGCCAATCAGAAGAATCCAAACCTTTTCTGAAACCGCAAATGCTGCTAAAATACTATCTGCAGAAAAAGCGATATCCATTAATTCAACGGAAATAACCGTTCCCCAAAACACTCCAAAAGTACGGATAAGCCAGCTTTCCTTTTTTACTCCTTCAACATCCTCATCCTTCTCACCTAACCAGAAATGTTTCACCACAAGCCATGCCAGATAGGCAGCTCCTAAGACCTTAATCCACCAGAACTTAATAAGCAGCATCCCTAATCCAATAAATATGAAGCGGAAAATATATGCCCCAAACAAACCATATGTTAAAGCCTTTTTGCGTTGGGTTGGCGGAAGATGTTTGACCATGACAGCAAGCACCAGCGCATTATCAGCTGAAAGAAGCCCTTCCAAGATTACCAATGTGCCTATGTATCCCCAAGATACAGGATCGGATAAAACCTCGACCCACATCCCCCAATCAAAAAACGATGCATAGGTAGACCAGATTTCATTTAAAACGTTCAATAATATACCCCTTCCTTTTACTAGCTATTAATTGTTACACAATTCACAATTTCCCCCGATAATCATTTGCAAGATTACTAGTTATGGAATTTAACAGACAGAAAAACGGGGGCTGCACCCATTCCAATAAGCAAAAGAATTATTCCATATTTTCTAACATTATAAAAACTCACAATATGAATAATCCGTGTATTCCTTTCTTTTTGCCACCCTTCTCCTTCCTATTTTTAAGTTACTATTGATACGTCCATATAGACTAAAAGGTTTCAAAAATCAAAAATAATTTTTTCAATGAAATTTATTATATCTTTATCAGAAAAAATGAGGATTTCTAATCTCGTTTGCCAGCACAACTGGAAACCTATGATGAAATCATTGAGAAATTCAGTTGATTTGTTAAAATAAACTTATACGAGGTGAACGATATGTGCGGACGTTTTACATTAACTGCTCCGATTGAGCAAATACTTGATCGATTTGATATTCAAGCATTTTTAGATGAAGAAAATTTCTTTCCCAGTTACAATATTGCTCCTTCTCAGATGGTTTTGGCTGTGATTAATGATGGGAAGTCAAACCGGATGGGATTTTTAAAATGGGGACTCATTCCTTCCTGGGCAAAGGACCCTGCCATCGGGAACAAACTGATCAACGCACGTGCCGAAACCCTTGCTGAAAAAGCAAGTTTTAAACATGCTTTCAAAAAGAAGCGCTGCCTGATTATTGCCGACAGCTTTTATGAATGGAAACGCCATGAGGATAAATCGAAGACACCCATGAGAATTAAACTGAAAGCGGATCATTTGTTTGCGATGGCAGGAATATGGGAACAGTGGAAATCGCCGGAGGGCCAATCTGTTTTCTCATGTTCTGTCATTACCACTGCTCCTAACTCGTTAATGAGCGAAATTCATGACCGGATGCCCGTGATCTTGAACCCAAATGATGAGAGTACGTGGTTAAATCCGTCTATTTCAGATACGGGTTTCTTACAGAAATTTTTAGTCCCTTTTGATGAAGGTCAAATGGAATCATATGAGGTTTCTCCCCTCGTGAATTCACCGAAAAACAATTCCATTCACCTCATTCAAAAAATATGCTAATGCACATTTTAGTAAAAATGGACAAGATGACTACATCCGCGTACAAGCTTTTTCATAGATTAAAGTAACCCATTAAGTTTTTCCTTCTTTTAAAAGTGGCATTTCGCCACTTTCTTTTTTTGCTGAATGAATATGGCATGCTTCGAATATACATAAGGAAAACGTATGCACCCTGATCAGTCTTAGGCACTGGATCATTTTTAATTTCTAAAATATCCAGTTCTTGTGATCCCTTCAATTTAGGAAAGGAGTCCCATTCATGTATTTCCTCCCCACTAAACTGAATATTCATGACATCAAAATTGGAACCCCTGACCATAAAAGCGCCATCAACTTTGGGGCGAATTTTTTGACAAACATGAATGTCGCAGGCAAAAAAAATCAAGCAGTCGGGCAGCAAATAGCAGATCATGTCATTCATATGAATCCAATCGGAATTGTTTTTGAAGATGACAGCATTGATATTCCTACCATCAAAATAAAGCGGAACATCCATCAAGAATAGGAGTGGTGAATTTGAATATTGCACCAATGGCGTTTAACTTCCTGGGTTTTAAGGCGAATGCAATCGATAATGCCTCCTTTATTAATATGGGGCCGAATCAATTTGTGGATCAATTTATTTCTTACAAACGAAACCAAGGGGTTGGAGAACAAAACGGTGATATTTCTCCTGTGAATATCCCAATTTCATGGGTGGTCGACCCTGATGTGACAGACAGCAACACAGCCAAAAACAGCATCATCTAAATTTTCCTCCAAGGAGGCGGTTCATTTGATTTTTGCACCAATGGTGGTGAATTTTGGGAATCTGAAAGTCAATGTATTTGACCATGCTTCCGTTTTAAATATGGGTCCTAATCAGTTCATTGACCAATTTGTTTCCTATAAAAGAAATCAGGCGTATGGTGAACAAAACGGGGATTTTGCCCCATTTTTTATCCCTATTGGCTATATTTTTGATTCAGATATTAGTGACAGCTGGACTGGAAAAAATAATTCTGTTTTATAGAATAGCCGGATAAATATCCGGCTGTTTTTCATTCCCTTCGTTAGGTAAATGGCGTTATAATAAGAAAAAAACATATAATTGGAGGTATTTTTTATGGACAAGACCGTCAATAGTTTTTCCAATATTCCTACAACTTGTATTTCAGATGCGATGAATGGATTAAACAATCTTCATCCTGCCATTAAACCATTGAAAGAGGAATATAAGATAGCCGGGAGGGCATTTACGGTAAAAATTCCTGTTGGCGATAATCTTGCCATCCTGAAAGCCATCCGCGAAGCAAAGCCAGGTGAAGTATTAGTGGTTGATGCAAAAGGTGATGAATACCGGGCGATTGCCGGCGATTTTGTTGTGGGGATGATGCAGACGCTTGGCATCGCAGGCCTTGTTGTAGATGGGGTGATCCGGGATCTTGCTGGAATTAAAGCCTTGAATTTCCCCGTTTTCACTAAAGGAACTACTGTAGCTGCAAGCGGTAAGGCTGGCTTGGGCGAAATAAATATTCCGATTTCCTGCGGCGGTGTATCTGTACAGCCTGGAGATCTCATTGTGGCTGATGTTGATGGAGTTGTAGTCGTCCCGCAAATCATGGAACAGGAAATTTTAACGAAAGCATTAGAAAAAGTAAAGAAGGACCAAATTCGTGAAGAAAAAATTTCCGGTAACCGGGAAGCCATACTCAAACATTTAAATGAACTTCTATCCAAATAGTGCTTGGCTCCCTCTTTTGTTTTTGGTCTAAAATGGGAATGATAGTACTACTTTATGATTAGAAGTTAGGATGACAGCTGTGGGAATGCGCTTGAAAAAATGGCTATATTACTTGGTTAAATTGCGAAAAAAAATTTTAGTGCCTTTTGTTCTTTTATATATTTTAGCAGCCGCACTTGGAATATATATGATTGAGCCGCACACTTTTCAGTCCTATTTAACTTCGATTTACTGGGTAATGACGACATTGGCTACGGTAGGATTTGGAGATTATGCACCGGTGACTAATCTTGGGAAAGCCTATACCATCCTTCTTTATATAACAGGGATTGGACTTTTGAGCGTTTTTTTCGGAAAACTGATTGAAACCGTTCATCACATCGACCGGATGAAGGCAGGGGGAAAAATGAAATTTACTGGTAAAGACCACATCATTCTGATTGGCTGGAGTGAGAAATCCAAACTGGCGATGCAGGAAATTTTTAAATCAGATCAAAAAACAGATATCGTCATAATCGATGATCTGCCAAAGGCCCCTATGATGGAAGACAGGCTGTTTTATATCCGCGGGAATGCAACAGATGAAAAGACATTGCTCGATGCCAACATCCCTAAAGCAAAAGGGGTGATTATCTTTGCTGATCAAATTACCCAGGATAACTTTTCCAGCAGGGATCCCCTGTTAGTCGACGGCAAAACTTTGCTAATCGCAACAGCCATTACATTAATTGAACAGCGATATAACAAGGAGATCCATGTAACGGCAGAGGTGGTCAATCAGAATCATTTACCATTATTCGATCATGTTAAAGTGGATGAGTTTATTCCAACACATGAAATGATTTCCCATGCAGCTGTGCGCTCTTTATTTTCCCATGGTGTTACCAATATGTATTCTGAATTAATGAGCACACAATATGGGGATTCCATGTACGAAATTCCGAAAAAAGCCGAGTGGCGTACATATCGTGATGCATTTATTGATTTATTGGACAAGGGCGCTACCTTAGTTGCGGACAGCGGTGATATGCACATCAACCAAAAGCTCGATTACCTCATTCCAGAGGATGCACAACTTTTTATTATTTGTGATAAGGACATTTATAAGGAACTGACAGGAAAAACTGAAGACAAATAGCAGTAATTGCAGGACATAGATTATTGGAAATAAAGCTAAAAACCGACTGCCAGCTGATGGCCAGTCGGTTTTTATGTGATGGGTTTTCTATTTAATATGGCCTGCAGCAGGAAACCTACCCCTAAACCTGGTATGACAAACAACATAGGAAGCCACATAGGACCTAACAATACACCAAAAATTTTTAGCTTAGTAGAAAAAATTAATCCAACCGTTACAAAATAAGCGGAAAATGCAAATGGCAGAAAGGCATTTCTTTTTTTTCCACCACCCGCATCCTTAAAGGCATCCCACATGGCGAAAAAATATAAACATGGATAGAACATCAGCCATTGAAAATCTGTTTGCTGAATGGCTAAATCAATATTCCCATTAAAACTGGAAATGATCACTTCATTAAAATTGGCCTGGATATTAATCAGAAATTCCAATCCAACCAGCATTAAACCCTTCAGCCACTTCCCATTTAAAAATTGTCCAAAACCGGGGAGCGCAATACTCCAAAACACCGCTTCCTTAGCATCCATCGGCCTAGACCCGTTTTACATCTATTTTTTCTGGGGACGTGATGTTCCTTCCGGCGCACTCTAACATTTTTATGTATCTATTGTTCTCCCTTAGATATTTTTGCGATTTTTGAGTCATAATCATTCCTCCTGAAAATATCTTTATGTTTAATATCTCCGCTTCACCTTAAAAATATAGAGAGAACTGTTAAGTGCGTCCAAAATTTCAAGTAAAATGGAAGCTGTTTTCTAAACAGCTTCCATTTTGTAAATAACCTGCGTTATACCCTTTCCTTTGTTAATGCCTCTTCCTTGTTCGAATCCTCCTGCCAGCCTTTACAAACATCGACCCATCCTTTGGCAGAAGAGAATTGCTGTAATTCATCACATGTTAATTCAATAGCGGAGTTTGAACTGCCGCATGCAGGAAAAAGTGCAGCAAAACGTTTCATTGAAATATCAAGATATATATCAAGATTATTTTTTAAACCAAACGGGCAGACACCGCCGATGGCATGTCCTGTTTGCTCCAATACTTCTTCAGGCGAAAGCATTCTCGCTTTAAACCCAAAGGTATGACGAAATTTTTTATTATCAATTTTTGTATCGCCGGCTGCTACGATTAAAATAGCGTGATCTTCTTCTCCTCTGAAGGATAATGTCTTGGCAATTCGAGCTGGTTCCACACCAATAGCATCTGCTGCTAGGTCCACTGTAGCACTTGATACTTCAAATTCCATAATATCTTGTTCCCGATTCCACTGCTTAAAATGTTCTTTTACACTTTCTAATGACACAAGTTTCCATCCTTTCCAACACTTTTATGCTGAAAATCATACACAATTTTCTATGAATAAACAACTTTCATGCTTTTTAGAGGTAAAGCATCTACTTTATTGAAAAAATAAATTTATTTTTTAATTTTCTGGTTTGAAAAGATGTTATAATTTTGCGTGTATTGCTTTATTTTTGGGGGGAATTGTTAATGGAATCACATGGGGCTGTTCTTCCCTTTCCAAGAACAAAAGGGATTATATTAGTTCTGGCTGCAGCCATCCTCTGGGGAGTATCCGGAACCGTTGCACAATTTTTATTTCACCAGCATGGCTTTAGTACCAACTGGCTGGTTGCGATTCGACTGTTAGTATCTGGAGCGGGGCTGCTGCTATTTACTCAAACCATGGGAAGACAAAATATTTGGGCGGTATGGAAAAATAAACATGATATTTTACAGCTGATTTTTTTCGGCATAATTGGGATGCTTGGCGTCCAATATGCTTATTTTGCATCTATCGAATATGGCAATGCCGCAACGGCTACTGTTCTTCAGTACTTGGCACCGGTTATCATTGTCTGTTATACATGTTTACGTACCAAATCTCTGCCGTCAAAACGTGAAACAACTGTGATTCTAATGGCTGTCTCAGGAACGTTCCTATTGGTCACAAAGGGGAATCTCCACACTTTGGCTATATCCTTTCCTGCGTTTATTTGGGGCATTCTATCAGCCTTTGCATTGGCATTTTATTCGTTATATCCAAGCAGACTGCTGTCTAAATGGGGGTCCCTTATTACGGTTGGCTGGGGCATGCTATTAGGAGGCATTGGATTCAGCTTCTTCCACCCGCCATGGAAGGTACAAGGAACATGGTCCCTTTCCTCCTTTTTGGCTGTTGTATTTGTCGTCATCCTTGGGACTCTGATTGCCTTTTTTTGTTATATGGAAAGCTTAAAGTACATTCATGCAACAGAAGCCAGTCTGCTATCCTGTGCCGAACCATTGTCTGCTGCCTTTTTATCTGTGGTCTGGCTCCAAGTTTCATTCAGCCCGGCTGAATGGATTGGCTCGTTAGCTATTATTGCAACCATATTTATTTTATCCCGCAGTAACAGTCAGTAAACTCCCAGATTAAAGAATCACTTATCGGCAAAGAAAAAATAGCTTCCCAAATAAGTCAAGAGGGTATCCGGAGAGATACCCTCTTTCAAATTATTTTCCTAAATCTACGTTGTGGTACACTTGCTGCACATCTTCTAAATCTTCTAATGCATCAATTAATTTTTCAAACTTTGGAACCACGTCTTCTGGAAGAGAGATTTCATTTTGCGGCAGCATAGAAAGTTCAGCTACTGAAAACTCTTCAATGCCTGCATTTTTTAATGTTTCTTGAACGGTATGGAACTGATCAGGTTCTGCATAAACAATCACTTGACCATCCTCTTCTACAACATCACGAACGTCAACATCTGCTTCCATCAATAATTCAAGAACCTCTTCTTCGTTCTTTCCTTCCACACCAATGACAGCCGTTTTATCAAACATGTAAGCAACAGATCCGCTGACACCCATGTTTCCGCCATTTTTACCGAAAGCAGCGCGTACTTCAGATGCTGTACGGTTTACATTGTTTGTCAATGCATCGACAATGATCATAGAACCATTTGGTCCAAAACCTTCATAACGAAGCTCATCATAGTTTTCATCTGAACCGCCTTTAGCCTTTTCAATCGCACGGTCAATAATGTGCCGCGGTACACTGTACGTTTTTGCCCGTTCAAGGACAAATCTTAATGCTTGGTTTGCTTCTGGATCTGGCTCGCCTTGTCTTGCCACTACATAAATTTCACGTCCAAATTTAGCATATATACGGCTTGTGTTTGCATCTTTTGCAGCTTTTTTATCCTTAATATTATTCCATTTACGACCCATATAAACACTCTCTTTCTGATTTGAATCGATGTAAAATTAAATATCCGTTGATACTTGACCATTTAATATTATACATTAAATGGTTCATTTGTTAAGTCCAGATTAAAAAAAAATGGACATAAGTATAGTGAAAAAGCTTTATTCTTGATAGTTTTTTCATATCTGCTCATTTAAATCTTTGGAGATATTCTTGAAATAGAAAAGGACCTTTGAGAATGAAAGGCCCTTTAAACAATAAATTAAACAAGCATTTGGAATAATGTCTTATCCTTATTAACTTCCCGGTAAATATATCCTTTTGCCTTCATTCGTTCAACCAAAGGCCGGTAATCTGCTTGATCTTTCAATTCAATTCCTACCAAAGCAGGACCTGTTTCACGGTTATTCTTTTTAGTATATTCAAAATGGCTGATGTCATCGTTTGGTCCAAGAACGTCCATCAAGAATTCACGCAATGCTCCAGGACGCTGTGGAAATTGAAGCAGAAAATAATACTGTAATCCTTCATAGATCATGGACCGTTCCTTAATTTCCTGCATCCGGCCAATGTCATTATTTCCGCCGCTGACAACACAAACGACTGTTTTCCCTTTTATTTGGTCTGCATATGTATCTAAAGCAGCGATTGATAAAGCGCCTGTCGGCTCGACTACGATAGCATTTTCATTGTATAGTGAAAGCAGTGTGGTACATACCTTTCCTTCCGGCACCACAACAATATCGTCTACAAGGTCTTTGCAAATTTCAAATGTTTTTTGACCCACTGTTTTGACTGCTGCTCCGTCCACAAATGGATCAATTTTATCAAGGTGGACCACTTCACCTTTTTTAAAGGATTCACTCATGCCGGGCGCTCCAGCCGGCTCAACCCCAATCAACTTTGTTTCCGGAGAAAAATGGCGCATATAAGTTCCTGTTCCAGCCATCAGTCCGCCGCCGCCGATTGCTGCAAATAAGTAATCAATCTTTTCCGGGCAGTCATTTAGCACTTCCACGCCGACAGTTCCTTGACCAGCCATTACTGCTGGATCATCAAATGGATGGATGAAAGTCCGATTTTCCTTAATGCAGCATTCCATTGCTTTTTCATAGGCATCATCGAAAGTATCTCCGACCAAGACAATTTCAACATCTTCTTTGCCCCAAAACTTAACCGAATTGACCTTTTGTTTAGGTGTAGTATTTGGCATGAAGATTTTTCCGTTAATTTTTAACAAATGGCACGAATAAGCTACCCCTTGTGCATGATTTCCGGCGCTGGCACAAATCACACCATGTTGCATTTCTTCCTCGCTTAACTGTTTAATGCAGTTATAGGCGCCGCGAATTTTAAATGAACGGACACTTTGCATATCTTCACGTTTTAAATAAATTTGACAATTGTATCGTTCTGATAAAAGATGATTGTATTGCAGAGGCGTTGGAGAAATCACATCCTTAATTGTGTGGCTCGCAATAATGATATCCTCCACATTTAATGTTTTGTTATCAACTTGTTGACTCATTTTGATTCCTCCCATTTTCAAAAAAGCTCTTTTTAAACAATAAAAAACCCGCCCCTATACACTATAGGGACGAGTTGGCTCGCGTTACCACCCTACTTCCGCAGCAAAAAACCTGCATGCTGCAGCTCTCGATCAACGTACTTCATTTGAAATACGCGTTCCATTAACGGCGGACTCACCCGGCAATGCTTACTCTTGTGTTCAGCATTACATCTCAGAGATGATCTTCAGAAAGGCCCCTGACATCGGCTCTCACCAACTGCCGACTCTCTTTGGTCAAGCGGCAAATCCTACTCTTCTCTTCATCGATTCAAGGTTAATTTTTAATAAGATTAACACCGAAAAAAGACCATGTCAATATATTTTGACTATTTCTTATTTTTTGATTTGGGTGAAACGCTTTCATTTTTTGACTTCTCTTTTTAGTGTCTGTCTTCACTGTTTTTGCTATAATTAAATAATAAATAAAATTTCGATAATTGAGGGAGCGATAGGATAGTGAATATTCCATACAAGGGAAAAAACCCATCTGTTCATGAATCAGTGTTTGTTGCACCGGGTGCCTATATCATTGGGGATGTACATATTGGGAAAGATTCAACGGTCTGGTTCAACGCTGTTCTTCGTGGTGATGAGGGACCTATTACGATTGGGGAAAGATGCAGTATACAGGATAATACGACGATTCATTTATATGAAAAATTCCCTGTTGTCATCGGGGATGATGTTACCATTGGCCATAATGCTATATTACATGGCTGCAAGGTGGGCAGCCGTTCCATTATCGGCATGGGATCCACATTATTGGACAATGTGGAAGTGGGAGAAGAATGTATTGTGGGTGCAAACACGCTGCTTGCCGGCGGCATTAAAATCCCTCCTCGTTCTCTCGTATTAGGTTCTCCAGGTAAAGTCGTTCGTGAACTGACCGAGAAGGATTTACAAATGCTCCAAATGTCAAGCGAAACCTATGTACAAAAAGGCAAGGATTATCGTGAAATCCTTAAATAATTGAATCTATTCATTAATTATCCACCCTATTCTCTAGGGTGGATTTCGTTTCACCTTTTTCTCGTATTGAATTAAAGTCAGACGCTCGTTCACTTTAACCTCTCCGGTTTGTTTATAGCCAAATTTTTCGTAAAAATGTCGATTACGAACATTATCCTTTGGTGTATCCAAACTCCACTTTTTGACCTTTGGAAATTGTCTTTCTATCTTAGTCATAATCTTCGTCCCTAACCCTCTATTTTGATAACGCGGGCTAAGAAAGATTCGAAACAGATAGTAATGAGTATCTGACATCTTTACCAGACAAATCGCACCGGCAATTTTCCCATCCATATGAATGGTATAATGAAGGGAATGATTCATTCGATATATAAAAAATTCCAAGGATTCGGCAGCAGGACTTGAATCATAATCCTTATATTTTTTTAAATCCCCCTTAAAAGCCTCCGTTTGGATTTTTAACAATATCTCAGCTTCCCTCATGCTTGACTTGGTAATGTTGATATCCATCCACTCACCTCGGAGATTATTTGGTTTAGTATATGAGCGGATCCTATAGATGTTTTGAACATTGCGCCCTTTTTCAACTCTTATTGTAAGGATTTGACGTCTTTAACAATTTGTTCGTACGGTGGATTTGTGACCCCCTCATATTTTTGTACCACTACTCCTTCTTGATTAACTAGGTAAAAGTTTGTGCTATGAACAAATTGGTTCGAGCCTTCTAATTTTGCTGCTGGTGCCATAAAGGACTTATTGGCAAAGCTTTCGATAAACTCCTGTTTATACCCTGTAACAAGGTTCCAATTTGAAAAATCAGCACCCACACTGCCGGCATACTGTTTTAATATCTTCGGTTGATCATGATCCGGGTCAATACTATAAGAAATCAGCTCTGTCTTTACATTTTCCGCTGCTAATTCTTGCTGAAGCTGCGCCATATTTGCTGTCATTGGAGAACAAACTGTATCACAGTTTGTAAAAATAAAATCTGCAACCCAAACCTTTCCTTTTAATGTCGATAAAGAAATAGGCTTACCGTCTTGATTTGTTCCCTCAAAATTTTCAACCTGCATTTCCAATGGAAAATTAACAGCGGGCTTCTTTGGCTCTTCCTGTGAACAAGCGCTTAATAGACCTATACAAAACATAAACAAGATTATTTTTTTCATAAAAACATCTCCCTAGAGAAAAGGTGCTGAGCATTAACTCAGCACCTTGGTTTTATTATTCATGAATTCAAAATGGCAGATTATAAAGTATGGAAAGCCGCTGATATCCGGTTCAAATTCGCAGATATTTGGTTCAAATGCAGCTATCATGGTTTATCTACTGAAATCGATATTAGTCAATAAATTCTGTATCAATCAATGCTGCAAAATCAGGTTTTTCTTTTAAGAATTTAAGCTCAACAGAAGAATTGGCAAACTCTTGAATCACATCTTTGTTTACATCACTTGTAAAATGAATGTTTTTCCATGCTTGGTCAACGACATCTTTGTCAAGTTGCTGCTTAGTAATATCATTAATGCTCTTAATCGTGATTTCTTTCGCTTTTTCAGGATTTTTTTCAATAAAATTAATAGCCTCTTCTTGTGCTTTTACAATTTTTGCGATGACATCTTTATCGTCTTGAATTTTCTTGCCGCTGGTTACCAAAATTGTGTTTGGCAATGTTTGACCATAAGAAATTTTTGTGCTGTCAACAATTACTTTTGCTCCAGTATCCTTCACTAATTGGGTTGCCCAAGGTTCTGGAACAGCTGCAAGGTCTACTTTACCGGACTCAAACATGCCGGCATATTGGGCAGGATTACCCGTTACATGTTTAAGAGTCCCGCCAATCCTTGCAGATGAGATTCCGAAATCTTGTAAAAATGTCTCCATCTGAACATCATGTGTACAGCCAACGCCTGGTGTGATAAAAGTTTTTCCTTTGAAATCTTCTACCTTAGTTACACCGCTTTTTTTGCTTGCCACAATCGCAGTACCACCAGACGATGCACCTGCAAGAATTTTCACATCAGCACCGTTTGTAAAGTTGTTCATAACTGGTCCCGGGCCAACCAAACCTGCATCAATATCACCTGTTTTCAGCGCTGTCATAAATGCACCGCCATCCGGGAATGTTTTGTATTCTACTTTTACATCCTTACCTAGTTCTTTTTCATATAAGCCTTCTTCTTTTGCAACCATTGCTGGTGCATGGTCAATATTTGGAAAGTATCCGATTACCACTTTTTTCTCTTTTTGATCCGCACTAGTGCTGGCATTGTCTGAACCGCAGCCAGCTAAAATTCCTGCTGCAAGTAAAACAGCTGATCCCATGATTGTAAGTTTCTTCTTCATCTCATTCTCCCCTTTATGTCTATCCTTAGCTATTTGTTTCTAATCCCCAGCGGCGCAGAACGTTTTTCTCAACACGCTGGAAGAAAACTATATCCATAATTGTTCCAATGACGCCGATAATAATCATAATCCCGATAACCAGTTTCATATTACCAAAATCAGAAGCGTATTTAAGCGTATAACCGAGGCCTGGCCCAGTACTAAGAATTTCACCGGCCATCAGTGCCCTCCAGGCAAATGCCCAGGCAAGTCTTGCACCAGTAACAGCATAAGGAACCGAGGCAGGAAAAATAACTTTTGCAAATAGATCCAATCCCCTCGAACCCATTGTTTGTGCTGCTTTAATATATAATGGTGAAACATTTTTAATCCCAATTCTCATATTAATCGTCATCACCAGGGTCCCCCCGAGAATGACAATAAACGTAACTGCTTTTTCATTTAATCCAAACCACATGATGGCAATTGGGAGCCAAACAATGCTTGGAACACTTTGCAGGGCTAATATTAAGGTACCAAGCGTCTCATCGGCTGTTTTGTTTTTCGCTAACAGAATGCCAAGTCCGACTCCTAGGACAATCGCAATGACAAGCCCGATTGCGAGCCGGCGAAAGCTTGCGAGAATATCGTAAATTAATGTTTTATCAGCAAATCCTTGTGCAAGAGCTTCGAAAACATCTGTAGGTGCAGGCATGAGTGACGCAGAAATTCCAAGCATTCTGACTATTCCCTGCCATACAAGTATAATTATTGCAAAGAAAATAATTCGTTTAATTGTTGGCCGCATATGCAAGTTCCTCTTTCACTACTTTATCAATCTCGGTCTGCAGAAGACCCATGATCTTTTCCTCTAATTTTGCCGTCATTTGCGGATGGTTAGCCCTTGGTCTTGGTATCTGGACTTTAATATCCTCAAGGATGACTCCTGGACGGGTGCCCATGACAATAATTCTGTCTGATAGTTTAATAGATTCACTGATACTATGGGTAACAAACAAAATCGTCTTTTTTGTTTCCAGCCAAATTTTTTCTAGTTCATGGTGCAGCCGTGAACGTGTTTGCTCATCTAAGGCACCAAACGGTTCATCCATTAACAGTACTTTAGGGTTCATAGATAAAGCCCTTGCAATCGCCACACGCTGCTGCATTCCGCCGGAAAGTTCATGTGGAGAATGCTTTGTATAATTGCTTAATTGCACCTTTTGTAAAAATTGGTGCGCAACCTCTCTCGCTTCCTTCTTTTTCATTTCCTTGCGAAGCGGGAACATCACATTCTCTTCCACCGTCATCCAAGGAAACAATGCCGCTTGTTGAAAAACCATTCCGCGATCTTTACCTGGTTTAGTGATTTGCTGGCCATTTAGTAAAATTTCTCCGCTGGTCGGCTTCGTTAATCCCGCGACAATGGAAAGCAGTGTCGATTTACCGCAGCCGGACGGCCCAAGGATGGATACAAATTCTCCTTCATTTATTTCAAGATTAATATCTGAAAGCACAGTGCTCGCTTCTTTTTGATTCACAAATTGCTTATTAACATCTTGAATTTTTAAAAACATATTTGGGGTCACCTTCTTATCACTTAATTCGTATTAATTTAATCGGATTAATATCAATTAAATATATTATAAATCTTATTGGTTTTATGTCAATTGTTTTTTTGAAAATTTATAATCATTTACATCATTAAAATCGTATTAACAATAAAAAGGCTGCCGAAAATAACGGTGGCTAGATTCCTTTTCTAATTACTTAGACTTTTACGGGCTTTCGCTCCACTTATACCTCATGCAAACGTAGAAATTAGAAGAGGTATATGCTTCCAGATAATGGAGGATAAATTTTTTGTGATTTACACATTCTATCCTTATATGGAGGTGAAAAGTATGGACAAGGAGACAAATCAGCAGGATCCTCAAAATAACGAAGATATTATGAACCGAGTGAATCAAACTTTTGATAAAATTTCTCAAGATGTAAAAGACATGATTCAACAAAATGATCAGCAAGATAATCAATATTCCTAACGCCATTTTGGCGTTTTTTCTTTTTATGGATGTTTCTTCTAAAAGTTAAACCCTCATTTTTGTTTTATTTTAGCAAGGTTTTTTCCCAATAGAGATTTACTATGCGACTGTTCTTTTGGTGCTTTGGAATTGAACTGTTTTTAATAAGGACTCTTAAAGACAAAATTGCAGTAAAAAGTACGATACTGTCTTTCATCGGCGTTATGAAGGACAAAATTTCTGTAAAAAGTACGATACTGTCTTTCATCGGTGTTATGAAGAACAAAATTTCTGTAAAAAGTACGATATGAAGTGAACCCCTTAAGTTGGACTAATATCTAGCATAAGGGGTTTTTAGTTTGGTTAAATATACAAGTGAATATAAAGAAACTATTGTATTGGAGTATTTAAATGGAGGAGGAGGATTGGGAGGACTAGCAAAGAAATATGGGATTGGCAGTAGGCAAACTATTCTTAATTGGGTAAATCGATACAAAAAATATGGGGAGAAAGCATTTGATGTACGAAGCACTAAGAGCGTTTTTGATGGTAAGTTTAAGTTGGAAGTATTAGAATGGATGGGGAGAAATGGGGCGTCATTACCTGAAACTGCTCTTCATTTTAATATATCTACAGCCAGTGCAATTTGGGCATGGAAGAGGATTTATGAAGAGAAAGGTGTTGAAGCTCTGTTTAAACGGAGAGGGAGGCCAATACAAATGACTGCTAAACGTGATCATCAACAGAAGAAAAAAGAGGAATCCTCCGAACTTGAAATATTGAAGCGTGAAAATCGTATGTTAAGGATTGAAAATGAATACCTAAAAAAGCTGGAAGCCTTAATTCAGGAACCCAAGGATACCG
>NZ_JAMBNQ010000050.1 GCF_023715155.1 Neobacillus mesonae
TTGAAAACCATTTGACATCCCTTTCCGGATATGAAGTTTAAAATCCATGGAAGTTTCGCAAAAAAAATGAAAGGGTATAGGATGAAAGCACTTGCCAGTGATTTTACACAAAAACTAGGACTTGACTGTTATGAAAGACTACTTCCCTCAAAAACTCCAAACTCTGTCCTTCATCGAAGCTATGAAAGACTACTTCCCTCAAAAAGTCCAAATTCTCTCCTTCATCGAAGCTATGAAAGACTACTTCCCTCAAAAAGTCCAAACCCTGTCCTTCATCGAAGCTATGAAAGACTACTTCCCTCAAAAAGTCCAAATTCTGTTCTTCATCGAAGCTATGAAAGACTACTTCCCTCAAAAAGTCCAAATTCTGTCCTTCATCGAAGCTATGAAAGACTACTTCCCTCAAAAACTCCAAACTCTGTCCTTCATCGAAGCTATGAAAGACTTCTTCCTTCGAAAAATCTGAATTCTGTCTTTCATCTGGGCTAACGAAATTATTTTATTGGCCGACCAAATTTAATTAATAGAACAACACCCCGTACATTACAATCCTTTCCTTCATTCACACAATAATCACATCAAATTCACATACCCTCTAATAATTTCTTTCCCTTGTTATTACGCCGAGATTTCTTATGTAAAAAAACACCATAATACAACAAAAATGCACACGCTATTCCATAAGTGAAAAAGCGTGTGCATTTTTATCGTGAATCTATTATTTGAACAACTTAAGTAAAGCCGTTATCCTTAGTATGGTTTTTCGTTTGTTAGTTTGTTGTTTCAGTATTAGTATCTTCTTTAAAGATAGATTTTGATAAACTATGGATGATATCCCCCCGGCTTATAATCCCTACCACTCTGCCTGCTCCATTAATGACAGGAATCTTTTTAAAATGATGTTTGGATATTAATCGTATGGCACTTTCAAAGTCATCGTCAGGTGCTAACGTCTTAATATTTTTCTTTACCATAATTTCCTTGATAGGGGTATTCATTTTTTCTCTTAATACATCTTCTATTTTTTGGGCCTCTTCTATATAGGTGACATAATAAGCTAAGTATATCTTCTCTTTATGTGGTGAAAGAAAGCGAACGATATCGCCGTCTGAAATAATACCCACTAAATTCCCATTATCATCAACGACTGGTACACCGCCAATACGATTCGTTTCTAAAATAGAAATTAATTCTTTGACAGTTGTCGAATGCTTAGCTGTTATAACATTTCTAATCATAAAATCACGTACTTGCATCTAAACCTTCTCCCTTCTCATTAGATTTATCCTTCTTTGTTAAGGACAAATCTAATCTAATTTAAGGATACTCCAATTTTAAGGGTTCGTCTTTTTCGATTTTATGAACTTTTTACCCACTAGGTTATGAGCAGCAAAATTTATTGAAAGGAATTTCTATTTCAATTTTGTCTCAGACATAAATTCTACAGCATGTGAATTCTCTTTTTTCCTCCCGCTCGCTAAAGCGAAGTACGCAAGACCTCCAACAACAATAAGGCCGATTCCAAAAAGAAAGACGCTGCTAAAACCAAATGAAGTAGCGGCAATTCCCAACACAAATGCACCAATAGCCATACCTAAATCCATTGAATTAAAGAACAAAGAATTGGCGATTCCGACACGATGTTTTTCAACAGAACTAATTACCTGTGTTTGAAGGATTGGTGTAACAGAGCCATACCCGATTCCAATAATAGCACCTGCTGTAATCATAATGACTGCTGTTTGGGGCAATGAGAGCATTACCATCCCAATGGCAAATACAATAATACAAGGATAAACAATTTTATTTGCCCCATAGCGGTCAGCCCATACACCTGTAAATGGCCGGCATACAAACATTAAGGCCGCATAAAGAATAAAGAACGTACTAGCAGCTTTTACAAGGTCAATTTCTTGCGCATACAATGCTAAGAATGAAGCAATACCTGAATAGGCACATGCTAAAATAAATACTACAAGTGCATATGGTGCTGCTTTTTTATCGATTAAATCATGTAGATTAAACCTTTTATTCGTTTTAGAGACTTCTTCTTGTTTCACTTGTTCTGGGACACGAATCACCATTGATAGGAATATATTTACCACTGAAACGACAATACAAAGAATGTAAGCTGTGTTGTATGCTCCTATGTTAGCTAAATTAAGACCTATTACCGGACCTACAACCATTGCCAAACCCATTGCTAATGAGAACCAGCTAAGCCCTTCACCGCGTCTTGAATCTGGTATGATTTCTGCACTAATGGTACCTTTCACAGTAGTTATGATTCCAAAAGTGATACCATGTAAAATTCTTAGGATATATAATACCCAAATATTTGAGACAAATGGGTAAAATAGTGTGGCAATAAAAAATGCTGTTGCAGAAAAAATCAGTATTTTCTTTTGTGATCCTCTACTTACCCACTTACCAGCAAATGGCCGAATAACAATAGCAGCAATTAAAAATAAGGTTAGTAATAAACCAGCCTGATCCGCACCCCCGCCAAATTCTTTCGTTAATTGAATCGGAAGTGCCGTTAAAAGAATATAAAATGCTAAAAAAATAAAAAAGCTGATAGTCGTAATATTTATGAAGTCTTTCGTCCATAATTTTGGTTTACTCATACCATATTTCCCCCTTAAGTTCTCTTTTTTGTAAATTGAATCATCTATAAATGATTGTTTTCTTGAATGGAAAGCGACCTTCTCATTATACATCCATTTGTCATGCATACATAATTGTATTTTTTATAGTATCTATGCATAATAGTAATATCACTGCTTTATATAGGAGAATATCGTATGGATTTTGACCAGCTTTTTTATTTCCATGTAGTTGCAAAAAATAAAAGTTTAACAAAAGCCTCCGAAGAATTAAATCTTTCACAGCCAGCATTAAGCCGTTCTATTTTGCGTCTTGAAGAAGAAATTGGTGTCCCTTTACTCGAGAGAAAAAGCCGAGGTGTCGTTTTAAACCAATATGGGAAGGTTTTTCTAAGCCATGCAAACCAGGTTTTATCAGAAATGAGAGAGGCAAAGCAAAAAATCCATGATATGGTCGATCCACACCATGGGGCCATTTCGCTCGCATTTATTCAAACTCTAGGCTCAAGTTTTGTACCTGATTTAATCAGTGATTTTCAAAAAGAATTTCCTTACATTCAATTTCAATTATCTCAAAATATTTCGAGTAAAATTTTAAAAGAAATACATGCTGCTAACATTGACATTGGCTTCTGTTCGCCGCTGGAACAGCATGAGGGTCTTTGTTCCATACCCGTTTTGTCTGAAGAATTATTTCTAATTGTTCCAACTGCACATAGGCTGGCGGGAAAAGAGCGGGTAAATTTAAGTGAAGTAGCGGACGATCCATTTATTTCGTTCAAACCTCAAACAGCCCTTCATGACTTAATAGAAAATCTCTGTAATGAAGCAGGATTTCTTCCAAGGAAGGTTTTTGAAGGATATGAGGAGAGGACAGTCTCAGACTTAGTAGGGGCTAATTTGGGAGTTGCCATTGTCCCGTACATACCTAATTTAGACAAAGAGAAAATTTCGATGATTCGAGTACAATCACCAAAATGCTTTCGAGTCATCCAAATGGTATGGAGATCGAATGGATATATGTCCCCTGCCGTAACAAACTTTAAGGAGTTTGTGAAGAAAAGAACAGCTCGTACTGGAAAAGTATAATTCTTTGGTTTTCCACTTTATTCTGATATGTGAAAAGCCCATCCATTCATCAAACAATTTCTCTATATCATTAACACATTGCTTGTCCATTTCCTCTCGGTATAAAGAATCTTACTTCTACATTTTAAAGGCCCTTCATACTTATTAACTAATTGTTGATTAAGGAGGGCCTTGATGTATAGTCATTTTCAATCGTCTAATCCCTATTTTATCCATTTTGGTCCCTGCTCATTAATGAACCAAACATTTTCCACACCGCCTGCCATATATATGAAATATCAGCCGTCCTTCCTTTCACCGCAATCTTCTAAAAAGAAACATCGAACAAGAAGCTTGTGGGAACCTATCTATGACCCTTATGACAATCTTCATAATACGTTAAAAAGAAGAAGCTTTAAATGGGGCCCGCGCTATCATACGCAAATGATATCCTCTCACAACATTCCTATAAATCCTCTATCTTATCGCAATGGACAAGGGGCTGCTCCACTTTTTCAAATGCCTGATCAAGGTATGTTACCTGAAGCTGTATATCAATTGATCCACGATGAAATGGCGCTTGACAGCAACCCTAAACTTAATCTCGCAACATTTGTTACCACATGGATGGACACTTCTGCAGACCGCTTATATGCCGATACATTCAACAAGAATTTAATTGATAAATGTGAGTACCAGCAAACAGCATCGATAGAGGATCGGTGTATACGAATGATCGCCAGTCTTTGGCATGCACCTCGTCCGCTAAAAACGAGAGGCGTTTCGACAACGGGTTCATCAGAAGCATGCATGCTCGGGGGGCTTGCGTTAAAGCGGCGCTGGCAAAAAACGCGTAAGAAACAAGGGAAGCCGATTGATCGCCCAAATATTGTTTTTAGTTCTGCGGTACAGATTGTTTGGAAGAAATTCGCGAACTATTGGGACATTGAACCGCGTTATGTAAACATTACCCCAAACAGCCCTAGTATGGACCCTGAAGGCGTGATTGCTAAGGTAGATGAAAATACAATCGGTGTAGTATCAACTTTTGGGGTAACTTATACTGGCCTTTATGAACCGGTTGAGAAAATCGCCAAAGCCTTAGACGAGCTTCAATCCAGAACAGGTCTTGATATTCCGATACATGTAGACGCTGCTTCAGGAGGATTCATAGCACCGTTTCTCCAACCGAATTTGGTGTGGGATTTTCAATTACCCAGAGTGAAATCCATCAATGTCTCCGGACATAAATACGGACTAGTGTACCCGGGAATCGGATGGATTATTTGGCGGGATGCTGAAGATCTTCCCGAGGATCTAATCTTTCATGTGTCATATTTAGGCGGGAACATTCCAACGTATACCTTAAGTTTTTCACGTCCAAGTACACAAGTACTACTCCAATACTATAACTTTCTCCGTTTAGGTAAAGCCGGATATTATGAGGTACAACTGGCTTCCCAATCAGCGGCACATTTCCTCAGCAATGCGGTTCAGACCATGGGTCCTTTTGAAGTAGTGACAGATGGTTCAGATATTCCGGTAGTAACATGGCGGTTGAAAGAAGGTTATACATCAAACTGGAGTCTTTACAACTTGTCCGATCAATTGCTCACATTTGGCTGGCAAGTACCGGCATATCCGTTACCCCCCGATATGGAAAATATAACAATTATGCGTGTTGTCGTCCGGAACGGATTTTCCATGAACCTAGCTCATTTATTCTTGAAGAACCTTAAACAGGCCGTGACATTTCTAGATTCTTTAGAAAATCCAATACCGCATAATACGTACTGTGATATTAGTATTCGTCATTGATTGGAATGGTTTGTGAAGGCAGGAATCAGGGAGCTGATTTTTTTCGGTCAGTCTATTTTTATTGCCGCCGGAAGGCGTAACAGCTTTGGTAAGCGAAAATCAGAAATCATAGTCGTTCATAAAACCGGTAGTCAAATGGAAGTCATATAAAAGACTCCCGTCGCGGGAGTCTAATTCATGTATAAATGAAGGAAAATAGAGCTTCTACTCATCGGTTTTATTTGCAGCGCGGTCCATAGATTCATCGGCACCTTCGCCCGCCTTGTTGCCCAGTGCACCACCAGCAATGGCGCCTGCAACTGTACCAATCGGCCCTAATACAGAACCCGCTGCAGCACCTGCGACAGCACCGGCTCCTGTTCCGAGTGCTTCACCTGCATCGATATCATCACGATTTCTTTTATTCTCAGCCATTTATTTCCCCCCCTTCGGTTTCTTACACATATTTTAACCAATAAAACTCTTATTATTTTGTTCCTTCTTTTTAAGCCAAAATATGTTTAATGGGTATTTTTGCTATATCTCCTTCTCTCTTCGCTATAAGGTTATATAACCACTCAAAATTTATTCTTCAAAAACTTTATAATTTCCCTCTGAATTTTACATTATTTTTTCTGTAAAGGTCATTTGCCTTTATATTTACAAATTGAAAAAAAGGATAATCATCCTTTTTTCCCTCAGAATCGGTGCCACCCCTGATCCACTTTTATGCATGAATCATTGCCTTTTTATTTACCTGTTCCTTATTACCACATCTATGCACGAATGCGTGCATAGATGTGGTAATAATCATCATTTTATGACCAGTCGATACAGAAGAGCAATATAAAAAGCAAGGTGTTTTGCAAATACCCATTGTACGACTAAGAATCTGGATGCATTTTTACTTTTATTAGAATTAGATTGTAAAGGATATATTAAAATTGGATGAAAGACGGTTTGTAATTATAAAGAAAGTCGCACGAAAAATTTCATGCGACTTCTTTATCACTGTTTACATTCTCGTCACAACACTTTCAGGTGAAGCCTCCTCACTCATCGGGAAGTGACATGCACTGCAATGGCCAACATGACGACGAGGAATTAATGTTGGTTCCTGTACTTTGCATAGTTCTTGTGCTTTCCAGCAGCGAGTCCGAAAGCGGCATCCACTTGGAGGATTTGCCGGTGATGGAATATCCCCCTCTAAAATGATTTCATCCTTATCATGCCTTAACCATGGCTCTGGGTCAGGGACGGCAGATAATAAGGCCTTCGTATAAGGATGTGTAGCAGCCTCAAAAATATCGTCACGATCACCCGTTTCAATAATTTTACCTAAATACATAACAGATATTTTATTACATAAGTGACGAACCACTGAAAGGTCATGAGAGATAAACAAGTAAGCTAATCCAAGTTTTTTTTGTAAATCTTGAAGTAAGTTTAATATTTGAGCCTGCACAGAAACATCTAGTGCAGAAACTGCTTCATCGCAAACAATTAGTTTTGGACGGAGTGCCAGCGCCCGTGCGATGCATATACGTTGACGCTGCCCGCCGGAAAATTGGTGTGGATAATGATGGGCACTGTTTGGGTTTAAACCAACAAGCCGCATAATTTTTGCCACTTCCTTGTCCCAGTCTTTTCTTTCGACAATATCCGAATGAATCAACCATGGCTCTGTAATAAGATCTCTCACACGCATTCTAGGGTTTAAAGATGCATCAGGATCCTGGAAGACTAGTTGAATATCCTTTCTTAACACTTGCATTTCTTTATTAGAAATCTTGGTTAGATCTTTCCCTTCAAAGAAAATGCTGCCGCTTTTTGACTTTTCAAGTCCAAGAATTGTACGGGCAACAGTAGACTTTCCACATCCAGATTCGCCAACAAGACCCATAGTTTCCCCAGGATAGATTTGAAAACTTACGCTTGAAACGGCTTGCACTTCAGAAGTCGTACGTCGGAATAAGCCAGTCTTAATAGGAAAAGAAGTGACTAAGTCACGCACTTCCAATATAGGCTTTTTATTAGATTGATTCATGATTTAGCACTTCCTTTGCGAAATGACAAGCACTTTTACGTCCTGGTGCTATTTCCTCTAACAAGGGTTCCTTTTTTCTACATAGGTCTGTAGCCATCGAGCAGCGCGGGTGAAAGGCACAACCGGTTGGAGGATCTGCTAAGTTTGGCGGCAACCCTTCAATTGACTGTAAACGATCACCATTTTGTCTAGCAGAAGGAATAGACGACATAAGCCCAACAGTATACGGATGTGCGGGATTCTTAAAGACCGTTTCCACTTCACCAATTTCTACTATATGTCCAGCGTACATCACTGCTACACGATCGGCATTTTCTGCAACAACACCTAAATCATGTGAGATGAGAATAAGCCCCATTTGATTCCGTTCTTGCAGCTCCTTTAGCAGACGCATAATTTGTGCCTGAACCGTTACATCCAATGCAGTGGTTGGTTCGTCTGCAATTAACAATTTTGGATTCATTGCAAGAGCAAGAGCAATCATGACACGTTGCTGCATACCTCCTGAAAATTGATAAGGGTATTGTTTGTAACGATTTTCAGCATCAGGAATACGAACTAACTTCATTAGCTCAATAACTCGTTTTTTTGTTTCATTCTTTGAAAGACTTTTTCGTTTTCTTAGCGCTTCGCCAATTTGATAACCGACTGTTAAAACAGGATTTAGTGCACTTAATGGATCTTGGAAAATAATCGAAAGCTTTTCACCATATAATTTTCGTCGTTCGGTCTCTGACAATCTCACTAGTTCTTTACCTTCAAAGAAAATTTCCCCTTCTGAAATGACACCGCCTGGTTTAGGGAGAAGTCCCATAATGGCTAGGGCCGTGGCACTCTTTCCGCTACCAGATTCACCCAAAATAGCTAAAGTTTCTCCATGATAGACTTCTAAACAAATACGATTCACTGCCTTCGCTATTTTATTGCGTGAGTGGAATTCAAGAGAAAGGTTCCGCAGCTCAACAAGTGGTTCACTTTTAATCGGTCTATTTGATTCTGTTGCTGTTGTAGTTGTTTCCATAAGAAACCTCCTCGATAACCTTGAAAGGCTTTTTATTCAATGGATACTTTGTGGAAATTAGGGGCCCCAGTTGGACTAGCCTCTAATCCCTTCACATTTTTACGTACGGCATAGATTTGCTTTAATTGCAATGGGAAAATTCCCACTGCATCGTCCCATATAATTTTGTTGGCTTGATCGTAAAATTGTGCACGTTTATCAGCATCTGTTGACTGCTTCGCTTTAATAAGCAATTCATCTAATTTTTCATTTTTGTAGCCGTTACGATTTGCTTGTGAAATATAGAGACGGCCTAATGTGTAATCCGCATCTCCACTAATGACGGCGTTTGTTTGTAAATCCATATTCCAATCAAGTGCAGTCAGCTTTTCAATCCATTCCGCTCTTTCTAATTGATCCGGTACAATTTTTACACCAATCTTATCCCAATAGGAAGTTAGTGCTTTTTGAAGCTCTAAAATTTGCGGTCCAGATCCTTTACTCCATATCATCCTTGTTTCAAAACCATCTGGATAACCAGCTTCTTTCAATAACTGTTTTGCTTTTTCTGGGTTATATTCATAAGGTGTCTGTTCTGAGAAACCAAAAATAGAAGAAGGGATAGGTGCTTTCATGACTTCCGCCGTATCACCGAATAAATCTTTCACAATGGCTTTTGTATCAAGGGCATACCACATGGCTTTACGCACGCGGACATCATCAAATGGTTTTTCACTGCTGTTAAACCAATTGAAGTAGTAAAAGTAACTTGGTGTATCCATAATATTAATCTCTTTATTTTGCTTTAATTGATCGATTAAATCGGCGGGAATCGTCCAGGTTGCGTCAATTTCACCTGTCTCGATTGCTGTCATTCGTGCTGCATTTTCAGGAATATTCTTTATGGTTAATGAATCTAATTTCGGCGCTCCATCCCAGTAATCTTTATTTCCTGATAACTTTAAGTCTTGGTCAGGCTGGAAGGATTCTACTCTGAACGGACCGCTGCCAATTGGTTTACGGAAAAAATCCTTTGACGTTGCTTGATCAGCCGGTGTGATATACAGCAGTGTTAAATTGTATAGCAAATTCCCAAGTGGTGTTTTTGTTTTAATCGTTACCGTTGTATCATCTGTCGCTTCAACTGAATCCAATTGAGCCCATAACACTGTTAATGGAGATTCTTTACGTGTAACTAACTGTTCAAGAGATGCTTTCACATCTTTAGCTGTTAATTTCGTACCGTCATGGAATGTAACATCATCACGCAGCTTGAAAACCCATGTAAGATCATCTGGCTGTTTCCATTCAGTTGCTAAGCTAGGGACTAGTTTGTTACCATCATTTTTAACAAGTGTATCGTAAATTTGAGTAGCTGCTAAAATCGTAGCTGGTTCACCATGAGCAGAACCGTATGGGTCGAGAGAAATAATACCTACATCATTGGCTACGGTCATTTCTTGCTTTTTCGAGTTGCTGCCATCCGATTTGGCGTCACCAGAAACATCTGAGTCACCGCTTATTCCTGCACATCCTGTTGCCACCAACGCAAAAACACATAGAAATAGGAATACTGAATACCATTTCTTCATAACGCTTCCCTCCAATAGATTAATTAATTAATTATTTAAATAAGGGTCAGATTCATCTCTCAATGTATCTCCCAAAAATCCAACACAAACAACTAATATAGCTAAAGCAATACCAGGCATGACAGAAATCCACCACGCTGTACTAATATAATCACGGCCAAGGGAAATCAATAATCCCCATGAAGCATTGTCTGGTGGTGTACCTAAGCCAAGAAAACTAAGTGAAGCTTCAGAGATAATAACTAGACCTATTTGTACGGTGACTACGACTAACAAGGGTGACAAACAAACTGGCAGGATGTATTTCGTTAAAATTCGGAAATGGGAAGCACCGATGACTCTTGCAGAATCAACAAAGTCCTTATTCTTTGCGGAGATTGTTGCCCCGCGAACAACTCTAGCAAACGTTACCCACCTAGTGATAGAGAGCGTAATAATGACATTCGTCACACTAGGGCCAAGAACACCAGCGATTAAAATAGCAAGTAAAATCGTCGGAAACGATAATTGGATATCCGCTATACGCATAATAACTGTATCCACCCAGCCCCCGAAATACCCAGATAGTAAGCCAAGAATGACACCAATCCCACCGCCTATTAATACGGTGGCAGCCGCAACAGATAGGGAAATTCTAGCGCCATGAATAATTTGTGCAAGAACATCTTGACCAATTTGGTCAGTTCCAAGCCAAGCCGTATGTTGACCAATTTGCGATCCAGGCGGAAGAAGTCGATTCGCTGTATCCGTATTTACCGGGTTATATTCGATGAGCATCGGTCCAAAAATGGCTATGAATACAAAGAATACAACTGGCATACTTAGGACAAGAATTTTCCAATTGATTTTCTTCTTTACTACCGGAATAAATTCGGGTTCGTTTTCTAATGTATTATTTAGATTGAGTTCAGCCATTACGATTCCTCCACTCTAATCCTTGGATCAATGTAGCCATATAGAATATCTACGATAAGATTAAGGATGATATAGATTCCGGCTATTAAAGCAATGGCAGCTTGAACAACTGCATAATCCCTATAAAGAATGGAATTGATTAAAAGCCTTCCAATACCAGGCCACGAGAAGACAACCTCAATAATAATGGCACTGCCAATAAATTCTCCCAGTAACAGCCCCAAAACTGTAACAACTGGAATGAGGGCATTACGAAGTACATGAATGTATAAAATAAAATTTTGCTTTAAACCCTTTGATCGAGCAGTTTGAACATATCCCTGCCGGAGCTCTTCTAGGATACCGCTCCTCACTAATCTTACAATCATACCAATGAAAGGCAGGCATAAAGTAAACGCAGGCATAATTAGATGCGCAACCGAGCCCGCTCCAGCACTTGGTAAAATACCAAGAACCCTTGAGAAAATAAGGATTAAGACAATACCCACCCAGAAAGTGGGAAGTGATTGGCCGAATAAGGAAACAAATGAAATGATTCGATCTGCCGCTCCATTTGGTTTGCGTGCGGCTTGAATACCAAGCGGAAAACTGATGATAATGGCAAATAATATTGCTGTAAATGCTAACGTAATAGTGAATGGAAGCCTCTCTAAAACATGTGTTAATGCAGGTCCCCCAAGTCTGAAGGATTCACCAAAGTCAAGACGTAAAACATCTACAATAAATTGCCCGTATTGTACAAAGAGCGGTTTGTTCAATCCGAGCGATTCATTTAGTGAGTGTATCTGTTCCGGGGTCGCATTGCTTCCAAGCATGACAGCTGCTGGATCTCCTGGTATAATACGGAGCACCGCAAAGATGATGGTAATGGCCCCCCAGATAACAAAGAGCGAGTAAAAGAATCTTCGAATTAAATAACTTGCCATAGGGTACAGCTCCTTTCAATTAATCTTCTAATAATGGAATTTAATAATCTAAAAAGTTTGTAATTTGAATGCGCTATCATACACTTGTAAAAGAACACAAAATAGTAGCAAGGTTCTGAAATCTTGGAATGCAGAATATCATAGTCATTTGTTCTTCCCCCCCATTTACCGGCATGTTTTTGTTTATATATGTTCATATATAATCAGACTTTTGCCATAATGTCAACAAAAATAAGCATTTTTATGCATAATAAAATATTCTAAATAATATTTTGAATTCTATAGTCTGATGGACTAACACCCATAGCCCTTCTAAAAACACGGCTGAGATAGAATCCATTATCATAGCCGCACCGTTCAGCAATTTGTTCCAGTGTTAAATTTGTCTCTAAAAGCAAACGAGCAGCTTTTTGAATACGCAGCCTTTTTACGAATTCAGATGGCTTTATATGAAATTCCCTTTGAAAACGACGTGAAAATTGGACCGGGCTTAAAGCGAATCGTTCCGCAAGTCCGCTTAAATTAAATTTGGAATAGGCATTATTTAAAAGCCACTCATAGGCGTCATTCATCAGTGGATCTCCTGAATAAGTATGATATAGATATTCATTCGGGTGGAGCTCGTTATCCCATTCATTACAAGTCAGCTGCCAAATGTCATTAAGCATATGCTGCTGCTGCATCAATTTCTTCGGGTCATTTGTTAAATTATAATCATGTAAATAATTTATATTAGAGTGAAATCGTGTCCGGTCCGTTATCGTTGTTTTATAATGCGGTAATTCCAATTGGTTTAGCTTTAAATTGGTGATTATTTCAAAACTAATAAAATGTAAGGCAATTGGAGCTCCCATCATTCGGCGGAATGCAACACCTGGCGGGCACACAAGGACATCCCCCTGCTCAACCGTACCTCTCTCCTCCTCGATTTGATAGTCAAAACTTCCGTTATCAATCATAAACAAAATCCAAGAATCATAGATGTCTTCATCTACTACAAACTCTTCTTTGCGGGCAAAAAAGGTATATGACAGCATCCGCAGTGAACATGTCCAAAAGTATCTTTTATCCATTTAGTCCCCCTTAAACTGAAAAAAGTTATATGGTTAATGATACAAAAGTGCATGTTATAAGTCTAGAGCGGACTCTATAATGAAAGAAATTAATATCCATGAGTAAAGGGGGAATTTTTCATTTGTTCTACATAAATAAGTAAACGTATTCATACGAAAACATCAGCTAATAAAAAGAAAAAGAGGTGCTTTAGATGAGACATGAAACAGTTCAATCAGACATTACGGTTGTCGGCGGAGGTTTAGCTGGAGTTTCAGCAGCTATTTCGGCAGCAAGAATGGGAAAAAAGGTGGCACTTGTTCAAAACCGTCCTGTCCTAGGCGGGAATTCTAGCAGTGAAATTCGTGTTTGGGTTTTAGGGGCAACGGGGTTAGGGGTAAACCGATATGCCCGCGAAACTGGAATCATTGGCGAAATGTTAACGGAAAACCAGTTTTTAAATCCTGATGGCAACCCGTACTATTGGGATTTAGTCGTTCTTGAGGCGGTGCGCCGTGAGCCGAATATTCAGCTTTTCTTGAATACAAATGTGTATGAAGTAGAAGCAGACGGGGATGAAAATAATAGACGTATCCATTCTGTGACAGGCTTTATGATGGGATCCGAAAGAAAAATCCGCTTTGAAAGCCCCATGTTCTTAGATTGTTCCGGTGATGGCTTTGTTGGTTTCCTTGCGGGGGCAAAATATCGGATTGGACGTGAATCTTATGACGAATTCCAAGAGGAGTGGGCTCCTGAGGTATCGGATAATATTACACTGGGAAGCACTATGTTCTTTTATACAAAGGATGCCGGCCATCCGGTAAAATTTGTTGCACCAAGCTTTGCGCAGGACATTACAAAGACAGCTATTCCAATGAAACGGGTTTTCAAAGCGGGGGATAACGGCTGCTATTATTGGTGGATTGAATGGGGCGGCGAAGCCCATTTAGATACAATCCATGATAATGAGCATATTCGCGATGAACTTTGGTCTGTTATATATGGAATCTGGGATTATATCAAAAATTCTGGTGAGTTTGATGCAGAAAATATGACCCTTGAATGGGTAGGCAGTGTTCCAGGAAAACGTGAACACCGTCGTTTTATAGGAGACTATATCTTAACTCAGAATGATTTAGTAAATCAAAGAGTGTTTGACGATAATATTGCCTTTGGCGGCTGGTCCATTGACTTACATCCACCAGAAGGCATGTATGCAAGTGAGTATATTTCAAAATTATTCTGTACGGACGGGAATTTTCAAATTCCATTTAGAAGCCTATATTCGAAAAACGTTAATAATTTGATGTTTGCCGGACGGAATATTAGTGCCACCCATGTTGCCTTTGGTGCGACACGTGTCATGGCCACTTGTTCTGTCATGGGTGAAGCAGCTGGAGCAGGTGCAGCTTTAGCTGTAGATAAAGGTGTAACACCTCGAGATATTTGTAAAAATTATATAACAGAATTACAACAAAAACTTCTTTGGAACGATGCTGCCATCATTGGTGTACCATACGAAGCGGACTTAACTACAGGCGCAACGGTAGAAGCTTCCAGTTATTTGACAGAGATTTCTTTACCTTCATCAAAACAGGTGATGCAGCTAACAAATGATATCGCATTTATTCTACCAGTCAATCCTAAAATATCGAAAATTGATATTTTAATAGATTCTTCAATGGATACAGAACTTCAGGTCGAGTTGTGGGATACAGGTCGATTGGAGAATTATATTCCAAATAAACAGCAGGCTAGTGATAGTGTTCATGTTACTAAGGGAGAAAAACAATGGGTTACGGCCGAACTTCCATGGATACCTGATTCACCACAAAATGCCTTTGTGATTATTCGAGAAAATGATGCCGTTTCTATCCATCAAACAACAACACCTCAAACGGGTACACTTGGCTTTGTACGTGAAAAGTCAGCGAATATTTCACGGCTTCTTCAAGCAATCGATAATCAACAGTTAATTGTACAGTGGAGTCAAAAGCCGATAGGACGCGATCATTTCTGTATTCGTCTACATGATGAAACCAATTCCTTTAGGCCAGAACAAGTTCTCAATGGTTATTTACGTCCATATGGCGGTCCAAATATGTGGTCATCTGCAGAAATGCAAGAAGGAAAAAATGAATGGATAGAAGTAAAACTCCCTGAAACGAGGACAATTTCAGAAATACAGGTCATCTTCAATAATGATGTTAATGAAGATTTAAATAATCTGCATGATAAAAAAACACCATTTGAAGCATTTCCAGAAGTGGTAAAGGATTTCAGAATAGAAGCACAGTTAAATGGAGAGTGGAAAGAAATCATTGCAGAAAAAGAAAATCACACGCGCAGAAGACAGTTTCAATTGGAGCAGCCAATCACTACTGATGCTGTAAAACTTATTATTGAAGCTACTAATGGATCACGCTTTGCAGAAGTTGTGTCCATTCGTTTGAGGTAATGAACATAAAAGACTCAGATTTGAATAAAATCTGAGTCTTTTATGTTCCAGCACAACAAAACAGATGCTAATTATATTTGATGATCTGCTTTTTCTTGTGCAATAACCACTTCAATACCTGCATCTTGGAATTTAGCTATTTGCGAATCTGACACTTCGCTTCCTGTTATCAAGATATCAATATTTTTGATTGGCGAAACGGTATGGAGTGATACGCCGCCGATTTTCGTATGATCAGCTACAACAATCACCTCTTTTGCCGCTTCTATCATGCATGCTTTGGCTGATACTAATTGTTCATCAAAATGGGTAATACCATATTTCGCATGTATAGCAGGTGTACCTATAAAAGCTTTGTGTACATGAACATTACGAAGCATGTCATTCGTTACCAATCCATTTAACATAAAACTCTCATGATACAATACTCCACCAGTAACAATTACCTTGATTCCCTTACAATTACGTAATTCACTTGCAATGTTAATATCATTCGTAATAACTGTTATATTCGTTAAATGAGTAATGTTACGAGCAATATGAAGAGTTGTCGTACCAGAATCTAATATGATATTGTCACCTTTTTGGATATAAGCCGCTGCAAGCTTACCGATTTCACGTTTTTCTTGGATTCTTTCCGTTGAACGTTCAGAAAAGGATGGTTCAAACGATACTTCCTCCTCCAATACCACACCTCCATGAATCCTGCGAAGATATCCTTCCTTTTCAATCTCCGCTAAATCTCTTCGAATGGTGGCTTCATGGACATCAAATTTTTCAGCTAACTCTGGTACTGATGCCATTTTTTGCTGTGTAACAAACTCAATAATTAGCTTTTTTCTCTCCGCTGCTAACAAGGCAATACACCTCAACTTTATGCTTTTTAGTTAAAATACTTCCCAAAACAATATGGTTAAAGAATGGTAAAGAATTATCAATAAAGAAACCTTCCTTTGGGAAGGTTTCAGACATTTACATTTGTTATGATATTGTCATTATCAAACAAACATTTCTTTTATATTATTAAACATTTTTACTCAAATAGAAAGAGATTTACCATAACTTATTTTTAATATTACCAATGAAATTGTAACAAAACCTTTTGCCATGACCGGTGCTCTTCTGCTTCCTTCATAATTCTATAAAAATCCAGCTCATTACGGATTTCATTCACCATTTGCGGTAATATTTTACGTAATGTTCTTTGATAGTTTTGGTCACACATGGCATTGATAACTGTTCGGAACGTTTTGTACGTACTTCTGCTGCTCCCATGAAGCGTTATTCCTTTTTCAAGGACATCACGTGTATTAATTAAAACTTTGTTTTCGGTCACCCCCATTAACACGATTTTCCCCTTGGGATTTAAAGCATCTATTGCTTGGTTAATGGCTGATTCAGAAAACGTCCCCCCTGTACACTCCACAACTATATCTAGATTAATATCATTTTTAAAATCCGTTGATTGTACCATTTTGCAGTTTGCAAACGTAAAATTAGCCAACTTTGATTCATCAGCCCCGAAGACAGTCAGTTGGTCTGCATCAAGATTATAAACATGGTGGAGTAATGCAGCTGTTAAATATCCTACTGGTCCATCCCCGAACACCGCCACTTTACTATCCATTGTAATAGATTGAGCAATATTTAAAATAGCTTCATATGATACAGAACATAATTCAGCCAATACCGCGATTTCATCTGGAATTTCGGGGGGAATTGGAATGGCACATTCCGAAGGCAATACAAGCCGACTTTGGCCAATTCCATCATATCCACTTCCTAAAAAAGCTCCTTGTTCACAATAATTCTCACTTGCTTCACTTTGGCAGGAAAGACAGCAATCTTCTCTTTCCGTATGTTTCAGTAAATAGCCAGGTAAATTTGGGACGATAACTACTCTCTGACCAATCTGATGTTCAGGTGCTTGACTTTCAATAATTGTACCAATTCCCTCATGAAGTAAAGCCATTGGAAGTTTCCTCTTTAATACTTCTGGATTACGACTCCCCGTAAAGTATCGTAGATCTGCGTGACAAATACTTGCAAGTGATGGTTCAACTACTACCTCATTTTCTGAAAAATGGCGATTAACCTTTTCTACCTTAAATTGATAGGGAGTTTCTAATCGATAAACGTGTGACTCTACGATGTTTTTCATAGTCTGTGTCATTGTAATACCTCCTCTTCACTAAAAATGCTCATTTTTGTTTAAAAATGTTTTTAAAAGCTCATTAATATGATATTATTAACTTATCAGAATTGTCAATCATAAATGTTCACTTTTGTTTATTATTTTTTCTATTTGCTCATTTGTTTTCCATTATTCTATTAAATTAATGTTCATAAACATGTAGAGAGGAGCTTTTTATGACTATTCTTTATTCAATCGGTGTTGACTTTGGTACGGAATCTGGTCGGATTTTACTCATAAATGTTCATACAGGAGAAATTGCTGGAACTGTAGTGATTCCATATAAACATGGAGTGATAGTGTCAAATGATGAACGAATCCCTTATGAATTGCCATTCGGGACTGCACTTCAGGATCCACAAGATTATTTAGAAGTCTTACTAGCAGGCATCCCTCAAGTCTTGGAGAAAGTACAAATTGACCCATCGCAAATAATTGGAATGGGCTTTGATTTCACCTCGTCAACCGTCCTGCCGGTAGACCGCCAGTATGTTCCGCTCTGCTTTAAAAGGGAATTTCAAACGAATCACCATGCGTGGGTTAAGCTATGGAAGCATCGTTTAGAGGTTCCTGTTAAGGATAAAATGTATATGCTCGCAAAGGAAGAAGACGCAGTCTGGTTCCGAAGACTCGGGCAAAACATCTCAGAGGAATGGGCCATTCCGAAAATCTATGAAACTTTCTTAAAAGCACCTGATGTATTCCATAAAGCTGCTTATTTTATTGAAGCCGGTGATTGGGTCACAACAACTCTAACTGGAGAACTTACGCGCAACAATTGTGGACTCGGTTTCAAAGCATATTGGACAGAAGAGGATGGCTTTCCAAATGATTATTTTAAATCAATCCATCCGGACTTTGGGCATTCACTTCTAGATAAACTGGCTGGCCCAGTAAAAAATATTGGGGAAAGGGCTGGCACCTTATCCAAGGAATGGGCCGATAAACTGTTGCTTCCAGTTGGTCTCCCAGTAGCAGCCTGTATAATCGATGCCCATTCCGCTGTTATTGGGCATGGGGTTTCAAAATCAGGTACCTTACTAATGGTAATCGGAACTTCTACTTGTCATCTAATGGTTCATGAAGAGCTAAAAAAAATTACCGGTATTTCAGTGGTGAAAGATGCCATTATTCCCGGTCTCTATGCTTATGAAGCCGGACAGCCTGCTGTTGGTGATTTATTTGGCAGCTTTGTCAAAAACCACATACCTGCATCATATGAGAAAGAGGCACAGGAAAGAAATATTTCCTTATATCGATTATTAGAGCAGAAGGCATCTATACAAGCTCCTGGTGAAAGTGGATTATTGGCACTCGATTGGCATAATGGGACGAGGTCCCCTTTATCCAATCCAAATTTATCAGGAATAATAGCAGGTTTAACTTTACATACGAAACCCGAAGAAATATTCCGGGCCTATCTTGAAGCTACTGCTTTTAGTGCTAAGAAAATAATCGCTGCTTATGTACAGGCGGGTATGGAGATAAAGGAAATTATTGCAAGCGGTGGGATTCCACAGAGAAATCGATTACTGATGCAAATTTACGCAGATGTCCTGAATATGCCTATTCATATTTCCCATTCTGAATTTGCTCCTGGCATTGGTGCGAGTATACTTGGCGCGGTAGCATCAACAAGCATTAATGGAGGTTACGATACAGTTGATGAGGCAATGGCAAACATGGTTATCCCATCCGAAGAAGTCTCCTATCCCATTGATGAAAATGTTCAAACGTATCTAAAGCTCTATACTCATTATGAGAAGTTTCATAACTATTTTGGAGTTGATAATCCCTCACTAATGTCTGAATTAATGAAACTTCGAAAAAGAACTAATGCACTAAAACAAGAGATGGCAAGTGAAAAATAGTCTTTATAAATTTCTCAATCATCAATTTAGGCGTACTCTACTTCGAAATTGGGACTCAATAAATTTGAGTGCCTCCAGGTAGAGTAATTCTAAATTCGACAGGATAAAGGAAGCAAACCAAAGAAGTTTTTGACAACGGATAACACTTATTTCCAACCAATGAGAGCTGGTTTTCCGGCTTCGTCAATACTTATATTTTCGAAAAATAATAGGTTGGGTTATGGACAAAGCAATGACTAGGGCCTTCATAAAAATTTTTAAGTCCTTCACTTAAATTTTTTATGAAGGCCTCCAATCATAAGCACGTTAGAAAATTTGAATCTATCTTCTTGACGCAGTACCATTTGTAGGCCATTTTTCTGGTATTTAAATAATTATCCTGATTTATGATATCTGAAAATAGTTTAAGATTTAAGAGTTATTTCCCTGTCTCTCTTCGGACTATTGGAACAACGTCTGATGCTAATAATTCAATACTTTTTGCTACATTCTTAAAAGGCTGTCCGCCTATATCTAACTGTGCAAGGAAACGTTGGTGTCCAAAGAGTTCGTATTGTTTAAGAATCTTTTCGATAACTTGCTGTGGACTTCCCACGAACAAAGCCGTATCCGGACCAGCCATATGTTCGAAATCATTCCTTGACATTCTTGTCCCCATACCACGCTGACGGTTCACATATCCCCAATAATTAGAATAATAAGGATAAAACTCGTCTTTTGCCTGCTGAGTTGTCTTAGCGAGGCAGGCATGACCGGTTACACCTACCTTCAATGTCTCTGATGCATGTCCAGCTTTTATCCCAGCTTGACGATAAAGATCAACAAGCGGCTTAAAACGTTCTGGACTACCACCTAAGATAGCTAAAGCCATTCCCACCCCAAATCTTCCAGCACGAACGGCGCTCTCCGGTGTGCCTCCGACTCCAATCCATATTGGTAATTTTTCTTGTACCGGTCTTGGAGCAATTTCAGCATTCCTTAAAGAGGAACGGAATTTTCCTGACCATGTAACATTTTCATTTTGGGTAAGTTGTAATAGGAGACCCATATGTTCTTCAAACAATTCATCATAATCGTTTGTACTATAACCAAAAAGAGGGAATGATTCTATGAATGCTCCCCTTCCAGCTAAAATTTCAGCTCGGCCATCTGAAAGTAAATCCAATGTAGCAAAATCCTCATATAAACGAACAGGATCAAGCGTACTTAAAACACTTGTTGTACTTGTTAATCTAATTTGATTGGTTATTTGTGCAATAGCAGCCAATAAAACCGCAGGAGAAGAAGCAGCATAATCCAGACGATGATGTTCTCCAACTCCAAATACATCTAGTCCCGCTTCATCAGCAAGCTTCGCGGCTTGAATAATTTCTTTCACTCTTTCCTGAGCAGAAATCGTCTTTCCAGTTAAAGGGTCTGGACCAATATCCGCAAGTGTATAAATACCAATTTCTATTCCTGCATTTTTCTTATCAGCCAATTGAATACCTCCAATTTTATGAAGCTAATTCGATGCGATTTCCAGAAAAGGCTAAGGTGACTAAAATGAAAATACCTCCGCATCTTTCTTCAAATTCGTTGCTTCTTATTAACAAGCTCCCTCATTTTCAAAAAAAACGATTCGAGTCCTGCACTATCTTTGGCGGGAAATTTGCCCCTGCTCCGTTCTATTCGTTGACCCTGCCTCTGAAAACTTAGAGGGAATGTATAATATATTTTATAATATCATTTAAAAATCAAGAAGATACATTAACAGCATTCCTTATTGAAGTCTCTTTGCTAATGTCTTTTGCCTCTGAGAAAGAAATAAATATTGGAAAAAGACAACCGTTGTTTTTGATGATTTTTGTATAGGATTAAAAGGTGAATTTAGACAAAAAGGAAAAAGACCCCGAAATCGCATGGAAATTTTCCGAGCGAAATCAGGGTCTAATTAGGAAGAGTTTAGTTTGCCTTTGTTTCATCTAAAAAATAGAAGATAAAACGCACTCTACGTGTTCAGTTTGCATGTGGGAAACAATGAGTTATTTGTGAGTTAATGCTCGTATTATCACATTCATTTACTAAGAAACTTTTTTATGTGATTTTGGCTTAAAATATAAACCAAGTTCCTTTTTCTCTTTGGTTAATGAACGGTAAAGAGAAAGCATCATTAATAAAATGATAAATGAGAATGGGAATGCGGCAGCAATTAATGCATTTTGAAGTGCTTGTAATCCGCCGCTATATAATAGAATTAAGGCTACAGTAGACTGGGCAATACCCCAGGTTAATTTTACAGAATTAGGCGGCGTTAGTGACCCATATGTTGTCTGCATTCCAAGGACGAATGTTGCTGAGTCAGCAGAAGTGATAAAAAATGTACAAACAAGCGCTACGGCTACGGTTGAAAGCAGCGTCGACCATGGGAATTCATGAAAGATTGCAAACAAGACTTCCTCATTTGCAAATTTTGTTAAATCAACATTCCCGGCATTCTGAACATCAATCCCTGATGTACCAAATACAGCAAACCACAAAAAGCTTACAAGGGAAGGAAGTAATAGAACGCCAACTATAAATTCACGAATTGTTCTACCCTTTGATACACGTGCAATAAAGATTCCTACGAATGGGGACCATGAAATCCACCATGCCCAATAAAAGATGGTCCAACCATTAATCCAAGAGCGATGTTCTTCATTAAGAGGAGCTATTCTAAAGCTCATATGAACAATATTTTGAATATATCCACCGATTGTATCAGTAAACATGTTTAATATAAGAATTGTGGGGCCAGTGATAAACATTAAAGCAAATAATGCAATCGCTAAGACCATATTCGTGTTACTTAAATATTTTATTCCTTTTCCTAGTCCGGACCATGCTGACATCATAAAAAGAATGGTAACAACTACAACAATTATAAATTGAATGGTGAAATTATTTGGGATTCCGAATAAAAAGGATAACCCGCCATTGATTTGTGCTGCTCCAAACCCTAGAGTAGTCGCAACCCCAATCACCGTTGCAAAAACAGCTAATACATCTACAGCAATTCCTAAAGGTCCTTCCATTCTCTTTCCTAAAACAGGTTTTAATGTAGCTGAAATGAGACCAGGTTCGTCTTTACGAAATTGATAGTAGGCTAAGGCTAAGGCTACTATCGCGTATATTGCCCATGCATGAATTCCCCAGTGGAAAAAGGTGTATCTCATTGCCTCTTTTTGTGCAGCAGCTGTTCCGCCCTCTGCTAATGGAGGATTAATGAAGTGGGAAAGTGGTTCTGCCGCTCCCCAAAATACAAGACCAATCCCCATACCAGCACTAAATAACATGGCAAACCATGAGACATTTGAAAACTCAGGCTTATCACCAGGTTTCCCCAATCTAATCGCCCCTACAGGACTAAAAATAAGGAAAATACAAAAGATGACAATGATTGAAACTAATATTAAATAATACCATCCAAAAGCTGATGTAAGAAACGCCTGGAGATTACCTGTTGCTTCTTCAAAGCTTTTAGGTGCCGAAACACCGAAAATTACTGCTGCGAGGACAATTGCAATTGAAATCCAAAAAACACTTGATATTTTTTTCATCGAATGCTCCCTTCTTTATAAAAGTAAATTTCTAATGAATAGTACTACACTTGTTCTCTCCACTTCCTTAAAAACATCAACTTTCTCTCATCAAATCCCATTGTTTCCACAATACAGAACACATGAATAATGGTAAATCCCCTTAGAGACGCTTATTAGTTTGATGAGAAAAAATTGTTCACCTTTTAAAGCCGAAAACAAATGAAAACCTATTAATATGCCGCGTATTCCTCTTCCATATAAGGAGATCTAGGCGATTCCCTATTTTTCGACAAAGAGTCAACTATATCAGTTTAGTATAAATAGGAAACGATATCTACTAATATGAATTATTTCAACCTATTAAGGCATGTTCAAAAAAAGGTATTTTTTCTAATAATTGTATAATAAGAGATTAAAAATACCTTGCTTTACCTATCGAGAGTTTATGTAAAAAACCAAGGAATGCAGCTAAAAATTAAATATTTTTGGGGTGGTGTTATGGGAAATTATTTGATTCTTAATCAGCAAACTAGAGTTTACCGTAACAATAAATCCCCCAAGCTCTTAGTCTAAGGGAGCATTGACACTTTTCCATTTTCATCTAAAAATCATTGATAGTAAGCTGCTTGTGTACAACAAAGAAATTTATTTTACGGGGATTAATATCCTAATATGACTCCCGCAAAATTTCCGCTCAATACTTGTTTTTCATTTTGATTAGTGCACAGGAATACGGCCAAAATAGATATTCGATTACTATCTTTTTTTCTAATCTTTCAATTTTTACTTCACAACTTATTGTATCTCCAGTAAAGACAGGTCTAAAAAATTCAAAATTCATGGTACGGGCCAGTACATTGTAATCTCCACCAACTTTTGTTGGTAATGTAGCAGTTAACAACCCTTGAACCACAAGTCTGCCTAACTCATCAGGATTCGTATGGTGATCCCCTTCATCCATGGATAATTTTGTAAACCTTTCAACATCTTCTTTTGTAAACGTCCGTTCAAATTGAATGATATCTCCGACTTTCAAATTCATTAAAACTCCCCATTAACTTTTATAATCAAAATGAATATACAACAGCTTTATATTCATCCTTCACATATTTTTATTATGTAAGAATAACTTGACTTACCAATCTTTCTGATGTTCTTATCTATTAATTCATTTTGTAGTACAGTCTAAAGAGCTTTGTTAATTAATTGATTATTATGCCGGTTCGCTGTTCCGAAACGAATCATTTCATCTTAGCAGAATTAGATAAACTCTTCCGGCCAAAGCTGAAAAGCTCTGTGTGGTAATTTGGGGAACCGCCCGAAATTTACTGGTATTCCTTTTTTGGCATTTGGTTTTTCAAGATTATGTAAATGCTTGGTAATTTCTTTGCAGTTTTTTATATACAATCCCTCCTCCATTCAAAGGTAAACAAGTATTTGAAAGGTTGATTAGTTATATTGTATATAACCTCACAGAGTTCATAAAATGTTCTGTATCTTAAATCTGCATTTTTTTCTTTCACACTGCTCCAATACCTATTAAATTGTGGCTGAGTACAGGAAATGAATAAGAGCTGATTTCCAAAAGAAAACCAGCTCCTTACATCTTATATTTAGGCTTTAACATCATAGCCTTGTTCTTCAATAGCTTCTTTCATGGCAGCAACGTTCACTTTTGATTCATCAAAAGTTACATCTACTTTACCAGCTTTCAAATCAACTTCAGCTGCTGATACACCATTTAAATTTTTTAATGCACCTTCTACTGCCGCTTTACAGTGGCCGCATGACATGCCTTGAACGTCTAATGTTTTCTTTTCCATGATGTTCTCACCTCCTCCCAAGTGGAATGCCGCATAAATTGGCAGTAAAGTCACAATGCTGATGTTCCACTTATAATTTAATTCGTTTTAAGCGAAGTGAGTTTGAAACAACACTGACCGAACTCAATGCCATTGCGGCTCCGGCAATCCATGGTGCAAGTAATCCAATTGCTGCAACCGGAATTCCAGCCGTGTTATATCCAAAAGCCCAGAATAAGTTTTGACGGATATTTCGAATGGTCGCATGGCTGATTTTAATGGCTTTCGGAATGAGCAATAATTCACCACCGAGAATTGTTACATCAGCCGCTTCAATTGCCACTTCCGTACCTGTTCCGATGGCAATCCCAATATCAGCTGTAACTAATGCAGGAGCATCGTTCACACCGTCGCCAACCATCGCTACCTTTTTACCTGTAGCTTGAATTTCTTTGACTTTATCAGCTTTTTCTTCAGGTAAAACTTGTGCAATCACTTTGTCAATTCCTACTTGTTTTGCTATAGCTTGAGCTGTTCTTTCGTTATCCCCGGTTAACATGATAACTTCTAATCCTTGTTCTTTTAACTCTTTAATTGCTTGTGGTGCTGTTTCTTTAATAGTATCTGCTACCGCAACGATTCCGCGATACTTTCCATCAATAGCAATCAGCATTGCTGTTTTGCCATTGGTTTCAAATTCAACTAATTTATCATCATACCCCTCAATATCAATCTGATGATCATTCATTAATTTTCGATTTCCCACAAGAACCTGTTTTCCAGAAATCTTCGCTTCAATACCATGACCTGGAATGGCGTGAAATTCATCCACATCTACAAAATCAATTTCGTTCTCTGTTGCGTATGCCACAATTGCACCTGCAAGTGGATGTTCTGATCCCTTTTCTGCACTAGCCAACAGTTGTAAGGTTTCTTCATCACCAGAAAAATCTGTTACTTCTGGTTTTCCTTTTGTGATGGTTCCTGTTTTATCCAGAACAATTGCCTCTAGCTGGTGGGTTCTTTCCAAATGTTCTCCGCCTTTAAAAAGTATTCCACTTTCAGCGGCTCTTCCTGTTCCTACCATAATAGAAGTTGGTGTCGCCAGCCCTAATGCACATGGACAGGCAATAACCAGTACAGCAATTGCTGCAACTAATGCAGGCTCAAATTGCCCCGGCTCGACAAAAGCAATCCAGATAATAAAAGTGACTAATGCAATACCGATGACAATTGGTACGAAATAACCTGAAATAATATCAGCCAAACGTTGGATTGGTGCTTTAGAACCTTGTGCTTCCTCTACTACTTTTATAATGGATGCAAGAGCAGTATCTTTCCCAACTTTTACAGCTTCCATTTCAATCGAACCATTTTTATTTATAGTAGATCCAATTAGTTTGGCCCCTGGATTTTTTTCAATAGGGATAGATTCACCTGTAAGCATGGATTCATCGACAGAAGTTTTCCCTTTCATAACGACACCGTCTACCGGTATTTTTTCACCTGGTTTTACAATTAAATGATCACCAGCAGCCACTTCTTCAACTGGAATCATTATTTCTTTGCCATCTCTGATGACACGGGCCTCTTTTGCTTGTAAATTAAGCAATTCAGATATAGCATTAGTCGTTTGACTTTTGGCTCTCGCTTCTAAATATTTACCAAATAAAATCAATGTAATTAAAACTGCACTTGTTTCAAAATATAAATGAGGCATATAAGCTGGATTTCCAATGGTCTTAAATGCTTCGTATAGACTATAAAAATAAGCGGCACTTGTTCCTAATGCAACAAGCACATCCATATTGGCCCCGCCATTACTTAGATTCTTATAAGCACCAACATAAAATTGCCATCCGATAATAAATTGAACGGGCGTCGCTAAGGCAAACTGGAACCATGGATTCATGAATAGATCTGGTACATTCATATTAAATAAATGAACCAGCATCGTTACTAATAGCGGCACCGAAAGAATCGCTGAAACAATCAACTTGATTTTCTTACCTTGAAGCTCTTTTTCCTTAAAGGTTTGTTTTTCTTTTGCTTCGGCTTTTGGCTTTGCATCATAGCCAATATTTTTAATTTTACCAATCAAAGTTTCTACATCGACTACTCCAGGGTTGTATTCAATCGCTGCACTTTCTGTCGTTAAATTTACGAATGCATATGAAACGCCTTCTTGTTTATTTAATACTTTTTCTATACGGTTGGAACAAGCTGCACAAGTCATCCCAAACACATCAAGATCCACTTTTTCTTTTAAAACGCCATAACCAATATTCTCAATTTTCTTTGTTACCTCATCAAGAGATGTTTTTTCTGGATTGTAATGAATAGATGCTTTTTCTGTAGTTAAATTAACCTGTGCTTCAACTCCATCCATTTTATTTAATATTTTTTCAATACGGTTGGAACAAGCCGCACAAGTCATACCTGTTATACCTAATGTTGCATGATTTGTATCACTCACAATAATCCCTCCCTACTTAGAAAACTGCTTTAATACACTCATTAATTCCTCAATGGTTTCTTTGCCTTCCCCTTGTTTAATTGCATCCCTAACACAATGGTTGATATGTCGTTCTGTAATATTAAAACCTACATTTTTTAATGCAGATTGAATGGCGCTAATTTGTACTAAAATATCTATACAATAACGGTCATCTTCCACCATCTTTTGTATGCCGCGAACTTGGCCTTCAATTCGCTTTAATCGGTTAATAACAGCTTGTTTCTCATTTTTTGTTCTTGGTTGACTAGGGTGATCGTGTAAGAATTTATCCAAATCAATCACTTCCTTGTTCATTTTTCTTATACTATACCCCCCTAACGTATAAATGTCAACAAAAAAATGCCTTTAATCATCACGCAGTAAGTGGAAATTGCATTTCCCTGCTATAAATTTCCCCTCTTCTTACTTAACATACCCATATAGAGTATATAAATAACTAAAAATATCCCTGCAAGAAAGTAAGCAGAATGTTTTGTTAAGCCGTATTCAATTCAACTATTACTTAACTTTTAATTAATCTCATTCTGGTCCTTCATCTTCAAGAAGATCTATTTAAAGAATGATGCTTTCATACCTGCTCTTGTTTCATCAAAATAATACTATACCCCTCTAATGTATGTAAAGTGATTTAAAAATGTCACAGATGATTTTCTTCAACTTAGGCGTCCTATGAGTCCTTGCAGGGCAAATAAATTAAAAATATGGGACTAACTTAAATTTTCCAATGGATATAACTTTCCTATGGAAGAGAGTATGGTTAATACTGCAGCATCCCAAATGAACATTATAGTTTATTAAAATTCTATTAAAACTTTTGTAACATTTATATTGTAAAGTGGTAATGGACAATAAAGGCAAACATTCTTGGAATATCTTCCAGAGCATTTATCACTTAAAAAGCAGTAAAGTTTAGCTATACTATTATAGGATTTTATAATAGTTTTTCGGACAAATTAGTTAAGGATTTTGGAGGTGTTCAATAAAAAATGGCTTCCTCTAGAGGTAGAAGTTTTTACTTTGACAACGCAAAATTCATTTTGATTTTTTTAGTTGTTTTCGGCCATGTCATTAGTCCTCTAAAAAGCAGCGACGATTTTTTATTTTCTCTGTACTCTGTTATTTTTCTCTTTCATATGCCAGCTTTTATTCTTATTTCAGGGTATTTTTCCAAGGGATTTAACAAGAAAGGTCATTTGCTAAAAACTGCAAAGAAAGTATTATTACCCTACTTGATTTTCCAAGTGATTTATTCCATTTTTTATTACTTCAATGGAGATGAACCAAATCTTAAATTTGACTTGCTTCAACCACATTGGACATTATGGTTCTTGCTAAGTTTATTCTGCTGGAACTTATTACTTTTTATTTTTGCGAGACTAGGGTGGGCAGGATTAGTGATAGCAGCAGCGATCGGTATTGGCATTGGTTATTTTGATCAGGTCGGCAGCTATTTATCGCTTTCCAGAACTTTTGTATTCTTCCCTTATTTTCTATTGGGATATTTATTGGAACTAAAGCATTTAAAAGTCATTAAAAAAGCTAAATATTCTACATTCATTGGCTTTTCCATTCTCCTGGGAACCATGACGTTAATAAGTGCTTACTTTCCAAAAGATGCAATACCATGGTTACTTGGCGATACTTCATTTGCTGATATGGGTGTGAAAGGGCTGGGAAGCGGCTTGATCCGTGCTTCACAGTACTTAGTGACATTAATCGTTATTTACGGATTTTTAGCGATTGTTCCGAAAAACGGATTTAAAATGACGGTGATTGGACAGAGGACTTTGTATATCTATCTTCTGCATGGTTTCTTCATCAAAACCATGCAAACAATTGTCTCTGATGACACGCTGAATGATATATCAGATCATTATTTCATTCTAACGGCCTTTTCCTTTGGGCTTTGTTTGTTATTAGGGAACTACGTCATTCAAAAATACACTCGCCCATTAATTGAATTAAAAATATAACCTAAAGAGAGTTGGGGAGACCAACTCTCTTCATGCTTATTCCAAGCATTTCATAAACCCCTGTCACAATTATCAAGATACCCAAAATAATATTGGATCAATTGCCTTTATTGAATCTGGATCCCCTCCCCCATTCTTTTGTTTTTTAATTAAGGCAGTTTTCGTAATCTATGTTGTTATGCCAAGAAAAGCGGAGGTTTATTCTGTTTAGGAATAAGCGGACTCTACGAAAAAGCTGGATTACAGGATAGCTCCCTTGGAAGTAAAAAATAAGCGGAAGTTTTCCCGTTATTTGCAAAATTAAGAATTCCTGTAGATAGCTCTTTTTACCGTTTGATAAAAATAGAGCCCCTCAGTAAGATGATTATACACACACAACACAAAATCAATCTTAGGAG
>NZ_JAMBNQ010000051.1 GCF_023715155.1 Neobacillus mesonae
TTGCCCACGTGTTACTCACCCGTCCGCCGCTAACTTTTGGGAGCAAGCTCCCAAAGATTCGCTCGACTTGCATGTATTAGGCACGCCGCCAGCGTTCGTCCTGAGCCAGGATCAAACTCTCCAAAAAGTTGAGTTGATTAGCTCATAAAATTTACGTTGGCTTCATCTCATTTAAGAAATGAATAATTATTGTTTGTTGACGTTTTTGTTTGTTTAGTTTTCAAAGAGCAATCACAAAATTAAGATTTTGGAGCGGGTGATGGGAATCGAACCCACAACAACAGCTTGGAAGGCTGTGGTTTTACCACTAAACTACACCCGCATATATTTATTTGAAATGGTCGGGAAAACAGGATTCGAACCTGCGACCCCTTGGTCCCAAACCAAGTGCTCTACCAAGCTGAGCTATTTCCCGCAATTTATGGCGCGCCCGAAAGGAGTCGAACCCATAACCTTCTGATCCGTAGTCAGACGCTCTATCCAATTGAGCTACGGGCGCATTCATTAAAAGCAACTCTTAAATGATATCACATTCAAATTGGTTTGTCAAGACTTTTTTGGTGCGGCCGAGAGGACTTGAACCTCCACGGGGTTGCCCCCACTAGGCCCTCAACCTAGCGCGTCTGCCATTCCGCCACGACCGCGTTTTTTAATGACAAAGAATATCTTAACAAATAATCTGCTGGTTTTCAAGAGGAAATAAATGGTGCGGGTGAAGGGAGTCGAACCCCCACGCCTTGCGGCGCCAGATCCTAAGTCTGGTGCGTCTGCCAATTCCGCCACACCCGCATAATTCAGAATGGCTGGGCTAGCAGGATTCGAACCTACGAATGACGGAGTCAAAGTCCGTTGCCTTACCGCTTGGCTATAGCCCAACGAGCCCATTATCACACTATAATTTTTAATAAGTAAAATAAAAATATTACTAAAATAAGAAACAGGAAACGGTCTATGCTCATCTCCCATTTCTGATGACCCCTACGGGATTCGAACCCGTGTTACCGCCGTGAAAGGGCGGTGTCTTAACCGCTTGACCAAGGGGCCTTAGGTGTTAAATAAACTGAATTTTCTGGCGGAGAAGGAGGGATTTGAACCCTCGCGCCGCTTACGCGACCTACACCCTTAGCAGGGGCGCCTCTTCAGCCTCTTGAGTACTTCCCCAATATGGCTCCGCAGGTAGGATTCGAACCTACGACCGATCGGTTAACAGCCGATAGCTCTACCACTGAGCTACTGCGGAAAAATATAACTGATAGGACCATCGCCTTATCGACTCTTACAATTATACTTATGTAACAATCTAAAGTCAATATCATTTTTTTAAGAAATTAATGGAACCTGTTTCTCTTAATTTAAAATCACTTCTTTTACTTTTTTCAGCCTTCCTCTGCATCTTCCACAAACGTATCTGCTTGTATCTATTCTTCTTTTCCTCTGATAGGTTAGATGACAGCTTGTACATTGATAGAATAGAATTTTTTTTGAGGATCGTTTCTCCTTTACCTCTTCCGGGAGATGGCTGCAAAACCGGGGGGCGTCTACTTTTTTCAATAGAAGTTTAAAATCCGTATCACGATGCTGGTGGCCTTTTCCTTCAAGATGCAGATGATAGTGGCAAAGTTCATGCTTAATGATCCCAATTAATTCCTTTTCACCAAGCTGTTCTAAATACTTTTTATTGATTTCAATATTATGTGTCCCAAGAAGGTATCTGCCACCGGTGGTTCTTAACCTGGAATTAAACGATGCCTGATGCTTAAATGGCCTGCCGAATGATTCCACTGATATCTTTTCCACCAATAATTGAAGTTCTGAATCGTTCAATTTCGTGCTCCCCTCACTTCTTAAGAACGTGACAACCTATTATAGCATATATTGTTTATACACTTAATGAAAATCCACATCATGGGAGGTTTCATTATGCCGACTTGGTTTCAAAACCAAATGAAGAGAGCTTTTTATGAGAAAAACCGCTACCAGATCAAGTTGCTAAATCAATGCTGGTTTTTTTACAGAAAAAAACACTGCTCATTAGAAAGGCAATAAGCCCTTGACCAGGGGGCGACAAGCATTAGACAAGCCGGCTGGAAGACTGCCTTTTGGTCTTCTTGACCGATTGGCCGCAGACTTGCGTCCCTAGGTGCTGAAGCTGGACAGCTTTTTTATTAGCAGTGTTTCATTGTTAAGACGGCTGAAGCATCGTTAGTGCAACGCGGCCTTTTTTTGTATCTACAGAATCGACCCAAACCGTGACAACATCCCCTACAGAAACGATGTCCAATGGGTGCTTTACAAAGCGATTACTTAGTTTTGAGATATGAACAAGCCCATCCTGTTTTACCCCGATATCAACAAAAGCACCAAAGTCAACAACATTTCGGACAGTTCCTTGTAATTCCATACCCGGTTTTAAGTCTTCCAGTTTTAGAACATCTTTTTTCAGCAATGGACGAGGCAATTCATCACGCGGGTCCCTCTCCGGCCTCATCAGTGCATCCACTATATCCTTTAATGTTAATTCCCCTATGGATAGTTCTTCCGAGACAGACTTCAAGTCAAGTTCGCTTAAAGCCTTTTTCAAATCATCCGTCCCTAAATCAGCTGTGGTAAACCCGAGATTGGTTAATAACTTCTTCACCTCATCATAATTTTCCGGGTGGATACCTGTACGGTCAAGCGGCTGTTTCCCATCCAATACACGAAGGAATCCTATCGCCTGCTCATAGGTTTTGGCACCTAAACGGGGGACTTTCTTCAATTGAACCCGGCTGGTGAACTTCCCTTCCTCTTCCCGCTTTTTCACAATATTATTTGCGGCCGTTTTCGTTAATCCGGCAACATATTGCAACAAGGATGCAGAAGCGGTATTTACATTGACGCCAACTTGGTTAACTGCAGTTTCCACGACGAAATGCAAGGATTCGGACAGACGTTTTTGGGACACATCATGCTGATATTGGCCAACTCCTACTGATTTTGGATCAATCTTTACTAGTTCGGCAAGCGGATCCTGCAGACGGCGGGCAATCGATACGGCACTTCTTTCTTCTACATGAAAATTTGGAAACTCCTCCCGGGCCAGGTCTGATGCAGAGTATACACTGGCTCCCGCTTCGTTTACGATTAAGTAGTAGATCTCTTCATCCATTTCTTTTAAAATGTCCGCTACAAATTGTTCTGTTTCCCTTGAGGCTGTCCCATTACCGATGGCGCACATTTCTATTTTAAAGTCACGCAGTATTTTTATGAACTTTTCACGAGCTTCCTTAGATTTGTTGACAGGCGGGTGCGGATAAATAACATCAATTTTAAGAACCTTCCCTGTTTCATCTACTACAGCCAGCTTACAACCTGTCCTGAATGCGGGGTCAACTCCCAGCACCATCTTGCCTTTAAGAGGCGGCTGCAACAACAGATTCTTAAGATTTTCTGAAAAGATATGTATTGCTTGTTCTTCTGCTTTTTCCGTTAACTCATTACGGATTTCGCGCTCAATTGATGGCTGGATAAGCCGTTTATAGCCGTCTTCAATAGCCGCTAAAACAACTTGACCTGCAGGAACATGGTCCTTTTTCACCCACTTTTTAGCAAGGTAAGAAAGGATTCTATCTGTATTCATTTTGATTGAGACTCTTAAAATCTCTTCCTTTTCACCGCGGTTTAATGCAAGGATTCTATGCGGAACAATTTTGCTTACCGGTTCTTCGTATTCATAGTACATTTCATACACATTTTTTTCGTCCTTGTCCGCATCCTTCACAACAGATACAACTTCGCCTGATTTAAAGGTTTCCCGGCGTATCCATTTACGGCCATCTGCATCATCAGATACCATTTCAGCAATAATATCTTTCGCTCCTGCAACAGCATCTTCAGCAGTAAGAACTTCTTTTTCCTCTGATAAAAATTCTTTTGCTTTATTCTCGATATTTTCGGTTGGAAATGTCAAAAGCCATTCAGCCAGCGGTTCCAGACCTTTTTCTTTCGCAACCGTCGCTTTGGTCCGACGCTTTTGTTTGTATGGGCGGTATAAATCCTCCACCTCTTGCAGCTTTTCGGCTTTGACAATGGACTTTTGTAATTCATCTGTCAATTTCCCTTGCTCTGCTATGATTCGCAGTACTTCTTCTTTGCGTTGATCAAGATTTTGAAGATATTGCCACCGTTCTAAAACATTACGGATCTGGACTTCATCTAGAGCACCGGTCATCTCTTTACGGTAGCGGGCAATAAACGGAACCGTATTTCCTTCATTCGTTAATGAAATGACACTATTAACTTGTTTCGGCGATATACCTTGTTCAGCGGCAATTTTCCCAATATGCTGATCATCTTTTACTATTGTTTCTGGCACACTGTTATCCTCCATTCTTTTTTTACATTGTATCAAAATAGCAAGAGGGTTTCATTATTAAGGGGGAGAGGCAGAGTGAAAATCTAGTCTGGTTATTGCCTGCGGATAAGATATGCTTCCTTGCAAATAGAAGTTGAATACTTGCGGCTAACATCTCTTTGCTTGCGGCTGTTATTCTTCTTATTGGACAGCCAATAATTACTTGCAGATATCCATTTCATCAAACCTTCCTGCCGCCTATGCCCATACAGCCTAAAAATCACACCGCAGCCCAAATTAAAAAGCAAGCTGGTTTCAGCTTGCTTTGCATACGAAGGCAGATATGTACGAAAAAGCGCTCTTTCTACGTAAAAGAGCGCATTTTTTAATTAGAATTCGATGAGACCTAAGCTCACTTGCAGGGCTTCATCCACTCTCTCCATCATTTCGTCATCGAGATGGGTAATTTTATCGGTTAAGCGCTGCTTATCGATTGTACGAATTTGTTCTAACAGGATGACCGAGTCTCGTTCAAATCCGTAGCGTTTTGCATCAATTTCAACATGTGTTGGCAGCTTCGCTTTTTGAATCTGAGCTGTAATCGCTGCAATAATAACTGTGGGACTAAACCGATTCCCGATATCGTTTTGGATGACAAGTACAGGACGGACGCCGCCTTGTTCAGAACCAACAACTGGGGATAGGTCCGCGAAATATACGTCACCACGCTTGACAATCAAAGGTTTAACCTCCGCTTACAAGACGTTCAACAGTATGTTCTGCCTCATATTCTGCTTGAAATGCTTCTGATGCGATTCTTAGATTGATTTTAGCCATTTCCATATATCCACGTCTCATGGATTCGCGAATTTGTCTCTGTTTTCGTTCGCGTAAATACATTTTTGTTGCCTGGTAGATAAATTCACTGCGGTTTACATTTTCTAGTTTAACGAACCCGTCAAGTTCAGTTAAAAGATGTTGCGGTAACTTTACCAAGATCTCCGTAGTTGCGCTGGATTCAGACACAAACATACACCTCCACCATCACTACACACCATTTTAGAATTATATCTATAAACACATAAAACTACCCATGCGTAAATGGCCATATGAAAAAGGGCCGATTCTTGCATGATATCATATAACTATACCATAACTTATAATAACACTATTCCTTCTTCGTGCATAGACTAAATATAATTCCTATTGTATTATAAGCCAATCGTACATGCTTTTATGCACGAATTACAACACGATAACATAATTATGACCAATATTTTTTGATTAGAACCCCTTACGGATGAAGAAGATCATTTTTTATATCCATTATTTTTTCATCTTTTTTGTAAACACGCGGAACTCGGCTGGTAATGATACATGGTATTTCATAATTAATGGTCTCTAGCTTTTTAGCAATTTCATTAACAGAAATAAATTGCTCATTCTGCCGTCCAATTAATGTTACTTCTGTTCCAACGGGATAAAATGCAGGAAGTTTAATCATGCACTGATCCATGCAGATTCTGCCAACAATCGGTGCACGTTCACCATTCACCAATACTTCTTGTCCTGAAAGTTTGCGAATCCACCCATCGGCATAGCCAATTGGAAGCGTGCCAATCCACTCTTCTCCTTCGCTTTCATAAGTCGCCCCATAGCTTACTTTATCTCCCTTATGGAGTTTCTTCACATTAACAAGCCTGGTCTTTAATGAAAAGGCTTCAAATAATGGGAATGGAATCTCCCTTTCCATTTCTGGTGACGGAGTCAATCCATACATAGCAATGCCTAGCCGGCAGGTATTAAAATAAGCTTCTTTAAAGCGAATAGTGGCAGCACTATTGCTCGAATGGATATATTTGGGTTTCTTAGAAAGGGTACTAAGCATTTCTTTAAAAAAAGCTAATTGCTTTTGAAAATAGGTTGTATCTAGTTCATCTGCTGTCGCAAAATGCGTAAAAATGCCTTCAAATATAAGACGATGATCCTCTTCTATCATCTTCTCAATTATGGTTAATTCTTCACTGTTCCGGACGCCAATCCGGCCCATTCCTGAATCAACCTTAACATGGAGCTTCAGCTTTGCATCATCGGGCAAATAATTTTTTGCCCTTTCAAGCCACTCTTTTTGAAAAATAGTCAGAGTGATATTCAATTCTGCCGCTGTTTGAACATCTTCTGGACGGGAGGCACCTAACACAAGGATTGGTACAGTAATCCCTTTATTCCGTAGGGCAATCGCTTCGTCCAAAAAAGCAACCGCCAGGAAATCAGCTCCTGCTTCAAGCGCAGCTTTGGCCACCTGTACATCACCATGTCCATAAGCATTTGCTTTTACAACTGCTATTAAGTTTACATCTTGAGGCAGACGACCTTTGACAGCGGTTACGTTTTTAGAAATACTATCAAGGTCTATTTCAGCCCATGTATCTCGATAGAATGTTTTTTGTGCTTCCATGGTTGGTTTCACTTCCTGAGTTGGTATATAAAAGCACCTATTATTTTATCATAAAAATATTGAAACCTTAAAGATAGAAACAGCATTAAACCCCCATATTCAAAATTAAATAGGGGCAGTCGGATTCTTATTAAACTGCTCATTCTCCAGAATTAAAAGGCAGACCCCCAATGATGGAGTCTGCCAGAAGTGTTTGATTACTTCACAGCTTCCGCTTGAACGGATTTCGCTACTTCAATCATTTCTTCCTTTGTTAAATTTTTGGAGGCAATCATATAATCCACTCCATCGTGCGACCAGGTCATCGAATGACTGGAAACAGCGCCAATTGTAAAGCCTAAATCTACAAGATTTCCCTCAACAATTGTTGTAGAAGCTTCCTTGGCTTTTACTTTTTCCTGTACTAGTGTGTAGGACTTTTTGCCATCATAGGTCAGAACAACACGCTCGCCATTTTCAAGGGAAATTTCTTTTTCATCCACAAGTTTTGCGCCCTTTAGTTCTAAAGCAGGGTATTTAACTGTAAGAGATTCTTCTCCGCTGCCAGCCATAGCCGGCATGCCGATTTGAGCACGAGTCATATTTTTCTTCATATCAAAGTCATCTTTATCAAACTTTGCATTAAATTTTACTTTTTCAAATTCAACTGTTACAAGAGCATTTCGGTCTGGATCCATGACTTTGACGCTGACCGGAGATAAATCTTTTTTCAGTTTAATTTCTTGGGTTGGCAGCATACTATTATTTTGATAGCGGGTTTTTGTTTCGAATACATAATTTCCCTTTGTCTCCGTGAATTTGGCCTCTTTGTCTGCAAGAATATCTTTGATTAATGATTCATAAAGATATGCTTGACTGCTGTTTTGCGGCCAATCGCTTTGGAATTTAAAGCTTTTATTCAAAGCAGGTGTTAAGACGAAGACACCTTGGTCATTCCTCAGAATCATTTGGCTTTGGTCTTTTTCAGGATTCTTTAAATTCACACGATAATAGGCAGGATCCTTATGCCAGATTTCCACCTCATACACCTGAGAATCGGTCCCCATTTTCAGTGTCATTTTCGCATCCACTTTATAGCTGGATAAGTCCTTTTGCTTACTCCTTAAATCGTTCACTACATCTTCTTGTGACTTAGAGCCACAGGCAGCGAGAATAAAGATGACCATCAGCCCTGTCATAAGCAGCATTAACTTTTTTCTCATTCCTTCAACCCCTTCATGTCTCATTTCGTTGGTTTGAGAAGAGAAAGGCAGGGATCAGGCTTCACACTAACCGTAGCTGACCTTGTCTCTCCTATTCCTTACGAATATATGAGACAACCCTGGGGAATATGCTTATAGAGTTAGCAAAAAGAAAAGTACAGACTTCTTTCACGATTATGCCGCTGAACCCACATAGGAGAGCCGGCCAGTTTAAAGCAAATTTATACTTCCTCGATAATAACCTGTGCAATGGCATAGTCCCGGCTGTGAGAAATGGATACATGGGCATGTTCACTTGGCCTTACAATCAACGGCTTGCCCCATTCATCTGTGCCAATCTCAATATCTAAAAATGAAAGCTTTTTCCCAATACCGGTTCCAACTGCCTTTGCAAAAGCTTCCTTTGCTGCAAATCTGCCCGCTAAAAACTCTGTCTTTCTGCCTGAAGATAATTTTTCGAACCGCTGCTTTTCATTTTCTGTCAACACCCGGTCGACAAACTTCTGCTGTCGGCCGGCAAGCTCCTGAACCCTTGAGAGTTCTACAATATCGATTCCAATCCCTTTAATCATAACAATCTTCCTTCTATATTATTTTTTGTCAGCATACTAGTGTAAAAGACTATGTTTCCGTTAATGATGGTTATGAGAGGAGGCTTTTATCCGTGTTTACTCGAACTGAGAGCTTTCGAGAATTTATTCGCCTTTATCCTGTTGTTTCAGTCATTGTCGCCATTCATATTGCCCTATTTCTGTTAACCATTTTACCTATTTTCCCAAACTATTGGTTCTATGAACATTTTTCTGGGGTGAATCTTTATATTATGGAAGGAGAAATTTGGAGGCTTGTTACTCCAACCTTTATGCATAGCGGATTTCCCCATATGTTGTTTAATAGTTTCTCGCTGATTCTTTTTGGACCGGCACTAGAGCGGATGCTCGGCGGGGGCAGATTTTTATTGATTTATCTTGCCTCAGGCATTATTGCCAATATTGCTACTCTCATTCTTGAACCGCCGACCTATACGCATGTCGGATCCAGCGGTGCCATTTTTGGCTTATTTGGCTATTATATTGCCATGATTGTATTTCAAAGGAATAAACTTTCCAAAGACAATTCACAAATCATTATCACACTTTGTGTTGTCAGTCTCATTATGACCTTCATCCAGCCAAATATAAATATTACAGCCCATTTATTTGGTCTTTTGGGCGGATTTTTGCTTGGGTATGTATTTAAAAAATACCATTGTTAAACTTTGCTGTTGATTTTCGCCCCACAAGGAAGTCTTCGGCAGCATAGGCATCGCCTGGCTAAAAGCGATAGCTGTTAAAAGGAGACACAAGCGGATCGCGGGTGTTCCGGGAAAGCCTCCTCTGCTCTAACACCTGCGGGGTCTCTCCTGGCACGTACTCTCGCAGGGCACTGTATTTTTGCACCCTTAAGTCCGCCCGCGCACGAAGGAAATGCGTTAACAATTACGAGGAGTCTTCGTGCCTTCCGCTGCAATCAACAAGGTTATTAAAAATCAACCCCACACTTTAACTGAACCAAAAAGGGAGACCCCGGTCTATCAGCCGGCAGTCTCCTTTGGTCTTTTTCTGGAATACCATTGGTAAATCTTTTGAATATCTCCTTTTTCTAAATCCACTACGGCGGCCCATGAATCTCCGGATCCTGATTTTACAAAGGCCTCGATTGTACCCAGCTCCCGTTTTTGCTGAAAATAGTTTTCTCTCATTTTTAAGCTTTGTATCCTGTTTTTTTGCATCAGAACCGTTGTCCTGATAATGGTCCTGTATCTAAGACTAAGCTGTTTTCCTTCCAGACACCACCCGGCATCTTTATATTTCAATATTGCCCATATCGTTCCAACGGCAAAAAGGACCAGCGAAAGTGCTCCCCATGCCTTTAAAAAGAGAATCGAAGCCAATACAATCGGAACTATGACATACCAGGTACGAAAAATATAACGGTGCAAAGCTCGTTTGGGCGGAGAAATAAGAATCGGCTCCAACTGATAGTCCGGCAAGGATTCCTGTAATAATGGAGCAATGTCCTTTATTCTTATAATTGGAAGCAGTATTACCTTTGTCTCTTCTTGATTTTCTGCTGAACCGCTGCCAGCACTAACGATGTAAACTGTTGCATAGCCAATCATTTGCCGCAGGATATTTTCTTTGATTCGAATGGCTTGAATCCGTCTTAACGGAATTGTCATTTGCTTCTTTTCAATCAACCCATACGATATAATGAAATCCCCTTCTGTTCTTACAACAGTAAAGTTTGCATACTTTAGCATTGTGATAAAAAGAGAAATGACCCACGCGAGGAAAAAGCCAATAAACACAACAACCATTATGGCCATTATGTTTTTAAGCGCCCACTCTTCCAATCCTCCAAATATCTTTTTGTAAGGAATCCAATCATCAAGCTGTGAAAATAGAGCAAAGACTGCAGAAATAACTACCCCGACTCCTCCCGATGTTAAAGACAAAATTAACAACTCCGAAGTGGACATGGAAAAAACCTTTTGATCCTCTTCCACTGTCTTTATTATTCTGCTTTCCTGTTTAGCTGTGGATACATATTCCTGAATCAATTGAGCTTCTTCTTTCGTAATCGCGGAAAAAACTGCCTCATCCTCATTCTCGCCTCCGGCTGTTTCAATCCGCACCTTCACAAGCCCGAACATTTGCTGAATCAGCCCTTCCGTATAGTTAATGCTTTGAATCCGTTCAAGCGGGATATACCTTTTTTTACGGACAAAAACACCGTACTCAATCCGCAGCTCATTCTCTTCAAACCTATATGTAAAACGGAGCCAGGAAAGAATGCCGGTTAGAAGTGTAAGGATGAATATGACCAAAGAGATTCCTAGTGAAATCAAAAGTGATAGTTTACTTTCACGGCCGCCGGCAATAAGAATGGTAATGAAGAAAGGAAGGATATTTCTTACTCTTTTTCCGGCAGTCAAAATGCTGACAATCGGATGAAGCCGCTTTGAATCAGACATCATCTTCCGCCGCCCTTGCCAATTTAGAAATAAAGAAACGCAGTTCCTCTGCCTCTTCCTCCTCTAATGCCGGAATAATATGAGCTGTTGCTGCGGTATGAACCACAACGGAAGCAAGCTTATATTTTCTTAAAAGGGGCCCCTGATTGGTATCTACATGCTGAACCCGAATCATTGGAACCAACGTTCTCGTCTTGGTAAAGATGCCTTCCTTAAGCTCCATCTCCTCCTCGCGTACTTCATATCGATAGCTCCTCCATCTAAGCATGGGGATGACAAAAATGTCCAGGATGGGGAATAGGACCCCAAGAACAATCAAAATCATCGATATCCAAAACGGCAAATCAAATATATGTAATAAAAACAAAGCAGTACCTGTAACCGCCCAGCCAATCAGCGATTTAATGATGCCGGAGATCCGCCATACGGTTAATGCTTTATTTGAAATCATTTTTTGCGGATTTAAAACCATCAGCCTGCCTCCTTAAGCCCAAACACCATTTTTTCTAGTATACAAATTAACCCAAAAATTGATAAGACTTTTGGTAAATAAACTTTACATTTTAGGGGAATCTAAGAAAAAGTTTGCGGAGTGAAACAATATGTCTATTTTTTCAAAGCTTAAAATACGATCACAAGACCAACAGGAGAAGAAACAAAAGAGACAGGTCTTTTTAGGAGAAGATTTTGACTCTCGTTTGGAATGGTTTAAAGAAACCTTCAACCAAAGTATTGATATCACCTTCCATGAATTAACGGCGAATCATACACGCTGCGGAATCATTTTTTTACAAGCTATGGTGGATCAGCAGCTATTTGATGACCAAGTACTAAAATATATTGTTTCACCCCATTTTGCTGAGTCAGGCCGGGACTTAATTCATAAAATACTTGATTTACAATCGGTCAGTACAATGTGCACAAGCATTTTAACGGATATGCAGGAAGCAGTTGATAATGTATTGGATGGAAAAGTCATCGTTTTTTTCGAAGGTGACAGCCGAATGATTGCCTTTCCTCTCACAAGCTTTGAAAAAAGAACCGGAAGCGAGACAACCAACGAAAATGTCATCAGAGGACCACGAGAAGCATTTCTAGAAGATATCCATACGAATGTTACGATGGTCCGTCGGAGAATAAAATCTCCAAATCTTAAAATGGACCAGTTGATCATTGGCAGATATACGAAAACAAAGGTAATCATAAGTCATTTGGAGGGAGTCTGCCGGGAGGACTTAGTTGAAGATATAAAGCAAAGAATCGGCAGGATTAAAATCGATGGTGTTTTAGCTGGCAGCTATATTGAGGAATGTATCGATGACAGACCGTTATCTCCATTTCCCCAATCACAAAAAACTGAGCGTCCTGATGTGGCGGCTGCAGCCCTGCTGGAAGGAAGGGTGGTCATCTTTGTAGATGGGGATCCTGTCCCGCTTATCGCTCCTGTAAACTTCTACATGTTTCTTCAATCTGCTGAAGACTATTATCAACGATATTTTCTTACTAGTTTTATCAGACTGCTTCGCTACGGCTGGTTAATTGTTTCACTGACATTTCCATCGTTTTATATTGCGATAACTACCTTTCATCCGGAAATGATTCCTACAAGCCTGCTGCTAAGTGTCGCCGCATCGCGTGAGAATGTTCCATTCCCAAGCATCGTGGAAGCATTTCTAATGGAGATCGCTTTTGAGGGGTTACGTGAAGCAGGGATCCGCACTCCTAAAGCTGTGGGACAGGCAATTGGCATCCTTGGGGCAATCATCATTGGCCAGGCAGCTGTACAAGCTGGGATTGTTTCAGCGATTATGGTCATCATTGTTTCCATTACCGGTATTGCTTCCTTCGTCATACCTGGTTATGATTTAGGATTTACGGTTCGATTGCTTCGTTTTCCAATTATGATATTAGCCGGTACATTTGGCATATTCGGTTTAATGATTGGTACGATTTTGATATATATCCATGTTGTTAGTCTGCGTTCTTTTGGCTTGCCCTATCTATCTCCAACAGCACCACTTAGAACGAGCGACTTAAAGGATACCTTTATCCGTGTCCCATGGTGGCTGATGAGGACCCGCCCTTCATTCTCTGGTTCAAATGATGGCATGCGCTCAAACATCAATAAATCCATACTCGAGGATGATGAAGATTAATGAAAAGGTTAAAATGGCTCTGCATGCTATTCCCTTTGTTTTTAACTGGCTGCTGGTCACAATTAGAACTTAATGAACGCGCATTTGTCATAGGGATATATGTTGACAAAGCCACTAACGGCCAAATGGAAGTATCTCTTGCGTTCACACTTCCTAACCGCCTTGTGCCCGGTGATCTCGGGGGAACCGGAATATCTGGAAAGCCATATGCCCTTCTGTCCGGAACTGGCAAATCAGTTACGGAAGCCTATAAAAAAATACAAGCAACCCTTACTAGAAATATAAGCTGGGGTCATACAAGGATTATTGTGATAAGCGAAGAAATAGCTAAGGAAGGGATTGAGGATATCTTAGAATTTATTGTCCGTGAACCGAGTTTAAACATAAACCAAGCTTTATTAATTGCACATGGCAAGGCAAAGGATATTGAAAAATTAACTCCTGTATTTGAACGGTTTCCAAGTGACATTCCCATATCGTTCACACAAAGAGAAGTGACAATAAATACGAAACCGAAGGACTTCCTTGAGACGGAGAATGGGGACATGATTGTCGGCTTGTTATCAAAGAAAAGAATAAAGATGATAAGTGAAGGCGGCAAAGAGGAGATTTTTGTCAGCCCAGGGGAAATGGCTTTGTTTCATGATTATAAAATGGTCGGAAAATTAGATACCAAGGCAGGGCGGGCTGCATTCTGGCTTCGTAATATAATCAAAGGTACCGAAATAACAATTCCATCTCCTATTGATCAAAATATGATTAGTTTAGATGTCACAGAAGCACATTCCAAAATCCGCCCTAATAAAAATGAACCGCTCACCTTTAATGTATCCATCAAATCAAAGGCAGAGGTTTCTGAATCCTACTCCACTCTTGATTTGTCAGATAAAAAGGAGATGGAGCAGCTAGAGCGCACTGCAGAAAAACAAATCCGCAACAGAATTGAATCCGCCTTGAAGGTTTCCAAAGAGGTTCAATCAGATGCTTTTCAATTCGGCGCATACTTATCATGGTATCAACCCAAAATATGGAAAAGGGTAAAGCAGGACTGGCCAGAAGTGTACCGTGATCAAGTTAATGTAAACGTTCACGTGGATTTACAAATCCGGCGGCTTGGTGCTGAAAATAACCCATTTTGGAAAAAGGAGAGAGATTTATGATTTTGATTATTCTTGGCTTTCTCTTTTTATTTGGTTATGAGTGGATATACTTAAAAAATAAGAACCGAAAAAAAAGGACCTATTGGATTGTCTTTTGTATAATGGGTGCATCCTTTTTTTATTGTATTTCGACTGCACTATTCATTCACATACCTAGTCCAGTTGATTTGATTCAATTTTTCTTTAAACCGATCCAACAGAAAATGATAGGTTAGGGGGATTCCTTTGAGAATGGAACAAGTTTCCCAAAATCAACTGCTTCTTTTATTCATTTTGTTTACTTTCTCAACATTGATTGGTTTTGGTGCTAATCACCTAATCTATACATCCCAATATGATTCGTTCCTCGTGCTTTGTATCAGCGGTTTAGCTGAGGTTATTTTCGCGTTTTTTGTTATTAAACTTGCAAAGCGAAGACCTAATAAATTTTTCGCCCACTATGGAAAGGATATTTTACCCACATGGATCCATATCCCTGTTATGGTGTTATACTTTGTTTCCTTTCTGCAAATAAGCGCCCTGATTCTGAGAGAATACGAAGATTTCATTGTGCAAACCTATCTTCCAAGAACACCCAACTGGGCAGTTGGTGTCATGTTTGGAATAGTCGTTGCCGTTACAGCACGATTAGGGTTCGAAAATTTATTTCGTATTGCTCAAGGTTTATTTTATCTTTGTATTTTAGCAAATATAGGGAATCTCGCTTTAATTGGGAAGGAATTACAATGGAACCGGCTGATGGCCTTTATTACTAATCACAGCGGTCACGGAATCTATGCTGGCAGCTATTTTTTAATTCCTATTTTTGGAGAAGTGCTGGTTTTGCTTTTTATTTTCCCATACTTAACCCAAAAGCATAAAACCATGAAATCCATTATCTGGGGAACCATTTTCTCTGTACTATTTATCGGAATAAATATTGTTTGGCTCTTACTCCTCTTCGGTCCAAATTTAACGAGCCACCTTACCTATCCTATGTTAGAGATGATTCGTTATGTTCGAATTGCAGACTTCATCCAAAATTTAGATCATTTGTTGATTTCAATTTGGGCAACAACGGTGTTTATCAAAATAACTGTTGTTTTTACAATAGCTGTTCAAATCCTTACCCAGCTTTTAGGGTTAAAGGATCATCGGCCTCTGACATTTTCGTTAGCGGCTGTTATGGTTGCATTATCCGTAAATATGGCAAGCGGCTCTGTAGACATCACCAACTTTTATACCCAATCATGGGCTACCTTTTCTTATTGCTTAGAAGCTATTCCTTTACTATATTTAGTGGTAGACACAATCAAACAAGCCGCAAAGAAAAAAGAGCATGGACGCTAGCGTCCATGCTCTTCATTATTTCCATTAATGATTATAGCTTCTAGATTTAGATGATGGTTTTCCACCATTTCTTCTTTCACCGCTTCTTGGCTTATACGATGACTTTTTACGGCGGTCACCATTATATCCTCGTGAATCATCTCTTCTGCGGCGGTCGCGATCAAATGACTTTTTCTCTCTCTTTTGCGGCAGAGGTGATTCTTCTGTTAATTTAACCGGTGTTGTATCCGGCTCTTTGGTTAACATCTTCAAGACAGCCGCGATAACGGTGGAGGCATCATTTGTCTCCAGCAATTCCTCAGCAGCCGCTTTATAATACTGAAGATTATTGTTATCGATTGTTTGTATAATCTTATCCACAACTGCCCGCTGCTGACCTTCCAGGGCTTCATCAAGGGTTGGCGGCTTCATCCGGTCCATCTTCCGTTTCGTGGTTTTTTCCACGATGGCAAGGTAAGACTTTTCCCGCGGTGTTACGAAAGTCATTGCCACACCTGTTTTTCCGGCACGGCCGGTACGGCCTATGCGGTGCACATAGCTTTCTGGATCCTGTGGAATGTCAAAATTGTAGACATGTGTAACACCCGAAATATCAAGTCCACGGGCCGCTACATCCGTTGCAACCAAAACATCAATGGATCCTTCTTTAAATTTACGAAGAACGGAAATCCGTTTTGCCTGGCTAAGGTCACCATGAATTCCCTCAGCTGTATATCCTCTTAGATTCAAGGCTTCAGATAATTCATCAACCCGGCGCTTTGTCCGGCCAAAAACAATCGCCAGTTCCGGTGATTGAATATCAAGCAGTCTTGTTAAGACATCAAATTTATTTTTTTCTTGAACCTCTAAGTAATACTGTTCAATAGATGGAACAGTCATTTCCTTTGCCTTCACCCGTACAACTTTCGGACTCTTCATGAATTTCTCTGCAATCCGCTGTATCGGTGCAGGCATTGTCGCTGAGAATAGCAATGTTTGACGGTCTTCTGGAATTTCAGCAAGGATGGATTCAATATCCTCGATAAATCCCATGTTAAGCATTTCATCTGCTTCATCAAGAATGACTGTGTGAACATGTTCCAGGTGAATCGTCCTTCTATTGATATGATCAAGCAGACGTCCCGGGGTACCAACAATGATATTCGGGGCTTTCTTTAATGAGCGAATTTGGCGGCCAATATCCTGCCCGCCGTAAATTGGCAGAACACGGACTTTTTTTCCGGCACCGAGTTTATACAGCTCTTCAGATACCTGAATAGCAAGTTCTCTTGTTGGAGCAATAATAATCCCTTGAATGGATTCCACTTCTTTATTTACTTTTTCAACTAACGGAATACCAAAGGCAGCCGTTTTTCCTGTACCAGTTTGTGCCTGGCCGATGACATCTTGATTCGCAAGGCTTAACGGAATCGTTTCCGCCTGAATTGGGGTAGCTTCCTCAAAGCCCATACGAAGGACAGCCTTTAGTGTTGCCTGGCTAATACCTAAATCTTCAAACTTCGTCAATGTTTTCATTCTCCTTCATCTATTTGAAAATATTTTATATATCTAGTGCTGATTCTATACTCAGGATACGCATCTATTTGCATTTACGTAACATCTTTATTTTACCAAAAAAAAGACATTCCTCCAAAGGAGTATGCCTTTTTTCATTAATCTCTAGACACATTGAAGTTTATCATAACACTTTCAAACCTATATTGCAATATGGATACGCCTGCTGCTCTTCCGCCAGCGCTTGTCCGATGAATCATTGAATTGAGTCATTTCGAACAATATTTTTGAATCCATCCGTGGAAACATTTCCCACGGCTGTCGAGAGTTAACCCCTTTGTAAAGCCTTTACAACGTCCTCTAATTTCATTCCGCGTGAGGCCTTTACCAAAACTAATGTGTCTTCATTTACAAACTGTTCCAATTTTTGGATTAACTCATTTTTATCTAAAAATGAAAATACACGAGTTTCTCCCAACACCTGTTTTGCAGCATTTGCTATATGGGTGCCAAGTTTGCCGTAAGTGAAAAGCAAATCAATATGCTCAGAATTTAATCCGGCTCCAACTTTTACATGATACTGCTCCTCTTCCGGCCCAAGCTCAAGCATGTCGCCAAGAACAAGGATTTTCTGCTTGTATCCTTGAAGATTTGATACTAATTCAACCGCCGCCATCACAGATGTTGGGCTGGCATTGTAGGCATCATTAATAATTCTTTCACCATGACTTCCTTCTACAAGCTCCATCCGCATATTTGTCAACTTAATCCCTAGCAGCCCTTCACTCATATCTTCATAAGGAATGGAAAAATAATGAGCAATTAACATGGAAGCGAGCGCATTTAAAATATTATGGGTCCCTAAAACCGGAAGTTCAAATGTTTCACTCGAAGTATTAATCTTAAAACGATTTCCTTGGTCAAGCTGTATAATCTCAATTGGATATAGATTATTTTTATCTGTTCTGCCAAACGTCTGTAATTCGATATTCCCTTTATATTGGTTAATCCGTTCCATTAACAGCGGCTCGTCGCCATGCAGTACTGCAAGACCTCCAGGTTTCAGCCCCTGTAAAATCTCCAGTTTCGCCTCAGCAATCGCTTCTCTTGAACCGAGATCAAGCAAATGGGACTCGCCGATATTTGTAATGACAACCGCATCAGGGCAGGCCAGCTTTGTTAAAAATTCAATTTCCCCTCTGCCGCTCATTCCCATTTCAAGAACAGCTACATCTGTATCCTCACTTAAACCTAATACTGTCAGCGGAAGACCAAGATGATTATTATAATTCCCTTCTGTTTTCTGCACTTTATATTTAAGGGACAACAAGCTTGCTGTCATATCCTTCGTCGTTGTTTTCCCATTACTGCCGGTAATCCCGACGACCTTCACATCTAATTGCTGCCGATAGTGACGTGCCAATTCCTGCAAGGCCTGAAGACAGTCGTCTACCATGATAATAGGCAAATTGCTTGGCGGATTTGGAATATCCTGCTGCCAAAATGCTGCAGCTGCCCCCTTCTTAATTGCTTCCTCGACATATTTATGACCATCAACATGCTCTCCTTTAAAAGGAACAAATAAATTTCCAGGTTTTATTTTTCTTGAATCAATCGTTACACCTGAAATTTGTACATCAGAAAATGGGGTACAATCATTTTGGGCCGAAACCATTTCAGCAATTTGCTTTAAAGATCGTTTAATCATTTTATTGCCCCTCCTTTTTCAACTTTGCAAATAAACGGACACGGCGTTGAAGCCGTGCCATTTCTATTAAACCGTATACTTAATCTGCTGCTTCTCATCATGTCTTTCTTTTGCAAGGCCAACAAGGCGTTCTATCAATTGCGGGTATTCTACCCCGGTATGTTTCCACAGTAATGGGAACATACTGACTGGTGTAAAGCCTGGCATTGTATTGACCTCATTAATTAAAAACTTCCCTTCTTTTGTTAAAAAGAAATCAGCACGGACAAGTCCAGAACAATCAAGTGCTTTAAAGGCACGAATGGCCATTTCTGTTAACTGCCCGTATTCCTCTTCCGTTATATCAGCCGGAATAATCAATGCTGTGTTCCCATCCTCATATTTCGCATTGTAATCGTAGAAGTCCTTTTTCGGTACAATCTCGCCGGCAACAGAGCATTCAGGGTCATCATTTCCAAGAACGCCGACTTCAATTTCACGTGCCGTAACACCCTCTTCAATGATTACTTTTCGGTCAAATTGGAATGCTTCCTCAAACGCTGCCTCCAATTCTTCCCGATTACGGCATTTGCTGATTCCGACACTGGAACCAAGATTAGCCGGTTTCACAAAGCAAGGATATCCAAGTTCAGCTTCTACCTTTACACAAGCTGATTCTCTGTCCTTTTCCCATTCCCGTTTAATAAAGAATGTATAGTTTACTTGGGCAAGACCTGCCTGGGCAAAGATGTTTTTCATTAATACTTTATCCATTCCGGCCGCAGAAGCAAGCACACCGTTTCCTACATACGGCAGATTTAACAATTCTAAAAGACCTTGGACAGTTCCATCTTCTCCATTTGTTCCATGAAGCAGCGGGAAAATAACATCAAGGGAATCCTTTTGTTCTCCGCCGTCAAATATTGCCGGTGCCGAAGAAGCTTTCGACAAGGAGTCAGCTGAAGAGAATTCCAGTGCCTTGATGTTTTCAACTGGTGCTGTAAGCTCGGGCCCCTTGATCCAGTGTCCTTCAATATTTATGTAAATTGGATGAATTTCAAACTTTTCAAGATCTAATGCTTTAATGACAGCTAAAGCTGTTTGTAAGGAGACTTTATGTTCTGCAGATTTTCCTCCGTACAATAAGCCTAATTTCGTTTTCATTTGGATACCTCCATTTTTTACTCCATATTATTTTACCATTTTATCGGACCATAAAGAATTATTGTACTTCTTTTTCATTGGGAAAAAATCGTTCTCATGTCTCATTTTATGAACTGGACTGCTTGCTTAAAAACATTTCTCAGAAATTTACCGTAAAAAAAGAATACCAGCCTCATTCCTTAGGCTGGTCGGGCAAAAAGAATGTCACATCACATTCAGCTTCCATTCTTTTGTCTTTTTATCGAAAATAATTTTGGCATGGTACATTTCATGTGAAACCTGTAAATATTCTTCATACATGTCATCCATATTCGCAAAATCCCCAATCACCCAAATGGGGATTTCTATCTTCGTACGCTGATGGTCAGCATCCCTTAATGAAATACAAATCCCTTCTTTGATGAATGGTGTTAATGAAAGCAGGATTTCTTTATTTACCTGAGGATACGTGCGTTTTTTCCTGATTCCTAGAAGGGACTTCTCCGGTTTCATCTCACCAAGCTTATGGGAGATGACTTCACTCAGCAGCTGAAAGAAATCCTTAAAGCTCCGGTAATACGTTTTATTAAACCATCCATCATCATTGGATAAATAAACAAAACGATTGCCTAACTTGTTATAAAAAGGAAGCTTCAAATGATGCTTATGGTGGCCTAGATATAACAACTCTGCCATTTCCTGTCCGGTAAGTTCATTCAACACCTCTTCTTCCAGGAAATCGATCCAGCAAAAATTCCCATAACTATAAACATTTTCCGCAGCCAGTTTATGAATTCTATCGACCGGACAATACTCCAATAATGTGTGCATGTTAAAATCAGCATCATCAAAACGGTGTGCTAACAGCAGAAGATTATTTAAGGAACCAGAAAATGTTGAAATAAACTCAGCAAATTCGATACCATGAGATATAACATACTGGTCAGTTTGGTTTAAATGAATATAAATGAGATCCCGAATATCTTGATGATGCTTTTTCAAGATAAACTCCTCCGTTCCTGAGAAATGTGCCGACAATTCTCAAAATCATAAATAATATTTGGAAGGAAGTACCAAAAACTTCCATACATTTAGTTCATACTTACTCATTTTAACAAATTATAGGTCAAATAGCTTATTTCATTTTATTTACAAATAATAAGCTATCATTAACAAATTTGTAATTTTTTATAAAACAGGAATTTGCTTTAGAGTTACACATACTATTCCTAATTATTAATTGTTTTAGGACTTATTTTATTGTTCCCATGGCGCAGGAGGAAGAGGTGAAGAACTTGATTAAAAATATGACACAGGATGAGATTGACTTATATATTATCAAAACATTAAAGGAAAATAAGAAAGCTGAATTTGAAATAATCATTAATGAGCTCCATCCTTATGATGTGGCGCAGATTTACCAGGAGCTGCCTGAAAAACATAAAGCCCGGTTTCTTTTATTTTTAAAATCAGATGTCCTTGCTGATTTAATGGAGGAGCTTGATAAAGAAGAACAGCTCGACTTACTAAATATGCTTGGGGTTGAAAAGTCCAGCGAAGTATTGGATTTAATGGATAATGATGACTTGGCTACACTGCTTCACGAACTGTCTCCCGAGAAAAAGAACTCACTCCTTTCGGAAATGAATAAAATGGAGTCAAATGCTGTCCAGGATATTATGAAATATCCGCCAGAAACAGCTGGGCGGATTATGACGAACCGTTTCGTCTGGATTCGCAACTATGATACTGTCAGAGAAGCGGTTGAAAAGCTTAAATCCTTCGCAGAGTTTGCTGAATCTCTTAATTATTTGTATGTCATTGATGGGGCACGAAGATTAGTTGGGGTTGTATCTTACCGTGACCTGCTTTTAGCAGACCCTGGAGAAAAAATTTGTGAAATTATGTATGAACGCGTAATTTCTGTTACCGTAACCACAGACCAGGAGATCGTTGCTAAAACAGTTGAACGCTATGACTTTATTGCTGTTCCGGTTGTAAATGAAGACCATGTTCTTGTTGGAATTGTTACAGTTGATGATGTCATTGACGTCGTAATTAAAGAAGCAAATGAGGATATTGAAAAATTAGCAGCATCAGGTAAAGCCATTGATTTTGAGACAAAAACCATGGTTGCCGCGGCAAGGCGCCTTCCCTGGCTTATTTTGCTGTTATTTATCGGTCTCATCTCAGGCGGTATTATGAGCGGGTTTGAAGACACATTGCAAAAAGTGGTTGCACTTGCCTTTTTTATGCCCATGATTGCCGGCATGACAGGGAACACTGGAACACAGTCATTGGCCGTTGTGGTCCGCGGTCTGATTTCTTACGATATAAATAAAAAAGTAGTATTTCGATTAATTATGAGGGAATTTGGGGTTGGAATAACCATAGGCATCACCTGTGCTATTTTAATTTCCATCATCGCATATATTTGGCAGGGGAATTTTATTTTAGGAATGGTTGTCGGGTGCTCCTTATTTTTCACCCTGATTATTGGCACACTGGCTGGAACCGTAATCCCGCTTATTCTTTACCGCTTAAATATTGACCCGGCTGTAGCATCGGGCCCGCTAATTACCACTTTAAATGATATTTTTTCCTTACTCACCTATTTCGGGATTGCCACGATTTTTATTCAATATTTGATGTAAAAAGAAAAATGCAATAGGCAAAGCCTGTTCCGGTAATGCAGATCTGCTTAGAAGCTTTCCTTAGTGGTCAGTCCCGGCAAAATATCCTCCCGGCCTTTGAAGGCCTTGACTTTTAGGGCTGCAGATTATCCGGCCTGGTGCTGCTCAGAGTGTATCTGGGATGAAACCGGCTGGACGCTGGAGCTGGCAGTTTCCAAAGTCTCCTACCTGTTCTTTTTTGCAAAAATTGAAACCTTTCCGTTAGAAAAATCGTTATGTATATAAGAGTGTGATTTTTACCTTAGTTGTCATCATCTGTGTTAGGCTGAATAGGAGGATATTTCCTTAATTGGATGTAAATTAGGTGAAGTCTTTGGAAAAGTATATAAAAAAGTCAGATCGCTTTGACTGGAGTCTTACACTGCTGTTGTTTCTCTTTTTTCTGATCAGCTGTGCCGCCATTTATAGTGCACAGTCTACTGGACAGTACGCTGGCAGAAATTTTATGCTTATGCAGGCCGTTTGGTATGTTGTCGGTGCCATCATTATCTCCATCACTATTTTCTTTGATAGTTTTCAATTAAAAAAACTTAGCTGGATTTTATATGGATTTGGCCTTTTTTTACTGATTGCCGTTTATATTGCTCCTGAAAGTATTGCTCCTTACCGAAACGGGGCTAAAAGCTGGTTTGTCATTCCTGGGATTGGTCAAATCCAGCCTTCAGAATTTGTAAAAGTCTTTTTAATCTTAGCTCTTAGCAGGGTCATTACCTCTCACCATGAAAAATATATAGTAAAATCATTCAAAACTGATTTTGCCTTACTTTTAAAGCTGGGGTTTACGGCTTTTGTCCCATTTGCCCTAATTATGCTTCAACCGGATTTAGGGACAGGACTTGTGATTTTATCCATTGTTACTGGGGTTATTCTTGTTTCCGGGATTTCATGGAGAATTATTTTACCGATATACGGGGCCGGTGCTTCAATAGGCGGCTTCATTATTTATCTCGTTTTAGTAAGGCCTGACCTGCTGGAAAAGTATCTCCATGTTCAAACCTATCAGTTTAACCGGATATACTCCTGGCTTGATCCCTACACATATGCCAGCGGTTCAAGCTACCACTTGGTAAAATCACTCAGCGCTATCGGATCAGGCATGATTTCCGGCAAAGGATTTCGTCATGGTGAGGTATATGTTCCGGAGGCCCATACTGATTTTATTTTCAGCGTGATTGGCGAGGAGTACGGCTTTATTGGCGGGAGCATTGTCATCAGCCTGTTTTTCCTATTGATTTATCATTTGATTAAAACAGCGCTGGAAACGAATGATTCTTTTAATACGTATATCTGTACCGGGATTATCAGCATGATCACCTTCCATGTTTTCCAAAATATCGGTATGACCATCCAGGTGCTGCCGATTACCGGAATTCCGCTGCCGTTCATCAGTTACGGCGGCAGCTCGTTAATGGGCAACATGTTTGCAATGGGACTGGTATACAGCATTCACTATCATCATCAAAACTATATGTTTTCATCAAAGAAATCAATGAGCGCGTAAAGGGTGTGGCGGCGTTTAAGACATGCCGCCATATATTTATGCCGGTGAAGGAATGTTTCCTATAAACAGCCATATATATATTTCATAATGAGACAAACTGTAATACACTAAATGAGATGGAATACATAAGTAAAGGGTGCGCTATGAAGGAATTTATTTTTTCAATATTAGACTTTTTATCACAATTAGGATACTTCGGCATTGCTTTAGGCCTAATGATTGAAATTATCCCCAGCGAAATCGTTTTGGGATATGGGGGATATATGATTTCTCAAGGTCATCTCAATTATTTTGGGGCGATCATCGCCGGCACCATCGGCGGTACACTGGCTCAGCTTTTTTTGTATTGGGCTGGATATTACGGCGGCCGGCCGTTTTTAGAGAAATACGGAAAATACATTTTAATTAAAAAGAAACAGATTGACGTTGCCGAACATTGGTTCAGAAAATATGGCGCCGGTGTTATTTTTACGGCAAGATTCATTCCAGTGGTACGTCATGCGATCTCCATACCAGCTGGAATTGCCAAAATGCCGATTTCCAAATTTACGCTTTATACCGTTGCAGCAATTGTCCCGTGGACGGTCCTATTCCTTTATTTAGGAGAAGTATTAGGCAGCAACTGGTCCCACATCAAGGAATATGCACAACCATATGTAATGCCAATCATCATTGCCGCATTGGTCATTGGCGTGATTTACTTTTTAATTCAAAAGACGAGGAAGACCAATGATTAGGTCTTATGAAAGTATTGCCCCCCTTACGATTTAGTCGAGGCCACTGAAAATCTTCGATTTTTTAGGAGACAAAATAAAATATAAAAAAAAGACGACTCAAGAATTCCAAAAGGTTGAATTTTGAGTCGCTTTTTTGATTAAGTGGGATATATATTCCACTTAT
>NZ_JAMBNQ010000052.1 GCF_023715155.1 Neobacillus mesonae
CCAGGATCAAACTCTCCAATAAAGTGAGACTTCTATCGCAGAATGTTTTTCCTGCGATGGTTAGTCGAACCAATCGGGTATTTACAGGCAGTTTATCCGAAAGGATATTACTGCATGTTAATACGGGAAAAAGTTGAGTTGATTAGCTCATAAAATTTACGTTGGCTCGGATTCAACTATATATAATATATAATAGAAGAAACTCGATAGTTTATTGTTTGTTGACGTTTTTGTTTGTTTAGTTTTCAAAGAACAATTTATGAGACGTTTAATAATATATCATCTCAACTCTTCGCTGTCAACCATTGTTTTTCAAAAGGACAACAACTTCATCAGCGACATTTATATATATTACTAGGGTTTCTCAAAATAGTCAACAATAAATTTTTTTTGTGCATTTTTAACTATTTCTTTGCAAGATTAATATCCTAATTACTATTATAACGGCTGTAGATTGTTATACTTTCTGTTGAAAAGGACACTCTTTTTTATTTCTTCAAATAAAAAAATACTCTAGATTTTATGTGCATCCAGAGTATTCTAGACTTTACTATATATTTTTATTTAACAGCTTCTTTTAACTCTTTACCTGGTTTGAAAGCCGGCACTTTAGACGCAGCAATTTCAATTTCCTCTCCTGTTTGAGGGTTACGACCTTTTCGAGCTGAACGTTCACGTACTTCAAATGTTCCAAATCCAAGTAATTGGATTTTTTCTTCCTGAGCAAGAGTATTAGAAATCGTATTAAATAAAGCATCAACTGCTTTTGTTGCATCTTTTTGTGTCAATTCGGCTTGTGCTGCAACGGCTTTTACTAATTCTGTTTTATTCATTTTTATACACCTCTATTTTATAATTGATATGTAGAACTATAAATATAGCATATAATATCTTCACATTCTACTTCAGTAAACTATGAATAGATAATTCACTTAAAATATGGATTCATTAACCATAAAGACTTTCTTCATTATTCGATTGTAGCCCTTTTTGACTGGATGACTGTAAAATTGATGAAACAGCTACGAAGGATACGCATTCAGTTCAAATTAATCATCACCAACAAAGTCAGATCATTTCAATTCACTTTCTTTATATAGGATTCCCTCCCCTTTATTAAGCTTTTATATCTATTATTTCCAAACTATTGTTCTTTTTATACATATTTAATAAAAAGTCTTAAAAATAGCTTTTGAATTCACAGGATAAAAATAATTAATGGATGTTTGTGAGTTTATTTATGAATTTGCATGTAAAACGCAGAGCGATTACCAATATGTCTGGATATTTATGTTAAAATAATATTAAAACAATATGTGTAATAGATTTCCCCTATATTCGGAATATCTTTACAGTGTATAAATATTTTTTGTCGTAAAATGAATGCTGGTTAGAAATCAAATATTGATATTTATGCTGGGGGTAAAAAAAAGGATAGCGGTCTGGCTAACTCCGCCTATCCATTAGAGGGAAATTTGACACTGCCAGACTTTATTGCCGAGAAAGCCTTAGCAGTTGTACGGACACCAGATCATCCCCCTTATTTTTTGAAAGAAGACGATGAACGGAATTTAGAATATGGTTTAGTAAAAGAAATTCTCCTCCAATGGCAAAAATCAAAAGAATTTACAGATTTTCATCTCCAAGTTATTTCAACTATTATTCAAAGGGCAATATCGGAGTTCAAGTTAACCTTTTAAACTATAGAGGAATACAGTGAAGAATTGATAAAAAAGTATATTGAAAATTGTTAAATAGTGTTTTGCAGGTAAGAAAAACGATGGAACGTTATCCAGAATTGTCTAATAGGGAATTTGGCAGAACTTTTAGCAATAAGTGAAGTATCTGTATACAAGCTAAAGAAAAAATTGGCCTTTAACAGGTTCGCACTGGTTCTCACGCTAATATTATGGGTGTTGCCTGTTCACGCCTGCCGGCGAAAAAGCGAATAGGTTTCTGGAAGGTATTGTATTTACCTCCTATTGTTTAGATATTGCCTCATAGCGGGGATAGCGCGCAGGGGCTTTTTGATTTTTTTGATATATTGTCTTTTTATATCGTAAATTAGTACTTAAATAAGCTGCTAACGAGAGAACACTAGTTTATTTATAAAGGGTTGATAATCCTGAGGAATGTTATTACATTGGAGGATTAGATTCCACTTTTTTATTTTAAGAAATAAGGGAGGAATACTTATTCTTTCATTAGAGCAATGTCTTCTAGTCTTAGAACATATTGATGGATTAATTGTAGTTGATAAAGATGCAAGGATTATATATATAAACAAAAAAACAGCAGATTCGATAAATGTTGATGTACAAGATGTTATAAAGAAACACATTAAGGAAGTTATTCCCACCACGAAAATTCATCATACTGTCGAAACGAGAAAACCTGCTATTGCTGATTCTTACTTTTTAGAAAACGCTACACTAATTAGCACACGTTATCCAATATTTCAGAAAGACGGAGAATTTTTTGGAGTAGTAGAATATGATTTATTTGAAAATTACCATTTATTAAATAGCTTTTTGAAGAAAATAAACAGTCTCAGTAATGAATTAGATTATTTTAAAAGTGAATTAAGGCGACTTCAACGTGCAAAATATACAATTCAACATATAATTGGAGAAAGTTCTGCGGCAAAACGCTTGAGAGAAGAAGTTCGACAAGCTGCTAGTACGAATTCAACAGTATTAATCAGCGGTGAAACCGGTTGTGGGAAAGAACTGGTGGCTCATGCAATTCATGATCTTAGTTCACGTCAGAACAGCAATTTTGTTCGCTTAAACTGTGCTGCCATACCGAGTGATCTTTTTGAATCAGAGTTGTTTGGCTACGAGGATGGTGCTTTTACCAGCGCAAAAAAGGGTGGAAAAGAAGGAAAATTTCAGTTAGCAAATCAGGGAACTTTATTTCTAGATGAAATTAATCAAATGCCTTATTCCTTACAACCAAAAATTCTTCGAGCTTTACAAGAAAAAGAAATTGACAGGGTTGGCGGTAAATTTAGTATTCCCATTGACATTAGGGTTATTAGTGCTACGAATAAAGATTTACGAACCTTAGTTAAAGAAAATAAATTTAGAGAAGATTTATTTTACCGATTAAATGTTATTCATATTCGTGTTCCATCTTTGAGGGAAAGAAGCGAGGACATCCCTCTGATAGCCCAATCGTTTATCAACCGGTTGAATCCCTTTTTAAATAGAAATGTTGAAACCATTTCGGATGAAGTGTTGGATATGCTGGTTAATTATCATTGGCCAGGGAACATAAGGGAATTGCAAAATATGATTGAAAGGGCAATGAACCGCATTAGCCCGCAGGAACGGGAGTTAAAAATTGAGCATTTTGATTATCTTACAGATAAAGAGAATAGTCCCTCTGATTTTATAAAAAATGATAACCCGTTAGAGGAAATTAAAAGGCAGGCTGAACGAGAGGCAATTATTCACGTACTAAAAGTCTGTAAAGGAAATAAAACAAAAGCAGCAGAGCTCTTAAAAATATCTCGTCCTCTTCTATATCAAAAGATGAGGAGATTAGATATTCAAAATAGTAGCTTCTAAAAAGTGTTATTTTCCACTTACATTGTAAGTGAAAACTAACACTCGAACTAAAAAGAGGAAAGCAGGCAATGTTAAAGGAAAATTACGCATGGAAGGTGTAATTATAGACTTACACTTTCCATGCGTCTTTTTTTATTAAGGCTTGATATAAAAGGTTTTTTAAAATTGGCATGATTTTTGCAATAACAATAAATAGATCGGCAGTTAATAATAATTAATACAAGAGGAGGAAACAACGTATGAGTAATATTCATATTGCATTGGCTCAACTTGTGTGTGATGACGGGGATATTGAAAGTAATCTTGCACGCATGGATAGGGTAATTAATCAGTACGGATTTAATCATGATCTCATTATATTTCCAGAAACGTATACTATGGGGTTTCCAGAAAGGAATGTTTGCCGTTCTTTGGCCCAAACTTTGGATGGACCTGTGATGAAACATTTGGAACAAAAGGCCAGAGAGGCAAATACGACCATCGCTGCTGGATTGTATGAAAAAGATGGGGAGAATGTCTATAATACAACGGTTCTTGTAGGGCCTAATGGATTGTTACTGTCCTATCGCAAAACTCATCTGTGGGTGGGGGAATCGGCCAGAGTAGAATCAGGAAATAAATTTCAGGCTTGTGATTGGAAGAATACTAGACTTGGTATACTTATTTGCTATGATATTGAATTTCCAGAAACCGCGCGCACTATTGCACGCTTAGGTACAGAATTACTGATAGTGACAGATGGCAATATGGCGCCATATGGTCCAGTTCATCATGTAGCTATTCGGGCCAGGGCACAGGAGAATCAGATATTTGTCGCAATGACTAACCGAGTAGGAGATGGCTGCGATTCGTCTCATTTTGTAGGGGGCAGTATGATTGCTGATCCATATGGGCGAGTTATTGTGGAGGCAAGTGATAATAAGGAAGAAGTAATTTCGGCTTCGATTGATTTATCGCTAGTGAAGCAAAGCAGACAATATTATCATTATTTACAAGAGGCTAGGATTAATCCTATGAAACAGGTAATAGAATTCGGCCAAGGTAAATTTAAAATAGATATTTAGGAGCCAATGTTTCATTAAAAGGAGGGAGAAATTTACGTGGAATATTCAAAAAAGTCATTTAATAGAACACTTACTCTGGTTCCTGTCACTTTATTCGGTATTGCTTATATGACTCCTGTAGTAGTATTTACAACATTTGGAGTATTATCTGAGGCAACACAGGGGTTAATTGTAAGTGGATACTTAGTAACAATAATAGCAATGCTTTTTACTGCATATAGTTATTCCCAAATGATTAAAGCGTTCCCAACAGCTGGTTCTGCCTATACTTATACAAGGAAATCGATTGGTCCACATTTAGGTTTTATGATAGGCTGGACTCTTTTGCTAGATTATATGTTTTTACCAATGGCAATTTGCGTTTTGACCGCTTATACCTTATCGGCTGCAATACCAGCATTACCTTTTTGGGCTGCTGTGTTAATATTTATTGTCCCACCTACAATAATTAATATCTTAGGAATCAAATTAGCAGCTAGGTTGAATTTCTGGTTGATGATGTTCCAATTTTTAGTAATTGCTATTTTTATTATCTTAAGTATAAAAAGCTTGTTGGAGGGAACAGGTAGTATTATTTCCCTTTCTCCTTTATTTAGCAGTCATTTTTCAATTCCAGTAATCCTTTCAGGTGCTGCCATTGCTGCATATTCCTTTTTAGGATTTGATGCTATTTCCACGTTATCAGAGGAAACGATTGAACCGAAGAAAACAATTCCTAGAGCGACACTTCTTTCTGTAATTGTTTGTGGGGGGATTTTTCTAGTTGTTTCTTATTTGGCCCAGTTAGTGCATCCAAGCTTTAAATTTGAAGATGTGAATTCAGGTGGATATGAGGTTGTTCGAATGGTAGGCGGCAACCTATTTGTTTCCATTTTTATTGCAGGTCTTGTAGTTAGCTCATTTGCTTCAGCGATTGCTGCTCAGGCAAGTGCTGGTAGACTTATGTTTGTAATGGGGCGTGATTCGGTCCTTCCCCAAAAGATTTTTGGCTACCTGCATCCTAAGTATAAAACCCCTGTATTCAACCTTATCATTTTAGGGGCAATTTCTCTTTTAGCTTTAAAATTGGATGTAGCCACATCAACTTCTTTTATTAACTTCGGAGGATTTACAGCTTTCATATTTGTAAATATATCCGTCATTGTTCATTATTTCTTTAAAGGTAATAGACGATCATCTAGAGATATTCTTTTATTTTTAATCCTGCCTGGCATCGGTGCTATATTTGACACTTGGCTATGGACGAATTTGGATAAACATGCACTAATTCTTGGAGGTATTTGGACAGCATGTGGTTTTATTTATTTACTTGGCTTAACCAGGATGTTCAAAAAACGTCCTCCTGAACTAAATTTTGAGGATTTAGAAAGAGATGTATCCTAATTACTGTCATAGACGGAAGTATGTTAATTGGTTCATATTTCGGTAAAACACAGGTGTTGCTCCGTTTATGGTGCAGCACCTGTGTTTACTTGCTTTAAATATGACCTTTCATTCCTTTGATGTTTATTGAGAGTCTTTATCTTTTGGAGGAGAAGGTAACCTGGCAATGGAACGTTTAACCGAGAAGAAGGATGACGATAAGAAAGATCATTACTTGAGTATGATCGTATTATCAGGATAAGTTGCTAAAAGTAAATGAGGACTATAATTCAACATTACTTTTATTCTTTATGGCGTTAAATCCCCTGTTTAAGTACACTCCTCATCTCAAGCACATTCTCGCTTACTGCCCACGGTGCCGCTAAAAGGGACTGATAATCTCTGCGAGCCCCTTTTCCATATATAATATTTGCAACATGATTTTATTATTTCTTTTAGCTCATTAAGCTATTGTCTTATAAAAAAAGAAGCAAAGAATGGTCGCTGTTTTTCAACTATTGCCCCTCATGATCATGTCATAAAGGCTTATTATTTAAATTAATGATTTTAAAAACTGCCTGTTCAGCTGATTGAATTGCCCCTTCAAGATGCCCGCTATATTGTGAATTTGTCTCTGTACCGGCAAAAATAATTTTTTCCGCCCATACACCTTCTACTGGCGGCTGGCCATAGCTCTGGTAATTTTTAAGAGGACTTAAATCTTCCTCAACAGCCGTTTCAGAATCACGAGCCCAATCTTTATAAAGAATAGCCTTTACGTTTTTAGCGTCATTTCCAAAGAGCTTAACTAACTGGTCAACAACCAATTCTAAAATTTTATCTTGACCCATTTTTTTACGTGCTTCTGGAGGCATTCCGAAGAAACCAAATAATGCACCAGAGCCATTAATAGGAGAGGCATCATATATTTCTTCTAAGGGACCAACAGCACTCAAAACATATCCTGATAGTCCTAATTCTCTCCAGAAGGGACGATCATAGACGGCAACTACCTTGGCCTGTCCCGCCATCCACGTAGGTTTTTTTACAATGTCCGTAATTAGATTGGGTGGGAGGAAAGGTGAAAATTCAATGTGATGTGCCACAAGACGAGGCGGCAATGCCAAAATAACAGCATCTGCGAGAAATTCTTTTCTCTTTCCATTAGAAAGCTCTGCTTCAACCGTGATATCACCAGCTTCATTCAGTTTAATTTTCTTTGCTCGCGTTTCCAGCTCAACTATTTCAGAGGGGATAGTCTCTGCTAGAGCATCGATAAGAGACTGTACACCTCCAGTCAATCGGACCCATTTTTCATCAGAATTTTCTTGCAGCACACAACGCTCTGGCGGCTTGATTTGGAATCGTTCTATAAGTATTTCGCCTTTCTTATATTGTTCGAAAGTTTCTAAATTTAGTTCTTTAACAAGGTTAGCAATATGGTTCTCATACTTTGGCCAAAACCACGTCGGTCCAAGGTCAAATCTGCCTAAGTCAGGTCTGTTTGGATCCGAAGTACTCAAAACCCTGCCGCCAATCCTATCTCTGGCCTCTAGGACCCTGCACTTAATGCCTTGCCCAGTAAGTAGTGATGCAGCACGGAGGCCGCTTAAACCCGCACCAACGATGATTACAGAATTGTTCATATGTTATCCTCCCTGTGACTGTATTTATGTTTTATAAATTTACTTGAAAGGGTTGTTTCTATTTATATTGGTGCCTTTGAAATGAGACAAACAAGGATGATTGAGCTTACCAATATGATATGGTGCAGATTGTAGGGGATAATCCCTATGGAGCTGTGTGATTTTCTGGGATAGAAGTGCTCCCTCTATTATTCCTGCTGCTCCAAAAAATTAGGAAATGACAACAGCCATTGCGTTCTTTTGTAAAGTTGCTTTTGTTTTTCCGAAGAGCTATATACTTAAAACCAAGCTTATTGAACATTTCATTCTATTACGCTGCCCTATATAACATCTAACTCTTTCTAGAAATTCCATTCTATTTCCCTCTACTAGTTTGGATCATCATAACACGCACAAAAAAACCATACAATATTAAAATTGTATGGCAAACAATATTAAGAAAACTCGTTTAGTAAACCCTTAAGGATCATTAAACCTTGCTCAAGCTCTTCAAGTGTTTTCGTTGCGCAGACAGATATCCTTACAGCTCTTTCTGGAGATCTATTTCCAACTACAAAACGTTCAGCAGCATACACTTGTACACCGTGTTTTGCAGCTAACGTTTCAAACTCAGCACCTGTAATTTCGCCTGGCAGCAGCAACCAACGAAAGATGCCTGTTTCACCCCCCAGACACGTATAGTCACCCAAATATCGATTTACAGCTTGGTTTCTGAGGATAGTTTGTTCCCGATGACTTTCAATCAAGACTTCAAATTGATTCGATACAATGGTACGTGCTGTCAGCTCTGCTAATAAAGGGGAAACGGTTATATTTAAATTATAAAGTGCCTTTGAAATTGGTTCCTTGAATTGACTTGGCACTGTTACATAGGCTAATCGTAACCCTGGGGCTAATGATTTAGATAAACTTGCGATATAGATAACCTGTTCAGGTGCAAATGATGCGACTGCTGGAAGAGGTTTCTTCCCCAGAAGATGGTAAGACGCATCCTCAATAATGAACTGGTTATATTTTTTGGCTATAGCTGCTATCTTTTTTCGATTCTCCACAGACACAAAGGAAGCTGTCGGATTATGATAATCCGGAATTAAGTAAATGCCTTTAATATTGTCATTTTTACAGGCTTCTTCAAACGACGATGGACTCATCTCATAGTTTTCTGATTTTATTGGTATTATTTGTACATTAAGCATTGCAGCAACAGTCTTTAAGCCAGGGTAGGTATGATGGTCAGCACCAATTCGATCTCCAGGCTTACAAAGACCTGCAAGTGTAGCAGCAATCGCATTCTGACCGCCATTGGCAAATAAAATTTGATCAACTGTTGTTTCAAACCCGCCTTTTCGGATTAGCTTTATAGCAGCATCCTTTTGCCAAAGACTTTCACCTGGACGACCATAACCAAACCACTTATCATAATCTGTCTCTTGCAACATACTTTTCAGCTGGATTATCAGAGGCTCATAAGAGGAATTATCTGGTAATGTTGCCCCCATTTCAATCAAATGCTTAGGCTTTGTATCTTCAAGTAGATACGCATTCGATAACGCATCATACGATACAAATGTGCCACTTCCAACTGATGCACTTAACAATCCCTTTAACTCACAAACTTTAAAAGCCTTTGAAATGGTACTCAGATTTAAATCCAAATAATCAGCCAGTTATCGCTGCGGAGGAAGCTTTGTTCCAGGCAATAAAATTCCTTTTAATATATCCTGTTCCAATTGCACGGCGAGTGCTTGATAAATAGGCTTTTCTGATTTATCAATCGATGGCTTCCAACTCATCGGATAGTTTTCAAAAGAATTAATCGGCATCATACGCATCCTTTTTCACATAATTATATGATTGTTCCTATTTAAACACAATTAAACTTTTCGTACCTATTGTAAGTTCTGACTAGTATCTTTTTCACTTCATTTTTTTATAAATATAGTTAGTTTGCTGACTAACCATTTATTACACTATCCTGCCCTTCCATAACAAAAGGCCAATCCCTTTCTTGAAGAGACGCCCCTTTAGAGGAAATCAAATTTTTAAAAGGGAACTTTTGAAAAAGCGAAATAGTAATAATGAAAGTTGATAAAGAGCCTAAAGATGTTAACGTTACAATCTTTCGGTTATTTTGCTTTTCCGGAGACTTACTTAGTTCAAAGATTACTGCACCCCACAAAAGCATGGATGCTAAGAAATAATACTCATATACATGTTTAATGCCCCTACCCTTTTATATTTTATAGTTTTGACATTACCCTATTTCAAAGTCACCAACACAAATAAATTTCTATCTATTATAACATTTCAAAAAATAATCGCCCTTAATAAAGAGAGCTGAGAAAATTCAACTGAGATCCTTCAACAATTACATTAATCCATCTTGTCATAAGGTTCAGCTGCATTTTTTGTTCAAGTAACGTGGCCACTATAAAATAGGAGTAATTGGGAGTTTTCGCTTCTTTAATTGAGGGAGGTTTAGTAGTCAAATGTAGTATCATTTAAAGCAAACGGGAGGTTCTGAACATAAATTGGTTTGTCCATAGTTATGGCAATATTGGTATTCGTTACTTTGACAAGTGAATTATTCTTAAAGGTGAATATTCAGCCATCGCAAGTTCGATTATAGTCCTTTTATTTATCTTTGATACAATATCTTTTGTTAATGCGAGATTTTATCTTTCCAATAGAAAAAAGACCCTGAAATCGGAAAAGTATTTTTTCACAAATTCAGGGCTGGTGTATAACAAAATTAAACCCTTCTCAAATCCCCCACCTCAAACCCGTATTCTTCCGTTCGAGTTAAAATAAAAATTTCCGACTGAACCCCTATTTTGGAACTTTTTCGATTCAAAAATGACCATTTTTCCCGCTTTTTCCAACTATTTTTTCACCTTTTTTCATTAGTTAAAATAGAAATCTCCGATTTTGGAAGAAGGATAAACGGAGAGAAGAATAAGGGAATAAAGAAAAACATTGAGAAAAGAAGGAATTAGACCTTCGGTCTCTTATTGAATAAATACTTGAGTGAAATATTGAAAAAAGCCTGAATTGGTAAGGGTTCAAGCATGATTAAGCTAGGATAAAACTATTGAGTTATTATTGATTTCCTATTGAATTATAACAGAAAAAAGCCCGGGTTCCTAATGAGGAAAAACCGGGATGATATTGAATCAGAACAGGAAATCGGAAATGTTTATTTTCACGAAAATCGAGTCTGAATCGGAAGTGTTTATTATTGTTCGGAAGAGTTTATTATTGTTTTACATAGGAATGAAGGAAGAAATATGAGATAAGAATCAGATAGAAACTATATGTTCATAACACTTCTCTTAAACTAGATACGATTCTTTTGTATCAACCATAAGAATACATCCTCAGTCATTCTCAAGATCATTAACGCATCTTCCTGTGAAGGATTATCTTCGCCATGTGCTCCCAATCCAGACATTCCACTATATAAAGTAGCCATTATTCGGTATCTATTCGCACCTTTGTTATTGTCTAACCAATATTTAAAAATCTTCTTTTTACTTTTAAGCTCTGCACCATCTTGGATGATTTTCTCATCCGTAGCAATCAGAATCCCTTTTAAATAATCACTATTTTCAGTATCAAGTTTAGAAAATACTTTTTCATATGCTGTTCTACAATTATCTATACAGCTTTTGAAATTGCCATTACTATAAGTTTCTAAAGCCTCATTATAATGTCTAAGAACTTCCGTATACTCTGAATTAAGTTCCTGCCTCATAACAGACATATCACTTTGTCTTTCAACCTCACCTGAAGATAGATATTGGAGCGAGTACCTATCCCCCATATCCGTATTTTCAATTTGCAAAGCATAACCTAATAACTCAAGACAATTCTGAATCTGGTTTAAAAGGGAAGAATCTTCAATTTCATCCAATCTCCTAAAAATTTCATTGAGAAACTCATTTAAAAGCTCTTTCTCAGACTTAATTTTATTGCAGAGCTTCATCATTCCCAATTCGGTATTGAAAAAATCATTTTCATTTGTATAGCCCCTATTAAATGTGTTTGGGTTGAAATAACTTTCATATTCTTCTACTAGGGAAGAAAGCCCTATACAACTTAGAACTTGCTCTAACCAACCATTTCCGTTTCTATAAATTACCCTTCGAATAGGACTATTCAAATAACTGCATAATTGAGCTAAACTCTTATCTTCTCGACTATCTAAAATTAATTCCATATATCTTGCTCCCATTCATAATTTTTTTATAAATTACTCCTAAAAATCAGACATCCAAGGGGAAAAGGTGATAACTGTGTGAAAAACTACTATCCCTAATTAACCTCTTGAATATTCAATCTTAGGTAAATCACATATATCTATATTCCAATTTATAACACAATATTGTCTAGGGATAGTATAATTTTCTAATAGCTTTTGAATTCCTTACTGGAATTAAGAGACACTCTGTGAAAAAATAAAAAGAGGAGAACTTTACATGCAAGAAAGAATTTTGAGGTTAATTCAAATTGATTGGGAAGGCCCTTATTCATTAGAAACTCTAACAGATTTACAAGATATTTCCCAAGACTATGGAATCTACCAAATCTATGGTAAACACACGGTCTACGGAAAAGATGTTTTACTATATATAGGTAAAGCCGATCAACAAACTATAGGGAAGAGAGTATCGCAAGAAAATTGGTGGAACACAAATGATTCTAAGCAGCTAAAAATCTATGCAGGTCGTCTTGCTGGTGTAAGCACACCACATGAGGAATTATGGTCAAAAGAAATTGATTTGGCCGAAAGACTTCTAATTAGTGTTCACAAACCGGCCTATAACTCAAAGAGTCTATCGCTAATTCGTGATGCCGAGCTTCAGGATATTCATATTTTGAATTGGGGAGATCACAGGGATCTACTTCCTGAAATTTCAGGATTAAGATGGACAAGCAAACTAGACACCATGGAATACGAGATTTATAGATATAACGCCATCGAATGAGCATGTAAATGAGGATTGAATATGGAGAAAATTTGAAACCGATTCTTTATTAATAGAGGAGGATAATATTGTTAGATAAAATAAAGGACATCAACCTTGCTCTAAACAATAAAAGTTATTTATCAGCACTTGCACTATCCTTAACTTTACCTGATATTTGTGGGGAAATTGAATATCCACATTTTAAACACAAGAATGGAAAACGAAATGTAGGAAAACAATATGCAACATGGTTTGACAATTGGGCGAACCAATATTTTGCAGATAACACAGGTTGGACAAAAGATTTCACTAAAGCAAAAAAACCCTATTTTACAGGTGAAATGTGTTATTCTTTACGCTGTTCTTTCTTACATGATGGAAATTCGAATATAAAAAACTGGGGCAACAAAGAAGATGCAGATTTTTACTATTCATATGAATTTGAATTAGCAATAGGTGGAGCAGATTCCTTTGGTTTATCTTGGGCAAACCAGTCAAGTAATGATTCAAAAATAACGAAAACAAAAACCGTTAGAGTTAATATTGACAAATTGTGTGAGTCCATTTGTTTAGCTGCAGAAAAGTATTATCGAGAAAAAGACCCTATTCTATTTAAGGACCATAAAATTAACTTCATTGATTTTAATTCTTTTAAAACTAGGTAACAGTATTTATTAAATTGTTAAAGGTTTTATAGTGATTATCTTAAATTGGGTAAAGAGTGTGACATACTTTTATAATTGTTATCGTTTCATCATTTTTTACTTAATATACAAATTTATGCAATGGAAAGGAAGAGTGAATAAATGAAGGAAATTTTAAAACACCCAACTGTTTCTGCAATAGTTGGAACCGTGGTCGGAACTCTGATAGTAGCATACATAAATGAGATAAATGTACTAGAAGCACTTGTTTTAATTTTCAATTGGATAAAGAACATCATTGCTTTTGTTTTATCCTTTAAAGTCCCATTCTGGATTATTCTCTTTGCTATATTCATATATTTACTTATTAAGAAAGTTGCCAAAAAGGTGAATTCATATAGTTCCGATAGTGCTGGACAAAATATAGTAACTCATTATAAAAAAGATAGAATTGATAATATTTTATGGATATTTGAATGGTATCGGGGGTATGACGGTAGATTAACTTTAACAAATGAATCACCTCACCCTATTTGTCCAAATTGTATGAACGATCTTGTGCTTTCAGATAGAACCTCAGAAGGATATTATTCAAACCGTCCCACAAGATTTGCATGTGAAAATTGTGGTTTCTCCCAGAAATTCGAAAATGACCCTGAAGAGTATATATTAAAAATCAAACGAGAAATCATTCGAAGAATAAGAACAGGGGAATGGCGTGAGTCGCTTCAAGAGCATTCTTCCTAGCTATCTTTTTTAGGATAAGGCCTATGCCGACGAGAATGAACAGCTAAAAGAAGCTATTGCTGCTGAACGAAGCCCACATCAATTCAAATTGATGAGTTAATACGTAAGAACAATGACCTTGAACATCAAATGAAGCCTCAAAGCAAAGCCCACGAGAACGTCATAGAGCGTCTTAAAGGACGTTCCGAAATCGAGCAATATAAAACCTTCTCCGAGCCGAAGGACAGCACGAGAAGGCTCTAAGTGATGCTAACAACGTATACCAAAACACTAAAAGAAATGTTAAGATAGAACTAACATATCAAGGTAGGTTTACGTACTTTGCCACTTGCTATGTCAGTTGATGTAGCCACCTTGCCAAGAGGTGGTTTTTCGTTTTATAATCCTCAAAAAGACCCAAACGGAAACGGTTGATCACAGATAATCGCCTTCACAGATTTAAAGGTTACAATTCTTTTATCTTCTTCTTGATCAATCCCAGTAACTTTAAATAGGTAGTCCCCGATAGACGATAAATAAATCAATGAATCGACTTGGAGTCTTTCCTCACTTTGAAAAAGAGAAAGCCCTCCGAACTGATTAACATAATAGTAGTCATGTTTCCCCTCGGAACCGAAATCTCTTTTTGGATGTGAAACTAACATGAAATCCATCTCCTCTCTTCAATTGACTCTGAATAATGTACGAAGGTATTCGGTCTGCAATGAATTAGTTCAATACCGTAAATTCCCCTCGTTCCCTGATTATTTCACTCATAACTTACTAGCTTCATTAAACACACTAATAGACAAAATAGAATAGCTCACTCAATCAACGGTTAATTATTCGGCAGTATCTAATATTTGAAAAATCAACCTTCTTACCTCTTTACTGTTCCCATCAAACCCAGCATAGCGTTGAATTTTATATGGTGTAAGGGGTAATTCATTTTGAATCATTTCATTGATTGCCCATTTGATTTTACGAATCCGAAAACTATTTATATCCTCAGTAATCTCTTCCAAATATTTATGGGTTTTCACTAACTTTTTCTTTTCGAACCATCTTCCTGCACCTATAGTTGTTCTAATACTTAAAGGCGTTATTCTTGCAGGTTTACCCTCTTTAGCAAGAATGAGTTTTACCGCTTCCTTTGCAAGTATTAGGCATTCCTCATCACGTTTTTCCCAATCAACTGTATCAATTCTTTTCTTCCTTGGAAGGTTCTTTGGTGTAACCTCTTCGTACCATTCCCGGTCATATCTAAAAATCCATGAATGAAGTCCTTTCCCTATTTCTTTCAATTGACTACGATTCGCACCTTTATTTTCCTCTATTAGTTTCAACCATTTAGCTCGTCTCTCATTAAGGCTAAAAGTTGGGGTATACTGCTTTGAATTGCTCCTTTTCCCAACTATTTCTTCATTGCTAAAGAAATCATCTATACTAACCCCAAGAAACTGCAAAAAAAGCAAATGACGTAAAGGGCTTCTATTTTTATTATTGCTTCTTACAAACAAACGCAGCCAATTAGTAGGATTATCTGGATTAAGTTCACTTTGCATCAATTTCAAATATGATTCTGGGTAGTAATTCATAAAGTGGTGCTGGATCTCATTTATATACAAATTACCACTAGCCGCAGCTAATCTTTTATCTCTCAACCTATCTATATAAAATCCAATTACATCATCAAGATTTTTTCTTGGGTAATTTTCATGTATTAATTTTTCTGCATTCATTGTATATTGAAGATTCATTTTTTTACTCCTATCCGAGTACGAGTCTGGCAACACTTTTTCATTACAAACTTCACTGTCTGCACATATAAATTCAACACCGCTTCCTGTGCTAAGGACTGAACTTTCTTTTAAAAGAACCTCATGTTTAGAGCAATACATGACTCCAACAAGCTGATGTTTTGTTCTCCAATAACTTTCCCCCAAATTCTCCATATCCTTCTTGAAACATATAGGGCAGTATTTTAGGAAATTGGCTTTTTTCACCTTATTCCCACCCATACCAATAATTTTTTCTATACTCGTGTGTGTCCCATTTCCCCCATTTTCCATAACCTCATAAACTAAATTTGTTTTTTCTTGAGATAAAAATGCTGTGTAAAATGGAAACATTGTGTGATTCCTAATAATTTCTTCTATAGTAATACGTGATGTTGGGGGAAGGTTACTCACGAAGGCCTTAATGTATTGCGGAAAGTAAGAGGAGTTAATAATGTATAACTCCCCAAACATATCCCTCATCAATGCCCTTTTACTAAGCATTCCACACATTCTTCGATACCGAGCTATAACGCTATACAACAACTCGTCCTTATAGATTAAAGGAAGGAAATTTAACATACTAACCCTCCGTTATCCAATCTGCCATTTCATCAATAAAACCATTTTCCAAAAGTACATCATATGGTGATTTATTATCTTTTAATCCTTGTTGGAGAAAAAACCTTAGATCTCCTTCTACATAAGCATTATTTCGCTTTTCCTTCTTTTTTGATGATTCCATAGGGTGGTTCACTTTATCCACAATTGTATCCACAACCTGTTTCCTTTTATTTTCGCCTTTAAACTTGTTATCCACATTATCCACATAACTATCCACTTCTAGCTTTCTAATATCCTCATATTTTGCTATTTTATATGGATTTCCTGAACGTATCGCTTCTAACATTGGATTAAGCAATCTAAATTTTTCCTTTGCCACTTTCTTTATTAGAGGTATGGTAATTTCCTCTTTTCCAGTTTGAATAGCCACTTGTTGTGAGTAAGCAAACAATTTAACAACCAAATCCGAAATGCCTAAAGTGAGTTCATAAAACAGACTTGCAAATTCTTCTTTATATGGGGTAGGTTTTTGTGTCCATTGGTATTGCCACATCGTCTCCATAAGCAGTTTAAATTCATTTCCGTATTCCATATTGTTATAGATAATTTCGGCATTTCCAGTTAAACGACGAGTTATCCTCAACTCCTTACCAAAAAGATCATAGGCACCAGGAGTTCCTATTACAGCAAGATTAATTCCGGAATTTATGAGACTAACAAAGAAATTCATAATTTGATCCGCTCCACGCTGTTTGATGTGTTGTGTCTCATCAATAATCAGAAGACCTAACCCAATGTTGTGTGCTAATTGACTAATTAAAGGTAGCATGGAATCTACCGAAGTATTCCTTGATACATGTTTCCTGTAATTATTAGATCCAAGAATTTCATCCACCTTCATAAAGAACTGTAAACATAATGACTTCAAACTTGAATTACTTGGAGCTTCAAGTTTTAACCAAACCAGTTGAATTTGATTATAATGCTGACCCCTGTACTCATTATGCAAAATAACCTGTGGCATATTACTTAAAACACGATTAACAGTGGTTGATTTACCCATACCTGAAAAACCAATCAAAGTTCCGCAACCAGCCGTGCTTCTGAAATTTTTTCTACTATTTATATCAAAAGAGCGGTTTATGATTTCCTTTCCAGTAGCATTAAGGTATTGCTTATAGGTTTTATCAAATGGATTTCTTGCTAAATAGCCTTGAATAATTAATGAATGAATCATATTCCAAACCTCAATATGGATTGGTAGTGGTTGGAAAAGTTGAAATAGCCGGTTTACCATATGTAGGCGATAAGCACTTGCTGCATTTCTTTCTTCTTTTTTAAATAATGGTAGTACCATGAGTTTATTAATAATCTCTTGTTTATCTATCAAGGGGGGAAGTGCCTGAATCAATGGATTTTCATTAAATTCTTGTAAAGGAAATTCTGTATAAGTGGCTTGAGTCGCCTCCATTCCATTTGGTAAAAATACAATATTACTCATTTTCATCATCCTAGTCTAAATTTCCTGTAACTCTAAACATCTCTAATTCATCCTGATTTTCATCTATAGGGCTCTGTTCTATACCGTCATCATTCGGTGGATTAACATCACTTTCCTTTCTAGCAACTTCACGCAACCTTTCTCTTTCAACTCTCTGATTTTCCCTTATTCCTTTTAATCGTTCAGTTTTACTTAATTCACCATCCTTTTCGGCTTTTGTTCTTTGTCTTCCTTCTCCAACAATGGTCTCAATATCCTCATACAATTTCATTTTTGCTTGAAGTTCCTTTTCCTTCCCCTTACTATCCAGCGATTCTTCGTATCTCATAATTTGCTCAATTTCATCAATGCCTTTATGCCTGTATTTACTCAGGTGATCAAGTAAAGTTAACTTATGAAACTCCCCATCTTCATTCACCACATATATGTGCGTTAAATCCCTTGGGTCATACCATATTTTAATTTTCCAACTTCCATTGATTCTTGCGTTCTGAAACCAATGATTTTTTAATGTATAGTCCGATGCGTAGAGCATTTTCTTATATTTAACCCCTCTGGAAGTGACTGAGGCTGTATCTGTTGGGAGTAGGTTAAGTTTAATAGTATTTTCAGGCAAGACTCGTAATTGGCCTTTCATATTTCTTAATCCATAGTCCCATATCCTAGAAGGGATCTTTTCCACTTTGGCTTCTAGCATCGCTTCATCCAATACATACTCACTAAGCACATGATGGTTATTGTGAAACAGGACACACTTGATGATCAACTTTGTAAATTCTTCAATGGTAAGATTAGCTTTTAATCTATATTCTTCATCGCCTCTTGTCCGATTATTTTTAACAACACCATCTGCGAAAGGCTTAACCTTTAGGTTTAACTGGGCAAATGCTTGTTCTATGATTCCCTTATAATCAGCACGATAAGCAGGGGCATTTTGGATAGAAATACCAAGACTTGCTATCGCTTCTTCAATTTGTTTTCCGTTTAATTCCCCTCTATCTGCAAAAATCCGTTGTGGAACACAAGCCACGTCCCATTCACCTTTATCCAGTGTGATACCATACTGTAAACAGAAATTTTCCTTTGGTGTCATACTATTAACAAGAGCCATCATGACTCCGGTGTACGAGTTAAAAGGTTCATAAGTAACATTAATCCCGACAATTTTTCTCGAGTAGCTGTCTATACAGCAGATCAATGTCGGTCTACCAACTATTAAATTACGATTTACTGATGAAACTAAATAGATGTCAAACTGTGTAGCATCAATTTGCCATAGGGTTCCTGGTCCAAAACCCGCATCCTGAGTGGAAGTTCCAATAATCGTACGATAATTTTGGAAGTAATGCCTAGTTCCCTCTCTTTTTATTAATTCCTTCTTTGGATCATTTAGCTTCTTATACCAATACAAGAATTGTGGGTACGTTGGGATTTGGTCAATATCTTTGATTACGGGCACTGTATGCCCCTCGTAGTCCGTTCTTGATTCAGTAAAGAAATCTTTAATAATCAATTCGTAAGTGGTCTTTAGGGAGTTTTGGCGTTGATTATAGTAGTAACGATTAAGCCCAACCTGAAAGTATTTTTTAATCGTGTCATCTACATTTACCCCCGTTTTTACACCATCTTTATTCGGTCTTCCCCGCTTTTTACTACTTTTCTTCTTTTCCTTACCTTTTGCACCACATAAACGAAAAGCTGGTAACAATGCCTGACGAATCTTTCCTCCCTTCCAATACTTAATGAGGTAGTTTTTGATTGTCGAATAATTTACTGAATAGACATCAATGGCTTTCTTTATTGCCTGTTCCCTATACTTGGTGATATAAATGAGTTCATCTCTTTCCATTTGTGCAATGACAAAGTTCACAATCTCCCATGCACGATCACGTCTTTCAATCTCAGCATTACTTAAATCATCAGAAACAACTGAAAGGAAGTAAGGATCTTCACTTAAAGTTTTCAATTCCCCACTATCAAGTAATGAATTAATGCTTTCTATATGAATTAGATACGGCCATCTGTTTCTTCCCATATCAATTGCATATATAATAGAAGAAACTCGGTTAAAGTATATAATTCTGATTGTTTTTTCATTGCTATATTGGAATAGCATATTTTCTGCAATTTCCATTGACTCACCACCATTTCTACAACATTAAATCAATTATTTTTGCTGAGAAGTCTATAGGTTTTGTCATATCTAAACGAAATTCCTTCTTGGCTAGTAAATACCTAAACAAAAATAATCCTGATCCTTTTTCGATTCCCGCTGCCTTATCAAATAACTTTAAGACCTCTCTTAACTGAAGTTCACCATTTTCAATAAGAAACTTGAGCAATGACAATGATAGCTCTTCTTTATTCAGGCTTCCCTCACTGCCTTCCAGAAGTGTTTCCCTTACCCATTCAATATTTTTTGCAAATTGTCTTGGCAACTGCTTTTCTGTAATCACTTTCCAGTCGATGTTCTTCTCTAACCAATACCTTCGTTCAATTTCCAGTTTTTCGAAGGTAATTTTTCTTTTAAGCTCAGTAGTATTCTTTACGGTTCTTGCTACATACTTTTCTTTACCATTCGCATCTTTTACAGTTAATAGAAAATTCGTAGTCATCACAAATGGCTCTTTCGTTTCTTTGTCAGCAAATTTATCAAATCGTAAATCTTCTTTATTATCAATTACCTCTAGTACATCTAAGAGAGGATAAGATTCCCTAATGTCTGTAACATCAGAATTAAACTCGAATAACAAAAATGCTCTGTATTGATTGTCAGATTGAAGGTGATGAATTCGCTTGGTTTTTAATCCGAATAATCTGCAAACACGGCCCTTAGAACTGTACTCATAGGTGTACCGCCATGGCAGATAATTGGCACCTTCTCCCTGACCCCTACCTTCTTTTAAATATCTTGCTAATTTTTCTTTGCTCCAACTATTTTTTGACACGTACTTATCACCCTTTTATCTAATAAAATTCAGACATTACAAATACAGACCATCAACAGCTCGTTGTTTATCCTCCGCACTACTATTTATATAGAAGCGATATAGCGTATCAATCGAGCTGTGTCCCGTTAAGATTGCTAACGTTTTGGGGTCAACCTTGCCTTCTTTCAATAGATTTGTACAAAAGGTATGACGAGCCATGTGTGGTGTAACGATGTAATCAAACTGTGAAAGTTTACTGTATTTTTCAAGGATTTTATTAATCGCTAACCTGGACAACGGACCCCTTTGACCGATAAGTAAGTCCTTGCTAATCACTTCTGGTCTAACTTGAAAATAATCCTTTATTGCATTAACGACTTGAGAATTCAAATTTACTTTTCTCATTTTGTTTCCTTTACCGCTGCGAATCATGACGTAGCTATAATTGTTTTTACCATTTCGTTCAGTAATAAATAGATCATCTATTTGAATGGACACCAACTCTTTGCATCTAATGCCGGTTCCAAACAATAGATAGTAAATTAAAATATCCCTTTTATTTCCCGTGGCTTCTATTGTTCGCTTTAAACGGTATTGGTCCTGTTTCTCTAGGACTTTTACTTCGTAATCCCACTCTATATTATTTTTCTGCAATACGTTTTTCAGCTTTATTTCCTCCTTGCAGATACCCTTTTTATATAAATAGTGTTGATATTTAACAATGCTTTTTATTTTTCTGTTGATACTTGTAACCTTCAGTTTCCTATTCAAATTCATATATTGCCGGTACTCCCTAACATCCGTCTCAGTAATGGCTTCTGTTTCAAAGCCTATAGTGTCTCCTAACCATTCTTTAAACTGTTCAATATCATTCTGGTACGCTTGAATGGTCAAAGGGCTCTTTCCCTCTGAGTCCAATTTTTTTAAAAAGCTGGATAACATATACAATCCCTCCAAAGATTTTTAAACGCAGAAAAGGCGTTTATTTCCTTCAGGCAAAGACTACCTTTTTTAAAAAGTAGATTTACCTGGCGAAATAAACGCCTTTAAATTTAATAAATATAATTCTATTATAGTGAAAACTCTCTTATTTTTCAAGAACATATATTCCCATGAAATACTGTATATTAATTTATATTTTCTGTATAATTAAGTTATTGGAATACTTATTAACAAGGAGGAATTGCATGTTCGAATTAAAAGGGAATTTAGAGGCAACTTTCCAAAGTTGGTCGAAACCTGCGAGTGATACTGAGGAAGCTAAATGTGACAATGCTCTTAGAATGATTAGAGATGCCTTGAACAAATCAGAAACACTATCAAAATATGATATACAACTAATCCCAAAAGGGTCCTATCATAATAACACCAACGTTAGATTAACAAGCGATGTCGATATAGCAGTGAAGTTAAAAGATGTGTTTTTTGCGAATTACCCCGATGGTAAAACGCATAAAGACTTCGGAAATTATGATGCTGATTATTCTTTTGCTCAATATAGAAGTGATGTTGACCAAGCTATGATCAATAAATTTGGTAGAGATAATATCGAATTTGGAAACAAGGCTATCAAAATTAAGTCAAATACTTATCGAGTAGAAGCAGATGTTGTGCCTTGTTTTGAGCATCGTCGATATTCTCAAAACGGGACATATATTACTGGAACTGAATTTGTATGTCGTCACACGGGCGAGAGAGTTATTAATTTCCCCGAACAACATTACAGTAATGGAGTAACAAAAAACAACGACACTTATAGGCGTTATAAAAAAATGGTTCGAATCTTCAAGAGACTAAGATACAAACTTCTGGATGAAGGTTATGATGTTGAGAATGTATCTTCTTTCCTAGTAGAATCATTAATCTGGAATGTGCCTAATAATAAATTTAACAATGCAACACTAACCGACGATGTAAAGCAATGCTTTAATTACCTAATAACACAAACTGCAGATTATGAGAAGTGTAAGGGATGGGGAGAAGTGTCAGAATTGCTATATTTGTTTCATAACGGACGAAAATACACTCATAGTGATGCCCATCAATTTTTACTTTATGGTTATGCCTACCTATTCTAAAAAACTCCCATCATGTATGGGAGTTTTTCTTTGTTATTCTTTTAAAATCCATTTTTCCTGTTGTCAAACGTCCCGTCCAATAATGCCCTTCAAGTCTTAATTCTCCATCATGTTTAATACGTAATTTTACTGCACCATCATGTTTTGGGTTTATATCCCTGTCTTTATCAGCATCATTAACATATAGATAGCATAAAAACTTTTGCTTACCTTCGTCAATAGTTATATCACTTACATAACTACTACTATAAGACTTGTCCGTTTCCATTCTTATATGTATGGTGTCAAAATCATGAGTTATTTCCAGCTTTGCAGGTATTGGATCACCGACTTTCCCTGTATCAGGAAATACGTAGCTAGAATATAAATGTCCTTCCCAACACCCGCCTAAATAAGGTATATTAGTTAACCATTTATAAAATAAGTCTGGTGCAAACTTCCAAATTATTTTCTTAAATAAAATTTGATCAATTAATAATGTGGCTCCTGCAGCCGAAAATGCAACACCTATTATGCTTAAATCAAAATTCCTACCCTTAAATGCCCATATTATAACAAATAGCCCAACTGCAATTAATAGTAGGGTTCGAAAATAAAGTTGCTTATTGTACATAAGTGACCCTCAACTTTCTTTACTAAAAATTCCTATTACCATAATAGTCATTTTATCATAAAGCGTTTTTGAGTAAATGCACTTCTATTTTATTTATGTTCCTCATTAATCCAAAACAAAATAAAGCATATTTAATTGAAAAGTCACATTTTCTCAAACTGTATTTGGCGATAAGAAAGCATTTTGAACGTTTAATTTATGATACTATAGGGATGAAATGGAAAGTAAAATATGATCTGGCCTAAGGGATGGACTTGAAAATACTGTTGAATATACATAGGAATATGATGATATCAACCTTCACTTTACTGACTTATCTAAACAAGAATTGAGGAGAAGACAATTTATTCTAAGTAAATGAAAGGAAACGTGTGATATGGCTATAAAAGAGGAACATTTGGCTTTAAGTTCAGGTATTGGTTTAGCTGGTTTCGTTGTTCAAAACTATTGGGATTATGGTAGTGAAGCTATAGATTGCTTTAAAGAAGAAATCCTTGGAAGTATCCTTAGGCCCAACAAAACAACTGCTATCCATCATGTTTTATCTTTTTTTCAAGATATATCTGAGGAACTGGACATGATGTGGAAAAATGGAGACGACATGGAGAGGGTATACGACCATATTATTAGGACTTTAAAAGAAGTAAATTTACTCCCAGATATTCCTGAACCAGACTTTGGCAATTGTAACAATAAAGGACACTGGGATTGTGATTGTAATAAAATTATCCACCAATGGATTGATTACGTAAGTGAAAATAATGTAGAAATTGACCGATTAATTGTTCATGCTGCTTTTCAATTTATTTTTCAAGATAGAAATTTCCTACATAATTTCCACTTGGATTTAGCCGAACTTATTGAAAATGAAATGGAATACTTAAAGAAAGAGTATCCTGAATTTATAACTCAAAAAGGAAGAATTAGGAGACAGCGTTTCCCAGAATGGTTAAAAAAGGCAGTGTTTTATAGGGATAAAGGAACATATATGAATTGTAGGTGTGACCTTACAAATTTGATTAGAAACCAAAATACTATACACATTGACCACATGGTACCTCTAGACCTTTATGGCAGTAACGATGCTTCAAACTTTCAATTGTTATGTGAGCCGTGTAATACTTCCAAAGGTGCAAGGTCAACTGGTACTAGCTTAATAACGACTCCCTCTATAAATGTTGATTTATCAACGGTTTGACCCGTTGGTGGGGTGTCAAAAAAATATTTTTCGACACGATTTTCTAACAATATTTTTATATTATGTGAAACTATTCCATCACATGGGTACGC
>NZ_JAMBNQ010000053.1 GCF_023715155.1 Neobacillus mesonae
TTTCTTTTAGACATTTACAATGAGCTACATCCCCAGCGGGGATAAGCATGGAGGAGCCGTATGCGATGACCCGCACGTACGGATCTGTGAGAGGCGCATGAAATTTTTTCATGCGCCTACTCTATTTACATTTTTTTTACCATTGTTTTATGAGGAATACCGGCATCCAAAAACTCATCAGAGACTACTTCAAAGCCGATCTTTTCATAAAATGGTATAGCATGAGTTTGAGCATTCAGCTTTAATTTATGAATCCCTTGATCTGCTGCATAGGTTTCAATTGAATCCATAATGGCTTTTCCAGCACCATGTTTCCGTGCTTCTTTCAGGACACAAATGCGTTCAACTTTCCCTATGCCATCCAAGACGCGGAATCTACCGGCACCAATGGGTTTTCCTTCATGGTACATGATAAAATGTGCTGCATCGTCTTCAAATTGATCAATTTCTTCTTCAACGGGCACCTGCTGCTCATCCACAAAGACGATTTTTCTTACTAAATATGCATCTTCTAATTCTTGCTGACTTTCGACTACTTTAACAGACACGAATACCTATTCCTTTCCAAGATGAAATGTTTCATAAACGGTCCAAGACCCATTTTCCAGTTGATAAAGAAGGTGGAAGCGGTCAATTGTTTCTTCATGATCCACTTTTGTCATCCGGAGTGCCCCATATACATCTGAATGCTCATCATTGGAGAGCTTTTGACCGATTGTAATATGGGGGACAAATGCATATTCCGACTTTTGCTCATTTAATTCTCTATTAATTTCTTCATGTAACGAAATGAGTTCATCAACTGGCTCCACTTTTAAATAAATCACATTATTGACTGGATGAAAAGAGCTAACCTTAGTGGTTTTTAATGTAAAAGGGTTTGAATGGGCGGCAATTTGCTGTAATTTCTCAGCAAAAATTCCAGCTTCTTCTTCAGGAGCTTCAAATGCATTCAGTAATGTAAGATGCGGTGTGATTAAGGCATAATGCGGGTCATAACGTTTACGATAAGAATTAGCAAAGTCTTGAAGATCTTTGGATGGGAAAATAACAATACCAAATTTCATAGAATTACCTCCAATGGATGTAGATTTTCTATCGAATACCGGATTTCCGGTTTGATAAGCAGCTAAAAGAATAAGCACTTCTATTATATCAAATTTTCTAAATATAATAAATAATCAACTAAAATATCATTTTTAAGGCTCGCCTTAAGTCTGGCTGCCAAAAGGTCCAAGTGTGATTCCCTGCAAATTCTTCGAAAAAATAGGAAAATGGTCTTTCGGATAAATGTTTAGACAGTTCCCGGTTTGGTGTCAGGAAATCACTGATTTTGCCCTCCGTTGTTTTAACCTCAGTTTCTTGTTCCCCAATGATATGATAGATTTCAAGTAATTCCGGTTCGTTAAAATTCTTGACTAAATTGATTATATGTTCATCTACATATGGAGATTGCATCAATACTTTTCCAAAGGTATGCGGGTATTGAAGGGCAGTCATGAAAGAGACAGCGGCACCAAGTGAATCTCCGATTAAAGCTCTGGTTGTGCCCATTTGATAGGTTGGAAACTTTTGATCTAGAAATGGAACTAGTTCATGAGCAAGAAATCGTATGTATTGTTTATTTTGTGACCCTGCAGGATGATATTTTTGACGACGGTCCTGTATATTTTTATAGGGTACCCCAACAATAATGATGTTTTCAATTTCTTTATTATAAAGAAATTCGTCCGCTAAACGTCCAATTCTGCCAAGTTGAAAATAATCACGGCCATCCTGGGCAATTAGGAGGGAATATTTGTAAAGCGGTGAAAAATTGGCGGGAAGATAGATTAAAAGCTGTAAATCTTCATTAAGTTCGTGACTATGAAATAAAAGTTCTTGAATTTTTCCTCTTGGATAATCCATATGAGAAATCCCCCTGTAAGTATTATTAATTACAAAATGAATTTTAACATAAGCAATGGGTAAATGCAGATTTGTGCCTTTCAAGATGGCGGGGGATAAAGTGAGGAATTAGTGAAGGTACTTTCTTTTAGAGTGTTTCTCAGGCATAATGGAAAGAATATTCTCGCGTTTAAAGGTGCGGATTTGTTTTCGAAGAAGACAGTAGGCACGAATATACTCATCATTAATCTCTTTTATAATAAGCGTCCGCTGCGTGATTTCCTGATTCTGACCAACATAAATCATTTCTAAAGGCAAATGCTCCTCAATTGAGCGAATAAAAAGACCGTCCATGGTAATCCCTCCTTAATATACATTATAACCGAACATTAGTTCTTTATGCAATAAAAAACAAGAACAAACGTTCCTGTTAATTTTATGTCAGATTACCAAAATTTATTCATACATTTTGAGCTTTTTAGATTTTATTGTTGACTTTCTCAAGTAATTCACTATAATTAAATTTGTAATTAAATAACTGATCTGTTAGCTCAGTTGGGAGAGCGCAACCTTGACAGGGTTGAGGTCGGGGGTTCGAACCCCTCACAGGTCATCGATTAAATCGACTGAAACCCTTGATATATAAGGGTTTCTTTTGTTTTAATTACTTTTGATTAAGTGGTTTTTTTGTTTGGATTAACTGTGGCATCCTTTTGGCAACATTTAATTATCTACACCAAAAATTGTTTGATCAAGATGATTTGATGCATCATGTTGCATATTAGGTAGTAGATGACCATAGGTAGCCATTGTAGTACTAATTTTACTGTGGACAAGTTTTCTGCAATTAACCTTCATAGGTTCATTTTGAGCAATCATTAATGTTGCATGAGTATGTCGTAAATCTTGAACTCGAACGTATGGCAAGTTTGCCTTTTTTGTTAAGGAATCAATTGTTCTTGTTAGATTACGCGGGTTATATGGCCCCCCATTTTGGGCGTAAAAGTTCTTCTATCAGAATCGTGCAATTTCTTATGTTTTAAAAGCATTTTTTTAGTACTTGGTGAAATAGTAACAGATCGGATACTGCTTTTGGTCTTTGCTCCCTTTTTGATTGTTTTCCCATCATGTTCTACCCTAATATCCCTTTTTAAAATTGAAGTAGGTAAATGCAATCTTAAGAAGAATGATTGTATTAAGAGAATCAAAATTGACATTCAGAAGCGATGAAATAGACTTTAACCGGTACCTAACTGTGTTCTTATGGATAAATAGTTTTTCCCCTGTCTTTTCTACATTGAGATTACATTCAAAATAGCAATTTAATGTATTAAACAATTCAGTTTTATACTTGACGTCATGCTCAATAATCTTTTGCAAGGTTTCTTCATAGATTTGTTTAGCTTCGTCAGTAGTTGATTCTGAAAACATGATTCTTTCAAGATTTAAGTGTTCAAAATTTGAAAAAATAATATGTTTTTCTTGTACTTGATGTTCCTTTGAAATCATCAGTGCTATTTTGGCTTCCCTTTGGGCTTTAGAAAGTTTTAATATTGAATAAGGACGGCTAGTACCACATTTTATTTTTAAAGTTGGAAATCTTGTACCAAAGAAGCTTACCAATTCCTTTGTGGTTGATTCAAAAGTTTCATCTGGTATAAGCATAATTATATTACTATCATAATTTCTTCCAACTAAAATCCTTCTAAAATCAATTTTTTCAATGGATTTAACATGCTGAATTAAATTCGCTTTGAAAATTTCCTCATCATGCTCGATGTAAATTAATAGTAATCGATAATTTTTTTCAACTTTGAAATCAAAATACCTCATTTTGTTTTGAACGTAGTATTCAGTTTCAAATGGTTTATTAATAAGTTCTAAAATAAAATCATTCAAATGTCTTTGTTCAATGGCTTTAATTATATTTTGGTTTTCGACTTCTAAGTTTGCTATAATGGCAGCCTGTTCAACAGCTATTTTAATTTTGGGCGTAAGTTCAGCAGAGTCAGACCAAATAAATATACCACCTTCAAGTTTACTTTTTTCATTAATCCATTTAACTGCAAATAAGGTCTGTTCGTATTCTACTATTTGAATTTGATTGTTTATTCCATAAAAGGCGGTGCTTATCAAATATTCCAAGTTAATATTGTGATTTGGTTGTTTAGGATAGTCGAATCTTATATTCATTTTTTTGAAATAAATGGTTAACGGTATATTAATGATGCTGTACAGTACCTTCGCTAGTTGTTGAATATTCCCCTTTTTCTTAAGATGGTTATGGAACTTCTCATAAATAGTATTCAATTGATAAATCTCATCATCTTTTGCTTCTGAGAGTGCGTGGGTAATTTCCAATAGGAAGTCGGACCAAGCTGGTTTATTATCTAATTTCAAGATAGGGAAGTTATTAATATTTGCATACTGTTGAATTTTCTTTGGCAAGTAAGGAATATGCCTGCCTATTTTAATTCCTAGTCCAAACCCTCCTCTTTCAATCAACCCTTTAATAAACACATAAAAATTTTCTTCCCAATCCTTTGTTCCCGAAACGAAATAACCGGTTGTTAGAACAAAGTCTCCTTCTTTTATCCACTTGTTTCCGTCAGGTGAGTCAATAAAGGTAACATTCTTTATTCTGGTTCTCAAAGGACAGGTGGTAAGTACTTGTGACTCCTTGAGAAAATTTAATTTTATTAGTTCCTTGAATAGCATTCACTTCACTTCCTTGGACAAAAGTACAACTGAATTCTTAATATTTTGTAAACAAGTCTAATTGTAAATGATATATAGTGATTTTAACAGATAAATAAACTTAAAAATTAGACTTATCTGAAATTAGTGGAGAGGAGGTCCTAGTGTGAATACCAAAGGAATGGCTAGTCAGTCTAGAGTAAACACCAAAAGAATGGTCGATCTTTTACGAAGGATGATAAATATTAACACTGTAAATCCTCCAGGTGATGAGCTGGGGTTAGCAGAGTTGATTGCTGAAGCTGTTTCATCCTACGGTTTGGAATGTCAGTTTCATCAGATTGATAAAAACCGCTCAAACATTGTTATAACACTAAAAGGAAGAGATCCAACACGGAAGAAACTTTATTTTAACGGGCATTTAGATACTGTCCCAATCGGTGAACAGCCTTGGACAATGGATCCATTTGGAGCTGAAATAAAGGATGGACGAATGTACGGTAGAGGGACGACAGATATGAAAGGCGGAGTGGCTGCTCTCCTAGAAACGATGATAATTCTAAAGGAAAACCAGTTCCCTTTAGAACAAGACGTTGTCTTCGTCGGAACCGTAGGAGAAGAAGTTGATTGCCTTGGGGCTCAAGAAGCAGTTAAAAGGGGAATAATTGAAAATCCGGGAGCCATCCTGATTGCTGAACCAAGTTGCTTAGATCTATATATTGCCCATAAAGGTGCATTGTGGCTTGAAATGAGGACCTATGGCAAGACAGCCCATGGTTCAATGCCCAAAGAAGGCATTAACGCGATTGATTCAATGATGTGTATTCTGAATGAATTCCAAAAATTAAAATTCGATGAAATTGATGAATTGTTGGGAATGATGACCAAAAGTATCAATACCATCCATGGTGGTGTTGCTACAAATGTGGTTCCGGATTATTGTTCCGTAAAACTAGATTTTCGTACCATCACAGCTTCTCAAAACTCTAAAATCTTAAATGAGATTAATACTATCATAAAAAGACTTTCAGATAAAAAGGTTGGATTTCAAGCGGATTACGCTGTTCTCCAAAACCTTGAGCCGTTAAAAAATAAAAATGAAAGCGCATTTATTAAAGGGCTTCAACTTATGAACCAAGAGATGTATCAAAAGGATATACAAAAACAGAGTGCTAACTACTATACAGACGGCTCTATATTTAGAAAGCACTTTGATGGACCAATTTTTATTTATGGTGCGGGTGACACTACCTTGGCTCACCAGCCAGATGAATCAATTTTAATCAGCGATTTAGAAAAATCCGTAGAGTTTTACCTTCGGGTAGTAGAAACCTATCAGAATTTTAATTGAGTAAAAGAAAGGGAGATGAAAGTTAATGAGTGAATTCAACAATATGGAGTTTATGGCAAAAACAACACTTTATACAGGGTCAGGAAGTCTTAAATTTCTGAAAGGTGCAATTGACAAGTATGGTTTAGAAGGGAATTTCTTAATTGTAACCGATAAAGGGATTCAGGGAGCCGGTATTCTTCAAAAGGTTATTGATAGTCTTCCAGGCATTGAAGAAAAATCAAAGATAGTTAATGATATTAAACCAAATCCTAGTGTTACTGCGATGAATGCTATTTATGAGAGACATAAAGATGATGGGATTCAAAACATTATTGCAGTAGGCGGTGGAAGCGTTGTTGACGCGGCTAAGGCCTTGGCGGTGCTATTTACAAACGGTGGATCCATTGACGATTATTTCGGATTCGATCTTTACGTTAATGATCCACTTCCGATATTTGCTGTGGCTACAACAGTAGGAACAGGCAGTGAAGGAGGACATGCAAGCGTCATTACCGTGGACAATAGTGACTTGAAGACGAAAAAGCTTGTGTTTGGGGAAGGTCTGTTTCCAAAGGCAGCAATTCTTGATGGCGAACTGCTACTAGGCATGCCTGGTTCTCTTGTTGCATCGACTGGTATGGATGCATTGACACATGCCATTGAGGGATATGTCTCTCGGAACGGTTCTATTGTAACGGATGCATTAAACCTCCATGCGGTGAGAGTCATTGGAGAGGCAATTTTGGAAGCATCCTCTAATACAACCAACATTTCTGCGATGAATCGGATGATTCAAGCAAGTACAACAACTGGAATTGGAATGTCAAATGGTGGTCTTGGACTTGTTCATGGAATTTCTCACGCAATCGGAGCACAATATGATGCGCCTCACGGAATTGTAAACGCTATTCTGCTTCCATACGTCCTAGAGTACAACTGGATTGCAAATCCCAAAAAGTTCGCAGATGTCGCACAAGCTCTACGGGTCAACACATGGGGATTGTCGGTCGAAGATGCTGCAAAAGCCGGGGTGAGAAGGGTAAAGGAATTAACAAAAGAAGTAGGGATTCCAGAAACTTTGAGTGAAATTGGTGTAAGGGAAGAAAGCATTGAGATACTAACGGATATTGCATTTAACGATGAGCTATATATGGGAGCAAATCCACGCCGTGCAACTCGGAAAGATATAAAAGAAATCCTGACGAAAGCTATAGGACCTACCAATCAAGAGCTTCATTCTGAGACAGAAAAAGTAACAGTTGGTAGTGCGAATTGATAAAAACTCTTTAAAAGGGGAGATTCTAATGAATACAGTGCAAACGATGCAAACAATAAAACTTTCTGAGGTCGTATCGGACTTTCTAAGCGAGGAGAAAAAGCTGTTTATCAATGGGGAATTTATTTCTTCATCTCATAATAAAACATTCCAAACATTGAACCCTGCAAATAATGAAGTTATAGCAGAAGTTCATGAGGCTTCAGATGAAGATATAGATAGTGCTGTTCAAGCGGCAAAGAATGCTTTTGAAAAAGGTCCATGGTCAACCATGACACCGCTAGAACGTGGCGACCTAATCTATAAACTTGCTACACTAATTGAAGAACATAAACAATACATTGCAGAGATTGATAGTTTAGATAACGGGAAACCGATTTCGGAAGTCCTTGAAAACGATCTGCCAAATGCCATCGGACAATTTAAATATTTTAGTGGATGGGCAAGTAAATTGACTGGGCAACACATCCCAGTAAATGGGAACTTTTTAAATTATACTCGGCATGAACCCGTCGGTGTTGTTGGCCAAATCATCCCTTGGAACTTTCCTTTTATGATGGCTGCTTGGAAGATTGCACCTGCTCTTGCAACGGGTTGTACAGTAGTTCTAAAGCCAGCAGAGCAGACTCCATTATCGGCCCTTTATTTGGCAAAATTAGTTCAAGAAGCTGGATTTCCCAAAGGTGTTATAAACATCGTAAATGGTCACGGCGAAACGACAGGATCAGCTCTTGTGAAGCATCCTTCGGTTGATAAAATCGCGTTCACGGGTTCTACCGAGGTAGGAAAAATTATTATGAAAGAAGCAGCAAACACGATGAAGCGAGTAACTCTTGAACTTGGTGGTAAATCACCTAATATTGTTTTGAAAGATGCCGACATAGACAAGGCTGCGAACGGAGTGTTTGCCGGTATTATGTATAACCAAGGTGAGGTCTGCAGCGCAGGTTCGAGAGCTTATGTACATTCAAGTATTTATGATAAGTTCGTGGATAAATTGGTTGCCCTCACCAAGGATGTTAAACTAGGTACTGGGTTGCAATCTGGTACTACTATGGGATCCCTTGTTTCACAGGAACAGAAGGAACGTGTAATGAATTACATTGAGATTGGAAAATCGGAAGGAGCCAAACTTGTTTGCGGAGGAGAAGCTTCAGAACAAGGATGCTTTGTAGAACCAACAATTTTCGTAGATGTCGAGGACGATATGCGGGTTTCTAGGGAAGAAATCTTTGGACCGGTTCTAGTCGTCTCAAAATTTGATACTGAACAAGAAGTTGTTGAGCGCGCTAATGATTCTTCATATGGGCTAGGAGCAGGAATTTGGACAGAAAATATTACAAATGCTCATAACATTGCGAATAGGTTAAAATCGGGCTCTGTTTGGATTAACTGCTATAATGCCACCGACCCTGCATCTCCTTTCGGAGGATTCAAAAATTCTGGTTTTGGTAGAGAAATGGGGTCATATGCTTTGGAAAATTATACTGAAGTTAAAAGTATATGGGTCAATTTAAATTGAAAAGTAGAAGAAAGGTATCTTTGTAATTAAATTTGTGAAAGCTAGTGAAATCTACCTTTACTAGCTTTTTCTTTATAGAAAATAGGCTCTGTTAAACACAGTTATAGATTGAATCTAGTCCTGTTAATTAACAATGTAAAGAAGTAAAGGGGGAGAGTATATGGCTGTAAAATATATTATGGTTTTTTTATTCTTAGGTGTACTTGTCATGGTTTCTATAAGTACTCTAAAGAAGATGAAAAGTTATCAGGATTATAATTTAGCGGGCAGGAACACTGGGCTTTTTGCATTGACTGGAACTTTAGTAGCAGCTGAATTTAACACGGCTACATTAATAGGTGGTGCCTCAGTCGCTTACCTATTTGGGACAGTCGGCATGTGGTATACCTCTTTAATATTCATTGTTGTATTTCTAGTATACGCTTTGACGGTATCCAAAAAGTATAGGAGATTGAATATCTCAACAATACCTCAATATTTCGATAAACGCTTTAAGAATGAAAAAGGCAGCGAAACCATTCGTTTTCTAAGTGCTCTTATTACGTTGTTCTATACATGGTTAGCACCGGCTTCATACTTGGCTGGTCTTACTGTCATTGGAAGTGTACTATTAGGTGTTGATCCTCTATTTTTCTCTATAGCCCTTGTTGTTGTTTGTTTATTCTTAAGTATTACTGGTGGGCTTATGACTGCTATTGGAATTGATGTGGTTGCTTTCATTCTTATCTTGATAGGCATACCAACGATGTTGTTAATTGGTTATAATGCAGCAGGAGGATTTGGAAGTCTGTCACATGTATTTGAGCCAAGGTTCCTTTCCATGGCTCCCATTTGGGACACGGATGTCAACTTTGCAACTGCTATGACCTGGGGATTACAAATCACCTTTCTCTATATTGCTGCACCTTGGTATGGACAACGGATTTTCTCAGCTAAGAATGAAAATGTTGCATACAAAGCAATGTTGTTTAACACTTTTTTCATTGTCGCTCTTTACGGAATAGTTGTACTTGCAACTATGCTTTCAAAGGTCGTATTTCCGAAACTTGATTATCCAGAGCAAGCTTTACCTCTCTTGATTAACAATTATGCGAATCCGATTATTCAAGGTTTCTTGCTTATAACTCTCTTGATGGTGGGAATTAGTACTATGATTGCTGTCTGGAATTCAGCGGTATCAATTGTTGTAAACGATGTAGTGAATAGGTATTGGGCAAAGGATAAGGATGATAAGTATAAAATAGCTATTTCACGACTCTTCCTTTTCTTGATTGCCATTTCGACATTGGTATTTGGCATAATGTTTATCGGAAATATTCAGCACTCACTTCTTTTCCTATCTACATTTACAGGAATGGTGGCAATCCCAATATTGATGTCTCTTTATTGGAAAAAATACAATAGCCTTGGTGCAATATCATCGATGGTTGCAGGATTAATCTATTGCGCAATAGGCATCCTACTTCATTTCCCCATGCAGTATATTAGTCCAATAGGTGTAATAATATCCGTAATTGCTGGGTTTGTAGTTACACTGGCAACAGTAAATGACTCAAGATACAAATCGAACAATGAAGAATTTTTTGAAATAGTAGGAAGTAAGGAAAAGAGTGTTGAAGAAGGGGTACAGTTGGACATTGTAAAATAATGATTTTCAAGTATAATGACAGACTAAAATAACTGAACATTCAAAATGTAGCTGTTGCCATTCTAAACGTTATCGGCACATTACGAATTTAGAAGCTTATGTATAATATGGTCGATTTTTCTCAGAAATGTAAATTAAACTTTTTAATGAAGAACAAGCATTGGTTTACTTGTTGAGTTCATTTAAGGTCCTACTAACAAAAGAAGATATAAACTTGCTATGCATAGTAGACAAAGTTCAGAAAAACCTTCTTAATTCTAATATCTTAACTTCGTAAACAACGTATTCAGCCTAGCAATGCATATATTAGGTACCTACCAAAAGGGGGAGTATCTGGTACCGTGGGGATCTTAGAGTCAAGACGAAGTCATCATTGCAAAGACGCATTTCAAGATTTGGAATGCGTCTTTACATTTCACAATAATCCCCTAGTATTCCATGTAAATCTCTATAGAAATCGTGAATCTTTTTTCTCTGTTCATTTTATCAGTAATGAACCCGCCAAATATAAAAGGTTGCGTATGCCTGCCAATTTTCCCATCCTGCCGCATAGGTGAGAAGTTCTTCTTTTGTTGGTTTTCTGTCCAAACCGGTAAGCTTTTTGACTGCGTTATGGAGCCCGGCATCATCAATCGGGAAGGCAGAAGTGAAACGTAAACACCTCATTAATACATAATTTGCAGTCCATGGACCAATCCCGCGAATCTTTGTTAAACTTTTTTCAGCTTCTTTTAGCGACTCTATTGTTACTAACTTTTCCTTTGATAATTCACCGCTTGCCATGAGCTGCGCAATGCCAATAATAAACTCACTTTTCCTTCTAGTCATTTTAATATCTGTAAGGTCTTCAAGTGTTAACTGGGCGATTTTTTCATAGGAGGGGAAAATCCAATAGTTCCTTCCATTCCAAATGATTGAGTCACCGAATTTCTCCACGAATTTCCTTTTTAATGTATAGGCAAATGAAAGGTTGATTTGCTGCCCTAAGACTCCCCAGCAAAGGGCTTCAAATAAATCGGGAACACCTATAACCCGTAATCCATAAAAATCCTGAACAGGTTTCTTAAGAAGCAGATCTTTTTTTGCCAGTTCGTAAAAAGGGGTCAAATCTCTATTAAGATCAAACCACTCCTGGATATAGCAGGAAATTTCAGCCCGGTCATTTTGATTAACATGCGTTGAGTTATTAACGAAATGGACAACCATTTGATTATCATTATTTACATATATTTGTACTAGAGCTTGCAAATCTCCAACGCCAATGACTCTCGTAATGATCTCATTTTCCACCTCAAACATGCATTCATTTTTGTTTCGCTCTAAATAGCCGAGGTTTGGTTTCATATTAAAATCATGAGGTAAATCTATGAGTATGTCTTCATTAGCTTCCCGTCGATTTTTTCCTCTTTCCATTTTAATTCCTCCATAAATGTTAACTATTTGTTTGGTTGCCAAGACGTCTGTTTATTATCATTTTAATGCTAGAGTTATAATGATGAAAAGGGGAAGAAAAAAAGGATGTGAAAAAGAGGATGAAAGAACATGCCGCGGAACTAATCTACTGGACACGAATTATCCATAATAAATGGAAGATGTATATGGCAGCTACCTCAAAAGGGCTTGTGTATGTCGGCCCGCACGAAACACCATTTGAAGAATTGGCATTGTGGGCTGGTAAACATTTCCCTGGAAGCCCCCTTGTTGAAGACAATGAAATATTAAAGCCTTATGCAAATGAAGTGATGGATTACCTTGATGGAACAAGGACGGTCTTTACAATTCCACTTGAATATCATGGGACCCCTTTCCAGCAAAAGGTCTGGCAGGCACTTTGTGATATACCATATGGCGAGACAAAATCCTATTCAGACATTGCGAATTCAATCAATAAACCATCAGCTGTCCGTGCCGTTGGAACTGCTATTGGAGCCAATCCTATTTTAATTACGGTGCCATGTCATCGTGTATTAGGGAAAAACGGATCTCTCACAGGCTATCGCGGCGGTTTGGAAATGAAGACAAGGCTTTTAGCATTGGAAAAGCGAGATTTATAAACTTGATTTAGGTCAAGTTTATTTTATTTTTTGAGGTATATCATATGAGTATTGAATATAGGAGGTAATTAGGATGGAACAACGTATAAAATATTATGATGCAGCACCAGAACCATTAAAAATTATGACGGATATGGAGAAATATCTTCATTCTGCTTCAATAGATAGAAAACTTTGTGAGCTTATTAAAATTCGCGCTTCACAAATAAACGGCTGTGCCTTCTGTTTGAACATGCATACAGCAGATGCTAGAAAATTAGGTGAAACTGAACAGCGTATATGTTGTGTAAGTGCATGGGATGACTGTGATTTTTATACAGAAGCTGAAAAAGCTGCATTAGAATTAACAGAATACGTAACACAAATATCTACGAAACGGGTGCCGGATACATTATATAGCCATGTCCGTGAATATTTTAATGAAAAAGAATATGTGGACTTAATCTTCATGATTATTCAAATTAACAGCTGGAACCGGCTATCCATTTCAATGGGGAATTTCGCCACAACGGAAAAATAATGAATCTTAGTGTTTAAAGGCTGCCCGATTTTTACAAATCGGGCTTGTTTAATTTAGCAAGTCTTAAAGGATACTATTCCTAACAGTTAAAGTATGGCTGTCAGCATCATAAAATCGTTAAAAAGGAGATACTTTATGGTTACATGCTCAACCAAATCAGCTGTTGGTTTGTCTCACAGTAAAATCATTTTAACAGGAGAGCATGCAGTTGTTTATGGGATACCGGCTATTGCCATTCCATTTCCGCTTGAAGTTAAAGCAGAGATTAGAGAAAGAGCGGAAGAAATTGTTCTTGATTGTGCCCATTTTAAAGGTCCGCTTCATAAAGTGCCAAAGAAACTAATGGGAATCGCAGCCTGTATCAACGAAACACTGCTTTTTTTACAGAAACCATTAAAAGGACTTAAGATTCGAATTCATTCCTCCATTCCAATCGGAAGGGGATTAGGCTCGAGTGCGGCTATAGCTATTGCAGTGGTTAGGGGGCTTTTTGCTTTTTTTGGGAAAGAGGCAGGCCGGGAAGAGCTGCTTGCACTTGTTCAAAAAGCGGAAATATATGCCCATGGAAATCCAAGCGGTATTGATATGGAGGCAGCCTCAAGTAATGTTCCTATATGGTTTCAAAAAGGAAAAGAGGTAATCCCCTTAAAGGCTGGTGCACCTCTCCATATAGTGGCAGCTGATACAGGACGTGTTGGAGACACTCATAAGGCTGTAAAAAATGTAAAAGAAAAATATGTTATGGACTCAAAAAAAACGAAGGATTCACTTAAACGGATTGAAGAAATCACTTTTAAAACGAGAACGGCTCTGGAAATAGGGAACATTCGGCAGCTGGGAGAGCTGCTAAATATGAATCACAAAGAACTGATGACACTTGGGGTTAGTGATGATGGTCTCAACCTGCTGGTAAAGGCTGCAAATGATGCAGGAGCACTTGGGGCTAAACTGACAGGAGGAGGACAAGGGGGGTGTATTATTGCCCTTGCAAATAGTATGCAGCAGGGTAAGGAGATAGCTGATTGCTTGCTTAATGCAGGAGCTGCAAAAACCTGGCATTTTACAGCTGAATATTGAAAAGGGACCACACATGAGCATCATTGTGTGGCTTTTTGCCTTTTCCCTCCATGCTTGACTTATATCAATGTTTCAATAACCTTTTTGCTTTACATTAAGGAAGTCATTTCGATAATAATAATCAGTATCATTTGTAACTTTAAGTTGATTGGAGCTGAATATATTATGCCTTCTGCTAAAGATGAAACATTCAAAAAATATATTGAAGTGTGGGAGGATTTGGTAAGTATAAAGGATTTAGTAATGGCACTATTAATTTGCAGTATCACTACCCTTGGAGGATATTTTATTGCCCCTGATGAGCCTCCAAGACCATTATTTTTTGGTTTATTTGGAGCATTTTTAGGTTTCGTGATTTGCAGTATTATCATTAAGCCAAAAAGAAATTTGAGTGAGACTGATGCGGAGGAATAAATATGGATGGTGTTCTCATTATACAAATGGTTTTGGCTGCAGTCATTGCTGCACTTATGTATACAATTATTGGTATTGCCCCTGGGACAGATGAGACTGCAACGATCGCACCGGTCACTTTGGTCCTTGTCTTATCAGGTTTAAACCCAAACATCATCCTCACTTTTTTCATGTCAGCGATTGTTGCCAGCAAATTAACTGATTCCATACCGGTTGCACTGGCAGGGATTCCAGGCGGAGTAATGGCGACACCACAGGTTGAGCATGCGCTTGTCTTGAAAAGGTTTGGGTTATCAGATGTTAGTATACAAAAAATGGCGTCTGGTTCTGTTATTGGTACACTTATTTCTGTTCCAGTTAGTTTACTTTTTGCACATGCCTTAATTCCATTTGCGGATGCTATTAAAGATTATGGGAGCCCTATATTCTTTGCCGGTACGATTATTTTGGCATTGATATCTAAAAATCGCTGGCTTGCCCTTGTGTCTATCATTCCATTTTCATTATTAATCGAAGGGCTGCGCCACCTGTATTGGAATATTGGAGTAGTGCCGAAGGGGGCCAATGTGTTTATATCGTTCTTTTTGGGGATTACCATTGGGCCTGTCATTTTGACATTGTTTGAACTTTTAAATAAGGAAAAAAGAGACCGCCTTGAAAGATATGAAAGAAAAACAATTGTTTTTAAAAAAACAAATAATATGAAAACGAAAGCCAATCCTTTTACGATTTTAACCAAAAAGGAAGCTGGGTTAAGTGCGCTTTCTTCCGTAATAGGGTCTGCAGCCTTTATTTTGAGTCCAGTTGGTCTGACTACTTTCCTTGGTGAAGTTTTTTCAAGCAGGATAAAGGATCCGGTCAAGAAAGCTTCCCTTGCGATTGCCTGCATGGAGGCATTAGCAAATGCAACTTATATTTCGGGGGTATTGATTCCTTTAATAGCTTTGGGAATTCCGTTATCTCCCATGGCCATAGGTCCTGCCAATCCATTGTTTAACGCGCCTCCAGTCTATACAGCCAATCATAATATGCATCATTTGTTAACAAACTTTGACTTTATTTCTGCGGCCATAATAGGTTCAGCAGCGGCTTTAATTATAACCTTTTATATTACGATAAAATATTCTCGGCAGATTTGCGTCTTTGTATTTAAACGAGTTCCGCATGAAGCAATGTTAGGATTATTTTTTGGTTTAGTTTTATTACTTGCATACATGGATGCGGGATGGATGAATATCGGCGGGGTATTCCTAATCGGGATTGTTGCTGGAACCCTCTATCGCCTAGGAGTTAACTATGGGGTTCAGTTTATGATACTGTATTCCGCTCCATGGATTATTTCTAAATTGGCAGGCCAATAAATCTGAATATGGAAAGGAAGGGAAATAATTCATGCTGGATCAGAGGTCATCAAACATTATCACAGTAAAAGCACATACTAATATAGCCTTAATAAAGTATTGGGGAAAGCGGAATGAATCATTGTTTTTACCCATGAACAGCAGTTTGTCGCTTACTCTGGATCAGTTTTATACTATGACAACAGTTCAATTTTGCAAAGGGTTAAACGAAGATGTGTTTATTTTTAATAAAGCTATAGCCGGTGAGGCTGAAACAAAAAAAGTCTCAAAATTTTTAAATCGGATTCGAAAAATGGCTGGGTCAGAGCTTCATGCCATTGTAAAATCTATAAATAAGGTACCTACAGCTGCCGGGTTTGCCTCCTCAGCATCTGGCTACGCGGCATTAGCAGCGGCAGCAGCAAAAGCTATTGGGTTAGATGTAAATCAAACCGTTCTGTCGCAAATTGCCAGGCAGGGTTCCGGTTCTGCCAGCCGTTCAATATTTGGTGGTTTTGTAGAATGGAAAAAAGGATTAAAGGACGATGGATCAGATTGTTACTCATTGCAAATTGCAGGGGAACAGTACTGGGATATTCGAATTCTTTCTGTCCTGTTAACCACTGAGGAAAAGCTAGTCTCCAGTCGTGAAGGAATGAAGAGAACGGTTGAAACTTCTCCATTTTATCAGGAATGGGTTTTAGAGGCTGAAAAAGATTTACAGGAGGCTAAAACGGCTATCAAGGAACGGAATTTTGAGAGACTTGGTCGAGTGGCAGAGGCAAATGCCTTAAAGATGCATGCAACGACACTTGGAGCAAATCCACCATTTTTATATTGGCAGCCCGGTACCTTGGCAGTGGTAAATCAGGTTCAAAGATTGAGAAATACAGGAATTCCTGCCTATTTTACAATTGATGCGGGACCGAATGTTAAAGTCCTTTGCCTCCCGGAAAATGAACAGGTTATTAAAGAAAAGCTTTTAAGTGTTCCTGGTGTGCGTGACATATTGGTTTGCCATCCAGGGCCAGGTGTAACCTATACATCAGATTCTATTTAAAAAACTTACATGGTTAAATGTATAAAAGGGATGAATAATGATGACCTATTCCAGCTTCATTGTAAAAGCACCGGGGAAATTGATGATTGCCGGGGAATATGCAGTATTGGAACCGAAACAGAAGGCAGTTGTAACAGCCATTAATCGATATATCACGGCTGAAATAGAACCATGTTCACATAACAGGCTTTCACTTCCCCATTATGAATTGGACAATATTACATGGGAAAATACAGAGTCTAGCGTACAGTTTAATGTCCATGATTCCCGGTTAAAATTTATCCAAAATTCCATTTCAGTCGTAACTCGTTTTTTACAAGAAAACAAGACCCCAATAAAGCCATTCCATCTAACGGTTAAAAGCGAATTAGATGATCCTGCATTAGGTATAAAATACGGTTTAGGTTCTAGTGCAGCCATAGTGGCAGCTGTGATTTCAGCCATTTTAATTTTCCACAGAAAAAAAAATGAGCCCATAATCCTTGAACAACTTTTTAAACTTTCGGTTATTGCTCATATTATGACCCAAAAAAATGGATCTGGAGCTGATATTGCCGCTGCTGTATTTGGCGGCTGGCTGGCTTACTCGGCTTTTAACCAAGAATGGTTATTAAATAGATTGAAACAAAAGGAAAATCTAAACGAACTTATTATTAGGCCATGGCCTGATTTATCTATCACCCCTATCAAGAAACCTGAAAATATAACTTTTTGTGCAGGGTGGACAAAGGAGCCGGCTTCGACAGCTCCAATGGTGAAAAAAATTCAGGAATTTAGCAATGAAAATCCACAGGACTTTATGCGGTTTTTGGACGAAAGCAAGAAAGCTGTGGAGCAATTGATTAAAAGTTTTGCAGGAAACGATGTAGAAATGGCAATTGCAAGTCTTGCAAAGAATCAACATGCATTAACAGTATTGGGTGAAAAATCTGGTGCTGATATAGAGACAACAAAATTAAAAGATCTTTGTTCAATAGCCGAAAGATTTGGGGGTGGAAAATCTTCAGGGGCAGGCGGAGGAGACTGCGGTATAGCTTTTTTAAGAAATGGCAGGGAGATAGAAAAACTGTATCAGGAATGGAAGGAGAAGGGGATTGAACCACTGGAATTAACGATTTCTCAAACCGGTGTAGAAGTGGCAGAATATACTTGCGCGCCTTCCATTGAAGAATATTTAAAACGGAAGACTTTTTAAATACTATAAAAAATATCATTTGGATTCATAAAAATTCCCATTTTGCAGATACTGAAATAATATAACGAGGTACTAAAAATTAAATGAACGGGGCACTCAAGGGGGAGTGCCTTATTTCATTTTAGTGTGCGTATCAATTCGTTAATTCAGATAAAGCATAAAAGAGGTGAAGCCGAATGAAAAGAGTATTTAAAGCAGATTTGTTAATTCTTTATTTTTTTGTTTCCCTTTTATGGATGGAGTTAATATTCAGAGCTGCCCTTCAGAAAGGTTCCCTATCTTTTGGTGTTATCATCTCCTGTGTTTTTTTACTGTCCATTGCTTTCTTATTTTCACTGATTGGCGGGTTTTTTAAAGGGTTTGTCAGTCGTTTCATATCTATTGCTCTTTTATTTGCAACAGCATTACTTTATTCCTCTCAATATATTTATTATAAATTTTTTAAAACTTTCTACACCTTCTATTCGATACATAATGGGGGCCAAATCGTTGAATTTTGGAAAGATATTGCGGCTTTTGCTGGGAAACATGCAGGCTGGCTGCTATTATTTTTCACTCCTGTATTTGTTTTAGCTCTCTTAGGGGAAAAATTTCTTCTTTTAAAAAAGAGCAATAGCCATCATAGACTTTTGCTTGCAGGATGGGCCGCTTTTTTTCATTTAGCAGGAATTGCTGCTGTTTATGCTGGGAATCATGGTCAAAATTCAGCTTTTGATCTGTATTTTAAAAATAACGACCCTTTGCTTGCCGTTCAGCGGCTGGGCTTAATCACCACCATGCGTCTTGATTTACAAAGAAATCTTACTGACTGGTCACCTCAGATGAACCTGTCAGGAACGCAGGGATCTAAATATATTCCAAAACCCAAGTCACCAGAAAAACAACTTGAAGATCATTCCAATGAACATGAAGCAGCAGGAAAAATGATTGAATACAATACGATGGATTTTGATTTTGCAAGTCTTGCCGCTAAAGAAAAAAATCAGACATTAAAAGGTATTCACCAATATTTTGAACAAGTGGAACCAACCGCTAAAAACAAATATACAGGAAAATATAAGGGCTATAATTTAATCCTTATAACGGCAGAAGGTTTTTCGCCATATGGTGTTCAAAAGAATGTAACGCCGACATTATATAAAATGGTGAACAGCGGTTTCAAGTTCACTCATTTTTATAACCCAATATGGGGGGTCAGTACTTCTGACGGTGAATATGCAGCGTGTACGGGACTAATACCTAAAAGCGGTGTTTGGAGCTTTAAAAAGTCTGGGAAAAATTTTCTTCCCTTTGTAATGGGAAATCAGCTGCAAAAGCTGAATTATAAAACCATGGCCTTTCATAATCATTCGTACACCTATTATGGAAGAAATATTTCTCATCCAAACATGGGTTATGTTTATAAAGCAGTTGGTAATGGATTGAAAATAAAAAAGACTTGGCCGGAATCAGATTTAGAAATGATGGAAAAGACGATTCCAGAATATATTAACAACCAGCCATTTCATACGTATTACATGACTGTCAGCGGCCATATGCAATATTCATTTACCGGAAATTTTATTGCCCATAAAAACAAAAAAAATGTACAAAACCTGCCATACTCTGACCAGGCTAAGGCATATATTGCCACACAAGTGGAGCTGGACCGTGCCCTGGAATATCTGCTGAAACAGCTTGAAGAAGCGGGAATCGCCGATAAAACCTTAATAGCTTTAAGTCCTGATCATTATCCATATGGACTGGACTTGAAAACAATTGATGAACTTGCAGGGCACCATGTAGAAAAAAACTTTGAACTATATAAGAGCACGTTTATTCTCTATACAAAAGGAATGAAACCAAAGACCATTACGAAACCTGTTTCCAGTTTGGATATAATTCCGACCTTATCAAATCTGCTCGGACTTGAATTTGATTCCCGTCTGCTTATGGGGCAGGATATTTTTTCAGATGCCAGTCCGCTCGTTATATTCTCGAATAAAAGCTTTATCACGGATAAAGGAAGATATGATTCAGTTTCCAATAAATTTATCGCAAATAGTGGAAAGTCTGTGAGCAAAGAATATGTTCAAAAAATGAAAGCCATTGTAGAAAGAAAGTTTTATTTTTCTTCAAAAATCCTGGATACAGATTATTATCGAAAGATTTTTGTAGGGAGATTTTAACCATTTAGCTTGAAGGCTCCATGTAAAGGGGCCTTCAAGCTTTTTTTAATTCATTTAATCTTAATAATTGTTATATTCTTGTAAAAAATGAAACTATCAGCCCATTATATCGTATAATAAATTGTAATCATTAACAAAAATGGAAATTGGGGTGTAAAAATGGAAATTCAAACAGAGATGAATACACAGAAGGAAAATCCCTCATTAATTGGTATGTTTTCAAGTCCGGGGAAGCAGTTTATTAAAATTAAGGAAAATCCGAAATTTTGGCTTCCGCTATTGATCGTAAGTGTTCTTTATGTCGTTGGAATGGCATTAATGGCCGTATCAATGGATGTCCAATCATTGGTTGATCAAGGGGTGCCCAAAGATCAGGCTGAATTGATCCTAGGTTTTACGAAAGTAACTGTTGTGATAGTTGGGATAGTTACTCCCATTATTGGAATCCTGATCAGCAGTGCTATTCAATTGCTATTGGCCAAGTTTGGAAGCTCTACCGTTTCATTTAAGCAATTGTTATCCATGAATACGTTTATTATGATTATTGGTGCAGTCGGGCTTGTGTTAAATATGGCCATCAGGTCTGCAATTGGCGGAAATCCAGATATATATATTACCAGTTTAGCAGGGGTATTGAATCAGGACACAGCGGGTGTATTAGGATCGATTGAAGTATTTGGCATTTGGTCCACCATCTTAACGGCATTAGGCCTTCAAAAAACAGCTCAGCTTTCCAAAGGATGGGCATGGACAATTGCCATTATTTTCTTTGTTGTCAGCATCGGTTTTGCTTTAGCGGGATCAGCCTTCCAAGGAGCACCACAATTATAATGAAAAAGAAACTTTGGATTGGAATTGCAGTTGTCAGCATCATCGTGTTAATGATTTCGATTAGTGTCTATCAGCAGGTTCTTGCCAAAGGACCCACAGTAAAAACAACTGATTTAAAGCAAGAGGAAATTTCTTCCCTGCTTATGATTCCGGGAAATATAAAGCTAGAATCAGAACAAATTATATATCCCTCTCCTGAAAAAGGAGAAATAAAGGAGCTTCTTGTAAAAGAAGGACAGCAAGTAAAGAAAGGTACAGTATTGGCGAAGCTCGAAAATGCTCAGCTTGAACTTGAATCAGAGCAAAATAAAATTGCAATTCAATCTGCTTATTTGAAAATTGACCGTATTAAAGAACAAATGGATGTATTGGAGGACAAAGAGAAAACATTAAGAAAACAAGTAGGAAAAAAAGAGGCCAAAAAACAAATAAAACCTGAGTCCGACCAATTGGAGATGGATAGGAAGCTGGCAGAGCTTGATTTAAAGCAGGCACTGCTGCAAAAGGATTTGCTTAAGAAACGACAGGATGACTTAGAAATAACAAGTACAATGGATGGTGTGGTATTAACGGCTAAAAAAAATATCCCATCTTCCGGCCAAGGTACTTCCATCGAGCCTCTCATACATATTGGAAAATTAAAAGAGATGACAGCATCCGGACTTTTGTCCGAATATGACACGCTTAAGGTGCAAAAAGGACAAAAAGTGGTATTGCGTTCTGACGCGGTGCCAGGACAGCAATGGGATGGGGAGATTACGAATATTGCCTATCTGCCGCAGCAGGAGCAACCGGGAATTAATGGCGGCAGCCAGGCAGTTCAATATCCTGTTACAGTTAAAATCTTAGGCGATATTAAAGGGCTGAAGCCGGGATTTCAAGTCATTATGGAGATCGAAACAGAGCAAAAGAAAGCAGCGGTGCTTCCAGTTAATGCTGTTTATGATGATGGCGAGGAGCCGTATGTTTTCCTTTTAAAAGATAGAAAAGCCCAAAAAACAATGGTAAAAACCGGTATTACGTCAGGAAGTAAAATTGAAATTTTAAAGGGGATTACTGAAAAAGACAAGGTGATCTTAGAAGGTGCTGAAAAAATGAAGGACGGGATGGAAGTGAGTACGCAATGATTCAACTTGAGTCCATTACCAAATCCTTTGCACTTGGGAAAGAAAGAATTCATGTGTTAAATGAGATCAGCTTGACAATCGAAGAAAGTGAATTTGTGGCAATTATGGGACCGTCGGGTTCAGGAAAATCTACCTTAATGAATATCATCGGCTGTTTAGATAAACCCAGTTCAGGACATTATTATCTAGGCGGCGAAAATGTGTCAAATTATAATGAAAATGAACTGGCAAGGGTCAGAAACCAATCCATTGGCTTTGTTTTTCAACAATTTCATTTGCTTCCAAGACTGACTGCTTTAAAAAATGTTGAGCTTCCAATGATCTATGCAGGTCTTTCTAAAACCGAAAGGCAGGGAAGAGCAAAAGATGCATTAACGAAAATGGGGTTGGAAGATAGAATCGGTCATCTTCCCAACGCTTTATCCGGGGGACAAAAACAGCGTGTTGCCATTGCCAGAGCAATTGTTAATAAGCCAAAGCTTATTTTAGCAGATGAGCCGACAGGAGCACTTGATACAAAAACAAGCAGGGCAATAATGGAGCAATTCAGAGAACTGAACAATGAGGGGGTAACGATTGTTATTGTTACCCATGAACCTGAAGTAGCAGAGTATGCAAATAGAACGATCATGGTAAGGGATGGCAGGCTGCAGTCTGTTTCAGCAGAAGAATGGAGGCCGTCCATATGAGTTTTTTTGAAAATCTAAACATGGCATTCAGTTCCTTAAAAGCCCATAAAATGCGGAGCATTCTAACAATGCTTGGGATTGTGATTGGCGTAGGTGCTGTCATTATTGTTGTTGCAATTGGCCAGGGAGGGGAGTCTATGTTAAAGACGCAGATTACCGGACCTGGTAATACAATCGAAATGTTTTATCAGCCATCAGATGAGGAAATTCGCGCAAATCCCAATATTTTTCTTGAAGCACCTTTTAAACAGGAAGATATTCGTGCGCTCGAGAAGATTCCTGAAGTAAAAAAGGTTGTTGCCTCAAGTACAAAAATGTCTACTGCCAGGGCAGAAAACAATTCTAAAGATGTCTCTTCAACAGGAATTAATCAGGCCTTCTTACAATTAAATGAACTAAAAGTGGTGAACGGAAGAAACTTCTCCAGCGCTGACTTTCTTGGGGGGAGAAGGACAGGTATAATCAGCAGTAAATTACAGGAGGAACTTTTTTCAGGTCAGAACCCGGTAGGAAAAATAATCATGGTAGCCAATCAGCCTATTGAAATAATCGGTGTATTAGAGAAACCGAGCGGATTGCTTTCATTTGGTTCAATGGAAGTATATCTTCCATTTCAAACATGGAAAATTATTTACGGAAGCAGTGATTATACTCAGGTAACGCTGCAGGCGGAATCACCGGAGCAGCTTCAAACGGCTGGTAAAAAGGCTGCAAAACTGTTAAATCAAATGCATAATACAGAAAAATCTTATCAGGTCATTAATATGGAGGAAATTGCCCAGGGAATTGGGCAAGTGACAAAGATTATGACTTTGATAATAGGAAGCATTGCCGGTATTTCACTTTTTGTCGGCGGAATCGGGGTTATGAATATTATGCTTGTTTCCGTAACAGAACGAACAAGGGAGATAGGAATCCGCATGGCTCTTGGAGCAACAAGAGGACAGGTTTTAACCCAGTTTCTTATCGAATCCATGACCCTTACTCTAATTGGAGGTATCTTAGGCATCATACTTGGCTGGGGGATATCGGGAATAGTCAGTTTCTTCGCGGGCTGGCCGTCATTGATTTCATGGCAGGTCGTTCTTGGAGGTGTCTTATTTTCCATGATAATCGGCATTGTCTTTGGAATCCTCCCTGCCAATAAAGCATCCAAACTAGATCCGATTGAATCATTAAGATATGAATAGGAATGGATATATCATTAAGAAAAAAGACCAAATAACAGCCGAAGTTATTTTGGTCCTTTGTGCGCTTGGCAGCGCTTCGCTCTAGAGGGTGCAAGTCCCTAACATGCCGTTGTGGCGGAAATGTATAGCTGACAGGTAGTGCGAGTATCGTGAGATTTCGTGCGGAGGACTTGAAGGCAA
>NZ_JAMBNQ010000054.1 GCF_023715155.1 Neobacillus mesonae
CAAAAATGGCATAAAAATTGACCCCTGAGGGGTCTGATTGAGGATAAAACAAGCAAGAAAATGCTTAAAAATGGAAAACGGCACCCGAATGGGGATATTCGGAATGCCTTTTGTCTACAATCTGAAAGCTTCTGCTTGGCAGAAGCTTTTTTCATTAAGAAAAGAAATGACCAACAAAAATTCCAACGGCAAACAATAGTCCAAAGATTGTATTTGTTTGAGCAGTGGCCTTCATGGCCGGTGCCATTTGGATTGGCAGGCTGCCTTTTTTAAAGACTTGGATGGCCTTGATTGGTTTAACTGTACTTAATATAACAATAGCTGTCCAAATAGGTGAAATGCCGGTGACAATCAAACCAATTACCCATAGATAGGAAAGGATAAACATGATTGCCAGTAAAGTGACGGCTTTCTTTTTACCTAATAAAACTGCAACTGTTTTACGGCCATTTTCTTTATCTCCTTCAAGGTCACGAATATTATTTGATAAATTAATCGCACTAACTAAAATAAAAATGGGAATCGAGAAAAGGATACTTCCTGCAGTAACTGTCCCAGTTTGAATAAAGAAGGCAATTAAGATAATAAACATTCCCATAAATAGACCAGAGAAAAATTCACCAAATGGAGTATAAGAAATTGGCAGCGGACCTCCGGTATATAAGTATCCAACAGCCATACAAATAAGACCGACTAATGCTAAATACCAGCTAGAGTTTATACAAATGTAAACACCTAATAAAAGTGCGATTCCGTAAAAGCTTAGGGCGAGCTGCATAACCGTTTTCGGCTTTACCCCATCACGGACAATCGTACCTCCAATCCCCACTGAATGTTCCGAATCTAGTCCCCGTTTAAAATCGTAGTACTCATTAAACATATTGGTTGCAGCTTGGATTAACAAACTGGCTATTAACATGGCAAAGAAAAGACCAAAATGTATTTTTCCTTCCTTAAGCGCAAGTGCTGTACCAAGCACCACGGGAACAAATCCTGCTGTTAATGTATGGGGACGAATCATTTGCCACCAAACTTGAAAGCCTTTATTGGCTTTAATTCCGGGTTTGGAACCTTGATGTAAATTTGGCTGCATCAATTATTCTCCTCCCTTTATATTGATTTTTATTTATATCTCAATTATATGTTGTCCACAGATTAGTTTATGGAATTAACCTGATAGTGTCAATGTAATTTTACTATCAAAACTAGAAGATAATGTCTTATTGTTTATAAAATGATAATTGGTGAGAAAATGAATAGTAGGAAAAGTGCCGTTTTTAACCTTTTATTTGAAATTTGACATATAATAAGGAATGAATCAGGTTTAGTAGTGACAAGTCTTGTTGACTTCTTTACAATTGAAGTTGTATTGTTTTTAAGGCTTACAAAATGAATGGATAACAGTCATAGAAGCGGGAGCCTTAGGCTGCTTGCACTGGACAATGTTCGGCTGTTTTGGAGGGATTTGTTTGTTTACCATTCAGGAAATGGAAATAAAAGAACGGGGATTATCTGCTGTCCGTAAAGCAAAGCAGCTTAACCGCCCTATTCTGATTAGTGAAGTGTATAAATTGGATTCCATTAATCCTTTATTATTTTTTTCTTCAGGAAAGGAACGCTTTTTAGGGGAAAGGTTTTTCTGGAAGGATCCTAAGGATGAAACAATTCTTGTTGGACTTGGAATTTCAAAACAAATTCAGTCGGATCAGGCTACTGACCGCTTTTTTCGTGTTGGAGAAGAGTGGGAATACTGTCTAAAGGATGCTCTGATCTATAACTCTTACTCGGAAAAGGGAGTTGGCCCGGTTATATTTGGCGGTTTTTCCTTTGATCCTTTTAAGGAAAAAACAGATCTTTGGTCCAAGTACCCGGATTCGTTATTTTATCTGCCAAAATATATGCTTAGTATTATCAAGAATGACGCCTACTTAACAACGAATGTCGTTTGCTTGCCGCAGGATGATCAAACATTATTTGAAAAAATTTCTGATGAGCGGAATGAACTTTTAGGATCTCTTTATCCTAGCAGTGAAAATGAATCGGCTTTGCTGACTGAAACAATGGAAGTGGAACCGAAAAAGTGGAAACAGTCCGTTGATGAAGTGGCTGAAGAATTAAAAGAGGGCACATTAAAAAAGGTCGTACTTGCCCGTGAATTAAGGCTTACTTTTAATAAACCATTAGAAGCCGAAAAGATTCTTGAGAATTTAAACGAGCAGCAGCACGAAAGTTTTATCTTCGCCTTTGAATCAAATGGTGATTGTTTTCTAGGGGCCACCCCAGAAAGACTGGTGAAAAAGCAAGGGGATGAAATCTTTTCTACCTGTCTAGCGGGATCCATCTCCCGTGGTCAAACACCTGAAGAAGATGTCCGCTTAGGTGAGGCATTATTACATGACCTAAAAAATCTAAAGGAGCATCAATATGTGGTGGAGATGATTAAAGAAGCGTTAGAGGAATCATGTGAAAAAGTCATTCTTCCTGATACTCCGCAGCTAATGAAAATGAGAGATATTCAGCATTTGTATACACCGGTTATCGGAAAGGCACAAAAAGATACTTCATTACTGCATTTTGTAGAAAAGCTCCATCCCACTCCAGCTCTTGGAGGGCTGCCTCAAAAGGATGCGGTTGAAAAGATTAGGCAGGTTGAGGAACTGGACCGCGGATTTTATGCTGCTCCTCTTGGCTGGCTTGATTATCGCGGAAACGGGGAATTTGCTGTTTCCATTCGCTCAGGTCTAATCCAAGGGAATGAAGCATCATTATTTGCGGGATGCGGCGTTGTAGCGGATTCCGATTCGGAAAGTGAATATTTGGAGACTGGTTTGAAATTCAGACCAATGCTCAGAGCGCTTGGGGGAGAATAATATGGGTCATCAAGAATCTTTAACCATCTATCTTGCTGCATTTGTGGCAGAATTAGTTCATTCAGGAATTACTGATGTGGTAGTCAGCCCTGGGTCGAGGTCAACACCTATGGCCATGGTGATGGCAGAACATCCGGATTTGAATATTCATATTCATGTTGATGAACGTTCAGCCGCTTTTTTTGCTTTAGGAATTGCTAAAGCGACAAACCGGCCTGCGGCTATACTATGTACATCAGGAACAGCAGCGGCTAATTACTTTCCAGCTATTGTCGAGGCACATTATGCACGGGTGCCTCTTGTGGTGCTGACAGCTGACAGGCCTCACGAATTAAGGGAGGTCGGCGCACCGCAGGCAATTGACCAAATTCATCTATATGGGCATCATGTTAAATGGTTCGCAGAAATGGCCCTGCCTGAAAAGTCTGATGAAATGATTCGATATGCAAGGACCATTTGTTCACGTGCCACAGCCATTGCAGCTAAGGCACCGGCGGGCCCGGTTCACTTGAATTTTCCATTTAGAGAACCTCTTATACCGAATCTTGATGAAAATCTGTTTCATATTCCTGAACGTCCAGAAGGGTATGTGAAGGTACATACCGGGAAAATGGCCATTGAAGATGATGATTTCAAGCAGATGGCTGAAAGGATGAAAGGAAAAGAGCGGGGAGTTATTATATGCGGTAATATTGCGGATGAGCAATTTGCAGTGTCCGTTACTCAATTAGCAGAAAAGCTAAACTATCCAATTCTGGCTGATCCGTTATCACAACTAAGAAGCGGAAAACATGAATTTGAACATATTATTGATACATATGATACCTTTTTGAGGAATGAAGATGCGAAGTTCTTTCTTAAACCTGACGTCATTATACGATTTGGGGCGATGCCGGTTTCGAAAGCCTTAACTTTTTTCATTAAGGAAAATCCAAATGCAGTTCAGTTTGTGGTGGATAGCGGCGCTGGCTGGAGGGACCCGGCTGTTTTATCGACGGATATGATTTTCTGTCAGGAAACGATTTTCTGTGACAAGTTATTATCATATTTAAAGGTCAGTCATTCCACGGAGTATATGCACAATTGGCAGCAAGTGAATGCACTGACGAAGGAAAATATGACAAAGGTACGTGACTTGGATGAATTAAGTGAGGGGAAACTGTTTTATCAATTGACTAATCTTCTTCCTGATGGAGCCGCTCTTTTTGTTGGAAACAGTATGCCAATTCGCGATTTGGACAGTTTTTTCCTCAATAATCGAAAAAATATTAAAGTAATGGCTAACCGTGGTGCCAATGGTATTGATGGCACAGTTTCCACCGCATTAGGTGCTGCCCTTTATTCACAGCCTTTATATCTGGTTCTTGGGGATGTCACCTTTTTTCATGATTTGAATGGTTTATTTGCAGCAAAGAAGTTTAACATTGATATCCATATTATTTTAGTTAACAATAATGGCGGCGGAATTTTCTCTTTCCTTCCACAGTCAGAACACCCGAAACATTTCGAACTTCTTTTTGGTACACCATTGGATCTAGAGTTTGAACATGCGGTCAGGATGTTTAACGGACGATTTACGAAAATAACTGATTGGGACCATTTTAGTATGGAAATGGAAAAATCGTTTGATTCTAAAGGCATAAATGTCTATGAAATTGTTACAAATAGAGACAGGAATCGTGACGAACATCGTGGTTTTTGGAAATCTGTTTCCCGGGAAATATCGAGTTTTGTCAAAGGTGAACAGTAATGAAAATCGTTGCAAATGGGATTCAGTATCATGTTGAAGTTTGCGGCAGCGGATTTCCGCTGGTTCTGTTACATGGATTTACTGGAGACTCCTCTACCTGGACTCCATTTTGTGAAACATTGGGCAGACATTCAAAGCTTTTGATGCCGGATATAATTGGGCATGGACGTACTGAATTACCTGATGACCGAAATCGTTATTCAATAGAAGCAGCTGCACAGGACATCCATTCTATCCTTGAGCAGCTGGGCATTCACCAAATCGATATGCTCGGTTATTCAATGGGGGGAAGGCTTGCTCTAACCTTTGCGAATCTTTTTCCAGAACGTGTTAGAAGACTTATCTTAGAAAGTTCTTCGCCTGGATTGGCAACAGAAGAGGAAAGAGAGCAGCGCCGGATGAAAGATGCTGACCTTGCTAATTTTATTTTTGAAAAGGGAATCAAGTCATTCGTGGATTATTGGGAGAAAATTCCCTTATTTGAATCAATGAAGAAAATTCCCTTAACCAACAGGGAAAACGTGAGAAAGCAAAGGCTTGCCAATTCTCCATCAGGTCTAAGAAATAGTCTGCTTGGAATGGGGACCGGGGCGCAGCCTTCATGGTGGGACGACCTGGAAAAGCTGGAATGTAAAGTGCTATTATTAACGGGTGAAAAAGATTTAAAGTTTTGCGGAATTGCTAAGAAAATGCTGAGAAATCTAAAACATGGAACTTGGACAACCGTAGAGAATGTCGGCCACGCAATTCATGTGGAAGATAGAGAAAAATTTGGTACAATAGTAAGTGACTTTTTGTCACAGTAGATTATAAGGAGGTTGTTTCATTTGGCAGTAGAATGGATTCCAGGCCGTAAATATGATGAAATTATTTACGAAACGTATAATGGAATAGCAAAGATTACCATTAACCGTCCACATGTACATAATGCTTTTACACCGAAGACCGTTATGGAATTAATTGATGCTTTTGCAATGGCACGTGATGACTCTAATGTCGGTGTTATTATTTTAACAGGTGCCGGAGATAAGGCATTCTGTTCTGGCGGTGACCAAAGTGTCCGCGGCCATGGCGGTTATGTTGGCGAGGATCATATCCCGCGTCTAAACGTTCTTGATTTGCAGCATTTAATTCGAATTATTCCAAAACCGGTTGTGGCAATGGTTAAAGGTTATGCAATCGGCGGAGGTCATGTGCTGCATGTTGTTTGTGATTTAACGATTGCAGCTGATAACGCTGTCTTTGGCCAAACAGGTCCAAAGGTTGGAAGCTTTGATGCTGGTTATGGTTCAGGCTATCTTGCACGCATTATTGGTCATAAGAAAGCCCGTGAAATTTGGTACTTATGCCGACAATACAATGCACAGGAAGCACTTGATATGGGCTTAGTCAATACTGTTGTACCGCTTGAGCAGGTGGAAGAGGAAACAATTAAGTGGTGTGAAGAAATGCTTGAAAAGAGCCCAACTGCCCTTCGTTTCTTAAAAGCAGCAATGAATGCTGATACGGATGGCTTAGCCGGCCTGCAGCAATTAGCAGGGGATGCAACATTGCTTTACTATACAACAGATGAAGCAAAAGAAGGCCGAGATGCTTTCAAAGAAAAGCGGAAACCAAACTTTGGCCAGTTCCCGCGTTTCCCTTAATGAAAATGGTTAAAAGCAGCTTGATGGATTCCATCAGGCTGTTTTTCGTAAGAAAAGCGCTGAAGTTTGGCAAATTTCAAAATCCAAACTTTAATATTTTTACTGTTAAGAAAAAGAAGGTGAAAAGATGCAGAATACGATGCCTAACTTTTTAAAGAAGAGGGCTTTTTTAACTCCTGACCGGACTGCTGTTTATTTTCAAGAACAGACAGTAACCTTTCGTGAACTTTACAGACGTTCGGTTAGAGCAGCGGGTCAGCTGCATAAGCAGGGGATTGAAAACGGGCAATTTGCGGCTGTTTTATTAAAAAACAATTTAGAAACGGCAGTGATTTTATTTGCCCTTCAGCTGTTGGGTGCTAAAATAGTGATTTTAAATAACCGCTTAACCCCCGCTGAATTATTATGGCAGCTCAAAGATTCGAAGACTTCCTCACTCATTCTTGAGGATTCTTTTTCACATTTAGAGGAATTATTTGCTGGGCAGCTGACATCTTTAAATATGATGACAAAAACAAAATTATTTGCCGTCGAACCAGCCGCCCCGGAACTTCAGGACGAAATCAGCCTCGATGAAATCTGTACGATTATGTACACATCAGGTACCACCGGGAATCCAAAAGGTGTTATGCAAACTTATGGGAACCATTGGGCAAGTGCAATTGGCTCCGCCTTAAATTTGGGACTGACAGATCAAGATTGCTGGTTGTGTTCGGTTCCCTTGTTTCATATAAGCGGTTTCTCCATTTTAATGAAAAGCGTCATTTATGGAATGCCTTTTGTCCTTCATGAAAAATTTGACGAAGAAAAAACCATTCAGGACATCGAAGAAAAGCGAGTAACCATAATGTCGGTTGTGTCCGCATCCCTGACAAGAATTGTGGATACATTGAAGGAAAGAAGACTGCCGAAGGGGTTTCGATGCATGCTTTTAGGGGGAGGTCCAGCTCCGCTTCCATTACTGCAGGCATGTGTCGAAAAGCAAATTCCTGTTTTTCAATCATATGGAATGACGGAAACATCCTCCCAAATTGTGACGCTTTCACCTGAATATAGCTTGAATAAACTTGGATCAGCCGGGAAACCGTTATTCCCTTCGGAATTGCAAATCATACAGCCTGATGGAGGCACTGCACAGCCGGGGGAAGCTGGAGAGATTATTGTAAAAGGTCCAAACGTTACGAGTGGCTATTTATATCGTCCAGATGCAACAGCGGAAAAAATCCAAAATGGCTGGCTGTACACGGGGGATATCGGTTATTTAGATAACGATGGATTTCTGTTTGTACTTGATAGGCGCTCTGATCTAATTATTTCAGGGGGAGAAAATATTTATCCGGCTGAAGTGGAGTCAGTATTATTGTCCCATCCTGATATTTTAGAGGCAGGAGTGATTGGTGTTGTAGATGAGAAATGGGGCCAGGTCCCGGCAGCGTTTATTGTCACGCGGACTGGCGGAGTGATCCCGGCTGATGAGCTGCAGCAATTTTGTACGAAACAATTGGCTAAATATAAAATCCCTAAGGCATTTTATGTAACAGATCAGCTGCCAAGAAATGCAGCAAAGAAATTATTGCGTAGAACATTAAAAGAATGGCTGAAAGAAGGAAGGTTTTCTCAATGAACATAGCTGCGATTGAGCTGTTTGTGATTGAAATGCCTTTAAAATCGCCATTTATTTCTCATTTAGGTACGGTTCAAAACCGCGAAGGAATCATCATAAAAATAATAGATAAAGATGGAACTTCAGGATACGGAGAAGGGGTTGCCTTTTCCACCCCATGGTATACAGAAGAAACTGTGAAAACAAGTTTACATATCATGATGGATATCTTAATTCCATTATTGCAGCAAAATCCAATTGATCACCCTGAACAGGCAGCACAATTATTCCAGTTCGTCCGCAGGAATCATATGGCGAAAGCAGGTCTTGAAACAGCTCTTTGGGATTTATATGCCAAAAAGAAAGGACAGCCGCTTTCAAAAATAATAGGGGGAACGCGGAAAAAAATAGCTTCTGGAGTTGTGGTTGCCGTTGATTCTCTTGCAAAAGCGTTAAAACAAATTGAAAGCTATCTAGAAGAAGGATACCAGCGGATTAAAGTTAAAATAAATCCACAGCAGGACTATGATTTTTTATCAGAAATTAGGAAACGTTACCCTAACCTGCCCATTATGGCTGACGCCAATTCCGCCTATACGCTGAATGATATTGAGAAGCTGAAAGCATTGGATGAACTGGATTTAATGATGATAGAGCAGCCGCTGGGGGTTGATGACATTATCGAGCACGCCAAATTACAGAAGGAAATTCAGACGCCGATTTGTTTGGATGAGAGTATCGTGACTTTTGAAGATGCAAGAAAAGCGGTGGAATTGGGCAGCTGTAAGGTGATTAATATTAAGGCAGGGAGAGTAGGCGGGCTGGTTGAATCAAAGAGAATTCATGATTATTGCTATGAACATGGTGTTCCCGTTTGGTGCGGGGGAATGATTGAATTTGGCATATCAAGAGCTCAAAATATTGCCCTTGCCTCACTTCCAGGATTCACAATCCCGGGCGATATTTCTGCCTCAAGCCGATTTTGGGACGAGGATATTATCATGCCTGCAGTGAATGTCGAAAATGGTTATGTATCTGTACCTGAAGCCCCAGGGATAGGATATTCCATTAACGAAAAAAGACTTAAAGAAACAACAACTTTTAAGAAGATCATAAAATTTTAAAAAGAACCAGACATTCTAATTATGCCTGGTTCTTTCTTTATAGTTTCGCTTTATAGATCTGTCGGTTCAAATGTTTTACAGTCAGTTTCTTTCATCGAATCAGCGGTTTTTCCTGTATGACTGACAACATAAATACTTTCAGCACTGCATTTATTTCCATTTGCCCAAAATGTGCAGTTGTTGACCTCACAAAGTACATCTTTTGCCATTTTGTATCACTCCTTAAAATATCTGTAATACAGTAATAGCATGATAAAAAAGGGAGAAAAACAACCGAGTAATTAACAGGGATAAAAAGCAGATGAATGGCTTAAGACCCAAATATTGCAATTAATCATTTAATGCCGTTTTTATTGTTTGTAAATTTTTCTCCATTAACGAAAAATAGGTTTCGTTATCATTAATATTGTCCTGTGTCAGTACGGCCAAATTATGAATTGGGAGAGCACTTGCGCCAATTTCCTGCTGAACTATTTTGCCAAGTTTTGATTGGGTATTTTGTTCAAATAAAATATATTTTAATCCTTCCTGATCAGCTAAAGAAATAATTTTTTCCAATGCTTTTTGAGTGGGTTCATTTGTGGTTGAAAGCCCGGAAATACTGATTTGCTTAAGACCGTATCGATTTTCCCAGTAACCGAATGCTGCATGGGTTACAATGATACGTTTATTTTTTGCACTTGAGATGGTTGTTTCAAATTGATGGTTTAAATCATCTAATTGCCCGGCAAGCTTTTGATAATTTTGATTAAAATAATCTTTCTGCTTCGGCATTTTCTTCACTAACTGATCTCGAATGACACCTGCCATCTCCTTGGAGTATACAGGATCAAGCCAAACATGTGGATTAATATCTCCACCATGTTGCTCTCCATCTTCATCCCCGCTTTCTCCCGCTCCATTATCTGCCGGGAGCTTAAGTTTTTCTGCTGCAGGAACTAAGGTGACATGTTCATTTTTTAAAGTGTCCTTTGCTTTTTCAACAAAACCTTCTAAACCAAGCCCTATATAGAAAAATAAGTCCGAATCGGCAAGTCTCATCATATCCTTTTGCGATGGTTCAAAAGTATGTTCATCAGAGCCGGGAGGATAAATGGTATCAACATGAACATATTTGCCGCCAATTTGCTCAGAAAAATATTGGAGAGGGTAAACAGTGGTGAAAATTTGCAGTTTACCGTCTTTTTTCGGTTTTTGTTCATTTGTACATGCTGATAAGATCAATGTAAATGGTAAAATAACAGAAAGGAAATAAATTAGTTTTTTCATAAAGACCCCTTTGGATATAAATCGTATTTATTACGATTTAAAATCGAAAAAAATATTTTTTCAAAATTACTTAAAGTTTAAACGTAATGATTCCGATTAACATTTGTATCTTACAAGAAAAATAAAGAAAATGCAAGTGTAAAAATGTGTTTAATCAGAGTAATTTTATTGTATGCTAAATAGAGATGAGGGAGGTAGAGGCGGCGATGGAAAGTGGAACCATTTTACATGAGATAATGACATTTAACGAAACATTTGTGAAAAATCGGGAATATGAGAAATATGAAACAACGAAATATCCAAATAAAAAGATGGTCATCCTTACCTGCATGGACACACGTCTGCTGGAACTGCTGCCAAAGGCATTAAATTTGGGAAATGGAGATGCTAAACTTGTTAAAAATGCAGGGGCAATTGTATCTCATCCTTTTGGCAGTATTATGCGCAGTATTTTAATTGCGGTATATGAATTGCAGGCGCAGGAGGTACTGGTGATCGCCCACTATGATTGCGGAATGAGCGGTTTAAAGGCAGAACCAGTTCTTGAACATATGAAAGAACAAGGGATTACGGATGAAACGTTAAACACGTTAGCTTTTTCAGGGATTGATATCAAGGGGTGGCTTCATGGCTTTGACAGTGTCACAGACAGTGTCAAGCACAGCGTGGATATCATTAAGCAACACCCTTTAATGCCAAAGGGGGTTCCTGTTCATGGGCTGGTTATTGATCCTAAAACAGGAAGGCTGGACCTGATTGTTGACGGGTATCAAAATCAATGATGATGCCGGTCTTCCCATTTTTCCGGCACCGGGTCTAATCCTCCCGGATGAAGCGGGTGGCATTTAAGAATTCTTCTAATAGCCAGGTATCCTCCTTTTAAGGCGCCGAAACGTTTGACTGCTTCCAGACCATATTGGGAACAAGTTGGATAAAAACGGCAGGAAGGCGGTTTTAGAGGCGAAATTGCCACTTGATAAAAACGGATAAGAGAAATAAAAAGTTGTTTCAACATCCTGGTTTCTCCTTTAGTAGAATACATTCAAGATAGCACAGTTTGAATTGAAATGTAAAAAACTCGCCTCGGCGAGTTTTTTATCTATTGGGCTTCCTTTTCATCCTTAGCCTGGTTGAATGGAGCATTTGCTTCACCAGGATCCGGGTCAATCGTATGCTTAAATGAATAGGCTTTTGATGTTGTTATAACAGCTAATAACATAACGACAAATATGATAATAATGGACACTATTAATACAATCGTCAATTCCCATCCCCCCTTAATACCAATATTGTATCATGTTTTTCAAAAATAAAAAGGAAACCGATCATTCAGTTTCCTTCATTAGAGATATGTAAAAATTAATGAATATTCCTTGGATAGTAGGTATGTGTGCGCTGCTGCCCGTATTGTTCTTGAGCAAATTTCCCTTTCAAACTTTCGATCAAATAAAGGCCCATTAAATCATAGAGCTCCTGCTTATCCATTTCATGAATTAAATCCATAAGATCCTCATACGACATTTCCTCTAAGAAAGCAAATGTCAGCATATCAATGTCTTCCTCATCACCTGTAAGTTTGTTTCGATACATTTCATATAATTCATCAATTATTTTCACTGCCAAACACCTCCTATTTTTTATACCTACTTATTCCCTTAAAAAAGGAACTTCATCCATTACAACCTCATTTTCAATTTACTGAAAAATCTGTCTTTTAGTTTGTGTTTTATTATATCGCATTCCATCATAAAAAATGAATCGAAATTTGACAGAGAATAAATTTTTTCTTTTTGTGGATTACTAAAGTTAAAAGGGGTGGTAATATGGAAAGTCAAAAAAAGACCTATTATATTGATGTAGGCACTGGTCATATTTCACAAAGTGCAACAGCTGCTACCTGGAGCTTTAAAATTGAGGCAACTGATGCCGAGATTACACAGCTTCGGGCTTTAATGAATCAAAATTACTCGACAGAATGGAGAAATTTTTTTAGGGCCCATGTTCCAGTCGTTCAATACCATGATGATACAGACAATCATGTATATGATAGCACACTTCAGCAAATATATGGGATGATTTATCAATTGGGAGACAAAGAGGCCAAGGACCATATTGAAAGCATGAATATTTTACCTCAACAGCAATAATGTGAAGCTTTAATCATTGAGGGTTTTCCTCCATCACTGATTATTAGTATAGTTCTACTGTTTCTAATATCAAGACTGACGCCTCGATTAAGAAATAGTACGACCAGATTGGTTCAACTTAGCCGCCAAAAATCATGGTGGCAAGTTTCATTTTTCTTACAAATTGAGCATTTCGGCAGTTGCTCCACCAGCTTATGATAGTCTATGGTAAACATAGTTGCAGGCGGCCTTCTTTACCGCTAAAACGGTAAAACGTATTGGAAAATCCAAATTCGAGGATTTTCCTTTTTTTCGTTATACTAACAATAGTGACAATAAACATAGGTGGTATAAATATGATTCAGTTTTTTGATAATCACAATAATAGGGTTGAATTAGCTTTTGCCAAGAATGCCTTTCCCGAAGAACCGCTGCATGTGCTGGTCATTTGCAAATATGAGGGCAGCTGGCTGTTAACTAAACATAAAAAAAGAGGAATGGAATTTCCAGGCGGCAAAAGAGAACGAGGAGAAACGTTGGAAGAGGCAGCAAGAAGGGAAGCATATGAAGAAACCGGAGCCGTCTTTGGTCAGTTAACCCAAATCGCAGAATACAAAGTTTTCGAAGAAAAGAACCCATTTGTAAAAGCGGTATTTTGGGGAAAGGTAAAATTTTTAGAGAAATCCAATCATTATTTTGAAACCAATGGCCCTGTTTTAGTTGATGAAAATCTGCTCAAGCAGCGTTTTGGACAAGACTATAGCTTTATTATGAAAGACCAAGTGGTCGAGGAATGTATTAAATATATTCTTCAAGATAATCAAAAAGAATAGCAGAAAGCATACTGCAATCCACTATTCTTTGATAAGTTTTTTCTCTAATAGATCGACAAGCTGGTACATGATAGTGGCAAAAACGGCAATCACGAGCAAAGATAAGAAAACGAGGGTGAAGTTGAACACTTGGAAACCGTAAATAATCATATAGCCTAATCCTTTGGAAGATACTAGAAACTCACCAACAATAACACCCACCCAGGAAAGCCCGACATTTACTTTCAAGGTTGAGATGATGGTTGGAAAGCTTGCAGGCAGGATGGCTTCTTTAAAGCATTGCAGCCTGGTTGCCCCAAATGTTTGCAGTACCTTTAAATAGTTGGGATCAACTTCTCTAAAAGACGAATAGACGACAATAGTGGTGATAATTACGGAAATAATCGCACCCATTGCAATAATGGAAGGATAACCTGGTCCCATGGCGACAATCAGCACCGGTCCCAATGCTACTTTAGGCATAGCATTCAGAATAACAAGATAGGGATCAAGTATCTTTGAAATCATTGGAGACCACCAGAGGATGGCTGCCAGCAATGTTCCCAGCAGTGTTCCAAGTATAAAGCCAAATACGGTTTCAGTTAATGTAACGCCTAAATTGCTTAATAGTGATCCATCCTGTATTTTTGCCAAAAATAACTCCCAGATTTTTGATGGTGAACTAAATATCAGCGGGTCAATCCACTGCTTTTGACTGAGAAGCTCCCAGCAGCCGAAAAAGAGGATAAAGATAATTGCCTGATAAAGAAGCACCCATCTTTTTTCAATCTGCAATGATTTTAAATACCTCTTATGGAGGAGTTCCACTTTATTGGTTTGCATGTTCAAGAGACTCCAACTCCTTCCATATGGCTTGAAATATAGTGGAATAGGATTCATGGTTCCTTGCTTCAAAGGGGGACAGCACCCGTAATTCATCAGGAATGTCAAAGATCTTATGAATCGTGCCGGGCCGGGTAGATAATAAAAATACACGGTCGCTCATTGAAATGGCTTCCCCAATATCGTGGGTGACAAGGATAGCTGTTTTCCTGAATTCCTTCAATGTTTTGGATACTAAATCTTCAAGTTTTAATTTTGTTTGATAATCCAGTGCGGAAAATGGTTCATCCAGCATCAAAAGCTTCGGTTCGGTCGCAAGGGTCCTGACCAAAGCAACACGCTGCCGCATTCCGCCTGATAATTGTTTCGGCAGCTGCTTTACCACACTGTCGTTTAACCCCATTTGTTTCAGAAGATTCAGGGCATTTGTTTTGGTCTTTGGATTTAGCAAATCTGATAATTTTAAGCCGATAAGAATATTTTCTTCGATTGTTTTCCACGGAAACAAGTAATCCTGCTGCAGCATATAGCCGATTTGATTTTTTGAAGTGGAAATGGGTTTATCTTCTAATAAAACAGTACCCTCCGTTGGCTTTAACAAGCTGGAGATAATTGATAATAAAGTCGTCTTTCCACAGCCGCTTGGGCCGAGAAGGGAAATAAATTCTCCCTCCTCAACCGTGAATGATATATTGGAGAGGGCCGTGGTGGCGGAGGATTTGGTAAAATACGTATGGTGTATATCTTGAACTTTTAAGAAACTCATTGGTACGGCCTCCCTTTCCATTATTTTTTAATGACTTTTTCAGCTGTATCCGTATTGACAAGAGTTTTATAGTCAACTTTTTTTGGCAGCTCGCCAGCTTCATTCATAATATTTTGCAGGTTATTCCATTCCTCTTCGTCCAGAATAGGATCAGTGGCAAAGCTTCCTTGGCTCTTATAGCGGTCGACAACGGTAGTCATAATATCTATATCTGTATCTGGAAAGTATGGTTCAACAGCTTTGGCAATTTCTTCTGCGCTATGGTCCTGAACCCATTGCTGTGCCTTATATACGGCTTTCGTAAATTTTTCAATGGTATCTTTGTTTTCTTTCATATAACTTTCTTTTGCCATAAAGGTTGTATATGGAACATGGCCGGACTCTTTTCCGAATGAAGCGACAATATAGCCTTTACCTTCTTTTTCAAAAATGCTTGCAGTTGGTTCAAATAATTGAACGAATTCCCCTGTACCGGATGCAAAGGCATTATGAAATAAAATACACCGTGTTAGCTATCGAATAACACTAGCGATTATCCTATTTGTAACAGGAAACGTTATAAAAGTTGTTAAAATAATTTCAAAACATGAAGAAAAATATTTTATAATTCATGGCAAAGGATTAAACGAGGATCGTACAGAATAACTTAATAACTGATAAAAGCGGGTACGAATAAGGGAGGGGTAAGAAGAATGTATAAAAAAGTTGCCTTAGCCACAGATGGCTCTGAACACTCAAAAAGAGCAGCAGAAAATGCGATAAAAGTCGCAAAATGCACGCCTAATTCAAAAATTGAAGTCTTATATGTTGTGGATCCGGATAAAGTCAAATCCGATGTCCTTAGCAATTGGAATTCTGCAGATATTGAAGATAAACGGAAAAAACGATTGAAGGATGTTGAAAGAATAGCTCAACAATCTGGAGTTTCATATGAAATTAAGATTCTGCATGGTGAGCCAGGTTCAGTCATTGTGGATTATGTAAATAAAAATCATTTTGAAATCGTTATCATCGGAAGCAGGGGGCTTAACACACTTCAAGAATTTGTATTAGGAAGTGTGAGTCATAAAGTAGCGAAACGGGCAAATTGTCCAGTATTGATAGTGAAATAAACATAGTATAAAAAATTGCTCTTTGAAGATTATCCACCTTACCCTTTCTCGGTCAAATAACCTGCGGTCCTTAAAATTATAGACGGTTAAGGCTGCAGGTTATTTGTTTGCAGGAGCTGACCACTAAAGAAAGCCGCTAAGCTTATCATCGCGGGAACAAGCTGTGCTTTTTTCAAATGCGTATTACACTAATCTCGTTTGGTCCACTCTAATTCCCAAAATCCCCCGAAAATAATTCCTAAAGCCGGACTATTTATTTTTGTTAAAAGAAAGAGGAAAACAATGATTAACAAAAAGTTTGTCTTTCACCTTTCTAATATAAATCCAGCTATAAACGAAAAGGGAATCCTTCATGGCCATTAACTTAGAACAGTTGCTGCTAATTGTGGGGATAAATGGTTCTGTCCGAAAATGGACAAAAGTTGAACTGTGATTCCAGTATTAACGAGTGCAGAAATACCCGTGCAAATGGCTTATTGGGATAATACTACAAAAACTGTTCCTGTATGTTCCAAGAGAATTTCCATGAAAAGTAGAGATTGTAACGGGAATTAAAGAAAAATGGAGTATAAAAAAGGATATATTTGTTGTGTCCGCTTTCATGCAGTTTCACAAATTTGTCACATTCGATTATACTTTGTTTTGTTAACAACGGTCCCGGCTTTCATGAGAGTTGAAAGTCAAAAGAAAAAAAACAAAATAAGGAGAGGTGCTGTGTTTGAATTTAAATACAATTAAATATTCGTGGTTTGGAAACGTCAAGGGAGATATTCTTTCAGGAATAGTGGTTGCAATGGCTTTAATTCCTGAAGCAATTGCCTTCTCTATTATTGCAGGCGTGGATCCAATGGTGGGATTATATGCATCCTTTTGTATCGCAGTAACGATCGCTTTTGTTGGTGGAAGACCAGGCATGATTTCCGCTGCAACTGGGTCAACTGCATTGTTAATGGTAACACTTGTAAAAGATCATGGCTTACAATACCTGCTTGCGGCAACCATATTAACTGGTGTCATCCAAATTATTATGGGAGCTTTAAAATTAGGACGTTTAATGAAATTTGTTCCACGCTCTGTTATGACCGGTTTCGTTAATGCACTTGCCATTTTAATTTTTTTGGCTCAATTAGTTCAGTTTAAAGGTGCAACATGGCAAATGTATGCAATGGTAGCTGGGGCATTAGCAATTATTTATATCCTTCCTCGATTTACGAAAGCTGTGCCGTCACCATTAGTAGCCATTATTGTTATTACAGCCATTTCAATATTTACGGGCAGTGATGTACGTACTGTTGGTGATATGGGTGAATTGACATCAAAATTACCAGTATTTTTAATTCCTGATATTCCATTAAACTTAGAGACGTTACAAATAATCTTTCCGTATTCCTTATCGATTGCGGTTGTAGGATTAGTAGAAACCCTGCTAACTGCTTCAATTGTGGATGATATGACCGATACTGATAGTGATAAAAACAAAGAAGCTCGTGGTCAAGGAATTGCAAACATCGTATCTGGTTTGTTCGGCGGTATGGCTGGATGTGCCATGATTGGACAATCTGTCATTAATGTTAAGTCTGGCGGCAGGGGCCGCCTATCCACATTTGTTGCGGGAGCCTTTTTATTAACGCTCATCATGCTGCTTAAAGGATTTTTAGTGCAAATTCCAATGGCTGCCCTTGTAGGAGTTATGTTTATGGTTTCAATTGGTACATTTGATTGGTCCATCTTTAAAACCTTAAACAAGGTACCTGTTACAGATACGATTGTTATGATTATAACAGTCATTACAGTGGTGAAAACGGATAACCTGTCAATGGGAGTTTTAGTTGGAGTCATTTTAAGTGCTATTTTCTTTGCATCAAAGATTTCAAAAGTAAAGATAACCAGTCTTTCTGCAAAAGGTTCTCAAAAGAAGGTTTATCATGTTTCTGGTCAACTTTTCTTTGCTTCTGTAACAGACTTTGTCAATAGTTTTGATTATAAAGAAGACGTCAATGAAGTGGATCTTGATTTATCAAATGCTCACCTTTGGGATGACTCTGCTGTTGGTGCTATTGATAAAGTTGTTATAAAATATCACCAGAATGGAGTCAAAGTAAACTTAATAGGATTAAATACTGACAGTAATAAACTTATTGATAAACTTGCTGTTCATAACAAACCAGGTGGACTTGAAAAAGCAGCCGGCCATTAATTCATCGTAAAACACGCTGATCATCCAGCGTGTTTTTTGCTGCAGAAAAACGATGTTTTGTGCAGCTTTTCAGTTTCCTGCTGTGAACCAATTTAATAGGAACGTGATCAGAAGTTTCCTAATATATAAAACAGGAGGCGTTAACTATATTATCCAATCCCACCAATGCAATAGCAGCAAACGAACTTGAGAGGTTGGAAAATATCCGGAATAATCCATATTTCTAAAGGATACATATTAAAAGAGAAAATACCGAAAATGAGGAAATTCTTTGCATCTGGAAGAAATCTTTTTAAAACGGTGCTAATCAAAATGTCAATCATTGTGGATGGGAGGTATGTTGCACAGAAAAGACAGGTGTATCAGTCTATTCTTTATGGACAAACTCCAAATGATTCTTTAATACAAACAATTGATCATTATCTATACGTTTTATAGAAGCAGGTTTTTTCTGACTTTTAGGTATTATTCTGAATATGGCTAAGGAAAATTCCTTGGCATTATTGAATGATACTTGGATATTGGATCTTGGAATTATCTAACTTCTTCAAGGGATTGAAATTCCAAATCATGTGGAACATAAAAGGAATGGAGTGGAATCGCTATGAAAGAGTTAGCTCAATTAATTAAAGATAAAAAAGTGATACTTTTTGTAGGTTCTGGTGTCTCAAAAAACCTTGGACTTCCCACATTCTCCGAATTAATTGATGAAATGGCAGAGAAACTTGGGTTTGATTCCGAATTATTTACAGAATGGGGGAATAATGACTTTTTAATTTTAGCTGAATATTACTTTCTACAAAAAGGCTCATTAGGAGCGCTAAGAAGCTGGATGGACCGTAAGTGGCATACTCCCAATATTGAAATAGGAAAATCGGAAATTTATAGGCTTATTGTTGAGCTTGATTTCCCATTAATCTATACGACTAATTTTGATCGGTGGTTAGAATATGCCTATGATTTTTATCAAAAGGAGTATTTAAAGGTTGCAAATGTAGGAGACATTCCAAGAATTGAAAAAGACAAGACTCAAATCATAAAATTCCATGGAGATTTTGATGACGACTCTTCCATTATTTTGACAGAATCAAGTTACTTTAACAGACTTGATTTTGAGACTTCATTAGATATTAAACTGCGTGCAGATTCATTACAAAAATCAATCCTTTTTATTGGCTATAGTTTATCCGATATAAATATTAGATATATGTTATATAAATTGCATAATCAATGGAAAATATCAAAGTATGAGAATTTACGTCCAAAATCCTTTATTTTTTTAGTAGAGCCAAATCCGATTAAAGAAAGGATTTTAAGGGAAAGAGGAATTGTCCCTATTATTTATCAAAGCGATGACCCAGGTACAGCACTTAATACATTCCTAAGTGATTTAAAACAACTTGCATAGCAGCCTGTTTTATGTGACAGAATAATATAGGTGGAAACCGCCCCAGTACTGGGCATCCGATTCCTAAGGACAGGTAAGATTGGTACCTTATCATTTACAAAAATTAAATAAGGCTCTTTTCTAAAAGATTGTTGCTTTTTGCTCCCTTTTTAAGATTCGTTCAAAAAATAGAGGTAGAAATTCCCGTTATTTAGGAAATTGGATGTTAATTAGCTGAAATAGACGGAGGAATTTCCCTTATTTGATTTTAAACTGCTAAAATCGGGTGCTTTTCATTGAATAACGGAAAAAACTCCG
>NZ_JAMBNQ010000055.1 GCF_023715155.1 Neobacillus mesonae
TACCCATGTGATGGAATAGTTTCACATAATATAAAAATATTGTTAGAAAATCGTGTCGAAAAATATTTTTTTGACACCCCACCAACGGGTCAAACCGTTGATAAATCAACATTTATAGAGGGAGGAATAAAAAATGAATGCTGATAAATTATTGGATGCTAAAGGGTTAGCCTGCCCAATGCCGATTGTAAAAACGAAAAAGGCAATTAACGAACTAAATAGTGATCAAGTGTTAGAAATTCATGCTACGGATAAAGGGGCAAAGAATGACCTTGCCGCCTGGGCAAAATCTGGCGGCCATGAGTTGATTAAGCATGAAGAAGATAATGGCGTGCTAAAGTTTTGGATTAAAAAGGGTTGAAATCTATAAGGGGAACCGTATTTGGTTCCTTTTTTTAAACGTAATTAAAAATGTTAGATTAAAATGGTCCTGCTCCAGCCTAGTTGTTATCGTCGAATATGCTGCTTTAGGAGCCTCAAGATCAAATACTTTGCGGCCTTAAAATTAAAAAGAGCTTTAAGGCCCTCAAAACTATACTCGTTTACCACCAAAAAGGGATTTTTTTTTATACCCTGTATTGGTACTATAAGATAAATTAGACAATGGGAGTAGGTGGTTAGATTTATGTTGCCTAAATCTAATGAATCATCTGTATTAGCTAAGCACCCGGAATGGATACAAAATTATATTGATTCGGCTGAAAAGCAACAAAGTTTATATAAACGGACGTTATTCATCGTGGTCCTTTCACAAATATTTGGAGGTGCAGGGCTTGCAGCAGGGATAACTGTCGGAGCACTTCTAGCTCAGCAAATGCTTGGAACGGATAGTTTTTCAGGAGTACCGACGGCCTTATTCACTCTGGGATCGGCTGGCGCAGCACTATTTGTGGGACGGCTTTCCCAACGTTTTAGCCGCAGGACAGGGCTGGCTGCAGGTTTCCTTACTGGTGGAATTGGAGCGATTGGAGTAGTCATTGCAGCAGTTACGAATAGTATCTTATTGCTTTTTGTTTCCTTACTCATATATGGCGCTGGAACTGCTACAAACTTACAAGCACGCTATGCAGGTACCGATTTGGCAAATGCAAGACAGCGAGCCACTGCTATTAGTATCGCTATGGTATCAACCACATTTGGTGCGGTTGCGGGCCCTAACCTGGTTGAAATAATGGGACGATTTGCTGAAAAAATAGGTTTTCCTGCACTCTCCGGTCCTTTCATTTTAGCTGCTGCAACGTACATTCTTGCCGGAGTGGTTCTTTTAGTCTTCCTGCGCCCAGACCCGCTTATCATTGCCAAAGCTATTGCAGAGGCGGAGAGAAAAACTAAAAATAATTTTTCAAATAAAGCTTCAAATGCACTTTCTTTAAACAAGCGGGGAGTTGCTGCTGCTGCGACTGTAATGGTGCTCACTCAATTGGTGATGGTTGCCATTATGACCATGACGCCAGTTCATATGGGGAAGCATGGTCATGGATTAAGTGAAGTTGGCATGATTATTGGGTTCCACATTGGTGCCATGTACCTTCCATCACTTTTAACCGGTATCCTTGTGGATAAGATTGGACGCATTTCAATGGCAATCGCTTCAGGTTTCACTCTACTTGCAGCCGGTGTTTTGGCAGCTATAGCACCAGTGGATTCCATGCTGATACTAACCATTGCTTTAATTTTATTAGGACTTGGCTGGAACTTTGGCTTGATTAGCGGTACGGCACTTTTAGTGGATGCTACCAATCTGTCCAATCGTGCAAAAACGCAGGGAGCTGTTGACGTAATGGTTGCTTTATCGGGTGCATCGGGAGGAGTACTATCTGGCATAGTGGCTGCTCATTCAAGTTATGCAACACTCTCAGTTGCAGGAGGTCTTCTTTCACTCATTCTGATTCCAGTTTTATTCTGGTCAGGGAGGACAACAAAATAAGATGAATGATTCAATTAGCACACAAGATTTTATATAAGATCCTGTGTGCTTTTTTATTTTTCTGTAACTCTATATAGAAACAAACATGTCAAATTATTCGTTCTGAAATATATGATTCGTAGAAAAGTGCACATAATTTATTCAAAAAAACTCCCCTTTATACTCGGATAGGTACTTCATTATAATAAAAGTGTAATTAAAAAATCATTAACGGAGGAGGATTTACAAAGGATAAATATGTACCATCATTAGCGATAATTTTATTATGGGGGGAAATAAAAAGCCGCATGCTGAATCTTTAGTTGGAATCATTGGGACTCCCGCCAGTGAATAAAAACACCAAGAAATAAGGTTGATAGATTAAAAAACTACCATGAAGAAGGTAAAAAAATGGATGAAAATGGTCAAATCAAAAATAGAGTCAAACGAATGGATGGACAGGTAAGAGGGATTTTAAAAATGATGGAAGAAAATAAGGACTGCACACAAGTGATAACCCAATTATTTGCAGCAAGTATCGCCATTGACCGGACTATTGGTGTAGTAGTAAGAACAAATTTATCGGAGTGTATCCAAAGTAAGAGTGACCAAGGTGAAAAAAGTACGGAAGAATGGGTAAAAGAGGCGATAAATGTGCTATTAAAGTACGATAGAAAAAGAATTGACAACTTCATTCATTTACATTAATATATACCTATAGGGGTAACTATATTTTAGAATGATAAGCTTAATCTTGAAGAGAGATATTTTTTTAGTTTTAATAATACCTATATGGGTATATGTGTTTAGAAGTTTTATAAGAGGGAGGAAAAAACATGATTCAAATTTCGCAGGCTGCATTATCAATCATTACAAAAGAAGTTCAAGATCTGCTTAATGAAGGCATTAAGCCGCAAATCCGTTTATCGATGGGCATTGGCTGAGGAGGACCACAGCTCCGCCTGGCTCTGGAGGAGTCAGCATTAGAAAATGATGAAATGACAGAACACAGTGGAATACAGTTTTTGGTTAATGAGAGAGACCAGGTATATTTTGAAAATGTCATGATTGATTACACTAAGAATTTGTTTGGTGGCGGACAATTTACTGTATATCCTATATAAAGTGGCTTTTATTACGTGTTTTTATATCAAAAAAGCGGGGAAGAACATGAAGTAACGAGGCTAATTTCTGATTAGAACAGGGAGAAAGGATTAGATTATCTGGATCGACCTATTGTATGCATTGAATCCAATTCAGTTATCTCCCCTAAATATTTTCCAAATAATCTTTTAAGGAGGACTTACAATGCCAGAAGAAACAAAAAAAACTGCTGATTGTGCTGCCACTGGTTCTTGAGGAATCAGCCGGCCTAATGTTTCTGGGGAAGGAAAAAAGGTTAAGAAGCCAATTCCAATATGACCTGGAACATTAGTATGGCTCCTGGGAGGAGCTATTTACCTGATTTATAAAGCTATAAGCTGGATTTTTTAGTTAGAATATTGTAGTAACATTTTCGCCAACAGGATTTTTGAAGGAGGAAACCGCATGACCAAAGAAAATATTTACGATGTGATTATTATTGGTGCCGGTCCTGCAGGAATGACAGCAGCTGTATATACTTCACGCGCTAATTTGTCTACATTAATGATTGAACGTGGGATTCCTGGTGGTCAAATGGCTAACACTGAAGAAGTTGAAAATTATCCTGGTTTTGAAACGATATTGGGTCCAGATTTATCTTCAAAAATGTTTGAACATGCCAAAAAGTTTGGCGCAGAATATGCTTATGGAGATATAAAGGAAATTATTGATAATGGCGATACTAAAACCGTAGCTGCCGGTGCAAAAGAATATAAAGCTTATTCTATTATCATTGCCACCGGTGCTGAATATAAGAAACTGGGCGTGCCAGGAGAAAAAGAGCTTGGCGGGCGTGGTGTATCTTATTGTGCTGTCTGTGACGGTGCCTTTTTTAAGGGTAAAGAATTAGTGGTTGTAGGTGGTGGGGACTCTGCTGTTGAAGAAGGCGTTTATTTAACAAGATTCGCCTCAAAAGTTACCATTGTTCACCGCCGTGACCAGCTTCGTGCGCAAAAAATCCTTCAAGATCGTGCTTTCGCCAATGAAAAAGTTGAATTTATCTGGAATCATACGGTTAAAGAAATTCATGAGAAGGATGGCAAGGTCGGTAGTCTAACGCTAGTTTCAGCTATAGATGGAACTGAACAGGAATTTAGAGCAGATGGTGTATTTATTTATGTTGGAATGTTACCGCTATCTAAGCCGTTTGAAGGTCTTGGTATTACAAATGAGAGTGGCTATGTCGAAACAAATGATCAAATGGAAACAAGGGTACAGGGGATTTTTGCTGCAGGAGATATCCGTGAGAAAACGTTACGGCAAATTGTAACAGCTACCGGAGATGGCAGTATTGCAGCTCAAGCAGCACAACATTATGTTGAGGAATTAAAGGAAAAATTGTTAAAACATTAAAACGGGATTGACTTTTTTCACTTACACTATATTAAAAAACAGGAAAACGAGCCTTTCTCATCTCCTCTGAAAAAACAAAACTAATAAGCTAAAGATAGCTGATTCATGAGGGAATCAGTTTTGCGGAATCATATCCGAAGATTATACAAAGGATTAAGCGAGGAAAATAAGAAACCACAAACACAAAAGGTGGCACCTATCGTAATGTTAGGTGCTATTTTTTGTGTTTGTGGAACATCAGGTTTTAAAAATAATCTAAGTGAAATTAATTTATATTATTAATTAAGCTCTTCATCATTTCTTCATCCATTGGACCAATTATTTTTTTCGAAATGACACCTTTCGAATCAATGATATAGCTTGTTGGAATACTAAAGGCTTGGTACTGCGCACCGATTGTTCCTACCTTATCAAGAAGAATATCGAAGGTTAGACCATAACTTTTTACAAAGTTCTCAATCTCTTTATTTCCCTTATCCAAATTGGTAAGGTTGACAGCGACTATTGCAACCCCATTATCTTGGTTTTTTTCATAAAAGTTTTGCATATGGGGCATCTCAGCCTTACATGGCGGGCACCAAGTAGCCCAAAAATTTAAGATTACTTTTTTTCCTTTATAGTCGGAAAGTTTTATCTTATCTCCTTCTAAAGTAGTTAATTCAAAGTCTGGTGCTGAGTTTCCTTCCTGCACTTGTGTGAGATCAACACCTGGAACATCCTCATCTGCAGAAATATCTTTTTCTACCGTTTTTTTGTCACCCTCTGTTATGGAGGGTTTCCATAAATTTACGAATATGATTGCGCCGGCTAATACTATTATGGCGATGAAGGGAAATTTTTTATTCAAGTGTTATGTACCTCCGTATCCACTTTTTTAAACAGAACCAGGATTGTCAGACCAATCCATATAAAAGTTAATGTCTCTAGAGAAAACATGGTATTGAATATACTAAGAACCAAAAGCTCCATGAGGATCCACACAATCATAAGTGTTGACGGTATTAACTTATCTCCTTTTTTTAGGTAATTAACCAAAAACAAGTAACTTGCCAAGACTATAAATTGAGTGAAAGCAGCAAACCAATTGCTTTCTAAGAGAAGAATAATGACTTCATATGAAATAAAAAAAAGTAGAAAGATGTGTGACAATGCGTTATAAATACCAGGGTTTTTTTTACCAATATAAAACAATAAATATAAAGATAACAGGGTTAATGCTAGAAAATGCCCTTTGGTTCCCCCATTGAAATAAATGAATGAAAGGGGCATTTTGACAAACATGTTTAAATTAAGGAGTATGTAGCTAAGTTTCCAAGTAAGAAAATAGAGAAAAAAGCCATTCCAATACCAATCTCCAACTTTATGACTAGTTAGAAACCTATAAATGAGAGAGGCGATAAAAAGGGCAGAAAGGACAGCAAGCCATACAGCAGGGAAGGCTAAGCTGCCGATTTGAAAATAAGTCATTTTTGTTCACTTATTGGAGAACCAAATTTTATTATGAAATTAATCTCAATAGAGTGAATGACAGACTGGATCATTCCACAATTATTCACAACTAAATTAGCAATCTTCTCTGCTTGCTGCGGACTAACAGGTTCATCAGATTGTACATTGGCAGTGAAAGTAAGTTTCTCAATTCGATTGGCGTGCTCAGGGTTTCGAACAGAATCTGCCTCCATTTCAATCTTTTGAAAGGACAGACGCTTTTTGGTTAAAATATTACGCAGCAAAGTTCCGCTGCACCCTGCTAAGGATGAAACAAATAATTCAAATGGCCTATAACCGTATTTTTCATTTGGGGAAACAAATAGTTCCCCATAACCTAATTCACCGTTAATTTTTTCAGTATCAATTATAAATTTCACATTAAAAACTCCTTTCCATAAGATTATCATCTGAATTTGTTAAGAAATGATTAAGAATCGAACTATAAGTAAAATACCGATTAACCAATCGTTTCGTTCTCCATGATAGGGAGTTTAATCCAAAAGATATGGTGTAAACCATCTGTATTAATTCCAATTTTTCCACCATGGGCGTCTATAATGCTTTTTGAAATGGTGAGACCAAGACCTGCACCTTCAGATTTTGTACTTCTCGATTCTTCAAAGCGATAAAAGCGTTCAAAGATTCGTTCTTTTTTATCGGGATGAATAAATTGACCAGTATGTGTGAAGGTAATTATATAATGTTTATATTTTTTTATCGCGTTAATAGTTAATATGCTGCCCGTATTGTAATCGAGAATATTTTGAAGGACATTTGTAAAAACCTGAATAAGGCCGTCTTGATTTCCCATTATTTTTTCTGGTTCAATATGAATGTTGATTGCTTTAAAACGGTCATGAAGCTTTAGATGGAAGGAAGTTAAGGTTTCAGTCAACACCTTGTTTATGGCTATTAGACTAAACTGCTTCTCTAAAAAGTAGTTCCCTTTATTCCAAGAATTTAATTCCGTAATAAGTTCAACAATTCTAGTGATTCTGCGAGACTCTTCAAGCAATGAACCGAACAACTCTGGATTTCCATCAATCACTCTATTTTGAAGTGCTTCCAAGTACCCGTTTATATTTGTCAAAGGGGTTCGTAGTTCGTGGGCTATATCTCGGAGCATTTCTTCCCGTTGTTCCTGAACGGTATAAATCGTTTCCGACATGGCATTAAAGTTTTCAATCAGTTCCTTTAATTCACCCGATGAGCTTGGCGTTACTCTGGAAGGCGTCTTTCCTTCCTTTATTTCTTTTGCTGCACTTGATAAGTGTTTCAGAGGTTCAACAATTCTTTTTACTGAGATGTAGTGAAACAGACCAGCAACTATAAATGCGATAATTCCAACTTTCCACAGAAATCCATTCAGGATATGTAAAAGATCTTGTCCCACTATTTTTTCAGAATTGACTAAATAACAGGCATAATCCTTAACCGAAAGGCCTGCAAGAAGAATGACAAGTAAGATGACTATACTATTTAGGGCAACAAGCTTGGTTAATAGGTTGGAAAATTTTCTATTGGCCCACAAATTTATATCCCATCCCTCTAACAGTTTGAATATAATCTTTAGGTGTCATTTCTTTTATTTTTTCCCGCAAATTCTTAATATGGACATCAATGGTTCTTTCTGATACTGACCTTTCATTTTTTTCATAGATAAAGGTAAGGATTTGTTCTCTTGATAAGACTTGTTCTGGATGCTGCATGAATGTGTGAAGAAGCTTAAATTCAAAATGAGTTAGTTCAAGCTGCTCTCCATTAATCCAGGCTTCTCCTTTTGCCGGCTTAATCGTGAACCCAGTAAAGCTCAACTTGCCGCAGCGGCTGGCGGTTCTTCTTAAAACTGCTTCGATTCGTACCATTAATTCACCAGGGCTGAAGGGTTTAACTACATAATCGTCTGCTCCTAATTTAAATCCTTGAATCCGATTTTTTTCAGAAGCTTTTGCTGTAAGCATAATAATAGGCATCATGCTTTTTATATCCTCTCGAATCCATCTGCAGATTTCCTCCCCGCTAATTTCAGGGAGCATAAGATCAAGAATTAAAATGCATGGGTCAAGATTTTCAATTTTTTGTTTTGCATCCAAACCATTGATAGCTTCACTAACTTCATACCCTTCTTGAGTTAAATAGATTTTTAGAAGCTGACGAATTTTCGGGTCATCTTCTACGACTAGTACTGTTTTTCCAATAAGGCTCTTTGGAGTCAATTTTCTTCTCCCTTTCTAGAACAGAAATAATGTAAATGACGACAGCCAGGCACTTATCTTTTGCATTTGCCCGCTTAGTACAAGAAAGCCAAGCATAACCATGATTATTCCATTTACAAAAGATAGTTTTGATAAATGTTTGTTGATTTTCTTCATCGTTTTTAAAGAATAAGAAACCACTATTGTAATCACAAAAAATGGAATGGCCATTCCGAGAGAATAGGCACCTAAAAGGAAAATCCCTTGTGACAAAGTGTCTGAAGAACTTGCTAATAATAATATTGAGGATAGGGCCAGACCAACGCAAGGGGACCATCCACTTGCAAAAGCCATTCCAAGTAAAACAGAACCGAACATACTTTTTGAATGATGTTTGGATTGAATTTTTTTTTCCTTCATTAATAATTTAAATTTTAGCAGTCCTGCCATCTGTAATCCAAAAATAATGATCAAAATACCTGCAGCCTGCATAATGACCAATCGATAATTCATTAGAATTTTTCCAATGAAGCTTGCCGATGCACCAAGAGCAATGAAAATAATACTAAAACCTACAATGAATCCAATTGACCGCATATAAAGCTTTTTTCGATTCACATGAATCATAGAGTTTTCAATTTTCCCCCCTGTTAAATGGGTTATATAAGCTGGCAATAAGGGGAAAACACATGGAGAAAAAAAAGATAATAGACCGCCCGCTAAAGCGAAAAATATACCGATATCCTGCATCATCAATCACTCCTTTTCCTTTCATTATGGTTTGACATTGTTAAGGTTTAATTAAGAATAAAATCAAAAATATTTTCTGGCGGACATTTAGAAAAATCTTCAATTGACAGGTGATCTTCATTTATTGCTGAATGTGAAGGATAGAATGGGGTTTACTAAAAGAGAGGGATCCATGTGACAGTATGGGGATATGCGGGAAACCGGTTTGAAAAACTAAAAAGCTTGCTGAAGGAAAAGAGTTCAAATAAAAATTGAAGTTGTCAATTTATGTTTATTCTGTGCTGGTGCCGAAAAAAAGGAAAAAATAAGCTGCCTCAAGGACAGCATTATTTAAGTTTTATTAGATTGGTGTATCAGAATGTCTCTTATTATGAATCTGCAATGATCTCCGTTTTCAGTTTTGCAAGTAACCCTTTTTACATTTTCCGTACCTAAGAGATCTTTAAACATTTGAGTTTCACCAGTACAAGCTTTTTTATATTCTTTAGCGACAGAGATAATAGGACAGTTAAACTCTACGATTTCAAATGTCTGGTCATCTATTTTTTTAGTTCTATCATATAACCTTTCGTGTTTTGAATAGTATTAAGCTCTTTAACCTTTTCATCAAAACTCTTATTTTGTATTTTGGGAAGATAATTTCATTTTTGCCTTTCACTTCTTTTTTGTAGGAGATATTCAATAATTTCTTCCCCATGTAACTCTTTTGGGCCGTGAAGGAATTCCACGGGTAAGTTTTCATAATTATTAGGTTGGGGGGGCAGGCAGTTATGGAAATTGTAATAGTAGAAATATGTCAAGGGAGTTTAATTACAGCAATTGACATGGAAAAACTTTTTGAGACAGAATATCCGGAAGTGGCTGTTATTGAAAATGACTGTCTATCCTTTTGTGGAATGTGTTCTCGAAGACCATATGCGCTTTGTGAATGGAAAACGGATTTTTGCTAAAACTGTTGATGAATGTGTGAAATTAATAAAGGAACATATAGAGTCAGAGCTGGCCGTTTTCATGAGTTAGAAATAATGCTCCTCATTCAAAAATCAGTACCTAAATAGGAGGAATACCCATGAAGCTTATAGGAGTTTCAGGTTCTTTAGTCGGTTCCAAGACATCTAAAGCGGTTTATGAAGTACTATTTGCAGCGAAGGCTTACGATCCAGGCCTTGAAACAGAATTAGTCGATTTAAAGGATTATGATGTAGAATTCGTAAGGGGCACCCCTTTATCTTATTACAATAGTGATACATGGAATGTGGTAAATAAGATTTTATCTGCTGACTTCCTAGTATTTGGAACACCTATCTATCAAGCATCAATATCTGGTGCTTTGAAAAATCTATTGGATCATATGCCGACCGATGCGTTTAAATCTAAGGTAACAGGCATGATCACCACGGGAGGATCTGAAAAGCATTACCTTGTTACAGAATATCATTTAAAACCAATCCTTACATTTCTTAAAGGAGTGGTACCGGTCGGTAATGTATTTGTTCATAATGATCATTTTAATGAGGATAATGAAGTTATCGATTCAGATGTTTCTAGAAGGATAAAGAAATTGGCCAAAGAAATGATTTTGCTTCAGAGGAGTATAACTGATTTTAATCTATAAATGGAAGAAATTGAAACACTAATCCTTACAAAACTTATGAAATTAATAAAAAAGTCCTATTAAATCTGCATAGAATCTCCACAAATTATTGATAATCTATTTCAGACAATAAATACGTTTGAAAGGATGGGAATAGTGAAAAATAAAAAGGCTTTTTTAGGAATAACATCATTGATGCTGGTATTCTTTTTAGCTGCTTGTGGAGGAAATAATAAGACATCTCTAAATGATAATGCGGATACAAAATCTAACACACATGAAAATATAAGTAAAAATGATCAATCTGATTCTATGGAAGGAATGGATCATCATTCAGGTTCAGGCGAGGTTCCAGAAGGGGCAGCAAAAGCAGAAAACCCAGCTTATCCTGTTGGTACTAAAGTGGTTATACATGCTAATCATATGGAAGGAATGAATGGGGCTGAGGCTGTCGTATCAGGAGCTTTTGATACTACTGTGTATTCAGTTACATATACGCCAACAACCGGCGGGAACCCGGTTAAAAATCATAAATGGGTAATTCATGAAGAAATTAAAAATGCAGGAGACCAAACGTTTAAACAAGGTGATGAGGTTGTTTTAAATGCAGACCATATGAAAGGGATGAAAGGTGCTAAAGCAACCATTGATACGGCTGAGCAAACAACCGTTTATATGGTTGATTACACTGATACAAAAACGGGTAAGAAGATAACAAATCATAAGTGGGTAACAGAAAGTGAACTTTTACCTGTGAAATAATATTTACATGAAAATAGTGAAATTATAAAGAGGGTATCCAAAACTTTAAGGATATCCTCTTTTTGTTTAGAGTCTTTGAAAAAATAAGCTGAGATGTTCACAAAAAAGTAGTTTGTTATTTAAAAATACAATTGACAATCATTTTCAATGAAAATACAATGAAATATATAAATGATATTGAAATTCGTTATCAATTGGATATTTTTAACTAGGGTGATTATAATGAGGAAAAATCTTTTACTAAAAATAACAATCCTTCTGCTTATACTAGGTTTTAGCTTACATAACTCTGCGATGGCAGCAGGTGATTCAACTGAAGATATTAAAAAGGCGGAAGCAGCGGTTGATCAAGCAATCGTTTTAGCTTCGAAAGGAAATCTTTCTGAAGCAGAAAAAGCTTATGATCAATTTAATAAAACCTGGAGAGAGATTGAGGAAGGCGTAAAATCTGATTCTGCAGCTGCTTATCGAGATATCGAATCGAGTATGGGGAAAGTTGTTTATGCTTTCACAATAAAAAAACAAGATCAGGTTTTACAAGCATTGCAAAGTTTGAAGGCAGCAAATGAGAAATTTGCTAGTGGCGGGTATCCAAAGGAATCTGGATTTAAAAAGGAAGACATCTCGCTAGATGATTTTATCCTCATTCTACAACAGACCAAAAATGAAATAACAGAAAAAAATCAATCCGAAGCACTGGAAGGCATTAGAAACGCCAGCGATAGCTGGCTTAGCGTTGAAGGTGCAGTTGTCGCACAGTCGGCTTCTGTTTATAGTGATTCTGAAAGAGATTTAGTTGCCATTCAAGCAATGCTATCGGCGAATCCTCCAAATTATACAAAAGCTAATAAAACAATTGACAACATGATCACATATTTAACTCCTTTAGCTGGGAAATCTCAATATACTTATTGGGATGCGGCAATGATCCTCATTAGAGAAGGTTTGGAAGCATTACTTGTGGTTATAGCCCTAATGTCCTTTGTAAAAAAATCATCAGAATCAAGAGGTAAAGGCTGGATTTGGGCAGGTGTCCTTTCAGGTCTTGGTGTTAGTATAATCCTTGCGGTAATCGTTAAATTTGTCATTTCCTCAGGGGCATTTGGTAATAATAATGCACTTATTGGTGGATGGACAGGGGTTTTTGCAGCAGTCATGTTATTGTATATGAGTTATTGGCTTCACAGTCAATCTAATATCGCGGATTGGAATCGGTATATTCGGGAGAAAAGTCAAGCAGCTTTAACAACCGGTAAGCTATTATCCTTAGGAGTTCTTGCTTTTCTTGCGGTATTTCGCGAGGGAACTGAAACAGTCCTATTCTATATTGGAATGGCAAGTCAAATCAAACTCCAGTCCTTATTATTTGGATTTCTCATTGGTGCGGCAATCCTTGGAGTTCTGGCTTATTTAATGGTTTTTGTAGGACTAAAATTACCGCTAAGGCCATTCTTTATGGTTTCAAGTATAATCGTTTTTTATCTTTGCATTAAGTTTACAGGAATGGGGATTCATAGTTTGCAATTAGCTGGATTAATTCCAACGACCAACGCTCCTATTCCAAGCATGGAATTCTTTGCTCTTTATTCTTCTTGGGAAAGCGCAATTCCCCAATTTGTACTAGTTTTTGCTGCCATTTTAATTCTTTTGTTCAAGAACATAAAAAGAAAAAAACTTATCGCAGCTAACAATCATTAAAAATGAAGGAAGGAAACAATCATGAAAAAATTAACGTCAATCGTACTAGCAGTTGGTCTTGGAGGTTCCTTACTTTTAGCAGGATGTAGTTCTAATGACAATAAAACAGCAGATGGTGTAAATAAAATGCTAGATACAACCGAGCAATTATCCAAGGCAATCGACAGTGGTGATCAAGCAAAGGTAAAAGAAGTAGGACCTAAACTTGAAGATCAATGGTCCTCTTTTGAAGATGATGTAAAAAAAGATAACAAGGAACTTTATGAAAAGGTCGAAAAATATCTTGACCCAACCATTGCAGGTTCAGAAGCAGCTACTCTTGATAAAGAAGCATTAGGCACATTGAACGATCAACTTACTGATGCCTTAAAGGAGCTGGCAGATAAAACTAAATAATTAAATATCAAAACACCGGCCTCTAAGGAGTCGGTGTTTTAATATTGTTTGAAACCTTGTTAAAGATCAAATAGTACTAGAAATGCTGGTTTCCATTGAAAATAAATTTCTCCATAATTTCTCGATAAAATTATTATATGATGGAATAAATGGTACTATTTTTTGAAAACCAAGGAGCAATTAAATGAAAAAAATAAAGAGCATATCAACGAAGTTGGGGTTATTATTCAGCGGAATTTTTGTGGTATTGCTTCTCATATTAGGTATTATATTATATGGAATTTTTATTAATATTTTCGGTGATTATGTCAAGCAGGATTTGCTTGTAAGAGGGAATAATCACGCAAAAGTGCTGGAAGGACAATTTAATGAATCAACCATTGACCATGTAATCCGAATGGAAAAAGGAGCAACAACCAAGGTTTTAATCACTGATCCTAATCAAAGTGTAATCGGTTCTTCGGTTCCCCTGGATGAAGATATGAAAAATCACTTACTGCCTAAAGGAAAGGTGCTCAAAAAAGGTCTGTTGGTGGAAACTGATTGGAAACACCATGATTACATCATTTCCGTTTCTCCTATTGGAAAAAATGAAGGTTTTGTATATATGTACTATCCAGCATATATATTACGGGAAATCGTGGTTGTTTTAAACCTATTAATATTAATTGCGAGCTTGGGAGTAGTTTTACTTGCCTTTGGATTTGTTGGAATTTTATCTAAAAGACTTACAATGCCGCTCTTAATGATGAAAGATGCGACAAATAAAATGTCGCTTGGACGGTATCAACAAAAAATCCCCATGAAAGGTAATGATGAAATTGCCCAGCTGGGAAAATCGATTCAGTCGCTGGGGGAACAGCTTCAATACTTTGAAGACAGCAGGAATGATTTCCTTGCCGGAGTTTCACATGAGCTTCGCACCCCTCTAACCTATATTAAAGGATATAGCGATATATTAATGAAGGGAATGTATAAAAGCAGTCAAGAACAGAAGCAATATTTACAAATTATCAATAATGAAGCAAAGCGTTTATCGGTTTTAGTGAATGATTTATTTGAAATGAGTAAATTACAGGCAAATGAATTTCTATTAGAGCGTGAGTATTCTAATATCAATCAGATTATCGATAAGGTCATAACCAATCTTCAGCCAGAAATGTTGAAAAAGGGGATTAAAATCACATCCAACCTACAAGAAATTCCGTTAATCATTATTGACCCTAAAAGAGTGGAACAAGTTTTATATAATCTTATTGAAAATGCATTGAAATACACCCAGGAAGGGGAAATTTCAATTACCTCTTATATTGAAAAAGGGTTTGTAAAAATAAAAGTAAAAGATACTGGAATCGGGATTCCAAAATCTGATTTGACTAAAATATTTGATCGTTTTTACCGGGTTGAACAATCCCGTGCCAGAAAAACAGGGGGAACCGGGCTGGGACTATATGTAGTAAAACAGATTATTGAAGCACATGAAGGAGAAATAATGGTTGAAAGTATTGAAAATGCAGGATCCGCTTTTACCATATCTATAAAAATTTAAAATCTGATTGGAGAAGGAAAAAGATATGATTAAAATATTGGTAGTCGATGATGAGTTTGAAATGAGACAGCTATTGCTCCTTTATTTAGAGCAGGAAGGTTTTATTGTGGAAGAAGCAGAGAACGGAAAGGAAGCTTATAAGAAAATTGACAAACATGAGTATCAGTTAATGATTCTTGATGTTATGATGCCGCTGATGGACGGCTGGCAGACACTTGAACAAGTACGTAAATTGTCAGATTTGCCGGTAATTATGCTAACGGCAAAAGGGACTGTTAAAGATAAAGTGGCCGGATTATCAAAAGGCGCCGATGATTATTTAGTTAAACCATTTGATGCTGAGGAACTGGTGGCGAGGGTCCATGCGTTACTAAGAAGAACTCATCTAAACGAAGAAAAAGAAAACTTGTTAAAATATAATGCGTTAACTGTTGACTTAAATGCTCGAAATGTATTTTTCGATGATAAAAAAATTAGTCTTACACAAACAGAGTTTGATTTACTAAAGATTCTTTTGGAAAATAGGGGAAATGTCTTATCAAGAGAGCAATTGGTAGAGTTAATTTGGGGTATAGAGTTTACGGGGGAAGACAGAACGGTTGATTCTCACATTAAAAATCTCCGGGATAAATTAAAAGCGGCAGGGGTCAAGGAACAGCCCGTTAAAACAGTTTGGGGTATCGGATATAAAGTGGAATAGGTGAGAAAATGAAAAAAATATTGTCCACCCTATCTTTAATTCTAATTATTATTCTAGGAATTTCGTCCTTGATATTTGTCATCAAAATGACGTGGTTTCCCCCAACTTCAATGGGGATGATGATGGGAAAAAATATGATGCTGCACCACATTTTCTTTTGGTTTTCACAGATGCTGATTATTTGCTTCTTATTCTTAACAGTCATCATGATTATTTGGAGGGCCATGAATAGAAACAAAGATAAGAAATAAAGAATTTGAAAAGGCTTCTTATTCGACCAGCTGACGGCATATAACCGGGACCTACTTGTAAAAGAGGGGCATTGTAATAGATATTTTGACTTTCAAGAAAAGATGAAAAATTTGGAAAGAAATTTGGTGCTATATTTGGAGGGGCAAGTTCTAGAGTGGTTTGAAAACAGTGGTTATTTTGTCTTTTTGCTAAGCATTATTCTAAATATCTTGATAAGCGTTTTGGGGATTTTACCAAGCGTTTTTATTACGGCTGCAAATATTAGTTTCTTTGGTTTTGGTTATGGGCTGTTTTTATCTATATTAGGAGAGGCTTTGGGAGCAATCGTTAGCTTTTATTTATATCGTAAAGGTATAAATAAACTAAAAAATAAGGTTACAATGAACAATAAATATTTGGATCGATTACATCAAACTAAAGGGGGAGAAGCTTTTTTATTAATTATAGCGCTTCGGATACTCCCGTTTATCCCATCTGGCCTCGTTACTTTAGTAAGTGCAGGCAGTAAAGTGGGAATCTTGAATTTTTCATTGGCAAGCACCCTGGGAAAAATACCTGCACTTTTAATTGAAGCCTATTCCATTCAGCAAATCCTGAGTCGGAGTTTTCAGGGGAAAATAATATTAACAATATCATCAATTATTGTTTTTTGTTTACTCTTTAAAAAAAATAAAAGGTAAAAAATTTATCACCTCCATACTTTCTACAACTTCTTATGAAAATTTATTTCTATTAAAATATATATTTTGGGTGATGGCATGTACAGTATCCTTAGTAAAATTAGTACTTTTTTAAGTCAGCCATTTTTTAATATGGCAAATAGTTTAGAATCTTGGCCAATTGTTTTTACCTTAATCTTAGGTCTTGTCGGAGCACTTGCCCCATGTCAGCTTACAGGCAATATTAGTGCAATCAAGCTGTATGGAAATAGTTCTATCCAAAAGAAAATTATCTGGAAGGAAGTTTTTAGCTTTACAATAGGTAAAATTGTTGCATTTTCCTTTTTGGGTGCAATGGTATGGCTGCTTGGTAAAGGAATTGAACAAAATCTGACTTTTTGTTTTCCTTGGCTTCGTAAAATGATGGGACCAGTCTTAATTATTGTCGGAATTTATATGCTCGGATTTATTAAATTGAAAGGGACTATTAAATTGTTTAAACAGTCTAAGGAATACAAGCAAGGAAACCGTTTTGGATCCTTCATGCTGGGTCTTTAGTTTTTCTTTAGCTTTCTGTCCGACCATGTTTATCCTGTTTTTTGTTACTTTAATGCCGGTTGTACTGTCTAGTTCATATGGATTTATTCTTCCGTCCATATTCGCCCTCGGCACAGCGTTGCCGCTATTAATCGTGATTTTTATCATTTGGTATTTTGGCGGCGGTGGTGTTTTAATGAAAAAAGGAAGAAAATTCGGGACCATTGTCCAAAGGATTGCCGGCATTTTTATGATGATTATAGGAATTTTTGATACATTTACCTATTGGTCGTTTTAATGGGTGGTTTTTAACAGGCGTGATTACCTTTTGGTGCTGTTCTTGAAGTTAATGATAGTAAAAAGATTCAGGCATATTTAAACGGAAGTCCATGACTTCGAATAGGGGGAATGTGCACAACAGAAGCTGCTTTAACGGTTCATTCGATTAGAAACCGATCAGGATTAACAGCTTCGGAAATTAACAAAAAATGACATGATCCATTTGGAATAGATATGGGCTATACAAATGGAATAAAGTGCATTAGTTGTCCCTGTAACCTGAAGGCACCATATAACTACCTGGCAAAATAGCGATTTTTCATAGAGAGATTGCTGTTTTTACTTTTTAAAGAAGAATACGTATCTCTCGAATGGTAAATGATGAATAGAATAATTAAGAGAGTCAATGAAAGACTATAGATGTATCGGAAAAACAAAGGGAGGAATCTTTATGTCCCATATGAAAGATCATCACCACACAGGTGAAATTGTATCAGAAGCTGGTACTTATATTTGTGCAGCTGGAGAAAAGGCGGAACTTCATCAAGGGGAAACATTTCCGGAGTGTCCTTCCGCTGGAAATGCAACCACTTGGACTCATGCTAACCATACTCACAGAACAGGAGAAACTGTAATGGAATCAGGTCATTATATAGATGCTGATGGAGAGCATGCAGTGCTCCAGCAGGGAGAAATATTCCCATGCTGTCCTTCAACTGGACAATCTGTTACTTGGATTCATGAAGAATAATACAACAGCCTGATTGAAGGACTGTTTTTCATTATTAAAAAAGGATACTTTATATCATCATAATATGAAGAATTATGTGAAAAAGTATACCTGTCATTATCCCTGTCTTACAGAAAAAACGTTTCCCAAAAAATGTAGTGGGAATGTAGAATAAAAAAATAATTATCACTATCAAAAATTCCCATTTGATAGTGATAATTATGACCATTCAATGTTTTCCATGGTAAAGGGATTTGCTATATATTTAGGTTATTGAATTGAAATTCCGTTTGGTACTTCTCCGACATCAATAGTATCAACTACTTCATTTTTCTCATTATCTATAACACTGACTGTATTATCATACATATTTGTGACATAAATAAATTTATGATCTTTGCTTGTTACTACTCCATGAGGACCATTTCCAACTTTTATTGTAGCAGCTGCCTTCTTCGTTTTTAAATCAACCTTTGTCACAGTATCTGAAGGGTTTTCAGACGTACCCTGGTTTGCAACAATGGCATATTTGTCATCGGGTTGAATATAAACTTGAGCGGGTCCTGCGCCAACTTTAACTTTTTCAACTTTGTCAGAAGTAAGATCCACAATAGCCAGGCTATTTTCCCCATTTAATGTAGTTACTAGTGTTTTATTGTCTGATGTGATACCAGTTGTGACTGGGGCTTTCCCTACGGTCATTTTTTTCATTTCTTTTAAATTGTCTAAATCAATGACGCTGACTGTATCCTCACCCATATTTGCGATATAGGCAAATTTGCTATCATGTGAAATGCGGAATCCGTGCGGCCCTTTCCCAGTTTGAATAGTACTAATAACTTTGTAAGAAGTTAAATCAATTACTGAAACATTATTGCTTTCGTTATTGGTGACAAGTGCATATTTGTTGTTCTCCGTAAAGACAATATGTGCAGGATGTTCGCCAACCTCAACTTTTTGTATTAATTTATTTGATTTAATGTCATAAAACAATGCATAACCATTCATTTTCATATCCATAGAACTGTCATCATGTTTACCGTGTCCTCCCATATTTGGAACCATTGCAGCCCCTAAAATTTTATTATCGGGTGATACTTGAACATTATGAGCAGCACCTTCAGTATCGATTGTTTTTACAAATTTATTCGTTTTTGCATCAATTTTTGAAATTCCATTTTCATTAGCTGTGAAATAGTAAGAAGATGTATCAGCCTGTTGGTTTTGTGAAGTTTGTTCTGACTTTTTTACCTCCCTCTATAAATGTTGATTTATCAACGGTTTGACCCGTTGGTGGGGTGTCAAAAAAATATTTTTCGACACGATTTTCTAACAATATTTTTATATTATGTGAAACTATTCCATCACATGGGTAC